>CAWJYY010000010.1:0-165915 GCA_963847165.1 uncultured Pseudomonadota bacterium
AATACCGGGGGCCGGCCGAGAGGTCGAGGCCGATGCAGTCGCCCTCGCCGGCGCGCGCGGCGCCGTCGAGCCGGGCCCGGCCGTCCATCATCACCACTTTCGCCGGCACGGCTCAGCCATCGAGGACGCCCCTGCGCGCCACCAGCCGCGAACGCCCCGGCCACCGCCGCGCGGCGGATCAAGGCGCTCACCCGGATTCTGTCTTCAGTTCGATCACGCATCGATCCGTTTAGAAGATGCAACTAACATATCTTAACGCTTCGCGCTCCGATGCGTTTTTTCCTTGTAATCGCCGCCATGGCGCTCGCTGCGCCGGCCAGCGCCAGCCCCCGGATGCGCGCGCCTCCTACGTGGAGCGGCGCGGCATGCTCGAACTGGACGGCCAATGCCGCCTCTTCGCCGCCAACATCCACGCCGCCTTGCAGGCGACAGCCGCGCAAGCGCGCGGCGCGCTGCTGCGCGGGGGCTGGTCGATCGCGCAAGTGCAAAACCTCAGAGCAAACCGTCGTCGCCGCCGCGCGCGCCCGCAGTTGCCAGGATCCGCGCACGCTCTCGGCGCCGCGAGCGCGCGGACCGCGTCGGCGAGCCTGGATCAACGCCAATGCCCAGACGTTCCCAGGCTGGACGCGCGCCTGGTATGCCCGCCGCGCGCCAGCCCGAAGGCTGGCGTCTGAGCCAAGCGATCAACGCCCCGCTCGCCGCGAGCTTTGGCGTGCGCCTCAAGGCGGCCGCGAACAGCTCACGCTCACCATCGCCGCGCCGGCTCGGTTTGCTTCGGCGAGCCTGGTCATGCGCGACGCCATGCGGCACGAACCCGGTCGATATCGCCCTGCCGCAGCGCATCGCCTATGGCTCGGCGCCGGCACCCCAGCCCCGGCGACCGCGACCCAATTCATATCGATTCGGCGCGCGCCGAACGCGCGCCACGGGCGGCGCAGCAAATGGCGTTCGTTTTCGCCGACAGCGCTTTTCGCAATCTGCTCAGGCTCGATCCGCGCGAGAGCGTCGAAATTCATTTCCGGGTCGCCGCAAGTTCTGCTCGTCGATGTCGGCGACGTCGCCGTGGCGCGCGGCGTTTTTGGCTATTCAATAGCCATAGAAGGCAAGGTCACCCGCACGATTGCTCCACCGCCCGGCGCGTCGTCGAAGCTCAAGCGCCCGCCGTGCAAGGCCGCAAGCGCGCGCACCAGCGATAGCCCCAGCCCCGCGCCCTCAACGCCCAGTCCGCTTTCGCCGCGCTCATAGGCTTGACCCAGACGCATCTTTTCCGCCGCCGATATGCCGGCCCGTTATCGATCGTCTCGATGACGAGGACGCCTTGATCGTCGAACGCGCGAACCTCCACGCGCCCGCCTTCCGGGGTAAATTTGAGCGCGTTGCCGATGGTATTGAGCAAAATGCGCATGAGCGCGCGACGATCGGCGCAAACCAACAACGTCGTTTCGGGCAGCGAAGTCGACAGCGCGATCGCCTTCGTCTTGGCGCTGACCTCGGATGCGCGAACAATTTCGTCGACCACATCGCGCGCATCGAAGCGTTCGAGGGTCAAGGAATAGCGCCCAGCGTCGATCCGCGAGAGATCGAGCATGTCGTTGGAAAGTTCGAGCAGGTGAGCGCCGCTGGTGCGGATCAAGCCCGCGTACTCGACATACTTCTCCTGCACCGGCCCAAATACTTGCCGCTCGATCATTTCGGAAAAACCAAGAATGTGCGTCAACGGCGTGCGCAGTTCATGAGCGAGTTCGGCCACGCGCCGCTCTATGCGCGCGGCCGACACTATGCGCGCGCCCGACAATGGCGGCGAGGCGCTTGCAACCAGCCCCGCGGAAAACGCCAGATAAGCGACTACCATCATCTGCGGCCAGGCGCCGAGATCGCCTGTAAGCGCGCCGCGATAGGCCGAAATGGCAGCCCGCTCCGGCGTAAGCCAGCACCACCACCGCGCCGGCTTCCCCAACCCAGGCGCGCCGCACGGCCACGCTTTGGGCCAGCACAACCAGCAAACCCCGCCGTCAGCATCGACGCTGCGCCGCCGGTCGCGGCGACAAGCACGGTCACCGAGGCCAGCCAGACGCCAAGCACGACAGCCGCGCCCCAATCAGTATTAAGCGCCGGTAACAACAAGAAACATCGCAAGCGCGGGCGACGCTGCGATCGCGAAAAGCGCCGCCGCCTAAGTTTGGTTGCAGGCCATTCACCACGGCAATCAGCGCCAAAACGACCGAGATCGAAAGCCAAATCCACGCGCGCCAACGCCGGCGCGAACTGCTTCTGGCGCTGCTTTTGCGCCGCCCGTTACTGCGTCTTGTGTTGACACTGGAATGCCGCCCGCGAGTAAAAGACTTCTTAACGCGATGGGGGACATGCTGCCCACTTCGAATCGCGGCGGGAAGCGAACTCGCCAATCTAGGACAGGAGCAGATCCGATGCGCAGCCTTGCGGTCTGGACAACGACTGCAGCCGTCGCCCTTCTTGGGATGGCGGCGAATGCACAAACCAATTCCGCGGCCCGCTGCCGCGTCCGCGCAAAGCGTCGACTTGCAGACCGCGATCGCCGGCTACGCGCGTTACCAGACCGACGTGACCGATTTGCGCGCCGCGCAGATCAGCAGCAACGATGCGCTTGAGACCGCGCTCGACCGCGTCGGCCGTCACAACAAGGACGACATGACGCGCGGCTGGGTCGCCTACGGCTCGCAAGTCGCAGCGCAGTCGCCGGCGTTCGTGCAAGGCGTGCGCGACGCCGCGGCCTTCTACGGGCGCGACGCCGTGATCTGGGCGGTGTCGGTCGATCCCTCTTACGCCCGCGGCCTGCGCGGCGGTCAAGAAGCGACGCGGATGATGCTCGACACCGTCCAAGCGGACGCCGCGCGCGTGATCAGCGTCGCCGACCGCTATCAGGAGATGGCCTACTCGCTGCAGCGCCAACGCTGGGCGAGCGCGGTCGCTCCGGGTCAAGCCGCCCGTCTTCAACGCGTGCGCGCGCTCGCAGTCGCCTGGCGCCGCAGCACCCGCGCTTCCCGACGGCGTCGCGCCGCATTTAACCGCAGCGACGCTCAGCATCACGCCAGGCGCTGACCCAAGCGCATTGGGGGGCCGCCAGTTCTGGGACGCCGTGCATGGCGGCGCGCCACACGGAAGTGGTCGCCGTTTCTTCTGCGCCGACGGCATGGCGGGTGAACGTCACCGCGCGGCATGGCGCTTGACCGCATGGCGGCGGTGGCCGCCCTGCAGGCGCTCGACGCCACCAGCGCCAATCAATCCGCGGTCAGCCAACTCTTGAACGACCCGCGCTCGCGCGATTGCTTCGAAATGGCGCAACTGCAGCTCTATCAGTGCATGTCGGCGGCGCATTTCCGCTATGAGAACGCCTTCTGCCTCGGTCAGCACGGCCTGCGCGATGTCGGCATTTGCATGAGCGCGGTGGGCCAGCCGGACACCTCAGCGATGACGCCTCTGCCCACCGCGGCGCCGGCGACCTCGAGCACGGAAAGCTCCCCGCGCGCACGCCGATAGCCCGCGTCGAGAAGCTTGCAGCTCGCCGTTTGCAGGCTCATCTCTAGCGCATGGCGAGCATCGCTCAGACGATCAACGAGATCGCGGACGAATTTGCGCTCCTCCCAGATTGGGAGGAGCGCATTTCGCATGTGATCGAGCTTGGCCGCGAGCTGGCCCCGCTGCGCGATGGGGAACGCAACGAGGCGACGCGCGTGCGGGGCTGCGCCAGCCAGGTTTGGCTCGTTTCCGAAACCCGCCCGGATGCGCCGGGAAAACTGTTTTTTCGCGGCAATTCCGACGCCCATCTGGTGCGCGGCGAGATCGCGCTGTTGCTGCGGATTTTCTCAGGCCGCACACCGGCGGAAATTCTCTCCGTCGATCCGCGCGCCGTGTTTGATCGGCTGGGTCTCAAGGACGCGCTGACAACGCAGCGCTCCAACGGCCTCTTTTCGATGATGTCGCGGATTCAGCAAGCCGCGAAGGCCGCCCGCATGAGGCTTTGGCCGCTTGGCGCTTTTCCACGGCGCCGGAAAAGCGCCTGCGCCTGAGCGGCGATTTCGAGGGCGCTAGATCGGCCGCAAGCCGGCGCCGCTTCGACGCGCTCGCGCGCGCGGCGCCTCAAGCCCGGGCGGGGCCGATCTGGTTTTTCTATGCAGTTGTTATTTGCGAGGGGCTTCGCCGCTTCTCGGCCATGCCGTCTTCTGATTGGGCGGCCTTGCGGGCTTCTTTACTCGGCGGCCTTGCGGGCTTCTTTACTCAGCCGGCCTTGCGGGCCTTCTTTACTCGGCCGCCTTGCGGCCTTGGCCCAGCCCCATGCGTTTGGCCAGGTTCGAGCGCTCCTTGGCGTAGTTGGGCGCAACCATCGGATAATCGTGAGGGAGCGCCCACTTTCTGCGGTATTCGTCGCGGGCTCATGCCGTAGCGGGTCCGTAGATGGCGCTTCAATGACTTGAATTTCTTGCCCGTCTTCCAAGCAGATAATGTAATCGGCGGTGACCGATTTCTTGATCGCCACCGCGGGCTCTTGGCCCTGGCTCCTGCGACTACTGGCGCGGCGCCCGTCACTTCCTTGAGCGCTGAATAAACCGTCTGGATGAGCCGCGGCAGGTCTTGGGGAGGGATCTCGTTGGCGGAGACGTATGCCGACACAATAGTCGCGGCCATGTCGACGAGCTCGTCTTTGTTTTCCATTATTTGGTCCGCCGCCAAAGGAACCAACAGTCAATAGCGGCACAGATGGCAGTGTGACCAAGGCAAGTCAATGCCAGATCAATATTGATGAGGAATTAAATCTCTTTTTCTGCTACGACCAAATAGAGATGGCGTTTTGACCTGCCCTGTATTGTCATATTTCCCGAAACAATGAGCACGACAAGCACGATAACCGCGATTAGAGCGAGCGTGCGCATAAGCAAACCCGCTCCTCGCGTAAGGCCTGTCGAAACGGCGCACGAGCACTGACGCCGCCCCGCTTACCGCCCTCAGCATCGTCGCGAAGCCGTTCTGGGCGGCCCCGTAGAGGCGCAGCATGATGATGCCGATCCAGCGGGCGAGACTGGAAAGCGGGCCGCGATAGAAGGCGTCGACATCCCAAAGGCGATGGGCCGTTTCGCGCGGGGCGAGGCCGATCGCCCAGGCGACGGCGTAGGCGAGGCCAGCCGCGCCGAGGACCTCCATTTGCAAGGCGAGATGCGAGAGCGAAAGCGGCTGATAAGTCATCTCCGAGGGCAGGAATGCGTAGAGCCAGCCCGGCGCGATCCCGATCGAGACGCAGAAGAAACAGGCCACGGCCGCTGCCGAGCAGCATCGAAAACGGCGCTTCCCCGGATGGGCGCGCCGTGCGCACCGCCGCGGCGAATGCCGGACGCAACGCGAAACTCGCCAAGAACGCCGGCGGGATCGCGACCGCCGCCAGCCAAAGCCAATTGGTTTCCCAACGCGCCGCGGCGTCGAGCGTCACCGCGAGCGTCGCGAACATGGCGGTGCCGGGCGCGAGGCCGTCGCCAATCCGCAAAACACCAGCAGCGCTGTCGTCACCGGCATCGCCCGCGACAGACCGCTCAGGCCCGACGCGCGCGCCGCTCCCTGCTTTTCGATGATCGCGCCCAAGACCATTTGCAGCGCGACAAAGACGAACGTCGCGGCGAAGGCGTGCGCCGCCGCCGCCGCCAAGGCCAAAGGCGAGCCCACGCCAATGAGCGCGATGCACAGGCCGACGACGACGCTCATGCCTGCGGCCGCCGCCGCGCGGAGATCGTCTTCGGCTACCGCAAAGAACATGCCGATCAGCCATCATCGCCGCGCCGATGGCGATGAGAATGGGCTCAGCCGGAAAGAGGCGCGCGAGAGCGTAAACGCCAAGCGTGGTCGAGAACGCCGTCAAGGCGGGCGCTCCCACCGGCGAAGCGTGTCGCACGGCATCCTTGAACCAAACATGCGCCAGAGGCGCTCCCGAGCGGATCAGCAGCGCCGCGAGAATAAAGGCGTCGCCAATTCTGCTGGCGTCAAGCCTCGTGAAGACCGAACTGTCCGCTCCCGCAGACAAATGCAGCGCCGCGCCAACGACGAAGAGCAAGCCTTCCAAGCCAAACCAAACCAGGAGCCGCACCCCCGACGCGCCCGCCCCCTCCGCGCTCGACGCGAACACGACGCCCGCCATCGCCAGGCCCGCAAGCTCGGCTGCCGCCACAAAGCTCACGAGGTCGCCCACGAACAAGGCCGAGACGGCGCTGCCCGCGAGCAAGCAGAAAAGCGCCGTCCTCGAATCGATTGCGGCGAGACCCCGAATAGAGGGCGATAAGAACGCTCGCGATCAGCATGGCGATGCCGAAAATGCGGTTCAGCGGATCGAGATTGAGCAGCACGACCGGCAAACCCATCTGCGCCATGGTTTCGGCGGCGCCGAATTCACGGCCAAGCATCAGCACGATGGCGATCACCGCCGCGCCCGCCATGATCGGCACGCGCAAGCTCCTCGGCGCAGCCAAGAGCGCCATCGCCGCGGCGATCAGAACAAAGCCGGGGTTAAGCGTCAGCATCGCGCTCACCCTCTTTGGCGACGACGCGCCGGCCCACGAGCAGACGCACGACATGCGCCACGAGCACCACTGCGAGCGCCGTCGCCCGCGCCTAGAAGCGCAAGCGCCCCCGGTTGCTCATCAATCCAGAACCTTTGTCCCGACGCGGTCGCGAAATCGAGGCCGGTCCCGATCAAGAGCGACGCCATGCTGAAGAGCAAGGTGAGCCCGAGTCCGGCGCGGACCCTCGGTCTTCGCGGCGCCCCGCTCATGCGTGCGGCGTCCATACTGGAGAAAGAAACGTCGCCAGCCCATCGGCCAGCGCAAGCAAGCTCAGTGTGGCGGCGGCGCAGATGACAATCGGCGCGGCCAAGAAAGATCGAGGCGCCGTCCGGACGCTTGAACGCGTCAGCTGGGGCTTTGCCGGCAAGCGCATTGGCCGCGAGCGGGCCCAAAGCCGCGAAGGTCAAAATCGCCGCGGCGCCCAAAAGGCCCGCAGCCCAAATCAGGCCGGCGCCGGCGGAGGCGGTGATCAGCCAGAGCTTCGCCCACGCGCCTGCAAAAGGCGGCATGCCAATCATGCCGGCGCAGCCGACGGCAAATCCCCCGAGCGTCCAAGGCATCACCCTGCCCAGACCCACATAGTCAGGGGCCTTGGTGCGGCCGGTGACGGCGAAGACGGCCCCGCTCGCCATGATCATCGTCGAGCCGGCGCAGCAGACGGCCGCCACTTGCAGGGTCGCGGCGAACAATCCAGCCGGCAGCGCCAACAAGGCGCCGACCAGGGCTGAGAGATTTTGCGCCGCGCAGACGTACGCCAAGCGCTCGTTCAAATCCTGCTTCGAGATCGCGATCAACGCCGCAAGCGCAGCGCCTCCGCCGCACAGCACCAGCAGCGCGTGGGAGGCGAAACTGGCTTGCACCAGCGCCGATCCGAACACATAGGCGGCAATCTTGACGATCGAGATGACGCCAGCCGGCGCCAAGCGCGAGCGATTGTATGGAAATGAGCGCCGGCCAGCGCGAGCCGCTTGACGCATTGATCCAGGCGCTGAGCGGAGGCACGATCGACATCGAAGCGCCGAGCACGAACAGAGCCAAGAGCACGCTGGCCACGGCCGGCGAAATCGGATCGACCAATCCGGCAAGCACGCCTCCGGCCTGAAACTCGGCCGCGCCCGCCAGCGAATACGTCCACACGACCGCCGGCAGAAACAGACCGATCGAGGCGCCGAGCTGGGTCGTCAAATAGACGCGCGCGGCGCGTCCTTCTTCCTCGGGCGTCCGGTCCTGGATCAGCGGCGCGCCCGCCAGGATGAGCGCCTGATAGCTGACGAACAAGCGTGAACAAATTGGCCGAAAGCGCGACCGCGATCATTGCGCCTGCGGTCAGCGCAATGAACGCCATGATGCGCGCAGGCGTTTGCATGGCTGTGGCGCGCACGAAGCCGACAGTGTGAATTGCGTGCAGCACCCCAAGGCCCGCGACGATCGCCGCAAAGAGCGCGCCCAGCGGCTCTACAGAAAACGCAAGCTCAACCCCCGGCAAGGGATGGGCGAGCACCAATCGCGCGGCCTGATGATGCGCCGCCGCCGAGAGCAGCATGGCCGCCGCCACCGCCACCGCCAGCGCAAAGCCGATATGCACGACATCGCGCAGGCCGGGCGGGCGCGCGCAAATCAACACCAGCGCGCCGCCGGCGACGGGCAGCGCCAACAGCAGCGCCAGCAGAGCGAGGCCGGTCACGGCGCGCGCTCCAGGATCACTTGCGAGGCGGCGCTCGCCGCACGCAGCAATAAGGACGGCTCGATCGCCGAGGCGATGGTGAGGAACGCCGCCGCCAAGGCCGGGACCAGCGCGAACTTCCAGCGCAGATCCTCTTTGGCGCCCGACAGCGATTGGGTGGCGTGCCGGAAGTAGATGCGCTCGATCAGCCTGCCGCCATAATAGCTGCCTGCAAGCGAAAGCACGATCGCCGCGGCCGCAACCCACCACCAACCGATCCCAAGCGCCGCCTCCACCAGCCGCCAGCGTCCCAGAAATGACAGAGTGAGCGGCGCGCCCATCAGGCTGAGCGCCCCGGCTGTCATGACGATGCTGGCGCCCGGCGCGCGCCGGCCCAAGCCATCGAGCGAACTCATGCGTGTCATCGACGCCGCTGAGCGATGCGGCGCCGACAAGGGCGGTCAGCGACGCGGCGAGCGCGAGCGCTTGAATAAACGCCGCCTCAAGACCCGCGGGCGATCCCAGCGCGATCGCCAGGATAACGCAGCCCGATTGCGCCGCCGCGCTGTAAGCGGCCAAGCGCCAGATGTTGGCCGCGCCGATGGCCTGCAGCGAGCCGATGATCGCGCTGGCCACGCCCACGACCGATAACGCCAAGCCGAGCCCGCCTCCTATGGCGGGGGCCGCGAGCGCGGAGGCCGAGACATGGGCGAGCGCAAGCAGCGCGCCGGGAGCGCCGATGGCCGCGATTGCAAGCGTCGCAAATCCGCTCGCCTTGGCGTAGCTCGCGGCGGCCCAATGATTGAAGGGCGCAACACCCGCCTTGAAGACCAACGCCAGCATAATGAGCGCGATGCCGACACCGGCGAGGTTTGGAGCGACGATGCGTTGGCCGGCGATGTCGGCGATCAAGGAATTGCCGAGACCTCGTTCGGCCAAGCCAACGCCCAACAAAAAGAATGCCGCCGCGAGCCCGCCCAGGGTCGCCATCCGAAGCGCGCCATTGAGAGCCCCCCGGCTTTTGTGGGACGACAACGCCACCAAGCCGACGCTCGCCAGCCAGGCCACCTCCACGAAGACGAACAGCGTGGTGAAATCGCGCGCCAGGACAGCGCCCGACCAGGCCCCTCCCGCCGCCAACACCAAGCCGGGCGAAAAAGCGGCTGAGGCGCGTTCAGCGCCGCTGAAAAAGGCCTGCGCGCACAGGGCGACCATGGCCGTGGCGCTGGCTATCACCAACACTGAAAGCGCGCTCAGCGCGTCTGCGGCGATCGCAAGCCCTTCGCGCACCGGGACGACGCCGCTCGGGCTTAAAGCGCTGACGCTGAGCTCGATCGCCAGCGCCGCCGTCGCCAGGGCGGTGAGCGAGGCGATGAGCCAAGCGCAGGCGCGGCTGCGCCAAGGCGACACTGAGTGCGGCCCCGATGAACGGCAGAGCGACCACGAGCAGCGGCGCGTGCAGGCGCGCCAAATCCAAATAGGTTTCGATCACGCGCGCGGCTCCAGCGGTTCATCCGCCAGATCGCTTGCGTCGAGTTCATCGGCCTCCACGATTTGATAGGTTTCTTGCAGACGCACCAGCAGCGCAAACCCGACCGCAGCATAAGCGGCCGCCACGGCGATCCCCGCCAAGAGCGCTCCCGCGCCGACATGCAGCGCCCCCGCGCCGAGCACGGCGCCGATCATGGCGATATTGAGCGCAGCCAGGCGCTTGCTCACATTGCTGGCGCTCAAGCCCCCGGCGGCGCCGATGCACAGCAGCAGAAGCGCCCCAGCCAGGCTGGCGATCTGCAAAAACGCCGCCATCACCAGGTCGTTTCCCGAAGCGCGCCGGCGCGGCCCATCAGCGCTAACAAGACGAGCGTCGACGCCGACGCCGTCGCCGCAAACGCGCCCGCTTCGACAAGCTGCGCGCTCCAGCTGGCGCCAGGCAGTCCCGCCGCAACGAAAGCGACGATGAGCCCCAAGGCCAGCGCCACACGCATGATCGCCCCAGGGATCGCCGCCAGGATCGAGCTGCACGCCGAAAAGAAGCGCGTTGAACGCCACCGGCATCGCCATCGCCAGGCCCGCGACAAAGCCCACGCCGACGCCTGGCGGCCAGTTGGCGAGCTGGACGAGCGCAAACAAGGCGGCAAGCGGCGTCAGCCAACGCGAAGCCACGACCAGGATGACGTTTTCCCGGCGCGTCATGGCGCGCCCCGCTCACGCCGCTCAGAAACCCCGGAAAGGCGCCGCGTTCGCCGTAGCCGATGAGGCCGATCACGCAGACGCCGGCCACGAACATGAGCGCCGCCAAGAGAGCGGGAAGACCGGCGGTTTCGGGAACAGCGATGTTGGCTGTCGTGATGAGTTCAGGGCTCGCCGCCAAGATCACCGCCGCGGTTGCGAGCGCGGCCAGCGAGATCAGCCATGGTCCGCGCCGGCGGCTATCCTTGGCGGCGTTGGCGCTCAAAACCATGCCGCCCAGGAGCCAAGTCGGAAACAAGCAAACGCCAAGAACGACAAGAGCGATGGCCGGCAAGGAAGCGCCCTCGCCCATGAGCGTGAGGCCGGCGACGGCGCTCATCAGCGCCCCGGCGTACGCAGGCGACAAAGAGCGCGCGCGCGGCAAGCGCCGTCATCGACAGCACCACCAAGACGCCGCTGGCGACGACGGTGATCGCGCCCACAATCAGAACGTCGCTTTCGCCGCCCGCGATCACCTCACTTCCCCCGCGCGCCAGGCCGCGGCGCGGCGTAGGCGCCGACAATTGGCGTGATGCCGGAAGCGTTCGCGGCGCTGCCGACAGTGTGAGACACAATCGGGCTCAGCGCCGCCACCAACACAATCAGGAAGAGCGAGCTTTGCGGCGATCAAGAGCGTGCTGGAAAGCAGGACCAGGCCAAACAGCGCCAGACACACGCCGACCGACATCGCCCCGCCAGCGGCGTGAAGGCGGGTGAAGACATCGGGAAACCGCAACATGCCGAGGACAGAACCCAGCATCAGCAGCGCTCCGGCGCCAATGCACAAGCCGCCAAGGCTCGAGCGGAACCAGTCAAGCAGAACGCCAATGGTCACAGAGCATCCTCCGCGCGCGCGATCGCCGATTGGAAGGTCTTGGCGTACGAGAATTTGAACATCGCCAAGTTGAGGGCCACGATTGCAAACATCAGCGCGATGCCGATGTCGAGCGCGCGCGCGTCAGCCCGCATGACCGCCAACGCCGCAAGACCCAACGCGACGCAATGGCCGCCGGCGTTGGCGGCGATGACGCGATCATAGAGGGTGGGCCCAAAGCAAAGCCGCACGAGGCACAACAGCAAGACCGACATCGCAGCGATCGCCGCGCCGAGCGCGATCATGCGCGCCCCTCCTTACTGTCGAACGCCGCGTCCCAGGTTCTAACCTTGGCGAAGCGTTCGTCGCCTTCTTGGTTGACGTGGACGAGCAGCCCTTCCTCATCGCTGGAGATGACCACCGCGCCAGGCGAGGCGCCGATCAGTTGGCGAGCGTCGCCAGCCCAAGCGCCTCGGAGGTCCGCGTGCGAACCCGCACCAAGGCAGGCCGCAATCTGACATCGGCGGCGATTGCGGCCCGCACGATTTGCAGCGCGTCAGCGACGACGCCGCGCCGTCTGCATCGCCTGCGCGGCCGCAAGCCGCGGCATGCGCGTAAACGTTCCCCGTCCCAAGCGCGGCAAGCGCGCAGTCAATGACCACGCACGCAACCGAAGCCGCCAGAGCAGACGCCAGGCCCAAGACCGTGAATTGCTGTTGCAGCAACAACCAAACGGCAAACGCCCACAAAAACAACACGATCGCTTCCAGCATCGTTGCGCCTTCCTCTAGCCCGCGCGGCGCGAGTGATGACGCTTAACGCCGGAGCACGGGATTCGCCAGTTCGAGCAGGCGTCCAATCAACCGTTGCGGTGAAACAGCAACGATGCGTTGCGGCGAGCCAAGCGCAGCTCGTTTTCGGGGTCTTCGTAGGAGGCGAGCTCAACCCCGGCGGCGTCGGCGGTGAAAGACCAGTTCCAGTAGCGCAGGACAGTTTGCGCCTTCGCCGTCGCCAAGGTGTCAAACACGTAAGCTGTGCGGCCAAGCGCGTTGTCAATCAGATCGGGATTGCCGGCTGGCCGGCGCAGGGCCCGCCAAAGCGCGATCAAGGACGGCCGCTTCAGCCCGACCGCTTTGCAAAAAACGCCAATCGCTTCGCCGCCGGCATCGGCGAAGATCTGCGCGGCGGTGGTCGGTTTGACGCCGGACAAATGCGCGATTTCATTGATCAGCCTGCGGTCGAGACCGTGCTCGGCCGCCGCCATCGCCCCCTCAAGCGATCCGTACTCGCTTTGCGCCGCCGCCGCCCGATTGCGCTGGCGCCGTTCGATGACTTGCAGCGCCTTGCGGGTGTCGGCGTCGGACCAGCCTTCCGCCGCCGCCAGCCCAAACACATCGCCCAATTCCTGCAACAGCACGCTGCGATCGACGGCAAAACGCCGCAAAATCTGCAGACGCGACTCAAAGCTCGCCCACCAGAACAGCACCAACGCCTGCGTCGCCCGCAATTCCAGGCGCGGCGCCAACAGCGCCGCAAGGCTGGGCGCCTGGCGCGAGCGCGACACGACCAGATCGACGCCCTGCCAGGAGAGTTTGGCGGTTGGATTTTGCGAGCACAGCCTCAATGGTTGCGATGTCGCCGGTCTGCAGCAGCGCGTCCGTCACCGGTTCGCTGAGCCCGCGCCGGCGCGCCAAGACATGCCAATGCGAGGTGACGCCGGCTCTAGCGGTGGCGATGAGATCGGAATCGTCGAAGCCGACGCCGCCTTCGAGCAAACTCAGAGCAACGGCGATTTCGTCACGCGCCAGATAGCGCAACAGCGTTTTCGGCGCGTCATTGATGCGCACTAGTCCATCGGCGCAGCGTTTGCGCAATTCCACGCTGCTGGTTCGCAGAAGCCCAACCAGGATATCGGCGGCCAGCTGTCGTTCGTGCGCGGGAATTCGGCTTTCCGGCCACGAAACGATTTCGCACAGCCGCTGCACGAGCGCTGTGCGCGCCCGCGGCGCATGCGGCTCGTGTGAGCTCCAGCGGCTCAGGCGCTTCCTGATGATTCGATGCCGGCGTCACGCACGCCAGTGAGCGCGCGCGACCGTTAATCCGGCGTCAACGCTTGGTCTGTCCTAGCTGGGGCCGTGCTGGCCGAGGGCGCTGCCGCGGTTGGAGTGGCTGCTGGCGCCGCTGCTGGCGCCATTGCGTTGGTTGAAGGCGGTTGTCGCGGCGTTCCAGGAATTGACCGTGTTGGAGAATGTGGCCGCCTGAGCGTTATAGGCCGTCTCAGCGGCGGTCACCTGCGCCGCCAGCGCGCGGATTTCGGCCTGACGGCATTGCAGCTTGGAGCGCGTATCGGTCGCCCATGTCTCGAATGTCTGGTTGGCCCGCGTCATCTGCGCGGCGCTGGCGTGGGCGGGATCCGGCAAGGTCGGCGCCGCTTGCGCTTCGCCGCACGCGCTGGGCGGCACGGGCGGCGCCGGCGTGGCGGGCGTCGTCGTCTGTGCTGCGGCGACCGCGGCGAACAGGAGCGCCGCTGCGGCGCCGATCAAAATCCTCATCAATCTCTCTCCATGACACGCGCGCCCTCGCAAGCGGTGTTTTTCCAGAAATTACGTTCGAAATACGAACGATATTAGCCGCCAGCGAGGCGGAACGTGATCGGCACCCGAATCCTGCCGCCCGATGTGGCGCGCCCGTCGGAGGTCTGCGCCGCCATCCGGAAGGACTGCGAAATGCGCAACGCCGCTTCGCCGAAGCCCCATCCCGACGGGATCTTCGTTGATCACCGAGCAGGAAATGCGGCCGTCAGCCGAAACCAGGCAGTCCAGGGTCACGCGGCCCTCCTGATCGCGGTCGCGGGCCCGATCCGGATAATAGCGGTCGAAGTCGCGCGCGCCCGGCCGCTGCAGCCAGATCGCGCCGGTGATGATCCCCGGCGTCGGCGGCGCCGGCGGGGGGTCGACCGCGACAGGGAGCGGGGTGGGCGTCGGCGGTGCGCTCAGATCCGGCGGCGGCACCCGCTGCTCGGGCGGCGGCGGCGGCGGCGGCCGGTTCGGCGGCGGCGGCGGCGGCGGCGGCGGGCGCTTGGCCTCGACCTCCACCTTCACCGCGTTCCGATCCTGGAACATATCGGTGACCGCGCGGAACTTGCCGGTGAAGGCCAAGTAGGCGATGCCCGCGCAGATGATGGCGGCCAGAACCAGGGAAATGAGACGAAGGCGGACCATCTTCAGCCTTCCTGCGCAAGTTCTGCGAAGATGCCGACCTTGACGAAGCCTTCTTCTTCAAGGCGGCTCATCACGTCGACGACATTGCCATAGGCGGTGCTTTGATCGGCGCGGACGAAGATACGCGCTTCGGCGTAAATGTCCTCGACGTTGAGCGCCGGATTGTTGCGGATCGCGTGTTCCAGCGTGACCTGGCCAAGTTGAGACATCGTCACGGTTTGCTCGTCAACGAACACCTCCAGGCCGCCCGCACCCTCGCGGATGCCCACAATGGTCGGGATTTAGGCCCTCGAGATGGATCGGCACGGGGTTGGGCGGCGGCAGATCGACCCGCAAGTCGACCGTCGGCAGCGGGGCTGTGACCATGAAGATGATCAGCAACACCAAGAGAATGTCGATAAACGGGATGACATTGGGTTCGGAATTGGGCTGCATCGCCCCCCGTCGGCCGCCCCCGCCTGAAACTTTGCCGGCCATCGCCTACCTCCTCCGGTCCTCGGCGACGAGGCCAATTTTGGTGAAAGCCCACGTTCTGCAATTGGTTCATGGTGCGCACGACATTGCGATACGGAAGATCGGCGTCGGCGCGGATATAGATGCGCTGGTCCTTCACTTCGTAATCATCGTCGGCGATTTGCGGCGAGTTGGTGCGCACCGCTTCGATCGTCCGCTGCCCAAGCGTGTCCCACGAAACCTCGTCGTTCATCACATAGACGCGCACCGTGCCGCCTTGAGCGTTGACCGAGACCCAAGTCGGCCGCGGCGGCCGTTTCGACGGATCGATCTTGCGAAACTCGGCATTGTGACATGAATGTCCACGCTCGAGATCGGCGCTGCGATCATGAAGATGATCAACAGCACGAGCATGATGTCGATGAAGGGGATCACGTTTGGATCCGCCGTCACGTCCATGCGACCGCGCTTACCACCACCGTGGCCAGGCGCAGAGAACTTAGCCGCCATTGGCTATTCCTCCGAAGCAGCTAAATCTCAACCCGCGCGGCTATCCATGTCGCGCGAGACGAGGGCGATAAACTCAGACGCGAAGTCCTCGAGCTTGCCGCCTTGCTTGGAGATTTGCTTGGCGGCGAAGTTATAGATGAGCACCGCCGGGATGGCGGCGGCGAGACCGGCCGCCGTCGCGAGCAGAGCGCCGGCGATGCCGGGCGCGACGACCGCGAGCGAAGTGGTTTGCGTCTTAGCGATGCCGACGAAGGCGACCATGATGCCCCAAACCGTGCCGAAAAGGCCGATAAACGGCGCGTTCGCACCGATCGACGCCAGGAAGGTCATCGACGAGCCAAGATCTTCAAGGTGCTCGTTCTGGCGTGTGGTCATCGCCGCGGAGACGCGCTGCATGGTGTGGTCGCGCGCATCGCGCATGGCGTAGAGGCCGAGGTCTTGAGTGCGGCGGACTTCGGCCATGCCGGCGTCGAACATCGACTTGATGCCCGATTGCGGCAGCTTGCGCACGATGGTTTCGGCGTCCTGCACCGAATTGGCCTTTCGGAACGCGGCGAGGAATTCGCGCGTCTGCCGGGCGGCCTTGCGCATGACGTAGATCTTTTCGAACAGCAGCGCGACCGCGTAGATGGCGCAAAGACCCAGGATGATCATGACGCCGAGCTCAACGGCGTTGAGCTGACGGATGAGGTCGAGCAGGCTGACCTCGTTGTGGCCGGCCGCTTCCGATGCGGCGGCGGCGGCGCGTTGCTTGGCCGCGATCAGGTCGGCGGCCGACGGCGGCGGACCCGCGGGCGGAGCCGCGCTGGTGGCGGTCGTGGTGGCTGCTTGTCCCGCGGCGGGACCGCTCTGCTGCGCGAACATCAGCAGCGAATTCATCAACGTCATGGTCTGCCCTTCTGCCTGGCCTTTAGTTTGTTTCTAGCAACGCGGTTTTTGTTCGGCGCTCTTGCGCCGCAAGGTCAATTTCTTTTGCGCGCTTGGCGAACGAACCGAACGGTCCATCCCAGGAACCCATCCCAGGAACCGTCCCAGGAACCGTCTCTCGTCCTTCCCACCAAGTGCCGCCGGGCTGTCGCATTTGCGATCTTTCTGTCCCCGGCGGTTACCGACGCCAGCCACCTAAATTTTCGGAAAAGGTGTCGTTGTCAACGTCTCCCACGCAGTGGGCGATCTTTTCGACCGCCCGCCTCCCCAAACCGGGCCCAATGCCCTGGACAGGGTGGTCCGCGCAACCAAAACTTTCGTGATCGTCATCTGTTCCGCGCCCGGCGGGGGCGCCAGGATCGACACCCGCGCATTTTTAGGAGCAATCCCCATGGCCATGAGCGCCAGCGAGCTGGAGCGGCTTTTGCGGGCGGCCTTTGCCGACGCCGACATTGAAATCAAGGACCTCGCCGGCGACGGGGACCACTACAAAGCCATCATTCGATCAGCGGCGTTCGCCGGCAAATCGCGGGTGATGCAGCACCAGATGGTCTATGCCGCCTTGCAAGGCAAAATCGGCGGCGCGCTTCACGCGCTGGCCCTAGAAACCAGCGCAAAGCCTTGATGACGTTTGCATTACTGCTTACTTCCGGGTTCGGAGTTTGAAATGTCGGACGCGCTTGAAACCATCCGCAACACCGTCGCCGGCCACGACGTCGTGCTTTTCATGAAGGGCACGCGCGGATCGGCCGCAATGCGGTTTCTCCAACATGGTCGTGCAGATCCTCGACCACATGGGCGTCGACTATTTCGACGTGGATGTGCTCGGCCGACGCAGATATTCGCCAAGGCGTCAAGGAATTCGCCAACTGGCCGACGATCCCGCAACTCTACGTCAAGGGCGAATTCATCGGCGGCTGCGACATCGTTCGCGAGATGTTTCAGAGCGGCGAATTGAAGTCCCTGCTTCCGACAAGGGCGTCGAACTCGCCGCCTAGGCGCTGCGCCGCTCGTCCGGCCGCTCCATCACCGACAAGTCGAGTTTGATGCGCGACCCATCGCGCAGCACCTCCAGCGCCACGCGCCGGCCAATGCGCTCGCGCGTCAAAAGCTTGTGAACCGCATCGACCGAAGGGGTCGGGCGAGCCGTCGAGCTTCAGCACCACATCGCCCACGCGCAGGCCCGCCGCATCCGCGGGGCCGCCGCCTGAAATCGCCACCACCAGCACGCCGCTCTCGACATCGAGGCCTAGGCGGCGCACCAGGGCGCGCGACAATTCCTGGGTTTGACCGCCAATGCCGAACCATCCGCGCGCCACGCGGCCACTGCGCATAAGATCGGGAATGACGGACTTTGCGGTGTTGCTCGGCACCGCAAAGCAGATGCCCTGCGCGCCGCCTATGATCGCGGTGTTGATGCCGATCACCGAGCCATCCGCGTCCACCAGCGCGCCGCCCGAATTGCCGGGATTGAGCGCGGCGTCGGTTTGAATGACGTCCTCGATCAAGCGCCCGCTCTCACCGCGCAGCGTCCGCCGCAAAGCCGAGATGACGCCAACCGTCACTGTCGCCTGCAGACCAAGCGGATTGCCGATCGCAATCGCAAGTTCGCCGACTTTAAGCGCATCGGAATCGCCCAGTTCGGCGCGATGATGGCCGTGTCCCGGCAAGCCGCAGCAGCGCTAAATCCGTATCCGGATCGGCGCCGACCACTTCAGCGGAAACAACGCTGCCGTCATGGAGAATGCCCTCGACCCGGCCAGCGCCGCGCACGACGTGATTGTTGGTCAGCGCGTAGCCGTCGGGCGAAACGATCACGCCTGAGCCCGCGCCGTCGTAGAGATCGCGCGCACGGCTCGTGCGGCGCACGCCGATGACGGCCGGCCCGATCGTATCGACGACGCGAATGACTGTTTCGGAAAACCCGTCCCGCGGTGCGCGTCTGCGCGGCGCGGAGACAAACCTGCTCTTGCGGCCAAACATGGAGGCAAAAGTAGGAAGCCCTCCGGCGCGGCGACTAGACCCGCTTCCTTGCGCCCGCGCCGGGGCCTACATGCTGCTCACATGAGCCCGTTCCGAGCCGTCAGCCGCTTTAATGTCTTCACCTGGCTCAGGAATTCGTTTCTGGCCGGCGTCGCCTTGGTTTTGCCGTTCGTGGTCACCTTCTGGGTGATCTGGCTCGTCGTCAGCATCATCGATCACAATGTCGCTCCGCTCATCCCGCCGACGCTGAAGCGGTTCACACAGAGCTTTTTCGGCAGCGGCGTGCTGATCGCCGTCGCCGTCCTGACCCTGATCGGGGCCCTGGCGGGCAATCTCGTCGGCCGCTGGCTTGTCGATTCCACCGACCAGGTGATCGGCAACCTGCCGCTCGTCCGCTCCATCTATGGCGGCGCCAAACAAGTGTTCCGCCAGGTCGCCGCGCCGGAGCGCACCTCGTTCAAGCAAGCGGTGCTGCTGGAGTTTCCGCAGCCCGGCATTTGGACGATCGGTTTCATCACCAACGAGCACGCCGTCGAGGTCGTGTCCGACATCGGCGACGAAGACCTCGTCGCAGTCTTCGTGCCGCACGCGCCCGTGCCCACCTCAGGCTATCTCCTCTATATGAAGCGCTCCGCTTTGAAGCCGCTCAGCATCGGGCCCGACGAGGCCATCAAGCGGGTGATTTCGCTGGGCATTATCCGCGCCGATGACGCCTCTACTCAATCTTGAAATCCGAGGGCTTCCATTTCGGCTTCGGATATTGCGGGGCCATCTGTTCGAGCGTGTCGCGCACGACTGAGGCGATGATCGCGTTGCGCCGCCACTTCTTGTCGGCGGGGATCGCACGCCAAGGCGCGTGCTCGCTGGAGGAGCGCTCCAGCATCACCTCATAAGCCTTCTGGTAATCGTCCCAGAGCTTGCGGTCCTCCAGATCGCCTGGATTGAATTTCCAATTGTGCTTGGACTGCTCAAGACGGTCTTCCAGACGCTGCTTTTGCTCGTCCTTCGAGATGTGCAGCATGAATTTCAGGATGGTGACGCCATTCTCGGTCAGATATTTCTCGAAATCGTTGATTTGCCCATAACGCTGCTCGATCGCTTCGGCAGGCGCTAGCTTGCGCACTTTCGCCACCAATACGTCTTCGTAGTGCGAGCGGTTGAAGACGCCGATCAGCCCCTTTTTCGGCACGGCGTTGTGCACCCGCCAAAGATAATCGTGCGCCGCCTCTTCCGAACTCGGCACCCCAAACGCGCTCACAACCACGCCCAACGGTCCACACGAACCGAACACGCCGCGCACGGTCCCGTCCTTGCCTGAGGTGTCGATGCCTTGCAGCACCACCAGCAAGGCGCGCGATCGTTCCGCCCATAACCGATCCTGCAGCGCGTCGATTTCCTTCACGTCGGCGCTGAGCGATGCTTCAGCCTCGTCGCGATCCGGGAACAGATCGGCCCCGACCGTGTCGCGCTTCTTCAAGATCGCCTTGTCGCCCGGAGCGATCAGGATCGCTTCGTCGAGCTTCTTACGCTGCTTGTTCATGTCCGGCAGCATACAAGAAAAAGGCCCTCCGAAACGGAGGGCCCAAATTCTTTTAGCTTTCACCGCTGAGGCGAATTTTAGCTCGCGTAGTATTCGACGACGAGGTTCGGTTCCATCTGCACCGGATACGGCACGTCCGAGAGCGTCGGCACGCGCTGATAGCGCGCGGTCATCGCCCTTGGGATCGACTTCCAGATAGTCCGGCGTGTCGCGCTCCTGGCTTTGCAGCGCTTCGAGCACGATCGCCATCGACTTGGCCTTGTCGCGAACTTCGACCACATCGCCCACCTTCACCAGGTAGGACGGGAATAGTGACGCGCTTGCCGTTCACCTTGACGTGGCCATGGTTCACGAATTGCCGCGCGCGAAAACACCGTCGGCGCAAACTTGCAGCGATACACCACTGCATCGAGACGGCTTTCCAAGCAGACCGATCAGGTTCTCCGCCGTATTGCCCTTGCGGCGCGCGGCTTCCTCGTAGGTCTTGCGAAACTGCTTTTCGGTGATGTTGCCATAGTACATTCGCAGCTTTTGCTTCGCCACCAACTGCAGGCCGAAGTCGGACGTCTTGCCCTTGCGGCGCTGGCCGTGCTGGCCGGGGCCGTATTGGCGTTTGTTGACGGGAGACTTCGGACGGCCCCAGAGGTTTTGGCCGAAACGGCGGTCGGATTTGTATTTGGCTTGGATACGCTTGGTCATGCGCTGAAACGCGCCTTCTTCCCGTGACGGGGCCCGGCGACCTCACAACGAGATCGCGACTGCCCTGGCGGTTCGCCCGTCGCCCAGTATGAACCGCGAGCCCCAAAAGAGGCCCCAATGGGGTCGCGGAAAGCGAGGGCTTTTGACGGAACCGGGGGCGGAAGTCAAATAGGGCCTATGGGTTACATCGAAAAATCCCTGGGAACCGGTGAGCGCATCATCGCCCAGGCGCACTTTCACTGGTGGTACAGCGTCAAGGCGTGGGCGGCGCTGATTTTCCTATTCTGGTGCCTGATCGGCATTTGGATCTTCGTGGCCATGATGGTCCGCCAAAACACCACCGAGATCGCCGTCACCTCCCACCGCTTCGTGGAGAAGACCGGCTTCTTCACCCTGCGCACCAACGAGATCGCGCTGCAGAATATTGAGGGCGTGCAGCTGGAGCAGAGCCTCATGGGCAGGCTCTTGGGCTATGGGCATATCCGCATCGAAGGGACCGGCGTCGACGCCGTCATCGTCCCCGACATCGCCGATCCGATCGCTTTCCGCGCCGCAATCGAGTCCGCCAAGCAGAAGAGCCTGACCGCTGCTTTGAGCGATTAGGCGGGAGGCGGCGACCATGGCGCCAGCTGATCAAACACAATCCGCCACCCTTGCGCGTTGCGCTGCCAAATACGCGCGTAGAACCCCTGCCTTGCGGCGGCGCCTTCGCTCCAGCGCGCTTCGCCCAGCGTGAAGACGAGATCGCCCGCAGCCGAGGCTTCCGTGCGCCGCTGCCGATAGGTCATCTGAGGCGAGGGATAGAGCAAATTCGCTTGCGAAGCCGCCCCCCCATAGGCGCGCGCGCGTCCGCGCCGATAAACGTGCGCGCCCGCCGCCAAGTAGGCGCGCAGCTGGGCTGGCGTGTTGGCGTTGGCTTCGATCGTGTTCACCTGCGCCATCGCCACGCCCGCCGAAGCGACCCCCGAACCAGAGACCGGCAGCGTTGGCGTCTCAACGCCCTCGGCGAGATAAGGACCAGGCGATGCGACAGCGCCGACGCCGCCGTCGTAGATCCACTTCCAGGTTCCGTCGGCTTGCCTGCGCCAAACCGTGAAATACTGGATCGCAGGATTGTGCGCCGCATCGAAACTCGCCGGACCGGTGGTGAAGCCGATGTCGCCGGAGCGCGCGATGCCGGCGTAGACGGGGGCCCAATACAAGTTGCGCTCGCCATCGTCAGGCAGGGCGCACATGCGCGCATGCGCAGGCGTCAGTCCGGCGCGCCCGATCGATTGGGCGTCGCTTGCGCTATATTCGCAGAACGCCGGGATCCAGCCGACCTGGCTGGCGCGCGCCGCAAAAGCGCGCTCGGCCTCGATAACGGGCGCTGCAGTCACCGATGATGATGCCCCTTGCGCGCTCGCGCACGCCGCCAACGCCGCGGCGCAAGATCAGTATTCTCATGGGCGCTAGCGAAGCCGTGCGCCGAGCGAAGGGTCAACGAAAGGCGCGACGAACTGGCATCACAGCACGACCAAGCGCGCACACGCTTTTGTGAGCGCGGGCCCATCACGCTTAACGGTTTCTCAACGGCGCAGGGGTCAGGTGTAACCTGGAAGGAGTGCGCGCGTTGACGGTCATCACACGCCGAAACCAAGCCGTTGAGCTCAACTTGGTCGAATTCGTCGGCGACATCAGCGTTGACGAATTGAAGGCGATGGCCAAATTCCAGTCCGACAAACCGGAACTGCTGACAAGCGATTGCCTCAACGTCGTTCGCGCGGGCGCGACCTTCAATCACGTCACCTTCCAGCAACTGGACGCCCTCTTCGAGCACTATCGAACCCTCTTCTCCCCGCTGCGGCTGCAAATATTCCGCCGCGCGGCTTGGCTTTGCGAAGACGACGGACCGAAGGCGCACATCACGCATTGGCTGAGCCGCGACGCGCGCGAAGGCATGTCGAGCACGGTGAAGCAGTGCTGCTCGTTTGCGGAAGCCGCCGATTGGCTGCTGCTGACGGACATGGAGCGCAGCATGCTTGAGTGCGGCGAAGGGTTCGACGAAATCGCCCGCTTCGCGCCGCCGGCGGAGCCCGCCCGCGCCATCGCGCGCTAGGCGCCGTTATTCGCTCTCGAGTTCGTACTGGCTCTGCAGATAGTTCTGCAGCCCCATTTGGGCGAGCGCGGAAATCTGCGTTTCCAAAAAGTCGATATGGTCTTCGGTGTCGTCGAGGACTTCCCGCAGCAGATCGCGTGAAACGTAATCCTGCTTCTCTTCGCAAAGCGCCACGCCTTCGACCAGAGCCGTGCGTCCGATCCTCTCCGCTTGTAAATCGCAGTCCAGCCGCGTCGGCGCGTCGGTCCCGATCTTCAGCTTATTAAGCGCCTGCAAATTGGGGAAGCCATCGAGGAAGACGATGCGCGTCACCAGTTTGTCGGCGTGCTTCATCTCCTCGATGGATTCTCGATAGGTCTTGGCGCCGAGTTTAGCCAAGCCCTCGTTCTGGTACATCCGCGCATGCACGAAAGCGCGCCCGGCCGCTCTTGCAAGTCATTCGCAGCAGCGCCCTCGCCTTTGGATTAGGCCAGCGCCTTGGCCATGGCGGCCGCTCCCGCATCCATGGCCGCCCCCTGCAGGGGCGCCATCTCGTCGGGCAGGAAATCCACCGTCCAGAGGAAGCGGCTCCCGGCCCCATCGGCAACCACTTGAGCGGAGGCGTTGTAGTGGGCGTAACGCGGATTGTCGGTGATGGCGTAAACCAGCCGCCGCTCGCCATCGTCGGCGCTGACCAGCCATTCCCGCACCTCCATTCCGTTCGCGAATGTCACCAGTCGCGCCCCGCTGGCCTCCATCCGGGCGCCCACGACGAAGCCCTTCGCCAGCTCATGCACGCGGTCGAATTGCTTCAGAACCGCCCATACTTCGTCCGCGGAACGCGGCGATCGGAACTCTCTTCGAAGCGTCGCCATCGGCATCTCTCCGTTTGTGCAATACTCGCCGGAATCGGGCCGCCTGTCTGGCCGTTTTCGGACCGGTTCACCCGAGTAAACCCTTGAGTCCGCCAATGGGCTTGGGCTTACCCGCCGCTTCCGCTAAAAGCCCCGCCTTCGCATGACAAAAGCCCCAACCATCGGCGTGGTCAGCCTCGGCTGCCCGAAAGCGCTCGTCGACAGCGAGCGGATCATCACCCGCTTGCGCAGCGAAGGCTATCAACTGAGCGGCGACTACGAAGACGCCGACCTCGTGGTGGTGAACACCTGCGGCTTCCTCGATAGCGCCAAAGCCGAGAGCCTGGAGGCCATCGGCGAAGCCATCAGCGAAAACGGCAAGGTCATCGTCACCGGTTGCTTAGGCAAGGAAGCGGCGCTCATTCGCGACACCCACCCGAAAGTGCTCGAAATCACCGGCCCGCATCAATACGAAGCCGTCGTGGGCGCCGTTCACGCGCATTTGCCCAAGCCGCATGATCCGAAAATCGATCTCGTGCCGGAGGGCGGATTGCGTCTCACGCCGCGCCACTACGCCTATCTGAAGATCTCGGAGGGCTGCAATAATCGCTGCAGCTTCTGCATCATCCCCAGCATTCGCGGCGATCTGGCCTCCCGCCCCGCCAACGCCGTGCTGAAGGAAGCAGAATCCTTGGTCAAAGCCGGCGTCAAGGAGCTGCTGGTCATTTCACAGGACACCTCCGCCTACGGCGTCGATGTCAAATACGCCGAAAGCAAATGGAAGGACCGTATGGTCCGCGCCAAGTTCTTCGATCTCTGCAAAGAACTCGGCGAGTTCGGCGCGTGGGTGCGCCTCCATTACGTCTATCCCTATCCGCACGTCGACGAGGTGGTGGGATTGATGGCGGAAGGCAAAATCCTTCCCTATCTCGATATCCCCTTCCAGCACGCATCACCCAGCGTGCTCAAAGCCATGCGTCGGCCGGCGAACCAGGACAAAGTGCTCGACCGCATCGGCAAGTGGCGGGCAATTTGTCCCGATCTCACCATCCGCTCGAGCTTCATAGTCGGCTTCCCAGGCGAGACGGAGGACGATTTTGAAATGCTGCTGGATTTCATCGAAGCCGCCGAAATCGATCGCGCCGGCGTGTTCAAATACGAAAACGTCGAAGGCGCGCCGGCGCGCGCTCTGGGCGATCACGTCGATCAGGGCGAGATCGACGAGCGCTACGATCGTTTCATGGAAACGCAGACCACGCTCGCGCATGCTCGCGGCCAATCGATGATCGGCAAGACCGTCGACGTCATCAATGACGGCTGGGACGACGACGCGCAGGCCTATGCCTGCCGCAGCAAGGCCGACGCGCCCGAGATCGACGGCGTCATTTACGTCGATGGCGACGACATCGCCGAAGGCGCCCTCTTCACCGTCGAGATCGTGGGCGGCGAGGGCCACGAACTGGTTGGGATGCGCAGCTGATCGGCGTCAAGCTCAGATCCGCCCTCGGGGGCGCCCGTCGGCGCCGCGCGCTTCACCGATTTCGGCGAAGCCCACGGGCGCCTCGTCTGCTGCGGAGCTGAATTTTTCTCCACGCTTTTGTCGGCCCGGGGCATACTCGCGCGTCCTAGATGCGACCCCTTGAGGTTCCGATGCTCTACGCCTTCCTCTGCTACAACAACGAAAACACCGTCATGTCCTGGTCCAAGCAAGAGGATGACGCGGTGATGGATCGCCTGGGAGCTGTCCATGACCGGCTGCGCAAGCAAAACAAGCTGGGCCCTTCGCTGCGGCTGATGCCGACGACTGCGGCCACCACTCTGGTCAAAGAGAAGGACCTCGTCCTCGACGGCCCCTATGCGGAGACCAAGGAGGCGCTGCTCGGCTTCTACATCCTCGATTGTGAAAACCTCGAAGAGGCGGTGGCCATCGCCCGAGAACTCGGCCAAGCCAATCCCGGCGGCGCCTATGAGATCCGTCCTGTGCGCGTCTTCAACAACGACCAAATTGCGCGGTGACGGACCTCGCTTGGATCGACGCGGCCCTCACCTCGGCGCGGCCGCAAGCGGTAAGCGCGCTGCTGCGATACTTCCGCGATTTCGACACCGCCGAGGAGGCCTACCAGGAGGCTTGCCTCAAAGCGCTCTCGGCTTGGCCGAAAAATGGGCCGCCGCGCGATCCAGCGGCCTGGCTCATCTTCGTCGGCCGCAACGTCGCTATCGATGCGAAACGCCGCTCCGCCAAGCAGCAGGCGCTGCCGCAAGAGGATCAACTCTCCGACCTCGAGGACGCCGAAGCCAAGGTCGTGGAAAAGCTCGACAATGGCGACTATCGCGACGATGTGCTGCGCCTCCTTTTCGTCTGCTGTCACCCAGATCTGCCCGCCACCCAGCAGATCGCGCTGGCGCTGCGCATCGTCTCGGGGCTCTCGGTTTCACAGATCGCGCGCGCGTTCCTCGTCAGCGAAGCGGCGATGGAGCAGCGCATCACCCGCGCCAAGCGCCGCATCGCCGATGCTGGCGTCCCCTTCGAAACCCCGAGCGCGCCGGAACGCAGCGAACGCCTCGCTGCCGTGGCGGCGATGCTCTACCTGCTCTTTAATGAAGGTTATTCCGCCAGCGGCGATGAGGCGCCCATGCGCGCGCCACTCTGCGAGGAGGCCATCCGGCTGACCCGGATGCTTCTGGGACTTTTCTCCGCAGAACCGGAAATCATGGGACTGCTGGCGCTGATGCTGCTCCAACATGCCCGGAGCGCGGCTCGCTTCGACGTCAACGGCGACATCATTCTGCTCGAAGATCAGAATCGCGCGCGCTGGGACCAAGACAAGATCGCCGAAGGCCTTGCGCTTATCGACAAAGCCATTCGCCACCAACGCCGCGGCGCCTATCAAGTGCAGGCGGCGATGGCCGCACTGCACGCCCGCGCACCCACCTTCGCGCAGACCGATTGGACGCAGATCGAATTGCTCTACGCAGCATTGGAACAGCTGCAGCCCTCACCGGTCGTCATCCTCAACCGCGCCGTCGCCATTTCAAAGGTTCGCGGCGCGCAAGCGGCGCTCGACACAATCGAGCCGCTCGGCGATCGCCTGCAAAACTATTTCCACTTTCACGCCGTGCGAGGCGCCTTCCTGCTCGACCTTAAGCGCAGCAGCGAAGCGAGCGAAGCGTTCAACCGCGCCATCGCACTCGCCAATTCACCGGCTGAAGCCGCCCACATCCGCATGCACCTGGACAAGATTCAAGATAACGCTCGCGCCAAATAAGCGCTGGCGACGCTGTCGGGCCGGCTCTGGCTCGATCGTCCTTGGCGTAGAAATATCCAGATTAATGGAGACATCCGATGACCACGCCAGTCGACGCCAACCCAATCGGCGACCGCGATCTCGTTCTTTCCCGCATTATCGATGCGCCGCGCGAAATGGTGTACGCCGCCTACACAGATCCGGCGAAAGTCGCGCAATGGTGGGCGCCGCGTCCGTGGACCTCGTCGGTCCTGCAAATGGACCTTCGTCCAGGCGGGGTGAGCCACATTGTGATGGAAGGCCCGAACGGCGAACGGTTCGACCAACCCGGCGTCTTCCTCGAAGTCATCCCGAACGAAAGGGTGGTGTGGACGGACGCCTATTCGAAAGCGTGGGAGCCGCGCGAAAAATCTTTCATGACCGCCGTCATCAGCTTCGAAGGCGCCGGCGCCGGCAAGACCAAGTACACAGCGCGCGTCTTCCACCCGACAGTCGCCGATCGCGAGAAGCACGAAAAGATGGGCTTTCACCCCGGCTGGGGCATCTGCGCCGACCAGCTCGAAGAAGTCGCGCGCAAGTGATGGCGACGGCGCCGCCGATGGTCTGGCGGCGCGCGCAAGCTATTGTCCATCTTTCTTGCGGCCGCCGCGCCCAATAGTCAGCGCCTTGATCACGCCGCGGAGCGTGCGCGTCTCCTGCCCAGTCAGATGCGCGCGCAAGAGCATCGCGCGCAGATTGCGCTTCATCAGCGGCGCTTTATCGGGCGGATGAAAGAACCGTCCATGCTCGAGCTCGCTCTCCAGATGCAGGAACATCGCTTCCAGCTCTTCCTGCGTCGCGGGCGGGCTCTGCGGCGTCGCGAAACCATGGCGGCACGCTCTCGCCCTGCCGCGCCTCGGCGCAGGCGAAAGCGAACACAGAAACCGCGTTCGCCAGGTTGAAAGACGCAAAGCCGGATTGACGGGCAGCGTCAGGATCGCGTCGGCGCGCGCCATCTCGTCGCTCTCCAGCCCAGCCGCTTCCGGCCCGAACATCACGACCGGCCGCTCGCCCGCGGCGATCGCCGCGTGCAGGATTTTCTCCGCGGCCTGGCGCGGACCCCATACCGGCTTTTCCATACCGCGCGGCCGCGCCGTCGCCGCAAGCACCAAGGTCGCGTCGGCGAGCGCGTCCTCCAACCGCCATTCGACACGCGCATGCTTCAGCACGCTATCGGCGCCGACGGCCACGATTTCGGCCTTTGGGTTCGGCCAAGCGTCGCGCGGCGCCACCAGGCGAAGCTGCACCAGCCCAAAATTCAGCATCGAACGCGCGGCCGCGCCGATGTTTTCGCCCATCTGCGGGCGCACCAGGCAAATCGCCGGCCATTCCTCCTCGATCGGCGGCGGCATATTTCGCGCGCGGGTCATGGCGAGCGTTCCTTTCCCGATTGGCGGCCAAACCCGCAAGGGCCGCGACCGCTAAGTCGCAGTTTGCGCGCCCGCTCCAAGCTGCTACCACCCGCGCCGAACGCGAAGCTGCGAAGGACGGACAGATGGCGAAGATCAAGGTGGACAATCCGGTCGTCGAACTCGACGGCGATGAGATGACGCGGATCATCTGGAAGCTCATCAAGGAGCGCCTGATCCACCCCTATCTCGACATCGATCTGCAATATTTCGACTTGGGCATCGAACACCGCGACGCCACCAACGACCAAGTCACGGTCGACGCCGCTCAACGCGATCAAGAAAGTCGGCGTCGGCGTGA
Organism: uncultured Pseudomonadota bacterium; assembly: GCA_963847165.1. Taxonomy (GTDB): domain Bacteria; phylum Pseudomonadota; class Alphaproteobacteria; order Caulobacterales; family Aquidulcibacteraceae; genus Vitreimonas. The sequence goes on from CAWJYY010000010.1 coordinate 28,543, forward strand.
AATGCGCCACCATCACGCCCGACGAAGCGCGCGTGAAGGAATTCAATCTGAAGAAGATGTGGAAGTCGCCCAACGGCACCATCCGCAACATCCTGGGCGGCGTCATCTTCCGCGAACCGATTATCTGCAAGAACGTGCCGCGCCTGGTGCCGGGCTGGACGCAGCCGATCGTCGTCGGCCGTCACGCCTTCGGCGACCAATATCGCGCCACCGATTTCAGATTCCCCGGCAAGGGCAAACTCACCATCAAATTCGTCGGCGAGGACGGCCAGGTGATCGAGCATGACGTGTTCGACGCGCCTGGTCCGGGCGTGGCGATGGCCATGTACAATCTCGATGAGCTCGATCCGCGAGTTTGCCCGCTCATCGCTCAATTACGGTCTGATGAAGAACTGGCCGGTCTATCTGTCGACCAAGAACACCATCCTCAAAGCCTATGACGGTCGGTTCAAGGATATCTTCCAGGAGGTGTTCGACGCCGAATTCAAGGCCGAGTTCGACAAGCGCAAGCTCACTTACGAACACCGCTTGATCGACGACATGGTCGCCTCGGCGCTGAAATGGTCCGGCGGCTATGTGTGGGCGTGCAAGAATTATGACGGCGACGTGCAATCCGACACGGTGGCGCAAGGCTTCGGCTCGCTTGGCCTGATGACGTCGGTGCTGCTCACCCCCGATGGCAAGACGATGGAATCGGAGGCTGCGCACGGCACCGTGACGCGCCACTATCGGCAATATCAGAAGGGCGAACCGACCTCGACCAATTCCGTGGCTTCAATCTTCGCCTGGACGCGCGGCCTCGCCCATCGCGGCAAGCTCGACGGCAATGTAAAGCTGACCGACTTCGCGCACCTGATGGAAAAGGTGACGGTCGATACCGTCGAAGCCGGGCAGATGACCAAGGACTTGGCGTTGCTCGTCGGCGACGAGCAGAAATGGCTCACCACGGAGGGCTTCCTCGAAGCTATCGCCAACAATCTCGACAAAGCGATGGCGAAGGCGTGAGCAGCTTCCTTATTCGCGACCTGCGGGAAGAGGACCGCCCCGGGTGGGAAATTCTCTGGGCTGGCTATCTCGAATTCTACAAATCGAGCGTTTCGGCGGAAATCACCGCCACGACATTCGCGCGCTTGCTCGACCCCGAAGAACCCATGTTCTGCCTCGTCGCCGAAGACGAAAGCGCCCAGGATCTCATCGGCATGGTGAACTGCGTCATTCATCGCAGCACCTGGTCGGCGCAAAACTATTGCTATCTCGGCGATCTCTTCACGGCGGCGGCGGCGCGCAAACGCGGCGTCGGGCGCACCTTGATCGACGCCGTCTACGCGCGCGCCGACGAACTCAAGCTCGCGCGGGTTTATTGGACGACGCATGAAAGCAACGAAACCGCGCGCAAGCTCTATGACCAAGTCGCGCAGAATTCCGGCTTCATCCAATATCGCGGCGTGAAGTAATCATTCCCGGAACGGCGGCGTCGGCCGCCACGGATAAGGCGCGGGCAGATCGCGCGAGACTTTGTCGGGATACTTCGCCTGGCGCTTCTCCAGAAATGAGGTGACGCCCTCCTTGGCGTCGCCGGATTGCCCGCGCGCGACCATCAGCCGGCTCTCCAGCCGATGCGCCTCCATCGGATGGCCGGCGTCGAGCATGTCCAGCATCATCCGCCGCGCCAGCGTCACCGAGACCGGCGCGGTGTTGTCGGCGATCTCCCGCGCCAAAGCGTAAGCCGCCTCCAAAAGCTCTTCGCCTTTGTGGAGCGAGCGCACGAGACCGCGCTCATGCGCTTCCTCGGCCAAGAACACCCGCCCTGTCATCGCCCACTCAAGCGCTGTCGACACGCCCACCAAGCGGGGAAGAAAGTACGAGGACAGGGTCTCCGGCACGATGCCGCGCCGGGCGAACACGAACCCCATCTTCGCCCCCGGCGCCGCAAGCCGAATATCCATCGCCAGCGTCATCGTCGCGCCAACGCCGACGGCAGGCCCATTGATCGCTGCGATCACCGGCTTGCGGCTTTCATAGATGCGCATGCCGACCTGGCCGCCGCCGTCGCGATCGCCGCTTGCGTCAAATCTGTCGTCGCTCACCTGATGGGCGCGTCGCTTCTCATAATCGAAGGTATCGCCGCCGCCGCCGAGATCGGCGCCGGCGCAAAATGCACGCCCCGCCCCCGTCACGATCACGGCGCGCACATCGTCGTTCGCATCGGCGATATCGAACGCGGCGATCATTTCGCGCGCCATCTGATCGGTGAACGCATTCATCCGATCCGGCCGATTGAGCGTCAGCGTGGCGATGTTGTCGGCGATGTCGAGTTTGATGGTCTTGAAGTCGGGCATCGATTGCGTCTCCGAAACAAGACGCTAGGCTCAAATCCGCAGAAGCTCCACCTCTGCCGCCTGGTAAGGGTCGAGCCGATACACGAGCTGCCGGTGGATCGCCACCAACGCGCCAGCGCCCCAATCCTCCACCAATTCCGCATCGTCGCGTTCAAGCGTCTGCCAGCGTGAACCATCTTCGCACACCAGCACGCGCCCCTGGGCCAGCACGCAATCGATCGTCGACACAACGCCCGACTGCGCCCCGGCGCCAATTCCGACTCGGAACACCGATAGAATCGCCTCACGTTGCGAGTGCGAAAGGCGGCTCCATTCCAGCCGCTCGAAGATCTCTGGCCCAAGATAAGCGGCCAAAGCGTCGTTGTGCGTCATCACGCGCGTCCCCCAAGACCCGAATCGACTCGCCCAAAAGCAATTGATTTGGTTTCCGAGACGTTACTTCGTTGCGGGATCGACTCTCGAGAAGTCCGGCTTCGGTTGTTGCTTGAACAAGAATGCGACGATGGCGATCCCAGCAGCCGGCCCGATCAGACCGACCAAGCCGCCCTCGACACCCATCTCACCGCCGGTCAGCAACGGGTTTTGCCCCGAGAACGAAAACACGCTCCAATGTCCAAACGCGAGATCGGCGCCGGTGACATTGATATTGAGCACCGGCCCTTGCAGCCCGTTCCAGCCGAGATGAATGCCGATCGGCAGCCAGAGCGAACCGGTGCGCACGTACGCCAAACTCAGCAATAGGCTGGCCAGCAAGATGTTGGCGCCGGCGACAAGCCCTTGGGTCCCTCGTGAAATCGGCGCGGCGTGAAGCATGAGGAAGATAGCCGTGGTGATGACGGTTGCGACCCATGCGCCGTATTTGGCCCACAGCTCCTGAAATATGTAGCTGCGCACCAGCGCTTCTTGGGTGATGACGTTGAAGAAACAAACGACGACGCCGATCGCCAGCGCTTGCGCGGTGAAACCGCCGAGATCGGGTTCAAAGCGCGCCGCGCCGATGGCGACGAGCAACGCCAGCGGCGCCGCAAAGATGGCGGCGCCCAAAACGGTTCCGGTGAGGAGGTCGATCAGGCGTTTTGGCGTGAAGCCGATCGTCGCAAGCGGACGCCTGTCGACGAACCGCGCCACGACAATCAACGCGCTCAGCACTGCTATCGTCAGCAAAACTTCCAGCGCGACGCGATAAGGCGTGATGAAGAAAAAATCCCGCCCGCCGAGGGCGACCACGCCAAGCGTCGCCGCCGACGTCAGCGCGATCCAGACGCCTACAAACGCGGCGATTTTGGCGATCGAGACGCCGATCGTGCGCATCATCTCGGCTCCCCCTAGAGCGCCAGCCGCCAGACGAAATCGTGATCTGCTGTGGCGCCAACCATGAATTTGTGCTCGCCTACGTGTTCGAAGCCGTAGCGTTTGTAAAAGCGCTGCGCGCGATGATTGTTCTCCCAGACGCTGAGATAGAGCGCCTTGGCGGCGCGCCCACGCGCCCAAGCGAGGCAATCCTCCATCAGCGCCGCCGCCACGCCTGCGCCTTTGATGGGTTCATCGACGTAGAGCCGGTGCAATTCGAGCGCGTTCGGCTCATCGCTCTCGATATCGAGCGCGCCCATCATGCAATAGCCGACAATCGCGTCGCCATCCAACGCTAAACAATAGCGAACGCTGGGATCGGCAATCTGTTGACGCTGGATCGCTTCGCCGAATTTCGCCGCCAAATAGGCCGACAGATCGTCCGGCGGATAAAGCCGCCCGAAGGTTTCGACGAACGTGCGCGCGCCGAAATCCGCGAGCGCCTTGGCGTCGCCAGGGATTGCGTCGCGGTAGGTGATGTTCACGCCGCCAGCGCGCCTTGCAGCGCCGCGCGAATGGCTGCGAGCGCCTCGTTCGCGCGCGCGCCGTCCGGGCCGCCGCCTTGCGCCATGTCCGGGCGGCCGCCGCCGCCTTGCCCGCCAATGGCGGCGACGCCGGCTTTGACAAGGTCCACAGCCGACACCTTCGACTTCAAGTCGTCGGTGACGCCGATCGCGACCGCCGCCTTGCCGCCCTCCACGCCGATATAGGCGACTACGCCGGAGCCGACATTCTTCTTGCCTTCATCGACGAGGCCGCGCAGGTCCTTGGCCGGCACGCCATCGAGCACGCGTGCAATCAGCGCAACGCCGCCCACCTGTTCAGGCGCCGCGCTTGGGCTCGATCCGCCGCCGCCAAGCGCGAGCTTCTTTTTCGCTTCGCTCAATTCGCGCTCGAGCTTGCGTCGATCGTCCTGCAATTGGGCGACGCGATCGGGCAGCTCCGCAAGCGGCGTCTTCAGGTTCGCCGAAATCGTCTTCGCCAAGGCCGCTTGCGCCTTCAAATGCGCCAGCGCCGCCGCACCGGTCGCTGCTTCGATACGACGAACGCCGGCGGCGACGCCGCCTTCCGACAAGATCACAAAAACGGCGATATCGCCGGTGCGCTTCACGTGCGTGCCGCCGCAAAGTTCGACGGAATAGGGCTTTCCCAAGCCGTCGAGCGCATCGCCAAGACGCAGCACGCGAACGCTGTCGCCATATTTCTCGCCGAAGAGCGCGAGCGCGCCTTCCTTGATCGCCGCATCCGGCGCCATTTCCTTGATGACCCCTTCCGCGTTCTGGCGGATGACGGCGTTCACCTCGTCTTCCACCCGTTCGATTTCGTCTGCGCTCATCGCCTGAGCCGTGGCTGAAGTCGAAGCGGAAACGATCGGCTTCGACGAGCGATCCTTTCTGGGTGACGTGCGGGCCAAGCACATTGCGCAGCGCCGCATGCAGCAAGTGCGTCGCCGAGTGATTGGCGCGAATTTGCTGGCGGCGCTTATGGTCGATTTCGAGCTTGGCCCGGTCGCCGACCTTGATCGCGCCCTTGGTCAGGCGCCCGACATGCGCATGCAGGCTGCCGGCTTGCTTCAGCGTGTCATCGACCGCGAATTCGGCGCCGTTCGCAAACCGGATGATGCCATGATCGCCAGCCTGACCGCCGCTTTCGGCGTAAAAGGGCGTGCGGTCGAACACGAGCGCGCCCGCCTCGCCTTGCGTCATGGCATGGCGTTCTTGGCCGTGCGCGACGACCGCGGTGAGCGCCCCTTCGCCGTTCTCAGCGCCATAGCCGAGGAATTCATTGCCGCGCGTGCGCTCAAGGATCGAATGCCAGATGGCGGCATTGTCTCCGCCTTCATTACCCATCCAGCTTTCGCGGCCTTTCTCGCGCTGACGCTGCATCGCCTCGTCGAATCCGGCGGTATCCACTTCGAGCCCGCGCCCGCGCAAAATGTCCTGCGTGAGATCGAGCGGAAAGCCAAACGTATCGTAAAGCTTGAACGCGGTTTCGCCGGCGAGCTTCTTGCCCTTCTTCAAGCTGGCGAGTTCGTCATCGAGCAGCTTCAGGCCATTGGCGAGCGTGCGTCGGAATCGATCTTCTTCTTCGTGCAGTTGCGCCTTGATAACCGGTTCGGCGCGACGGAGTTCAGGATAGGCCTCGCCCATCTCGGCGATTAGCGTCGGCGCAAGGCGATGCATCAACGGCTCTTTGGCGCCCAAGATATGCGCGTGACGCATGGCCCGGCGCATGATGCGGCGCAGCACGTAGCCGCGCCCCTCGTTTGAGGGCGTGACGCCATCGGCGATCAGGAACGACGACGCGCGCAAATGGTCGGCGATGACGCGGTGGCTCGCCGCTTGCGCGCCATCGGCCTTAACCCCCGTAAGCTCCACCGAAGCCGCGATCAGGGTTGTGAATAGGTCGATCTCGTAGTTCGAGTGCACGCCCTGCATCACCGCGGCGACCCGCTCAAGACCGGCGCCGGTATCGATCGAGGGCTTTGGCAGTTTCGTGCGTTTGCCGTCGGCGAACTGCTCGAACTGCATGAAGACCAGATTCCAGATCTCAATGAAGCGATCGCCGTCCTGCTCAGGCGACCCCGGCGGACCGCCCGCCACCGACGGGCCATGGTCGTAGAAGATCTCCGAGCAGGGGCCGCACGGGCCGGTGTCGCCCATCGACCAGAAATTGTCGCTGGTTGCGATGCGGATGATTTGTCTCGTCTGGCAGGCCGGCGATCTTCTTCCAGAGCGAGGCCGCTTCGTCATCGTCGTGATAGACGGTGACCATTAGCTTTTCTTTTGGAAGACCAAAGTCCTTGGTCAGCAAGCGACCAGGCCGCGTCGATGGCCCCATCCTTAAAATAGTCGCCGAAGGAAAAATTTCCCAGCATCTCGAAGAAGGTGTGGTGGCGGGCGGTGTAGCCGACATTGTCGAGGTCGTTGTGCTTGCCGCCGGCGCGGACGCATTTCTGACTGGTCGCCGCGCGCGCAAACGGCGCCTTGGCCGCGCCGGTGAAATAATTCTTGAACGGCACCATGCCGGCATTGACGAACAGCAAGCGTCGGATCGTCTTGCGGCACGAGCGGCGCCGAGCTCGGCGTTTGGTGATCGCGCGAACGGAAAAAATCCAAGAATTGCCGGCGGATGTCGTTGACGCTCTGCATGTATCCCAAGCCAAATCAGCTGCTGGCTTGGTATAGGTAGTGCAGCGCACAACGCCAAGCGGCGCGGGGCTCAAGGCATAAAGCGCACGGCTGTCGCCTCAGGGCGGCAGCGTCAGCGCGCCATCGTCACTGAGCGGGAAGTGGGGATTCCACGCGACTTCCCAAAGATGGCCGTCGGGATCGGCAAAATAACCCGAACGCCCGCCCCAATCGGCGTCATGCGCCGGCTTGGTGATCTTGCCGCCGGCGCGTTCGGCTTCGGCGAGCGTGGCGTCCACGCCTTCCTTGGCGCGGACATTGTGCGCCACTGCAATCCGCGAAAGCCTGCTTTCGTGTCGACAACACCGGCGTCGCTCGCCAACTCCTCACGCGACCAAAGGCAGATCGCCATCGGCCCGGCCTTTAAGAACACCACCGCGCCGCCGCCGATTGACGACGCCGTGAAGCCAAGCTGCTCATAAAACGCACGGGCGCGGACCAGGTCCAAAACCCCAAGCGTAATCAATGAAATGCGCGGCTCCATTGCGCACGCTCCCTTGCGACACCCGCTTACGGAATTCGCCGGCCGGACCAAGACGGGCCAGGGCATGGGGTCGGGTCGGCGCCACGCCTCCAATCCAGCCGGCGAACTTGTCAGCCTTCCACGGCGTCTTTTTCTTCTTCGTCCGTGGGCGGCGAATACATGGCGTCAGCGACCGCTACCGTCTTGCCGCGGATCGCGTCTTCGATGGCGATCGCTGTGTCGCGATGCTCCTTCAAGAAGCGACGCGCGGCTTCCTTGCCTTGACCGATCTTCTGGCCGCCATAGGCGTACCAAGCGCCAGATTTGTCGATCACGCCGGCCTTGACGCCGAGCTCGATCAGTTCGCCCGTTTTCGAGATGCCTTCGCCATAAATGATGTCGAACTCCACCTGCTTAAACGGCGGCGCGACCTTGTTCTTGACCACTTTCACGCGCGTTTCCGAGCCGATGACTTCGTCGCGCTCCTTGATCTGTCCGGTGCGGCGGATATCCAAACGGACGGACGCATAGAATTTCAGCGCGTTGCCGCCCGTCGTCGTTTCCGGGTTGCCGTACATGACGCCGATCTTCATGCGAATTTGATTGATGAAGATCACCAGCGTCTTCGACTTGTTGATCGAACCGGTGAGCTTGCGCAGCGCTTGGCTCATCAGCCGCGCTTGCAGGCCGGGCAATTGATCGCCCATCTCGCCTTCGATTTCCGCGCGCGGCGTCAGCGCCGCCACCGAGTCCACCACCAGCACGTCGATCGCGCCCGAGCGCACTAATGTGTCGGTGATTTCCAAAGCCTGCTCGCCCGTGTCCGGCTGCGAGACCAAAAGATCGTCAAGATCGACGCCCAGCTTGCGCGCATAAATCGGGTCGAGCGCATGCTCGGCGTCCACGAACGCGCACACGCCGCCGATCTTCTGCGCCTCGGCGATGCAATGCAGCGCCAAGGTCGTCTTGCCCGAACTCTCGGGCCCGTAAATTTCCACGATGCGTCCGCGCGGCAAGCCGCCAATGCCAAGCGCGATGTCCAATCCCAGCGAGCCGGTGGAGATCGCTTCGATCTCGACCACCGGTTATGTCGCCCAGGCGCATGACCGAGCCTTTGCCGAAGGCAGTGTCGATCTGCTTCAGGGCCGCGGCGAGAGCCTTCTGCTTGTCCGTTTCCATGTCTTTCTCAACAAGCTTCTAGATGGCCATCGTCCCTGCTCCCACTAGGTCGAGTTCCATCACTCGAACCAAACGCGCTGCTGCTTTGCCGCCAGAGACTCAGTTGTACCTGGTTTGTTCTCGGAACACAAGCAGAACATGACGCTGTGGAGAACGCTTCTGCCTAGGCTTTGTTAGGCTTAGGAAAATTCCAACGCTCCTTGGAAGACAATGGCGGGCTTAGATGGCGCAAGCCTCCTCCCTCACGCCAACGCCGCCGCTCAAGGGCCTGCCGGCGACGCTTGAGGGGGTCTCGTCGTTTCGGGTTCACACAGCCGCCTTGTCGCGGCCGGGACCCGTGCGGGCCGACCCCACGATGGTTCTGATCACCAATCCCGACGGCGGCGTCATCGTCTATCCGCCGAGTGAGAAGCTCACCATCCTCGCCGCCGAACGCGCCAAGCGCCTGCAGAAGACAGCGCCCGCCAACCGCTGAGCGCCCCTCTCACCTAAGAGAGAGATCGCCCCAGAAATCGCGCGCGATTGATCCAGGTCCGCAATGCGGGCGTAATGCAAATCGGGTCGCTATCGACCGCGGAGCCTGGTCATGGCCGACGATCTTCCCAATCTGCTTTCGCTGACGCCGCTCAATCCACAATTCCTCGCCGATCCGCACGCCCTTTACGATCAGTTGCGCACCCAGTGTCCGGTTCGGCGTGACGAAGGGGCGGGAACGTTTCTGGTGGCTGGCTTCAAGACCACCCGTGACGTGCTCAGCGACCGGACGCTGTGGAAGCGGCCGGACAAGGCGTCGCACGACGCTGTCGCCTACCGACGTCTGATCGAATTCAGCGTCGAAGATCCAGCCACCGGCGAATGCCGCCCGAGCACCATTCTGCTGATGGACGACCCCGATCATGCGCGCGTGCGCGCGCCGCTGACGCAAGCGCTCTATGCGAGGGCGGCGAAGTGCAAACCCTTGGTCGAGGAGATTGTCGAGAAGACCCTCGCGCGTTTGGACGCCCGCGAAGGATTTGATGTGCTCGCCGATCTGGCCATCCCCGTGCCGATCGACGTCATCGGCGCGATTTTGGGAATTGACCGATCGCGGCGGCGCGAATTCCGCGATTGGTCGGAAGGCTCGATCCAGCGGCTCAATCCAATCCGCACGCCGGCGCAGACTGCCCATATGGAGCGCGCCTCCATCGAGTTGCGCGAGTACATGACCGGGTTGCTTTCGGCGCGGCGCGCAGCGCCCCAAGACGATCTGGTGACCGATATGGCGCGGCTGCAAGCCCAAGGGGCGCCGATCAGCGACGACGAAATCCTCGCCAATCTCAGCGGCCTCTTGATCGCTGGCAATCTCACAACCAGCGATCTGATCGGCAATGCGGTCTATCTGCTTTTGACCCATCCTTCGGAGTTGGCGAAGCTCAAGGCCAACACGGCCGAGATCAGCGCGGTGGTCGAAGAAGTGTTGCGGTTCGAACCACCGACCGAACTGACCGGTCGCATCGCATCGCACGATCTGGACCTGGGCGGCTGTCGCGTGCTGCAGGGCCAAAGCATGCACTTATTGTTGCGCAGCGCTAATCGAGACCCAGCCGTGTTCGAACATGGCGAGCGCTTCGATATCTCTCGCGAGCGGCGTCCCCATCTCGCGTTCGGCGGCGGCGCCCATATCTGCATCGGCGCGCCTTTGGCGCGCCTGGAGGCTCAGATCGCCCTCGCGGCTCTCTTCAAACGCTTTCCGCGATTGCGTCTTGCCGACGCGGGAGCGCCGCCGCCCAAGCGGACGCTGCCATTCTTCAACGGCATCGAGCGGCTCGAGGTGTTGATTTGATGCGACCCCGCAAATGACCGCTTTGATCGGACCACTGCGGGCGCTTGCGCGCGGGGTCGCCATCGTTTCCTGGCGGATTTGGCGACGACGACTTTCAGTTGTGCAACGCCCCGCCGCCGGCCTGGGGCCTAGAAGCGTTGAAAGCCGGCCAAGCGCAGCAGTGGCGAATAATTGTAGCGCGCTCATTGCACTGAGCGTTTGTTAGTCCGGAACCGCGTAGTCATCGCCATAATATTTGGCTGTAGTGCTGGTGTGGAACGCGATGGCGGAGACCGGTGGATACTTCGGCTCGCCGAGCCCTGGGAGCACTTCAAGAACTTCGTCCTCCCATAAATAGACCGCCATTGGAAACGAAACCCGAGCGCGACGCATGTCTTCGGCTCGGCGTGGTTGGCTGACGCGATGGGTGGTGGACGGCAGTCGATCGTTGCTGATGCGCTGTATGTAGTCGCCGGTATTGAGAATGATGCTCCCCCGAGGCGCGTCCAATCGAATCCATTGCATGTTTCTTCGATTGAGCACCTGCAGACCCTCGACACTGGGCGCCGGGAGGAACGTGAACAGATCGACGTCCTCGTGCCCAAGCATGCGTCCCCCGGTCGGGACTTCCGTCAGGTTCTCGGGAGCGGGATAGTAATTGAGGCGAAGGCCAAAATTGGTTCGCCTGAGTTTGTCATCGTAGAGCCCGGGCTCGCAGCCAAGGTGGCTTAGAATGCTCTGCATGATTGGAAGAATGAGACGTTCCTCGGCCTGCACGAGTTCTCGAAACGCCGGTTCGAATTCCGATCGCGGCCAGAACGCCCTTGCGTCGAACGCGTCGCGCTCATCCAAATCGAACGCCCGGCGACAGAAAACCCATCCTTCGACGAGATCGGGATGAATGATGGTCGTGTGCTTGATCGGAAAATAGCCCTGATTGACCGACCCATGGCGGCGGGCGAGGTAAGGATCGCGCTCGCACTCCGGTATGGTTTCGAAGAACCGGCGCACCGCAGCCTCGGCTCGATCGAACAAACCGACATCAACGCCGTGATTGATGAGGACAGCGAACCCGATGTCCTCCATCGCCGCTCCGAGCGTTGCTGAGAACCGCCGGCGGCCGTCCTGCCCGCCGTGGAAGTAGTCCTGCATATCGCAGGTGCGTATCAAGGTGTCTTCGTCGAAGCGTTCGCCGCCGGCGGAGGATTCTGAAAGGCGATAGGTGTGCGGCTTGCGAACCTGATCGAAACGATTGAAGTCCTGATTGGTTCGCTCGACGCCGGCGTCGCGCTCGTCGCTCATTGAGGTCTCCCTCGACTGGGCCCGCAGCCCTCCCATAGCCCCTGATCGCTCGGAGCCTGACCGCGCTAAAGCTTGGGCGCTGTCGGCGTCGCGGGCAAGGTCGCTTTGGCGGACGTCCGCGCGGGGCGTGGCCGGCTGACGCAGGGCGGGATTGGAATTGCCTTGAAACATTTCAGGACTGCGCCACGCCAATCGTTGCATACTCGCGGCCGCTCCGCCGCCGGCGTCGTCGTCGTGTTCGCGAAGGGTTTCCATGAAGCCGCCCACGCCTGAAAAACAGCTCGCCGGATTCATCGCCAAATTCACCCCTGAAATGGCGGCGCGGATTCGGGCGGCGCGTGCAAGGATGCGCAAGCGGATTCCGGAGGCGCATGAGCTTGTCTACGACAACTATAACTTCTTCGTCATCGGTTATGGCCCCAACGAAAAGGCGGGAGATGCGATTTTCTCCCTCGCGGCTCAGGCAAAGGGGCTCAGCCTCTGTTTCTTGCAGGGCGCCGGATTGCCAGATCCATCCCGTCTGTTGAGAGGATCGGGGAAAGTCGTTCGAAGCATCCGACTTGAAACCGCAGAAACGCTCGATCGTCCGGAAGTCGCGGCGCTCGTCGCGGCGGCGTTGGCGCGAGCCAAGACGCCGATACCCGCAGGCGGCGGCCACCGTCTGATAATCAAGTCGGTTTCGGAAAAGCAGAGACCTCGGCGAGCCAAGGCATGAAGGGCCAAGCCTCATGGAGAGCTTGCGGCGAGCATCTGGCGTGCGGGAAAGCTCGGCGCCGCACTCTCCAGCGCAGCGTTTATGCGATCCGCTCGTGTCAGGAACCGCAGCGCAATCGACGCTATTCGATGCTCGGCGGCGTCACGCGCTCGCTCTCGCGCGACTGCCCAATTCCAATCTTGATGTCGCACTGAGCGGCGCAGAACGGCCGGTGGCCGCAAAGTGAGAACAAAATCCGCCGATGCCGCACGTGAGCCAAAGTCCACGTGCGGCGCCGGTCAGCCTTGTTCGACGCTTACCAGCTGGCGAAGTACGACCGCGACGGCGCCGTGCGTCTGCGCGATGTGCTGTTCATCACGCACGCCAAGCCGAAGGACGCCGCCCAGGAAAAGGTCTGGAAGGAGCTGGTCGATGGCGCGCTTCAATCGGCGGACACCTGGGAGGTCGCCCTCTCGGGCGGGGCCGATAAGAAGGAAACGTTCGAGCGCCTGATCGCCGACAAGAAGCTCGGCGCACTGGCGCTGCTGCGCAACCTTCGCGGCATGCAGCACGCGGGCGTGACCAAGAAGACGATCGGCAAGGCGCTCGACGACATGCGCACCGACCGTGTGCTGCCCTACCGCTTCATCGCGGCCGCACAGCACGCGCCGGACCTCGAGCCTGAGCTGGAGCACGCCATGTTTGCTTCTATCAAGGGCCACGCCAAGCTGAAGGGCAAGACGCGTCTTTTGGTGGACGTGTCGGGATCGATGGACGGGCCTATGACTGCCGGGTCGGAGATGCGCCGTATCGATGCGGCGTGCGGGTTGGCGGTGCTCGCGCGCGAAATCGCCGAGGACGTGGAAATCTACACCTTCTCGAACGGCGTCAAGAAGGTCGCGCCGCGTCGTGGTTTCGCGTTGACGCGATGCGATCGTCTCGTCACAGCCGCACATGAACACCATGCTCGGCAAGGCAGTCGGCGAGGTCGATCAGAAGGGCGTGCGCCTAATCGTCTTCACCGACTAGCAAGCGCACGACGTTGTGCCGGCGCCGAAGGGCCTCGGCTACATGATCAACGTCGCCTCCTACCAGCACGGCGTCGGCTTCGGCGACTGGCGGCGTGTGAACGGCTTTTCGGAAAAGATCCTCGATTGGATCATCAGCGTGGAACAAGGCTGACCGGCGCCGCACGTGGACTTTGGCTCACGTGCGGCATCGGCGGATTTTGTTCTCACTTTGCGGCCACCGGCCGTTCTGCGCCGCTCAGTGCGACATCAAGATTGGAATTGGGCAGTCGCGCGAGAGCGAGCGCGTGACGCCGCCGAGCACGAGTTCCGCGAGGCGGCCATGTCCATAACCGCCCATGACGATGAGATCGGCTTCGATCGCTTTGGCCTCATCGACAATCGCAGCTTCCGGGAAGCGGCCTTGTCCGGCGATGTTGCGAACCTCCACACGCGCACCGTCACGGGCGAGATGGGCGGCGATGTCGCGCCCCGGGCCTTGGCCGTAGCCATTCGGCCGGGCATCGATGGTCAGCACCGTTACGCTCTTGGCTCCCTTGATGAATGGAGCAGCGTCTGCAATTGCGCGCGAAGCTTCACGGGTCGGCTTCCAGGCGATCACGACGTTGTCGCCCAAGGCGTCGCGCGTCCACGATCGCGGGATAAGAATGACGGGCCGGCCCGACTTGAAGAGCGCGCCTTCAAAGGCGGCGGCGCTCAAGTCGGAATGCGGCGCCTGCATCACTGAAATGTCGACATGCATGGCGTGCTCGCCGACCCACTCATCGGCAAGCGCGCGCGGGGCCTCCAACGTTCGTAGTTCGGTATTGGCCTCAAGCCCTAGCATCTGCTTCTGAATCTTTTTCTCCTCGGCCGCGGCATTGGCGCGCGTTTGCTCAAGCACCTGCGGCCAGATCGCCGTCATCCCCGGGCCCGAGTTCGAGCAGCACCTCCGGCATTTCGAAGACGTGTAATACCGTGACGCGTCCAACGGTCTTGCCTGCGGCCAAGTCGGCGGCTCGCAAGACTTGCGCTTCCTGGCTAGAGGTCAAAATGGCGAGAACATCACGATAGGGCATGAGAATTGTCCAGTCCGCGCCCGCACTTTCGCGCTCATCTCACAGAAGCGCTTTGATCGAACGCAATCGCGCTTGAGGCGCGAAGATCAATTTCCCGGAGGAACCAGCACGGCGGCGCCCTGAAGCTTGCCGTTCCGCAAATCGTCCAACGCTTCGTTTGCGCTTTCCAGGGGATAGGTCTTCACGCGCGTTTTGAGCCCGATCTTCGGCGCGAGCGCCAAGAAGGCGTCAGCATCGCCGCGGGTGAGATTGGCCACGGACTGGATCGAGCGCTCACCCCAGAGGATCTCATAGGGGAACGACGGAATGGCGCTCATGTGAATGCCCGCGCAGACGACGCGGCCGCTTTTCTTGACGGCCTTCAACGCCGCCGGCACGAGCGGCCCCACCGGCGCATAGATAATGGCTGCATCGAGCGCTTCCGGCGGCGACTCTTCAGAGCCTCCGACCCATTCGGCGCCGCGTTCGCGGGCGAACGCTTGGCTCTCGAGATCGCCTGCGCGCGTGAACACGAAAACGCGCTGCCCGCGCGCAAGCGCCACTTGCAGGATTATGTGCCCAGCCGCGCCGAAGCCATATATGCCAAGCTTCTCGCCTTCGCCCGCGAACATGAGCGAACGCCAGCCAATAAGGCCGGCGCACATTAGCGGCGCGGTATGGGGGTCATCACCGATCTCGTGGACGATCTCTGGGAGCGGATAAACAAATCGCGCATCGGCGATGACGTGCGTGGCGAAACCGCCGTCGCGCGTATAGCCCGTGAACGAGGGGGCATCGCAGAGATTTTCGCGTCCCGATCGGCAAAACTCGCACACGCCGCAGACGCCGCCGAGCCAACCAACGCCAACGCGTCGGCAGACCTCGAGCGCATCGACGCCAACGCCGACACGATCGACCCAGCCTACAATCTCATGGCCAGGCGTGATCGGAGAAACGCGCGGCGGCAGTTCGCCGTCAACGATGTGAAGATCCGTGCGGCAGACCCCGCAGGCGGTCACGCGCAATCGAACTTCGCCAACGCTTGGTTCGGGGTCCGGCAAGATCTGCGCGACGAGCCGTTCGCCAGGGCGCGTGAGCCGCATCGCCAACATGCATCACCTCAAGCGCTGCTCATGCACCGGTCTTCGACCGGTGTGGGCCCAGTCTGGGGCTGCATGCGCACTTAGCAAGTTCTAACGACACCCCTAATCCGCTCAAAATCCCCACGCGCCTCCTCGGGAGCGGCCATAGCATGCATGAGCGGTTAGGGTGCGGCCGTGCGCAACGGCCCAAACACGATGGCGTCCAATTAGGCTAGCCGCCTTGATTTGGCTCAACGCCCCGCCGACGGGGGTCGGCGCCGCCGATTGGCGCGGGCGGGGCGGCGAAGAGTGGACGCGGGCGCTCGGCGTGGCGCGCGGGCGGCACGGTTCTGGAATTGCGACGATTTTCGCCGCTATCTTCCGTCCGCTCCTCGCTGTCGCATATGAAAATCGGACACGACTGAGCGCCAGCTTCGGTATGCTCAGCGAGGTGGGCGCCAAGAGCCGCGAGCGCCGCCGCAAGGAAGGAAACGGCCAGTGGCGAAAACGACGAGCTGCGGTCTTCTCTCCTATACCCGCCTGCCGGAAGGGCTCGCGGTGCTTCTTGTTCATCCCGGCGGCCCCTATTGGCGCGGCAAGGACCTCGGCGCGTGGTCGATACCCAAAGGCGTCGCCGAGGATGGCGAAGACTTGCTCGCCGCCGCTCGGCGCGAGTTCAAGGAGGAGACCAATCTCGAGGCCCGCCCGCCATTTCTCGAGCTGACCCCGCTCAAACAAAAGAGCGGCAAGACCATTCATTGCTGGGCCTTCGAAGGTGAGCACGACCTCGCTCGATTTAAGAGCGGCGCATTTACGCTTGAATGGCCGCCCCGCTCGGGAATGAATGTTGAATTTCCCGAAGTCGACGAAGCGCGCCGGTTTTTTCTGGAGGAGGCCCGCGCCAAGATCGTTCCGGGCCAAGCGCCCTTTATAGCCGAGTTGGAAAAAGCTTTGCGCGCTTGAGACTCAAGGCCCGCCTTGTGGCGCAGCCGCGCTCATGGGCGCGAGCGCCCTGCACGCACGCACAATAATCGCCTCCTCATCGGTCGGCAGCGTCAACACCGCCACTTTGCTCTCCGGTAGGCTGATCATCGGGCCGCCGCGCAAATTGGCGTCGTCATCGAGGCGAATCTCCAACCAATCCGCCGCCGCGCTGACCCGCGCGCGCACGTCCGCTGAGCCTTCGCCGATCCCAGCGGTGAACACCAATGCATCAAGCCCGCCGAGCGCCGCGGCTAGCGACCCAAGCTCTCGAGCGATGCGATAGACAAAGAGATCAATGGCTTCTCGCGCGCGCGCTGACTGGCTTGCAAGCAAGACGCGCATGTCGTCACTTTCGCCTGAGACGCCTAGCAGCCCCGATTGTTGGTAAAGAAGCTGACTTACGTCATCTGCACTCATGCCCAATTGCTGCAGCAGATAAAGGACAATGCCCGGATCGAGCGAACCGCAACGCGTTCCCATAACAAGGCCGTCCAGAGCGCTGAACCCCATCGTGGTCGCAACGCTCTCCCGGCGGCGCATCGCACACATGCTGGCGCCGTGTCCGAGGTGGGCGACGACAATGCGCCCCTCCGCCTTTTCGCCCAGAAAATCCGGCAACACGCCTGCAATGTATTCATAGGACAGGCCGTGAAAGCCATAACGTCGAACGCCCTGTTCGGTCATGGCGCGCGGCAGCCCAAAGGCCGTGGCGATGGCGGATTGGCTGGCGTGAAACGCCGTGTCGAAGCAGGCGACTTGGCGCAAGTTCGGACGCAGACGCGCGAGCGTTTCAATGGCGGCGATATTGTACGGCTGATGATAGGGGGCCATGGGGGAAAGCGCCGACAGACGCCTCAGGACCTCGGGCGTGACCACTGTTGGAGAGATAAAGACAGTCCCTCCGTGCACGACCCGGTGTCCCGCGCCCACGAGATCCTCGATGAGGCTTCGCGCCGTCAGCCAATCGATGATCCGCGCCAACGCCTCAGCGTGCGTAAAAGGCGCCGCATCCTCTTGCATGACGAGCGTGTTCCCTGCGCCGTCTCTTGCGTGCAAACGCGATGATGCGCCGGCGCCCTCAAAAACACCGCGCACGCTCGCGCGCGACAGCGCGCTCGCCGCGTCATAGAGGGCGAACTTTATGCTTGATGAACCGGCGTTGACGATCAGGAACACCGGCATCATTGCACCGCCTTGGCGTTGCGATGCGCGAAAAGCTGCGCCAAAGCGCACGACGCCGTGCGCGCCAATACGCCATCGGCGCGGCTCGTCAACATGATCGGAACGCGAGCGCCAAGCACGAGACCGGCGGCGTCCGCGCCGGCGAGATAGATAAGCTGTTTTGCGAGGATGTTGCCCGACACCAGGTCTGGCGCCACTAAAATGTCGGCGTCGCCGGCGACGGGAGAGATGATGTGTTTCGCCTCGGCCGCCGTGCGCGAGATGGCGTTGTCAAAGGCCAGCGGGCCGTCCAGCAATCCGCCGACAATCTGTCCGCGATCGGCCATTTTGCAAAGCGCGGCGGCTTCGACGGTGGACTTCACGCGCGGATAAACCATCTCCACGGCGGAAAGGATTGCGACCTTCGGCGATTCTATGCCTATCGCGCGGGCTAGATCGATCGCGTTTTGCACAATGTCGCGTTTATCGTCCAAATCCGGCTCAATATTGATGGCGGCGTCGGTGACGAGCAGCGGCTTTGGGTAATTGGGCGTGTCAATCACGAAGACATGGCTCATACGCCGCTCCGTGCGCAGACCCAATTGGGCGTCCACGACGGCGCTCATCAACTCGTCAGTATGCAAGGCGCCCTTCATAAGCGCGCGCACGCGTCCGTCACGGGCCATGACGACGGCGGCGGCGGCGGCGGCGTGACTGTGCGGCGCGTCGACGAGCTCGTAACCGTCGAGCGACACGCCCGCACCCGCCGCCGCCGCCTTGATCTTCTGCACCGGCCCCACCAGGATTGGCGTGATCAAACCAAGCTTGGCGGCTTCGAGCGCGCCTTCGAGCGCAATGGCGTCGCAGGGGTGCACGACCGCCGTGCGAATGGGCGGGTTCGCGCGCGCCGCCGCCACCAACGCGTCAAAATGCTTGCCTCGTTCGTGCAAATGAACCTCAGCCAAAGCCGCGCGCGGACGTCGGACCTTTTCTGAAGGCGCGACCACCTCGGCCTCACCGGCGATAACGATTTCACCTTTTTGGTTCACGCACTCGCAGTCCAGAACGACACGCCGTTCTGGACGCTTTTCGCTTACTCGCACGCGAACGGTGATGGTTTCGCCGAGGCCGACAGGTTTGCCAAAGCGGAGGGATTGGCTTACGTAGATTGTTCCCGGACCGGGCAATTCCGACCCAAGCAACGCCGAGATCAGCGATCCGCCCCACATGCCGTGGGCGATGACGCGCTGAAACACGTCGGCGCCGGCGTATTCGGTGTCGACATGCTCTGGATTGATGTCGCCAGACATCACTGCAAACAGCTCGATATCGTGCTTGCGTAGAGTGCGCGTCAGCTCCGCGCTATCGCCGACGTCAATCTCGTCAAAGGTTTTGTTTTCGATATACCGCATGGTGGGGCCGCTGGTCGCCGGATTTGGCGATGTCTTATGATGGGTCCGGTTGGGAAGCATTCTGATCCGGATCAAGAGGGATTGCTAGCAAATGGCCGACGCTCCAGGTTCCGACGACTTCGCCAGTTTGCCGCCTACTGGCGCGCCGCGAACTATTTATCGGTCGGGTAGATTTATCTTCGCGACAATCCACTGCTGCGTGAAACCGCTGACGCTCCAGCACATCAAGCCGCGCGTGCTCGGCCACTGGGGCACGACCCCTGCGCTAAACTTTCTCTACGGACACCTCAACCGCGTGATCAAGCGACGCGATCTCAACATGAACTATATCATTGGTCCAGGGCACGGGGGCCCAGCGCTCGTCGCTCAATCCTAGCTCGAGGTTCTTACACGAGCGCTATCCCCCCATTGAAAGAAACCTCGCCGCTTGCGGCGACTATTTCGCCAGTTCTCGTGGCCTTATGGCGTGCCAAGCCATGTGTGCGCCTGAGACCCCTCGGTTCAATTCACGAAGGAGGCGAACTTGGCTACTCGCTCGCGCACGCCTATGGCGCCGCGTTCGACAATCCCGATCTGATCGTCGCCTGCATTGTCGGCGATGGCGAGGCCGAGACCGGGCCGCTGGCCGCGAGTTGGCATTCAAACAAATTCCTAAACCCGGCGCGTGATGGCGCGGTGCTGCCGATCCTGCACTTGAACGGATACAAGATCGCCAATCCCACGGTGCTCGCGCGCATCGGCGATGAAGAATTGCTCATGCTCATGCGCGGTTACGGCTATGACCCCCGCATCGTTGCGGGAAACGATCCAGCGCCCGTGCATCGCGCTTTGGCTGCTGAGCTCGATTGGGCGATCTCGAAGATCGACGACATCCAACATGCAGCGCGCCCGTGATCTTCGCCTTTCACGGTTATCGGGCGCTCATCCACAAACTCACTTACAAGCGAGGCAATCACGACAACATGCATGTCCGTAGCTATAAGGAGGAAGGCACGACAACGACGCCGTTTGATATGGTGGTGCTCAACGACCTCGACCGCTATCGCCTAGCGCTGGACGCGATCGAGCGCATCCCTCGGCAAGAGGGTGAGATCGAAGGCGCTCGCGCGCGCTATTGGGACACCAGGGAGCGCCACAAACTCTACATCGGTGAATACGGTGAAGACATGCCGGAGGCGCGCAATTGGCGCTGGCGGCGCTAATGGCGCCGCCTCGTCCGCTCGCTCTCTCCCGATTGGTTTCTCGCCTAGGGGGCTAGGTCGAGATAGTTGGCGAGCGCCGCTTTCGCTGCTGGCTCGTCAAGCATCGGCGCGTGACCCACGCCCGTGATCTCGGCGACGATGGCCTTGGGGGCCAAACGTTGCATTTGTCGAAGCGTGCGCAAATCCAATATGTCGGAAAACGCTCCGCGAACGATGAGCAGCGGGCCGCATCGACTCAATCGTTTGTAGGCGCCCCAGACCAAAGGCGCCGTAAGCCAGAGAACGAACGGATGCACCCTTCTAAAGATGAGCGGATCGTAATCGAGCACTGGCGTTCCGTTCTCTTCCTTGAAGAGACGCCGCGCCATCACCGACCATCTCTCGTCGTCATAGGTTGGAAAGGCGACCCCGTTGACCTGTTTGACGTAGGCTAATGCATCGGCCCACGTCCGCACCGGCGTAGTCTTGCCGACATAGCTGGCGATGCGTCGAAGCCCGGCGCTCGCCACGCGCGGCCCCACATCATTGAGCACCGCGCCTCCAATCAGATCGGGGCTGCGGGCCGCAAGCGACATCGTCACCAAGCCTCCAAGCGAGGTGCCCACGAATAAGGCTTGTGACGCGCCAATCGAATGCAACAGCGATGCGATATCGTCGGCGTATACATTTGGCTGATAGCGACGCCGGTCTGGGTCCCGATCAGATTGTCCTCGCCCTCGCAGATCGACGGCAAGCACACGCCTGCCCCTCGCCGCCATCCAAGGGGCCAAGTCCTCGAAGTCGCGACAATTGCGCGTGAGCCCCGGGATGCACACGACCGGCAGTTTGGCTTGCGCGGCGCCATAATCGCGTGCGTGCAATCGCAGCCCGTCTGGCGATGTCCAGAAAAGGTCCTCAAACACAGCCACGCTCTTGTCGACCACAACACTCATGGCGGTGACCCTTCGCTGACGCTCCAATAGGGTGCGCGCAGCTCTCGTTTCAAGAGTTTCCCGTTGGCGTTGCGCGGCAACGACTGACGGCGCTCCACGACATGCAAGCGCTGCTGTTTGCCGAGCCTCTTGTTGGCCCAGTCGCACAACGTCGCGACATCCAGTTCCGATCGTTCGCGCAACACCACAAGGGCGAGCGGGGTCTCCCCCAGCTTTCGCTGGGAATGCCGAACACGGCGCAATCGACCACGTCAGGGTGGCCAAACAAGACAGCCTCGAGATCGGCGGGATAAACGTTTTGCCCGCCGGAGATGATCATGTCCTTCTTGCGGTCGGTTATGTAGAGATACCCCTCAGCGTCCAAGCGACCGATATCTCCCGATCGCAGCCAATGTCTGCCCTCGCCATCAATCCAAAATGCTTCCGTCGTCGCCTCCGGCCGGTTCCAATACCCCTCCATCGCAAAGCGGCTGAGCGCCACCACCTCGCCCGGCTCTCCAGACGCCGCCGGCTTGTCGTTTGCATCCAATATCGCCAGGTCTTCGCCAGGCAACGGCCGGCCGACAGACGCCATTCGATTGCGCGCTTCTTCCGGCGCCAGCGTTGTTATGATGCCCTCGGTCGAGCCATAGAGTTCGATTACCCCGCAAGCGAATTTCTCGAACAAAGCCTGCTTGATATGCAACGGCAGCGGCGAACCGCAACACATCATGGCTTGAAGCGAGGTGAGATCGTGCTCATCAAATTCCGGGTGCAGCAATAGGCGCTGATACTGGACGGGCACCAACGACATGTGGGTTATGCGCTCGCGCTCAATCGTCTTCAGCACATCGAGCGCATCGAAGCTGTTGCGAATGACCAGCGTTCCGCCCAACAATAGCGTCGGCAGCATGCCCGCCCAGCTGATATTGGAATACAATCCCGTCGCAATCAAAAGTCGGGCGCCGCTATTGTAGCGCAACGCGTGCGCAAGATCGTGCGTCCAGTCCAATCGAGCGCCGTGGGTGTGGGTGATGCCCTTCGGCTGACCGGTGGTGCCGGATGAATAGATAATATTGCAGACGGTGTCGCGCGTGAGCGCGAAGCGTGGCGGCTCCGCCGCCTGTGCCTCTCGCCAATCCGTGTAGGCGCGCCATCCCTTGGGCGACGCCGCTTCGCCGCCGCTGACAAGGCGAAGGCGCAACTTCTTGAGGACGTCGGCGCGAATGCGCTCGCGGTGCTCTTCGGTGACGGCGACGACTTTGACATCGGCATCGTCGAGCATGGCCTCAATGGCGTCGTCGCCGATTGTTGGATTAAGCGGCGCCACAGCCGCCCCGGCCTTGATCGCGCCGATCAAAACCTCCGCCATCGCAGCGCCGTTGCTCATGATAATGGCGACGCGATCGCCTTTCTCGCAGCCCGCGCTCACCAGGCCGTTTGCGACCTGATTGGTTCGACAATTGAATGTCCGCCAATCTATCGACGCATGCGAGTCAATGACCGCGGGATGCTTGGAGCGCCAGCGGCCGTGAAGGCTAACGATGTCCGGAAGGAGCATGTCCTGCATCGCGTCGCACCGCGAGGGATCGCAGGGGTAGTCCCCTGCGATCCGTCTGACGATCAATAGTGAGCTGTCAGCACGACGTTGACGGTGCGCGGGGCTCCAAAATACGCCGTGCGAACTAATCCGACCGACGAGAATTCTTGCGCGTCGGTCTTGTACACCTCATCGCTCAGATTGCGCCCTTGCAGGGCGACCGAGAGCGCACTGTTGATGTTCCAGGTGACGCTCGCGTTGAAGAGCCAATAGGCGTCCTGGAACATGCCCGGAATTTCGGTCGTGGTGCCGACATTGCCGATGACGAAGGTGTTGTCCACCGCCAGCGCCATGCGTGAGCGATAGTTGGCGTCGGCCGCGAAGACGAGGGATCCGTTGTTAGGCAAGTCCCAGGTGTAGACGCCGCCAAATCGCGCCGTCCAATCTGGCGAGAAAGCGGGCGTCTGAAAGGCGCGGCTGCCGCCTGGGAAGCGACTGTCTTTGAACTCCCCATAAGAAGCGTCGAGGTAGCCGATTTCCGCATCGAGGCGGAGCGGCTGCATGGGATGGTAGTTCAATTCCAATTCTGCGCCGGAGATATCCAATTGCCCGGCGTTCAGTACGGTGAGAACCGCCACCGGAATGTGCAGAACTGGATCCACCACGGTGCCGCCGACGCGAGCCTGGAAGTCCGAGTAGGCGTTGTAGAAAACCGCCAGGTTTGCAATCAGGCGATTGTCCATCCACTGGGTCTTGGCGCCGATTTCATAGGAAGTGAGCGTTTCGGGAGAATATGGCGCCTCTTCACCTGCGTTATTGGCGCGCCCGTTGAAGCCGCCCGATTGGAAGCCGCGCGCGACGCGCGCATAGAGCATCATGTCCTCATTTAATCTATAGTCGACCGACGCCATCGGCGAAGTGTCGTGCCAGCTGTTGTCGACGTGGAATGCAAACGTCGAATTGAACAGCGGATTGGTAGAAGAAGGTCGAAGTCGAACGCGGATAGTCCTTGTGCTCGTCGGTGTAGCGGACGCCCAGACCGATATGCAGCCGATCGCTCAGGGCATAATTGGCGTTGATGTAGGCCGCCTGGCTCGTGGTGGTGAGGTCATCATCAACCGTGCGCACGAAACTGGTGAGGCCAAAGAGCGGCTTAATATAGTCATTCGCGTAGGCTTCCTGGTGCGAGGAAACGTCTTCGCGCAAATAATAGAGCCCCCCGACCAACGTCAGACGGTCGCCGGTATAGACCGCCTGCAGTTCTTGGCTGATCTGATTTTGGTCGACATGAACGAGCACGTCGCCCAGCTGCACGGGCGTTCCATCAATATCGATATAGTCGGTATAGTTGAGGCGCCGATACGCGCTGATCGATCTCAGCTCCCAATTGTTGCCGATATCCCAATTGGCGTGGAGAGCGACGCCAGAATGGGTTAGTTGCGACGAATTGGGCAGACCAGGCGACGCCTGCGCTTGGAAATTCCAGCGCGGCGTTGGGCTCGGCACGACAAAGATCGGGGCGCCGAGAATATTGGTCAGCGTATTTTGCGCTTGGCCCATAGTCAGCGCGTTGTCTTCCTGCTGATAATCGAAGGCAACGTTGGCGTTGAAGCTTGAGCTTGGCGTCCACGCCGCCTGCACGCGGCCGCCCCAAGCTTGACGGTCATTGTATTGCTCGTGTGTCAGGGGGTTTGTGACATAGCCGTTGCGGTCGGTGCCAAATAACGAGGCGCCCACGGCGAAGCTGTCGCTCAACGGACCTGAAGCCGAGAGGCGGGTTTGAATCAACCCGTAGTCGCCAGCCGTCACTTGGGCCATGAAGTGCGGGTCTTGGCCCGGCAGTCTGGTGACGAGGCTCAAGGCGCCGCCGATCGTGTTCTTGCCGTAGAGCGTTCCTTGCGGGCCGCGCAGCACTTCCACGCGCTGCAGGTCAAAGAGTTCAAGCTGTGTGCCGCGAATGCGCGAGTAATAGACGCCGTCGACATAGAACCCGACCGCGGGGTCGAACGTCTGCAGCGCATCGGGCTGGCCGACGCCGCGAATAAAGATGTTGGTGGCGTTCGATGAGCCCCGCCCCTGCACAATGTTCAGGTTCGGCACCGCCCCTTGCAGGCCTGTGCTGTCGCTGGCGCCGAGCTGATCGAGCCGGTCCTGGGAAAACGCCGTCACGGCGCCGGGCACATCCTGCAGCCGCTCTTCGGTACGGCGGGCCGTGACAACGATCTCATCACTGCTGGAAGCGCCGTTCTCTTGCGCAGAGGCTGCGCGCCGCTCAACGCAAAGCTGCTCGCGCTCGCGCACAGCAGCGCCAGCCAGGTCACCCGCTTGCCCATAATTCCCTCCCCAAGAGGCTTTATTAATCAACCGCCCGCTTAATTATGGCAATTTGTGAGCGTCGGGGCTATTTCTGTCAAGCCGCTCCTAGGTTGAACCTGGGTTGTGGAGTAGAGGCCCCCAAGCGCCGACTCGCCGGCGGAGATCGCAAATGCCGCAAACCTCCACGCAGCCGTCCACGACGCGCCAGCCCAGAAAGGCGAAGTCGCGTTCGCGACGGCCCGGGCCGGGCCGTCCATCGAAAAATGGCGAGGACATCAACGTTCGCGAGCGCATCCTTGACGTCGCCGAAGAACGTTTCGCCAAGCGCGGCTATGAGGCGGTCGCCACCCGGGCGGTGGCTCTGGAGGCGGGTTCGACGGCGGCGATGATCCACTATTACTTCAACACCAAGCGCGAATTATTTGACGCGGTGTTTGCACGCCGCGCCGACATCGTGAATGAAGAGCGCATGGCCGCGCTCAGCGCCTATGAGCGCGACGCCGGCGACAACCTCACTCCTGAAGGCGCTATCGCCGCATTCTTGAGGCCAGTGTTGGCCAAGCTCGACAGCGGCGGGCCCGGTTGGCGCAACTACCTCGAACTGGTTGCTCAAGTTGGCAACAAGCACGAATGGGGCGGCGCTGTCATGACGAAGTCCTTCGATCCCGTGATTCAGCGCCTCATCGCCGTCATTCGCAAGGCGTTGCCGCATGCGGCCGAAGAAGACCTCTATTGGAGTTACCATTTTCTTTCAGGCGCGCTGCTGCTCACGCTCTCCGAAACTGACCGTATCGATCGGCTGTCAAACGGCAGGTGTCGTTCAACCGACATCGCCGCCATCGAGCCCCGTTTGATCGAATTCGCGGCCGCCGGCTTCGGCCGCTTGTGCGATAGGAGTAAGAACACGGCCAAGAAGCGAGTGCGCAAGCGCTGAGCGCCGCGTGATCGCCGTCGGCGCGGCAATGAGCGATTTGGCGAGGCGATTGCGCCGAGCGAATTGACCGGCGAACCGGCGCGGCGCCTCATTCTCGCTCCCTGCAGGCTGCAAAAAGGAACCTCGGCGGCGCCGGGCGCATTCCCATAGACGCCGCCAATCACTAGAAGACCCTGATGAAGCACGCCATCATCGTTGGTCATCCAGATCCCCATAGCTTCACGATGGCGATGGCGCAGACCTATGCCGCGACGGTGGCGCGGCTCGGTCATTCGCATGTGCTGCGCGACCTCTATCGGATTGATTTTGATCCAAGGCTCAAACTGTCGGAGCTTCCCGATCGTCCGATTTGGCAACCCGCTCCGGACGCCGAGGCCGAACGCGAGCACATTCGCGACGCCGACGTATACGCCTTCATCTATCCGCTTTGGTTCAATTCGCCGCCCGCCATCGTCAAAGGCTATATCGAACGCGTGTTCGGGGCCGGATTTGGATATTCCCAATTGCGCGCCGGCGGGCGTCAGCCGCTTCTGGAAGGTCGCCAGCTTGTCCACATCACCGCATCCGGATCGTCAACTGCGTGGCTACAAGAACAAGGCACGTGGCAATCCATTGGTAATTTGTTCGGCGCCTATTTTGCGCGCGTGTGCGGCATGCGCGTGCGGCCTCCGATTCACTTCGATTCAATCGTGCCTGGCCTCAAGCGGCGTTGGATTGATACAAATTTGCTGACTCTTGAAACGACTGTGAAAGAGTATTTCGCGGGAGGCTGAGGCTTGCAACCGATCCAGCAACTATCGCCCATCCCACCATGCGCGCGCCCCGGCCAGATCGAGCGTTATGGCGTATTGGCTCATGAACGCCGCATTCAGCGCGCCATCGTAAATGAGGCCGTCGACAATTTCGGGCGCGATGACCTCATCGTGTGCGCCTTCTATGGAGAGCGTCACGCTTTGCTGACCGCCGAGTAAAGCCTGGGCGGTCGGGTGAAGACGCACGGCCGCCAGGTTCGCGCTATCGGCCAGCAGCCAAAGGTCGCCGCCGCCAACGCGCATGGGCGCAAAGACCGTAAGTCCGGCTCCTCCGGCCTCTTGAGCAATTCGAATGCGGGCGGCCGTCCGGGTCCGAGCAATTCGTTGCAGGGAGCTTCGTGTTTCAAGACGAATACCCGCCAAATTCTTTTCAAGAGTGATGACGCGACCTCGAAATAAATCCAGGCCGGCGACGCCGTCCAGCGGCGGCAGCCCCGGCGGCAGAACGCGACTGAGATCGAAGACAGCGATGCTTTGCGTGGTCGAGAAACGCCCTTCTGCGATGCGACTGGGCGATAGGCATCGTTGAAACGTGACCCGCTCTCCGTCCATGCGAAACGAGGTGATGACCCCTGACGGCGAGCAGCCTATCGAAGCCGCGAACGCGGGCGTAACAGCGGTGACGCCCGCACCAGTGTCGAACAATAAGCGAGCGGGATGTCCATCGATCGTGAGCTCAATGGCCTTTAGCCGCCCCACATAGGGGCTGAGCGGAATTTCCGCCCCGCCATTGGCCGCGGCCTCACCCGACAGGCCGAAGCCGGCCAAGAGAACAAGAAGGAAGCGCCAGCGCATTCGCGACCTTCTAACTGCGTCGGCCGCAGCGGCGGTTGCGCTCAATCAATCCGACAATTTCCGCAAACGACATGAGCTCGCCCGGGAGATGCGACGATAATCATCGAGCGAAGGCGTCAAGGGCCAGACACGCTATGCAGACGCGCTATTCAGACACGCTATCCGGGCGCGCTACCAAGGCGCGCTCTTCAGCCAGGCGTGCTACGATACGCCTGGTTGCCCGCACAGATTGGCGAGCTACGCCCTTCCGATAGGCGCACGGCGAATGAAAATCAGCATGCGACGCTCGCTCATAATTGCTCTGGACGCTTGGGGCCGCCCTGGCCGCATGGCCTTATGTTTCGCAATGCTCGCTTGGGTGACGGCCGCCTGTGCAGAGCAAACATCTGACAGAACCAGACTATTTGCAGAGCTCAGCCCTGCAGAGAGAGCGATCATGATCGCTGAGGGTCGCCCGATCGCGGTGAGCCAATGTGGAAGCTGTCACGCGGTGGGCCGCAATGACAACAGTCCGCGCGCCGATGCGCCGCCGCTGCGGCTCGTGTTTGAACGCTACGATTCTGCTGCGCTTGCGGGAAATCTCGTGATTGGTGTCCACATCGGTCACCCGGATATGCCCGTGTTTCACATGGGCCCGAGAGCCGTCAATTCGCTTGTTGAATATCTCTATTCAATCAGAGCGTCGGAAGAACAAACCCCCTAAGGCGAACGCCTGTTCAGCCGCCCCACGCACTCAGGCCTGTCCACCGCCGCGCCTTAACGATTGCAGATAGGCGGTGATGTTGTCGCGGTCAGCGGGGCTGACGATGAGGTTGGGCATGGTCGGGTGAGGTGAATGAAGCCAAGCATTCAGCGCTGTCGCTGTCATACCAGGCAGATTGGCGATCACCGGAAAGCTTGGCGCATTCCAATTCGGTGATTGATGTTGGCCGGATGCAACCGCATGGCAAGACGCGCAATTCTGCTGCGCGTAGCGAAATCCCATCGCCGCCGATGGCTGCGCCACATCGCCCGAAGCGTTCAATTCCGTTTGGCCGACACAGGCGCTGATCAAGCCCACAGCGGCGCATGTGGCCAGGCGACGTGTCCAAATCACAATGTTTGAAATCTGCGACATGGGGAACGCGCCTCCAATTGGGGCCATTCGCCCCGGACGGGATATGGAAGCTGCACCTCAGATGGAGACGTGTCGAGAGCAACATCCAGGTGTTGATCGGATAAGCACGGTTTGGTGGGCGATGTGCGCGACAGGGGCGACGCAGCTCTGACCAAAGACGGAAGTGTCATTGATCAACATCAAAGGCGGTCGAAGCGCCCGCTGCTACACGACCATCCTGGAGGCGCCGATGAAGCGCGCGCACGTGCTCACACTCCCGGTCGCCATGAGCTTGGCTGTAGGGTTGGCCTCGTGCGGTTTGCTAGACGCCAATAAGGCGCCCGCTGAGCTCGGCGGATCGTGGATCGTGCAGCAGGTCGCCGGGGCGTCACTTGGAGAGCATGTGGAGATTTTTCTGGAAATCGACCCGAGAACCGGGGGCGTCACTGGCTTCACAGGCTGCAATCGATTTTTCGCCCAGATGAGCGCCTTCGGGGACGCCCTGAGCGTTGGTCAAATTCAAGAACGGCAAGCCCCATGCCCAAATGCGGCGGCGGCTACCGATGAAGTCCGCTTTCTCGCCGTTTTGCCGCTGGTTCGGCGCTACGCGCGCCGCGGGAACTCTCTGGAACTATTGCCCCAAGGCTATGGCGAAGCGCTGCTGAAACTCCGCGTCGACAACTTTGGCCGCCTGACGCGCGCATCGGTTCAACAATAGTTCGCGACCGGATTTTTCGGCGCGCCCAAACCCCTTGCGCGGTGAGAAACGGCGCCCCTTGCTATGCGGATGGAACGGACGGCTCAGATTCGCCATGGCGAGCGCACATTCGCTCGCAGCAGGCCATTGTTGATCGGACCGGTCCGCGGATAGTGCTCGGGATGCCGCTCGGGCTCGGTAAGGCGGTTCCCAGTCGCCAATGCGCTCTACGAAATCGTGCGGGACAACGCTGCGCTGTCACTCAAGATCGTCACGGCGCTCACAATCACGCGTCCGACAGCCCATTCGGATCTTGAGCGCCGCTTCCTCGATCCAATAGTGGCGAGGCATTTTGGGGATTACGCGGAGCCAATCTATGCGGCGGCGGTGCGCGCCGGCGCAGCTTCCCGCAAATATCGAGGTTCATGAATTCTTTTTGCAGGCCGGCGCCTGGCTCAACTCTCCGGTCGCGCAGCAATCGTTCTTGGCCGCCAACTACACCCATGTGCTTCAGCTGATGACGCAGCTTGGCGTCAATGTCGTGGCGCAGCTCGTGGCCAGAGACGAGAGCTCGCCCACGCCTCGCTACAATCTCAGCTGCAATCCCGATCTCACTCTGGATCTCCTGCAAGCGCGACAGGACGGGCGGATGAGTTTTCTCATGGTTGGACAGGTCCATGGCGCCCTGCCCGCGCTGCGGGGCGCAGAGATAAGCGCCGATGAGCTCGACCATGTCCTCGAAAGCGAAACAAGCGAGCTTTCGTTGCCTAATCTGCCGCGCCGTCCAATCGATGATGTCGACTATGCGATGGCCCTGCACATCGCCAGCCTCATCCCAGACGGAGGCGCGATCCAGATAGGCATCGGCTCGCTAGGCGATGCGATCGCGCATTGCCTGATCATGCGGGATCGCGACAGCGAGCGCTTTCGCTCACTGATTTCGGCCATCATGCCCGAGGACGCGCATGGCGGCGCGTCACACGGTCCGTTCCGCACAGGCCTCTACGCGTCCACCGAGATGTTCGCCGATGCGCTGCTCGAACTCTTTCGCGCAGGCATTCTAAAGCGGGAGGTGGATGGCGCAGTGCTCCATGCCGGCTTCTATCTTCCGACACGTGATTTCTGCGCCGCACTCAACGCGCTCGATCCAGCCATGCGTGAAAAACTGCACATGTCCCGCATTGGCTTCGTCAACGACCTCTACGGCGCCGACATCGAGGCTCGAAGAAGCGCACGTCAGAACGCCCGGTTTGTCAACGACACGATGATGGCGACCTTGCTTGGCGCGGCGACATCCGATGCTCTGGAGGATGGCCGCGTCGTGAGCGGCGTTGGCGGCCAGTTCAATTTTGTCGCGCAGGCGTTCGAATTGGAGGGCGCGCGTTCAATTCTCGCTCTGCCCTCGACGCGGAGACGCGCGCGGAAAGACGAACTCCAATATTCGCTGGAACTATGGACACACCACTATCCCCAACCATCTGCGGGATATCTTTGTCACTGAATATGGCGTCGCCGATCTGCGCGGCGTGTCTGATGGCGTCGCCATCGCCTCTATGCTTTCGATCGCCGACAGCCGATTTCAAGAGGCCTTGTTGGAACGGGCCAAACGGGCTGGGAAGATAGACAGCGGCTTCGCTCTCAAGGGCGAGCACCGCGCGAATTCGCCGGCGCGCGATTAGTGCGGCGATGGCGACGGCGCGGCGCGACGGCGTCCTGGCGGATTTTCCCTTCGGCGCCGACTATTCAGAGGAAGAGCGCATGCTGATGCCGGCTTTGGCCGCCATTAAAGCCGCCGCACACTCGCCGCGGCGAATGGCCGAACTCTTTTTGGCCGGCTGCGCGCCCGCGCCGGAGAAGCCAGGGACAAGAGCGGCGCTTCAGCGACTGAGATCTCCAAGCGCCGCTTCGGATTTCGGATCGCTTGCAAGCGCTCTTGGTGCGTGGCGCGCTCAACTCGATGGCCTCGAGGAATTAAGGTGCGGCGACGATCGGCCCACCGCTGCTGAAGGCGGCTTAGCGATTGGGGTCGCCAAGCAGGTCAATGTTGCAAGCAGCGTGACGCGCCAATTCTCGCATGTCCGGCCGCGCCGAAGCCGCTTCGCCAAGATAGCCATCTTTCCCGCTATGGCGCATCACGCCCAAGTCGGTTTTGCGTAACCGGCCCAAACGCAGGGCTTTGCGCCAAGGTGACAAGGCCGCAATTGGCCATTGGGCGAGTGACAGCAAGGAGCCAAGTCTCGGCAGAAGATCGGCGCTGGAAACGAGATGATCGACGCGCGCAAGTCCGTCCACCCCACGTGTGGTCAAGATCACGCCGCCGATCGAAACCACGGCGGGTGAGGCGTCCAGCGCACGCGCCAAGTACGGCGCTGCGGCGATGGCGATCTGCGCGCCGGCGCTATAGCCCAGAATGCTGACGCGCTGGCTTGCGCCACGACGCCAGCCCTCCTCGATCAGGGCGCTCAGCATCAGCGAAGCGACCGCCTCGTTGAAAACCGGTCCATAGCGTCGATCGGCGGACACCAACACTTGATAGAAATTGCGCCAGTCAATCAGGTATTTGAGCTGAGTGCGCTGACGCTTCGGTCGTTTCGCTGCGAGCCGCCACACCCAACGGAAGAAGCGCGGCGCCTGCAGAAGAGGTTCGCCGGAAGCCGCGTAAGGAAAGACGCTGCACACAAGCCTGGCGTCCGGCAAACCGGCCTCGAGCGCTTTCAGGAAACGCATCTCTCGGTGCGACAGCGTCTCGCCATCGATGGCGTTGATGCCGCCCAGATAGATGACGAAGTGGCGGACGTCGCTGCCGCCGTCTTGAGGCTGCGGAATGAACTGCGCTTGTGGGCTGAATCGGCCCACCCACCATGCCAACGTCTCCAATGGCGCTAAGACGCCGGCGACGAGAAAGCAAACCGCCGCCATGATGAGAAACCAGACGGTGGCCGCTTCAACCACGCGCCATCCCCGCTGTCACAACGCCGACCCGTTCGAGGAACGGAGCAAGGATACGCGCGCCCAGATGTCGAAACAGCCAGCTGCCCAGCCAGCCGCATACGGCGCAGAGCAACGTCGCCCAGATCGGTCCGCCAATAATGACGCTGATACCCCAGCCGACGCAGGCCATCGACCAGGCATCGAGCGCCCGCCCCAGCACCTCGCCATAATAGGGAGCGATCGTCAGCACCCCTAAGAGGCGCGGGGCGTAACCAAGTGAGACGACGCCGAGCAGCTCTAGATCGGTTGGCAGTCTCGCGGGCGCCAGCTCCGATAACCCAAGGCCAAGCAAGGTGCGCGCGCCCAAAGCCCAAAGCGCGACCGCCGTGACGTGGACGAGCCCTGTGAGCGCAAAGCTTGCTCCGGCTCGCCACGCCCTCACTCTCCTCGCCGCCAAGATGAATGCCTGGCCCGCCATCTCCGAAGCTCCGGCCAGAAACGGAATGGCGAGAGCGGCCAAGGCGAATTCCGGCTGTTGCACCCTGAGATAAGCCGAGCGCCGCAACAGGCCCGCATCGACGGCCGCCGCCAGAACCTGAGCCAATTCGATCGTAGTCACGCCTCGGCTTTCCTTAGACCTGATCTGATGCGGCCTAGTGGCTTCACCGCGCATGGTGTAAGCCATTGATTGATCGGCGACCAACGCAATTGCCGTCAAGAAAAGGCCGAATGATGCGTGATACGATGGTCGCCCTCATCTCCTTGCTCGCCTTGTCGGCATGCGCCTATTCAGAGGAGACTGCCGCGCGCAATGACGATAATGCGCTAGCCCAAGCGGGTCACAGAATTGCGCAACTCAAGTGCGCGAGATGTCATGCCGTTGAGCCGTCCGGCGAAAGCAGGAACCCGAACGCGCCGCCATTTCGTCAAGTCTCCCGATCCATCACCATCATGTCGTCGGAGGTGACGGTGCGCGAAGGCATTCGCATCGGCCACCGCGATATGCCGCCTGTGCGCCTTACGCAGCCTGAGATCGAAGCGCTCACCGCCTATCTTCGCAGTCTGCAATCCTAAGGGCCGCCACTTAAGAGCGCTGTCCGAGGCCGATCACCGTCAGGCGAATAGTCGCTGGACTACGCTTCTCACCTCTTTGAAGTGAGCCTCAATCTGACTTGCCGGCGTGTGGCTCTGAATGCGTCCAAAGTGGCGATGATCCAGCACCGTCAGACCACAGACCTCTGCAACGTGTTCGTCAAATAAGTGGCGGATCGCATCCCACGAGCCGTTTGTGCGCAACCACTCCGAAGGTGAGCCAGAGGAGCTGAAGGTGAGCATGCCTCGGCCCAGGAGCAATCGCTTGCTGCCGCCGGGCGGCAGAGATTGGTAGCCAAATCCCGTCCCAAACACACGCTGCACGTAGCCCGTGATTGCAGCGGGAGGAACGTTGAACCAAAGCGGGTAGGCGAAGACGAAGGTGTCCACATCGGCGATGAGATCGCGTTCCTCCTTCACATCAGCGCCCGGCGTAAAGCCCGCGGAGCGAGGAATTTCCTCACTCCGCAATCGCGGATCAAACCCCAAGTGGTAAAGATCACGTAAGATCACATCATGCCCCAGCGCTCGAATAGCTTCGCTACACACGCGGGCCACTGCGTGAGTAAAGCTCTCGGCATTTGGGTGAGCGACGATGATGGCGTGCTTCATGAGCTACTTCCGCGACACCGGCATTATCAGTCCAACCCCAATGTATGGCTTTGATTTCCCTCAATCAGGGTCTTTCGCGCGCACAGACAAAGACCGGCGGATCTCGCCGGCGCCAGCCGCTCGATGGCGACGAGGCGTCGTCTAACGGCGGCCAGTGTTCGTCCTTTTGCACAGCTTCGATTTTCGCGACGGACGCGCCATTGAAGCGACTATGCCGAGCGACGGATTACGCGGCCTATGACCTGGTCTGTTATTTGTTCCCCGCTTAGTGCGTTATCGCACAGACTCGCACTTTGGGACGGCAATAACGTCGATGACGCCGGCAGGTTTGAGCAAGTGACCGGCTACAAGAGAGTGTAAGCCTTGAGTTTGGTGGGGAGGAGCGTGCGATGCCGTCACCGGCGCCCAATTGTCCAGTCCGGCAGACGCTAACGCTCTGCAGAATGTGCGGTCAAATCTTCGACGCCGATCACAAGTCAGAGGTGGTGCATCACCGGCACGGGGATGGCGGTGAGACGCCGCTGCCTCCCGACACCCGCGCAAGCGTCGCCATTCCACCGTCAAGCGAGCGCGAGAGCATAGCGTGCGCGGCGCCGCACATGAGCTACGGACCGTTGCCCGCCTCCCGCACGGCGTACGCTCCCACTTTGCGCTTGGAGTCACTGCGCTTGGAGACATTTGCCCTGCGCCAACCAAGCAGACTGAGGAATGTCCCCTGCGGAGAGGCAACATGAACAGCCCAGGCCAAATTCTGGACCTCAACATCGCCCGCTATCGAGCGCTCATACTTGCGGAAAAAGAGCCCCAGGTGCTGCAGGCCTTGCGGGACGCTTTGGATCGCGACCTCGAACGAAAGAAACAGCTTCGCAACAGCAAGACTGACGACACGCCATCCCGCTACGAGGTTTGACGCACCTGAAAGTTGAATGCCAGTCGGCCTGGCCCGCCGCCCGGCGCTAAGCGTCTCCGAGCAGAAACCCCGGCAAATTTGATCGGCATCAATCGCGTCGGTTTTGCGCCGACTAGCTTGGTCCGGTTGCGGACGGTGCGCCCTCGCTTAAGGACGCGTTCGGTATTCCCGGGCGGGATTGGAAAGTGAGCAGAACAATGAGAGCCATCACGCCTATTATTCTGGCGCTGACGCTGACAGGCGCCGGCGTTGCGTTTGCCCAGCCGGGCCATTCGGGCTCCGCCCCAGCCTGTGGGCACCCAGGGCAGCCAGCTTGCACTCAGCAGGACAACCAGGGGCAACACGGCAACCAAGGTCAGCACGGCAATCAAGGCAACCAAGGCAACCAGGGCAACCAAGGCCAGCAAGGCCAAAACCAAGTCGGCCCAGCGCCAAATGCCCCCCGATGGTCACGCGGCGATCGTTTGCCTGACCAATATCGCCAAACCCAAAACGTGGTCACCGATTGGCGCACGCACAATCTTTCGCCGCCGCCACGCGGCTATCGCTGGTCGTGTGACAATCGCGGCAATTGTTTTCTTGCGCGCACCACGACCGGCGTCATTCGCGAAACCCGCTGGCAGGATGATCGCGACGCCTATTGGCGCGGGAGCTATTCGCGCACCTACACCTACAATGATGACATCTATTATCGCGAATGCCGGAGCCGTCCTGATCCGGCCGGCATCTTAATCGGCGGGCTCATCGGCGGTTTGATTGGCAACGCGGCCGGTAATCACTCTTCCGGCGCCGCCATCGCCGGCATCATCATTGGCGGCGCGGCAGGCGCGGCGCTGACCAGCAACATGGATTGCAACGACCGCGACTATGCCTATCGCGCTTACTACGACGGGCTTAATTCTGGTCGAGCCGGCATCGTTCGCCGCTGGCGCAATCCCAGCAACAATCACCACGGCGATTTCCTGGTGCGAAGCTATTACTTCGACCGGCACGGCTTTCAGTGCGCCAATTATCGCCACACGGCCTATCTCGACCGTCAGCGGCGGGCCGATGGCCGCGCCTGCCGTCAGCCAGATGGCGCGTGGGCGTTCTTGAACTGAGCACGTTCGAATTGCGCGGCGCGCCGGTAGAGGCCGCCGCGCAAGTGTGGCGGGATGGGCGGCGCCGGGCCCAGCGCCAATCTTGTTAGATCAAGCCATCAAGCGGCCGCTTGCGGCATGAGGGTCGTGTCCGCCGACCAGGATTCGCCGGAAACGGTCGGAATGCTTGCTTGAAATCAAACCACTCCCCCAGGATCCGTTCCAATTGTTGGCGCATGGCCGCCCCGTTTCGTGACCCCGCGGAGAACGACGGCTTCCTTCGCCACTTCTATCGCGACTGGCGCCCAACGCGTTTGGCAAGGATCCACAATGCGGTTTGGGCATGGGCGTCAGGCCTCGGTCTGCTTCCTCCCATCGTGCTCACGCTCCAAACACGCAACCGCGACAGCGGCGCACTCGTCTCAACGGTGCTCGCGCCCGTCGATCACAACGGTCATCGCTATCTCGTCTCCATGCTCGGCCACGGCTCGCATTGGGTGCAGAATGCGCGCGCGGCAGGCGGCGAAGCCTTCATCAAACGCGGGCAGACGCGCCGCGTCGTGCTCGTCGAGATTCCAATCGCTGAACGCGCGCCGATCCTAAAAGCATGGTGCCAAGTGGCGACGAGCGGCCGGCGTCACCTGCCTGTGCGGTACGATGCGCCGATCACCGCATTCGAGGCGATCGCTCGAAGTTATCCCGTGTTTCGTACCGATGCGGCGACCTAACCACGACCGGCGTAATGCGGCGTGGAGCCGTCCGCGAACAATTTCTTGCCGCCGCCGAGCGCAACTGGGACCGTGAAGATGCTCATTGCGTCGACCAGATCGTCGGCCAGCAACGCATGAGTCGCCGAAATGCGACATCGCCTGGTGCGCCGGAGCTGGGCGACGCCCAGCGCCGCCGATGTTGCGCTCAGGAAACGGCGCTTAGCGTCCTCGGTCATGCGACTGACGCACCAGCGGGCGTACCTATGGGCGAATGGCGCGCTCATAGCGAGCGCCTGGCTTGCGAGCGAATGCAGACCAAACCGGCTAACCACCTCAGGGGTACGCAGTCGACCCTCGTAGTCACGCTTACCGAGCGGGACGCCTCGTGATCGAAGGATGTCGTACGCGGTGACAGCGTGGAAATGGAAGTTTGGCAGAAATCGCTAGCGGCTAGAACTCGCCGAATTCGGTCTTCCGGGTTAGTTCGTTCGCCTAAAGCCAGCCCCTACGTCGCTCGAGCGGCGCAACCGGCGCGTCTTCGGCCATGCCGGTCGGCGTCTCGCGGATTTTCTGCTCGATCTGGGGTTCTGAGAATTCGGCTCGCACGCTCACGCTCGCTGCGTCTGCAATGTCCCTCAGGAAAGGCAAGAGTTCAGCGTCATAGAAGGAGAGATACTCGGCCTCGACCTGGGCGCGCGCACGTGCGATCTGGCTCTTGCACGCCGTAATGTTGCCAGTGGCGCGCGCGATTGCGTCGGAGAGGCCCTCCAAACTCTCGGCCCTGCTGGACGGGGCGGCGTCGTCGACGAAATAGGCGAGCTCGCGCGTTGCGCGCCCCTTTTTTCGATCAGCGCCGCGGTAGAGTTCGATGGCGTCGCCGCCGTCCGACGGGACTTGCGGAATTGCAGAATCCCAAATTGCTGCGTCGGCTTGAGTGCGCGCGATGGCTTGGCGGAGCGCACCGCCATGCTGCTGGCTCTTGACGGCGATCTCGCCCAACTCGTCGGCCGCGAGATCCTTGGCCTGGTCGATCTCACTCGATAGGCCAAGCGCGAGTTCGTGCGCCCGTTCGCGCGCTTCCTCGAGACGCCGATGGCGGGGTCCATAGCCCGGATACGGGTCATCCCAATGCGCGCCGCGCGCAATCGAGAAAATGCCGATTAGCAACGCGATGATGAACAGCAAGAGCAATTCAAGCTGCTCAAATGGCTGGAATGGCCGACTAAGGATCGAGGTCAGGATGTTATCAGGCACGGGCGCATCGAGCGCACTGTGGGACAGCGCGTAACGATAATGCGCGATGTAGAATGCGAAGAGCAAAAGCAGGCCGCCGCCGAGGACGAGCGACGGGACCGCCCAAAGGCTGTGCAGTCGCCCTGTCCAGTTCGCCCCGCGATAATTGAGGTAGCGCCACGGCCCCGCGCCGAGGAGAAAGCCCGTGAGGACGACCAGCACCGAGATCATCAGCGCGGTGGCCCATCCCTGCAACAGCCCGCCCACGCTGGCTTGGCCGATAATCCAGCCATTCGCAGCCACCTCGACTGTGCCCAGAAGGGCCAGCCAAAACACTTTTCGCCAAAACACATCGTCGTAACTCGGCTCGGTTTCGGTCAGCCGGTGGCGAATGCGGAACGCCCGATAGTCGCGATAGGCGCGGGCGAAATCGGCTTGCGCGTTGTTCAGTTCGAGCTCAACAGCGCTCTGCGCGCGCGCTTTTCTGGCCCGGAACTGCGTCAGCACTGTCTGCGGCTCTTCCGCAAGCGCTTCCGTATCTTGCGCCAGGGTAGTGAAGTCGCGGCCCGAACTCGCGCCCGAAATCTCGTTCTTGCGCCCGCCGGCTGCGCCGCGGTCACCAAGCTTGAACGCGCTATCGCGTTGATCTGCAGTCAGAATTGAAATGTGGAGCCCTCCACCGGTTATTTGACCGGAGTCGCAGCAGCGGATGCAACAACGGCCACATGAGCCTGGCGTAGCTATACAGTCGATAAGGCAATTTCGCGGCGCAGCTGTCGCCGGAGCGTTCTCAGAAACGACATGCTAAAGCGGCCATGGCTTCCGGCGATTTCGGGCAGCACGGCGTGAGGCTTTGCGAACGCGGATGCATTCTGCGGAGGGCGCGATTGCGGCCCATTCGTGACTTCAATCCCATGATGTGGACGGCGCTTCGCTGGCAAGGAAAATCACTGATCAAGTCCGGCGGTCGGAGCGCCCATGTGTCCGGCCTATTTGCGCGGCGCGAGCGCCGCTGGCCATCATGCTATCCGCGGACCAGATCCCGATCAAAAGCACGCGCTTAAGTGCGCTGTGGGATTGTTGGGTTCGCCGGGTTCCAGGTTCGACCGGTCTACATGATTTCGTGATTGCCCTTTCCAACCTCGTTATGCGCGCCCCACTCAAACGCCTATGCAGGCCGAAGGCATGGCGCTGGTGCTGGCTGCCGCCGGACTGCCCATTCACCTTGTGATGCGTTCGACGCAGCGCAAGCCAGCCCGCCACATAAGGTCCGCCACCAATCGCTCGTCAGAGTCGCCGTCTGGTTACGCCCGAACACGTAGTCCGATGGATTGACCGTTGCGCCATTGGCGAGGGTGATGGTGTCATGAATTCTGCAAGGTCTGCTTCGCGCTTACCGGTCCGGAAAGGGGAAGTCTCGCCCCGAAGCGGGCCGCCGAGGCTGACCGCAGGGGCTCCCTTTCCCAGGCGCCGATGGCCGATTGAGACCGGAACGGTCGACGATCCAACGGCGTCTGCGTGCTGCCTATGGAGTGTCTGCGGCGCCCGTTCCAAGTGAGCGGCCCGAGAGAGAGGTGACATTCCGTACCGGAGAGATGGGTAACACTTTTCGCCCCCTGGGCGGAGAGCGTCATGCCGTGGAAAGCGAGTACGGTGGTGGAGGAGCGTCTGAAGTTCGTGGTTCGCCTGATTGACGGCGAGCCGATGAGCGATCTGTGTAGGGAGTTCGGTATCTCCCGTAAGACTGGCTATAAAATCTTCAATCGATACAAAGCTGACGGCGCTGGCGCGTTCAGCGATCGGTCGCACCGACCGGTGCGCTTCGCCAACCAATTGCCGCCCCAGGTTGAGAGCCTGATCGTGCGCTTCAAGCGTGAGAAGCCCCATTGGGGCGCACGCAAGATCCGCGAGCTGCTGGTGCGCCGCTTGCCGGGCGACGTCCGCGTTCCGGCCAAAAGCACCATCCACGTGGTTCTCGATCGTCATGGCTTGGTCGCCACGGGACGGCGGCGTCGCCAGCGCGCCAACGGCACGCCGCTGTCTTTAGGCGCCAGTCCCAACGATTTGTGGTGCGTCGACTATAAGGGTGAATTCAAATTGGGAGACGGGCGCTATTGCTACCCGCTCACCGTCACCGACCACGCATCGCGGTTTCTGCTGCTCTGTGAAGCCAAAGAATCTGTCCGAGAAGACCTGACTTTGCCAGCTTTCGAGCGGCTTTTTCGCGAAAGAGGCCTGCCATCGGCCATTCGCTCCGACAATGGCGTTCCGTTCGCCAGCCCAAACGGCTTGTTTAATCTATCTAAGCTTGCTGTGTGGTGGTTGAGGCTCGGAATCGAGATTGAGCGCATCAAGCCAGGACATCCCCAGCAAAATGGCCGCCATGAGCGCATGCATCGCACGCTCAAAGCTGAAGCCACACGCCCGCCGGGCATGAACTTTCTTCAGCAACAGGCCCGCTTCGACGATTTTGTCGCTGAGTTCAATACCGAAAGGCCCCACCAAGCTATCGGCATGAAACTGCCTGCCGATCTCTATCGATCCTCAGCCAGGATTTATGATGGGCTGCCCGACATCGAGTATCCGATGCACGACCGCGACGCCCTCGTCACCGTCTGCGGCCGCATCTGCATGCACCAAAAGAAAATCAATATTTCGTCCTCGTTAGCCGGCCAGAAGCTCGGCATAAAGGAGGTCGATGACGGCATTTGGCTCGTCAGCTTTATGCACTACGACTTGGGATACGTCGATTTGGAGCAAAAATCCTTGCAGCCTTTAGACAACCCGTTCGGCGCGAGGTTGTTGTAACCTATCTCTCCGGTACGTTTCGTTACCCATCAGTCCGGGCCGTACAAAGGGAAGACTGGCGCGCCCGGAGAGATTCGAACTCCCGACCCCCAGATTCGTAGTCTGGTGCTCTATCCAGCTGAGCTACGGGCGCGAGGGGGCGGTGCATAACGCCCGCCCCGCGTCCTGGCAAGCGGCGGCCTACTCTTAACCCCTCGCATACGCGACGCGGTGCAGAGGCCGATGCATGGCGAACGCCAAATG
Source organism: uncultured Pseudomonadota bacterium (assembly GCA_963847165.1). Classification (GTDB taxonomy): domain Bacteria; phylum Pseudomonadota; class Alphaproteobacteria; order Caulobacterales; family Aquidulcibacteraceae; genus Vitreimonas. Next base: position 69,487 of record CAWJYY010000010.1, read on the forward strand.
CAAGACCGCCGGCTGCAAAACCGAAGCCGGCTCGGCTAACGCACCGATGAGCACTCTGGCGGCGCTGGCCGCGACGACCGTCGGCGCCGAAATCGCCATCGTCTCGCAGCGGGATGGGTCCGCTTACCGGTGCGCTGCGCGCTTCGGCTTGGAGGCGCATAAAATCGAATGCGAAACGTTTTGCCGCCCGATGGCGGACGATCCCGCCCCGCTGGTGACAACCGACGCGCGCGGCGAGGCCCGGCTCGCCTGCCACGCCAATGTCATGGGCGCGCCGTTCGTGCAGGCGAGCCTCAGCGTGCCGGTGCTGGACGCATCGCAAGCGACAATCGGCGCGATCTGCGTGATGGCGATGGCGCCGCGCGCATGGAGCGAAGCCGACATCGCCGCGCTCACCCAGATCGCTTCGATCGCTTCGGCGTTGATTCATGGCGCCGCCATCGCCAGCGCCATGGACACCGCCCACGACGGTATCGGCATTACCGACGCCAACGGCTTCTTCACCTACATGAACCACGCGCACGTGCTGCAGTTCGGCTATGACGACGCCTCCGAACTGCTCGGCAAATCCTGGAGCGTGCTCTACGAACCGGCGCAGGCCGAGCGGGTCGCGGCCGCCGCACTGCCGATGATTGCGCGCAATGGCGTCTGGACCGGCGAGGCGATTGGCCGCCGGCGCGACGGCGGCGCCCTCTTTCAAGAAATGACTTTGAGCGCGCTGGCGTCGGGGGGGACGATCTGTGCGACCAGGGACATTTCCGAGCGCAAGCGGCTCGAAACGAAATCATTGCGCCTCGCCGAGATGCGGGCGAGGGCGGAAGCCGCGAGCGCGGCGAAGTCGGCCTTCCTGGCGCAGATGAGCCACGAAATCCGCACGCCGCTTAACGGCATTGTCGCCATGACCGGCGCATTGCGCGAAATGTCCCTTACCGATCAACAGCGCGAAATCGTCTGCCTCATCGAGTCTTGCGGCGAGACCCTGGAACATCTGGTCTCCGACATTCTCGATCTCTCTCGCATCGAAGCCGGCAAAATCAAGTTCGAAGCGGCGCCGTTCGATTTGGTCAAGGCGGTGGAGGCGGCCGTGAACATCGCTGCGCCCTCCGCCGCGGAAAAGCAGTTGCGGCTGGAGACACGATTCCAAGCCGGCGCGTCCGGCGCCTTTGTCGGCGATGCGGTTCGCATCAAGCAGCTGATCGTCAATCTGGTGTCGAACGCGGTGAAGTTCACGCACGCAGGCGCGGTGCGCGTTCGCGTCAGTGCGCCAGAAGACTTGGCGATCGGCGCGTGCGGCGATGTCGCCATCGAGGTGACCGACACAGGCATCGGCTTTGATGGGCAAGACGCAGCACGCCTCTTCCGGCGCTTCGAACAGGGCGACGATTGCATCGCGCGCACCTATGGCGGCACTGGCTTGGGGCTGACGATCTGCCAGGGCCTGGCCGAGGGCATGGGCGGGACGATCCGCTGCACTTCGGCTGTCGGCGCGGGCTCCACGTTTACGGTGACGCTGCCGCTCAAGCGGGCGCGGCCGCTCTTGGCGCCGCAGGCCGCCGCCGAAAACAAAGCTCAGCGCGGCCTGCGTGTGCTGGTGGCCGAGGATCACGCCACCAACAGGCGCGTGGTGGAGATCATCCTCGCAACCGCGGGCGCCGAGCTGACCTTCGCCGCCAACGGCTTTGAAGCCGTGGAGGCGCGGCGACGCGGGGCTTTTGATCTCGTGCTCATGGATATGCTAATGCCGGTGATGAGCGGGCTCGAAGCGATCGCGGCGATCCGTGCGCTGGAGAGCCGCGAGGGCTTGGCGCGCATTCCGATCGCGGTGCTCTCCGCCAATGTGATTGAGCACCAGCGCCAACTGGCGTTACGCGCCGGCGCCGATCTCTATCTGGCCAAGCCGATCACGCCGGCGGCGCTGCTTGCCGGCGTCGAGACGGTCTGCGCGCCAACTTAAACGCCGCCTGAGCTACTCCAAATCGCGCCACGCCGGCGCCGCGCCCGTCGTCGTCGCCGCATAGACGCCCCGCGCGATGGCGCGCGCCAGGCAATCGGCGGCGATGGCGCCGAAGCGGGCGATGGCGAGCGAGCGCGGCGCCGGCGCGGGCCTGGCGGCGGTGGCGACCACGAACACGACGTCGCCGTCGAACGGCGCAAAGACGGGGCGAATTGCACGCGCCAGTCCCGCGCTCGCCATCTGCGCGACGCGCTTGGCCTCGGCGGGAGTGAGATCGGCGTCGAGGGCAAGGCAGGCGATGGTGGTGTTGGCGCGCGGCTGGGTGTTGAATTTAGCGCCGCTCCAATCTTCGGCGTCGGCGTGGGCGGTTGCATCGGGGCGAACGCCGCCGAACTCGCCGTCGATTTCGAAAGGCCACGCCCAAAATGCGCGCGAGCCGGGCATGGTCGACGAGCCCCAGCAATTCACGCACGCAAGCGCCCCGACCGTGAAGCCGTCGCCGGTGAAGATGCTGGCGCCGCCCTGTCCGCCCTTAAGCGCGCCGGCTTGGGCGCCGAGCCCCGCGCCGACATTGCCAAGCGCGACGCTGGTCGAACGCGCTTTGTAAGCGCGCTTGCCGAGTTCGGCGTAGGGCGGCGCATCGCCCCAGGCTTTGTCGCCGCCATTGGCGAGATCGTAGAGGATGGCCGCCGGCACCACCGGCGAGCGCGGCGCGCCTGGGGCCTCGATCAGCGCGAAACCGCGCCCTTCAGCGCCCATCGCGGCGACAACGCCATCGGCGGCGGCCAGTCCATAAACGGAACCGCCTGCGAGAACCACGGCATCGACCGCATCGACCAAGTTCTCCGCCGCCAGCGCATCGGTTTCGCGGGTGCCGGGGCCGCCGCCACGAACTTCTACCGCACAGACAGCGCGGTTTTCGGGAACGATGGCGGTCACCCCAGTGCGGGCGGCCGCATCTTCCGCGCAGCCGACGCGAATGCCCGCAACGTCGCAGATGGAATTGAGCGGTCCAGTTCGCGCCATGGAGGGTCCGCGTTTGCAAGAAAGGCCGCGCCGTGGTGGAACGAAACACCATGTTTGACAAGCAAGGACCGTTGGCGCGCCTGGCTGGCCCGCTCATCGCCATAGCGCTCTGCGCCTGCGCCGACGCCGCCATCACGGCAAGCGCCGATCCCCCCGCCGCGCCGGCGCCGCAAGCGCCCAGTGTGCGCGGAGAAGCGATGGCGGCGACCGCCAACCCTTACGCCACCGACGCGGCCGCGCAGATTTTGCGTGAGGGCGGCGGCGCCGTCGATGCCGCCATCGCTGCGGAGGCGGTGCTCGGTTTGGTGGAGCCGCAATCATCCGGCATCGGCGGCGGCGGCTTCCTGGTTTTCTATAACGGCCAAACCCACGATATCGGCGCCTATGATGGCCGCGAACGCGCGCCCGCGGGCGCGACCGCGACGATGTTTCTCGATGAGACCGGCCAGCCGATGAATTTTCTCGATGCGCGCGCAAGCGGGCGTTCGATCGGCACGCCGCTTGTCGTCGCCATGTTGAAGATGGCGCACGAGGATCACGGACGACTGGCGTGGGCGCGGCTGTTCGAACCGGCGATTCAGCTTGCAACCAGCGGCTTTCAAGTGTCGCCGCGCCTGAACGCGCTCATCGCCTATTCCGGCGCGCACGAGCGGCTCAAGGAAGACCGCGCCGCGCGCGCATATTTCTTCGACCGGCGCGGCAATCCATGGCCAGTCGGCCATGTGCTGCGCAATCCGGCCTATGCCGCGACGTTACGCGCGATCGCCCAACAGGGGCCGGCCGCGCTGAGCCAAGGCCCGATCGCAGCCGACATCGTCGCCGCCGCCCAGCGTGAACCGCGTCCCGGCGCGCTTTCCCTTGAGGATCTGCAATGGGCGCAGCCGCGGCGGATGGCGGCGGTCTGCGGCGCCTATCGGGCCTATCGCGCCTGCACCGCGGGTCCGCCGAGCTCCGGCAACGCAACGATTGCGATCCTTGGTCTTTATCAACGCGCGCGGCCGCGCCCGGAGGGGCCGAACAATGTCGACGATTGGTCGGCGTTTCTGTGGGCGAGCCGGCTCGCCTACGCCGACCGCGACCATTACATGGCCGACGATCAGTTCGCGCCGATGCCGACGCAGCAATTGATCTCACCGCAATATCTCGATTCCCGCGCGCGCTTGATCGACGTGGCGCACGCCCCCGCCCGCGTCCAGCCGGGGACGCCTCCCGGCCAGCGTGAATTGTTTGAGCATTGGGGCCGGGACCGAAGCGACGACCCCGGCACCTCTCACCTCGTCATCGTCGATCAATGGGGCGACGCCATTTCAATGACCGCCACGGTCGAGAGCGCGTTCGGGGCCCAGCGCATGGTGCGCGGCTTCGTGCTCAACAATCAGCTGACCGATTTTTCGTTTCAGCCGACGATCAATGGCCGCCCGGTCGCCAATGCAGTCGAGCCCCATAAGGCGCCGCGCTCCTCGATGACGCCGCTCATCGTCACCGACCGCAACGGACGGCTGGCGCTGTTGGTGGGTTCGCCGGGCGGGTCTTCGATCATCGACTATGTCGCGCGCGCTACGGTGGCGATGCTCGACTGGAACATGTCGGTGCAGGACGCGATCAATCAGGGCAACGTGATCGCCCGCGATGCCCCGGTCGTGGTGGAGTCGAACCGCATGCCGCCGGGGGTCGTTGAAGGACTGCACGCGCGCGGTTGGGTGACGCGTGAGCTGACGCTGGGCGAGGTCAGCGGCATCCAAGCCATCCGGGTGACGCCGCAAGGCCTTGTCGGCGGCGCCGATCCGCGCCGCGAAGGCGTCGTCGTTCGCATCGCGCCCGGCGAGACCGTCACGCCGCCGGCAAGGTGATCTTGAAGGTCGAGCCTTCGGCCCCGGTTCGCATCAGTTCCAGTTCGCCGCCCATGGCGCGCGTGAGTTCGCGCGCGATGGCGAGCCCAAGACCGGTGCCGCCGGCCTCCGGCGCCGCCGATACGAACGGCTCGAACAGGCGCTCGCGCAGATTTTCGCGCACGCCCCGTCCGTGATCGATGACCTCGATTTCGCAGCGAGTCTCAAAGCGCGCCGCGCGCACGATGACTTGCTTGGGTCCAATCGCTTCCTGTCGCATCGCCTGCGCGGCGTTGCGCACCAGATTGGTGACGATGCGATGCAAGTGCTCGGGATCGGCGAGACAGGCGAGACCCGGCTCGATTTCGCCGCGATAAACGATCTCGTCAAAACCGACTAAGCCGTCGCCGACGGCGTCTTCGATCGCAGGCGCCACCTCCACACGCTGCAGTTCCGGCGCCTTTTCATCGGCGCGCCCGTATTTGAGCGTCCCCGCCGCCAGTCCCGAAGCGCGCGCGATGGTGCGCTCCAGGCGCTGGGCTTGACGCTGCACTTCCGGATCCTCGGATTTGCTCAGGCGATCGGCGACCATCTGGGCCGTCGACAGCATGTTACGCAGGTCGTGGCCAATCCGCGCAACGGCCGCGCCGAGCGCCGCCAGACGATCTTTCTGGCGCAAGGAATTCCGCACTTGTTCGGCCATGTCGGCGGCGGCGCGCTGCGCGCGGCCGATTTCATCGGCGCCGCGGCTGCGCGGAAAGGCGATCGACACATCTTCGGGTTTGTCGCGGAAACGCTCAATGGCTTCGGTCAACTCGCGCATGGGGCGCACGAACGCGACGGTGAGCATGCCGTAAATGAGCGCCGCGGCGGCGACGAGAATAAGCGTGGAGGCCCAGAGGAAATCCCAGGCGTAGGCCTCCATCGCCCGCTTCAGCGCCGCCTCTCGCAGCACGACTTCGATAAACTCACCGGTTTCAAAGCGCGGCTTGGCGAGAACGCGCAGCACCCGTCCAGGAGGCGCGAAGAAGGTTTCGTAGGCCCAAGAGAAACGCTCCCAGGAGGTCGCGCTGGTGTAATCATAGGTGACCGGCGGCGTCGCCGGCGGGCCGGCGTTGGGATCGCCCAGCAGCAGCACGCGCTCGCCCTCGCGCTGCAACGCCACGTGTTGCACTTCCGCGTTGGTGAGCAATTGATCTTCGAGCGCATCGGCGATGTCGTTGCCGGGCTCGAGCGCCAGGGCTGCGATCTGAGCCAGGTTGATGCGCTCGTGCAGCCATTCCTCATGGAAGCGCGCCAGCGCCGGCACGAAGACGCAAACCTCGATCGCAAAGACGATGACCGCCGTCAGCGCCAGCAGCCGTCCGGCGAGACCGTCGGCAAAGCCGCGGAAAGCGCCCCAAAGGCCGTCGCGTCGTTGTGGGGGCGGCGTCAGGGTCATGGGCGCTGTCCCATGGGTAAACCGATCCGCCCCAGCTTGTCGCCGCCCCTCACCTTGACGTGTTCGGCTTCGGTGGGGTAAGGCCCGCGCCTCTTTTCAAGCCCCACAATACCCCCAGAGGCCAGTCGTGAGCACCAAGCGGACCTATCAGCCGAGCCGTCTCGTACGGAAACGCCGGCACGGCTTCCGCGCCCGAATGGCCACCGCCGGGGGACGCAAGGTCCTGGCCCGCCGCCGCGCCAAGGGTCGCAAGAAGCTGTCGGCCTAAAATCCCCCGGCTTGAGTTCCACGCCCAAAGCGGCGCACGTCGAGAGCCCATGACCGCGCCCGTGATCGAACGGCTCCGCACGCGCGCCCAGTTCCTGGCGGTTCGCGCCGGCGCCCGCGCCACGCGCCCCACCTTAATGGTGGAGGCCAAGCGGCGGAGCGAAAACGGGCCGATCGGCTTGGGCCTCACCGCCAGTCGTAAGATCGGCGTCGCCGTGGTCCGCAACCGGGCCCGGCGCCGGCTCCGGCACGCGGCGCGCCAGCTTCTGCCGAATTTCGGCTTGCCGGGCGTGGATTACGTTCTGGTCGCGCGACAAGCCGCCCCGGACGCCCCGTGGGCGGCGTTGCTTGACGATCTGCAAAACGCACTGATAAGGCTCGCCGCCGCCTTGGAGAGCGCTGAATCCAAGCCGCAAAGACGCGCACCCAAGCGCCCCTCCCGGAAGTGAAAAAAGCACATGGCCTATCGCGGCAGTCAGGATCCTGACCAAACCCGCAACCTGATCATCGCGGGCGTATTGAGCTTGTTGATCCTGCTTGGGTTCGAATTCTTCTATAACATTCCCGCCCAGCAGCGCTTGCAGGCCGCCCAACGCGCCCAGGCGGCGCAGCAGCATTCGCAACAGGCGGCGCAAGGGGCGCCGCCGACGCCAGCCGCAGCGCTCGCGCCCGAACAGGTGGTGGCGGCCAGCGCCGGCCAGCGCGTGACGATCGATACGCCCGCTGTCGACGGCTCGATTTCTCTCGTGGGTGGGCGGCTCGACAATCTCAATTTGAAGCAATACCGGCGCACGATCGAGCGCAATAGCGGCGAAGTCGGTCTGCTGGCGCCCTACACTTCCCAGCACGGCTACGACATCTTCTGGGGTTGGGAAGATCGCAATTCGACCGTCAACGCCTCCGGCGATTGCACCAGCGGATGCGGGGTCGGCGCCAACGACGTGTGGGCGGCGCCGGGCGACAGACGTCTAACGCCGCAAACGCCGGTCGTCCTCACCTACGCTTCACCCGACGGCCTCCAATACACGCGCACGATCTCGATCGATCAGAACTACATGATCACGAGCACCGAAACGGTGCGCAACACGGGCGGCCAAACCCGTACCTTGAGGCCGTTTGGGGTGGTGCGCCGTTTGGGCAAGCCGGCCGATTGGCTGAACAGCGGCATCGTCCACCAGGGCTTCGCCGGCGCGTTCGGCGCACGCCAGGAATTGCACACCGAAACCTATGCGCGCGGCGAGAGCCACGTACGCGACCGCGCCCAAGGCAAGGTCGCCGCCGACGCCCACATCACGGAGGCGCAAGGCCGCGGCGGTTGGCTGGGCATCAGCGATCATTATTGGCTGGGCGCGCTGGTGCCCGATCAAAACGAACAGATCGACGGTTATTTCGACAGCCGCGGCGTCGACGCCCAGATCGACTATCGCTCCGCCTATCGCGGCCAATGGCGCGACATCCCCGCCGGCGCCGCCATCACCTATACCCAGCATGTGTTCGCCGGCGCCAAGCGCCTTGATCTGCTGCAAGCCTATCAACGCGGCATGAACATCCCCCGTTTCGACGAGGCCATCGACTGGGGCAACCTGATGTGGCCGCTCACCCGGCCGTTCTTCACTTGGCTTTTGCACCCGCTGGCGCGCTGGCTGGCCTCGATGGGCGTCGCCTTCAATTTCGGCGTCGCCATCCTTTTATCGACGGTGGTGATCAAGCTCCTGTTGTTTCCGCTCGTCTATCAGTCGTCGAAATCAATGGCGAAGATGCGCGCGCTGCAGCCGAAGATGAAGGAGGTGCAGGAGCGTTACGCCGCCGACCCGCAGCGTCAGCAGCAGGAAATGCTGAAGCTTTATCAGACCGAGAAGGTGAACCCAGCGGCGGGCTGTTTGCCGATCCTGCTGACGATCCCGGTGTTTTTCGCGCTCTACAAGACCCTCTCGGTCACGATCGAGATGCGGCAAGCGCCGTTCTTCGGCTGGGTTCATGATCTCTCATCGCCTGATCCGGCGTCGGTGATCAATCTGTTCGGGCTGTTGCCGTTCAATCCGCATACCATTCCGCTTATCGGCGCGTGGATCGGCATCGGCGTGTGGCCGATCCTCTACGGCGACCTCGATGGTGGCGTTGCAGGGGCTGTCGCCGCCGCCGACCGATCCGACGCAAGCGGCGATCTTCCGTTATCTGCCGATCGTCTACATGTTCTTGTTCGCAAGCTTCCCGGCGGGCCTTGTCATCTACTGGACCTGGTCGAACTTGATCACGATCCTTCAGCAATACGCGATCATGCGCAGGCAGGGCGTCGAGACGCAGTTCGACAAGTGGCTCGCTCGTCTGCGACAACCAGCGCCGGCTGAGTGATGGACGCCAAGGAGCAAGCGGACTGGCTTGAAGCGGGACGCTTGCTCTTTGCCGGACCGATTGAATTTGAGCGCGGCGTCGCCGGCGATGGAGCATTTGCCCGACGCAAGCCTGCCCGAGGTCGCTTTCGCGGGGCGCTCGAACGTCGGCAAGTCTTCCCTGATCAACGCGCTCACCGGGCGCAATAAGCTCGCGCGCGCCTCGACCGAACCTGGCCGCACGCGGGAGCTCAACTTCTTTCGCATGGGCGATCGCGCTGCGGCTCGTCGACCTTCCCGGCTACGGCTACGCCAAAGCGGGCCGCGCCGACATTGAGCGCTGGACAAAGCTTACGCGCGAGTACTTGCGCGGCCGCGCGCCGCTCAAGCGCGTCATTCTGCTGATCGACGCCCGTCACGGCGTGAAGCCGCATGACAAGGATGTCATGGACGCGCTCGATCTGGCCGCCGTCAGCCTACCAGGTGGTGCTCACCAAGGCCGACAAGCTGAAACCCAGCGAAGTGGCGGACGTCACCGCAGCGACACGGGCCCTGATCGCCAAGCGCCCGGCCGCGCACCCAGAGCTTCGGACCACCTCCGCCGAGACCGGTTTGGGCGTTGATCTGCTGCGCGCCGACATCGCGGCCTTGGCCTGACCGGCGTTAGCGCTTAAGGAGCGCCCGTGAACAAGCCTCTCCCGAAGGACCGCCTGGCCGCGCTTGGAAAACGGCCTCGCCACGGCCAAGACGCTCGCCGAAGCGCTTGCCCTTCATCCAAATCTACGACCGCGAAACCGTGGTGGTGAAATATGGCGGCAACGCCATGGGCGATACAGAAACCGCCCGCAAATTCGCCGCAGACGTCGTCTTGTTGAAGCTTGTGGGCATTCATCCGGTGGTGGTGCACGGGGGCGGGCCCGCAGATCAGCCGCATGCTCGACCGGGCCGGCGTGAAATCTGAATTCGTGGACGGGCTGCGCGTGACCAACGCCGACACCATGGAAGTCGCCGAGATGGTGCTGTCGGGCAGCGTCAACAAAGAGCTCGCGCATTTGATCACGGCCGCGGGCCGCGAAGCCGATGTTCGCGGCGTCGGCCTCTCCGGCAAGGACGCGCGGCTGATCACGGTCGAGAAGGCGGTGCGCACGCGCAAGGACCCCGACAGCAAGATCGAAGCAAGTCGTCGATCTCGGCTTCGTCGGCGAGCCGACCAGTGTCGATCCGACTTTGATCCAGGCGCTGATCACCGCGCCGGAGGACTACATCCCGGTGATCGCGCCGATCGGCGTCGCCGAAGACGGCAGAACCTACAACATCAACGCCGACACGGCCGCCGGCGCGATCGCCAAGGCGCTCTCGGCCAAGCGCTTCCTGCTGCTTTCCGATGTGCCCGGCGTGCTCGACGGAAATGGCGAACTGGTGCGCGAGATGACGGTGGCGCAAGCGCGCAACGCGATCAAAAGCGGCGTAGCCACGGGCGGCATGATCCCGAAACTGGAAACCTGCATCGCAGCCCTCGACCACGGCGTCGAAGCGGCGGTGATCCTCGATGGGCGCACGCCCCACGTCCTGCTCATGGAATTGTTTACGGAACATGGTGTTGGCACGCTTATTCACTAATGCGCGGATCCTCGCCGCGTCTCGCCGTTGCGGTCCTGGCCGTCAGCCTGGGCTTCGCCGATCACGCCGTCGCGCAAGGGCAGAACGGCTGGCAAGTCTGCAACGAGACAAGCTATGTGCTGGAGGCCGCCACCGCGCGCCCTGATGGGCAGGCCATCCTGGTGCAGGGCTGGACCCGGCTGCGGCCGGGCGAATGCCGGGTCGCGATCAACGCGCCGCTGGCGCGCGGAACGCACTATCTCTACGCCCGCACTTCCGCCGCCCATCGCGGCGGGCGCAACCAATGGGGCGGCGATGCGCGCATCTGCATCGATCCCAACCGCAGCTTCTCATTCGAAAATCCGCCGGACTGCGCTGTGCAAGGCCTGGAAGAGCGCCTCTTCCGCCGCGTGCAGATCAACAAGCGCGATTCCTGGCGCACATCATTCGCCGAGGCCGAGCCATACACGCTCGCGCGCGCACGCCAAGCGGGCCTGCAGCGGCTCCTCGACGACGCCGGCTACGATCTTTACGCCAATCAGCGCAGCATCGATGCGCGCGCCATCGCCGGCGCCATCGCGCAATTCCGCGCCGCCGCGCGGCTTGGCGCCCAACGCCAGCGAAAATCAGCTCATCGACGCGCTCGAAGTCGCAGCCCGCCAACGCGCCAATCAGGTCGGCCTGACGCTCTGCAATCGCACCCACGGCCACTTATGGACGGCGGTGGCGCGACGGCGCGGCGAAGGCTGGGAAAGCCGCGGCTGGTGGGGTCTCAATCCGGGCGGCTGCGTCCGCACCATCGATGAAGTGCTGTTCCAGGATGTCTATTACGTCTTCGCCAGCCTCGACAGCGAAGACGGCCCGCGCCTGCTCGCTGCAAGGCGGCGAGCCGTTCTGCTCCAGCCCCTCGCGCTTCGCCATTCTTGGCCGCGAGCATTGCGATCAACGTTATTACAGCACGACGCTGTTCACCCCGATTTCGGCGCACCAGCGGCAGGGCCTGGTCGTCGACTTCACCGAGCACGATTTCCTGCCCGCCGGTCAGCAACCGCGTCAATTGCAGGTGAGCCAGGCGTCGGTGCCCGACGTGGTGACGCAGCAAATGGCGCCGGCGCATGGACTTGCCCCGCCGACGGCGCCGCAAGGCACCGGCGATTGATGGCCATAGCGCTCGCCTCCGTCGAGGCGTGGGTCTTCGATCTCGACAACACGCTTTACTCAACGCCTCTGCATCTACGACGCCGTCGGCGAGCGCATGACCGCTTATATCGCCCGCGCGCTCGGCGTCAGCGATGCGGAAGCGACTGGCGCTGCGCGAGCGCTATTTCGAAGATTATGGCGCAACCGTCGCCGGCCTCTCGCGCCACCACGCCATGGACGCGCACGACTTCCTCGCGCATGTGCACGATGTCGATTATTCAGTGCTCGACCCCGATCCGGAACTCGGCGCGCTGATCGAGCAATTGCCGGGCCGCAAAATCGTCTTCACCAATGGCGGCGGCGGCCACGGCCAACGGGCGCTTGCGCAGCTGGCGATCGCGCACTGCTTCGAGTTGGTCTTCGACATCGAAGCGGCGGGGCTTGCGCCCAAGCCGCAACGCGCCGCCTATGAACGGCTGATCGCCGCCGTGCGGCATCGATCCGGCCAAGAGCGTTCTGATCGAGGATTCCGCGCGCAATCTCGAACCGGCGCACGCCTTGGGCTTCGCCACCGTGCTGATCGGCGCGCGAAGGCGCGCCCCACGTCAATCATGCGGCGCCCGACGTGAAGGCGTTTCTGCGCTCGGTCCTCTCGACGCTGGCCGCCGAAGCGCGCTAGCTGTCGGTCATGAGCCAATCGGATAGCGCCGCGAGCATCGAAGCCGCCATCGAAGCGGCCTGGGAGCGGCGTGATCAGCTGTCGCCGCAAAGCAAGGGCGGCGACGTCGAAGCGATCTGAGCGGCGATGGACCTCTTGATAGCGGCAAAGCCCGCGTGGCGGCGCGCTGGCGGCGACGGCGTTTGGACGACGCACCAATGGCTGAAGAAAGCAGTGCTGCTGTCCTTCCGCGTCACCCCCAATCAGCTGCTCGGCGCCGCCCAGGGCGCCAACGGCGTCGATCCGTCACCCGGGGCCGTGGTGGGACAAGGTCGCCGTCCAAATTCTTCGGCTGGAGCGCAAGCGCCTTCCAGCAGGCCGGCTTCCGCGCCGTACCGGGCGCCATCGTGCGGCGCGGCGCCTACATTGCCAGCAATGTCGTGCTCATGCCGTCTTTCGTGAATATCGGCGCCTACGTCGATGAAGGCGCGATGGTGGACACCTGGGCCACTGTCGGCTCCTGCGCGCAGATCGGCAAGACACGTGCACATCTCCGGCGGCGCCGGCATTGGCGGGGTGCTGGAGCCGCTGCAAGCCAATCCCACCATCATCGAAGACGATTGCTTCATCGGCGCGCGTTCGGAAGTGGCCGAAGGCGTGATCGTGCGCGCAAGGCGCGGTGCTGGCGATGGGCATGTTCATCAGCCAGTCGACCAAGATCGTGGACCGCGCGAGCGGCGAAATCAGCCGCGGCGAAGTGCCCGCCTATAGCGTCGTCGTGCCGGGCTCGTTGCCCGATCCCGAGGCGGACCAAGCCTGGCGTGCGTGGTCATCGTCAAGCGCGTCGACGCCCAGACGCGCTCGAAGACCAGCGTCAACGAATTGCTGCGCGAATGACGACGCGCCGCCACGTCCTGCAAGCGCTCGCCGCAACGCCGGCGCTGGCGGCATGCGGCGGTGAAAATCTTCCCGATCCGGCGGCGGCGTGGCGCAATCCAGGCGCCGGCGAACGCGATCCCCGCCGTTTCGCGCTCGCGCACGCGATCCTGGCGCCCAACCCGCACAACACCCAGCCATGGCTCGTCACCCTCGATGCGGCCGACGGCATGACGCTTTTCTGCGATTTGAGCCGGCGCCTGCCCTTCACCGATCCGCTCGATCGCCAGATCACGATCGGCTGCGGCGCGTTCGTCGAACTCTATCGCCTCGCCGCGCGCCATCTGGGTTTTGCTCCGGTCGTCATACCGTTTCCCGATGGCGAGCCCTCGCCGCGCCTGGACGCAAAGCCGCTCGCGCATGTGATCCTCGGCGCCCATAGCGACGCGGGCGCTGATCCGCTCTTCGAGCACATCACCGCGCGGCGCACCAACCGCAATCCTTATGATCCCTCACACGTTCCGAGCCTCACCGATCTGCAAAAGCTCGCGGACGCCGCCTACGAACGTAATGGCGAAGTGGAATGGGCGCTTGAGCCTGAGCGCGTCGCTCGCCTGCGCGATATCGTCTGGCGCGCCTTCGACCGCGAGATGCACACGCACGGTGCGTTGGCCGAGACTTATGGCTGGCTCCGCTTTGGGCGCGATGATGTCGCGCGCCATCGCGATGGGCTGGCGATTGAGGGTCCGCTGATCGGCCCGGCGAAGCTTCTTGGCATGTTCAGCCGCGCCAACATGATCAACCCGAACTCGAGCGCCAACAAACAAGCGCTGCAAGACTGGCGGCGCTTGGCCTACACCGCGCCGGCCTTCGCCTGGCTCTCCACGCAGGAAAATGACGACACCCCAACCGCCCGGCTCGCAAGCGGCATGGCGCTATGCGCGCATGAACCTCGCGGCCACCGGCGCCGGGCTCGCCATGCATCCCTGGAGCCAAGGTTTGCAGGAATATCGCGAAATGGCCGACATTCGCAGCGAACTCCGCATCGCCCTGCAAAACGGCGAGAACTATCCCCACATGCTGGTGCGCGTCGGTTACGCCGATCCGGTCGAGCCGGCGGCGCGGCGCGGCCTTGATGCGCTGTTCAGGAGGCCTGCGGCCGGCGCACCTTAACCGTGGCGCCGTGAACCGAGGCGACTTCGACTTGGTCGCCCGCTTGCAATTTTTCTTCGCTTTCGGCGCGCCAGATGCTGTCATTGATCTTCATCGAGCCAACGCCATTGGCGAAAGCGGTCAAGACGCCGCGCGTGCCGACCATGTGCGCGGCCCGTTCGTTCAGCGACCTGCCGCTTCGCTGTTCGCGCCATTTCTTCACGATCGGGTGGCCAAACGCGGTCAACAGCGATGGTGAGCGCCGCGAAGATGGCGATCTGAATGAAGCCGTTATCGACGCCGAACAGGCGCCAAGAGCGAAGTGATCAGCGCTGCAACCGCCGGCCAGAGAATGTAGGTCGTGCCGGTCGCCATCTCAGCGATCAGCAGCGCCAGGCCGAACACCAGCCAGTGCTGGGGCCCAAGGCCCACAAGGAAATCAAGCAGGTCCTTCATGCCATCAATGTAGCGATGCTTCGAGGCGTGCGCGAGAGGCTAGCGCGCCCCGCCGAGCGTGCCTTGCGTGTTGAGCGCGCGCAGGCTCTCCACCAGCCCCGCCAGGCCGCCCAAATCGGCCGGCACGATGACGGTGCGTTGCTGGTTTGAGGTGGAGAGCTGCGAGAACGCTTCGACGTATTTGAGCCCAAGGAAGTAGCGGATGGCGTTGACGTCGCCCTTGGCGATCGCCGCCGACACCACTTCCGTCGCCTTGGCTTCGGCCTCGGCGGCGCGTTCGCGCGCTTCGGCGGTGCGGAACGCGGCTTCGCGCTGACCTTCGGCCTGCAGGATCGCGGATTGCTTGGCGCCTTCGGCGCGCAGGATCGCGGCTTGCTTTTCGCCTTCGGCTTCAAGGATCGCGGCGCGGCGTTCGCGTTCGGCCTTCATTTGGCGCGCCATCGCAGCGGTGAGATCGGCCGGCGGCGTCAGGTCCTTGATTTCGATGCGCGTGCACTTCACGCCCCACGGATGCGTTGCGGCGTCGATCACTGTGAGCAGGCGCGCATTGATCTGTTCGCGTTCGGAGAGCACGGCGTCGAGTTCGAGGGAGCCAACGACGGTGCGGACGTTGGTGAGCGCGAGATTAAGAATGGCGAGGTTGAAGTTCTGCACTTCGTAGGCCGCTTGCGCCGCGTCGATCACCTGAATGAACACGACCGCGTCGACCGAAACGATGGCGTTGTCCTTGGTGATCACTTCCTGGCGCGGCACATCGAGCACCATCTCCATCATGGAGAGCTTGCGCCCGATGCGGTCGACGAACGGCATCAAGAACGAAATGCCGGGCTTCAGCACGCGCGTGAAGCGCCCGAAGCGCTCCACCGTCCATTGATAGCCCTGCGGCACGACCTTGATCGCGCTGAACGCCACCAAGATGGCGGCGATCGCTAGTACCAGAACGACCGAACCCATTTCTCATCCCCGCTTCTGCGGTTCACGCGCGCCCGCTCAGCTCAATTGGCTGAGCATGTGTTCGGCGCTGGAAACCTTATATTCACCAGCTTCTTCAACGTTTAGGCTCTCTACCACGCCATCCTTGACGATCATTGAATAGCGCTTGGAACGCGAACCCATCCCGAATTTGGAGAAATCGGCGTCCAGGCCCACGGCCTTGGCGAAATCGCCGGAGCCGTCGGCGAGCATGACGATATCGTCGAGCGACGCTCTGATCTTTGGCCCAAGCGCTCATCACAAAATGATCGTTCACCGCTGTGCAGGCGATGGTGTCGACGCCCTTGGCTTTGAGGCTCGGCCGCGTGCTCGCGGAAGCTCGGCAAATGCCGCGCCGAACAGGTCGGCGTAAAGGCGCCGGGAACCGCAAACAGCGCCACCGTCTTGCCGCCGAAAATTTCAGCCGTGCGCATTTGCTTCATGCCCTTCGCTGGTGGGCACATTGAACTGCACGTCGGGCAAGCTTGTCGCCAACTTTGATCATGTCGCAGTCTCCTTTTTGGGTGAGCGCCCATGTAGGGCCAAGCGCGCCTTCAGATGCGAGCGCCACTTGCGCGGAACCGCCGCGGGTGGACGATTAAGCGATGAGCGACAGCTATAGGCGGCGGCAAGCTCTTGGTGGCGATGCCGGGGATCGGCGATCCCCGCTTCAGCCGTTCCGTCATCATGATGTGCACGCACGACGCCGAGCACGCCATGGGCGTTGTCATCAACAAGCCCAAGCAAGAAGTGACGCTGAGCGAAGTGCTAGGGCATTTGGGGCTAGACGCAAGCGATCGTGCTGGGCGCCCGGGCGGTGATGGACGGCGGGCCGGTGCGCCCCGATCGCGGCTACGTGCTGCATTCGGCGGACTTCACCGCCCACGAAGGCACACAAGAAGTGGCGCCCGGGCATCCGACTGACGGCGACGCGCGAAGTGCTGGAAGCGGTGGCGAAGACCGATGCGCCGAAGGAATTCGTGCTGGCGCTCGGCTGCTCCGGCTGGGGCGCGGGTCAGCTTGAGGACGAGCTCAAGCAAAACGCCTGGCTTGTCGTCGACGCCGACAACGCCATCGTGTTCGACGCCGCCCACGAACAAGAAATGGGAGCGCGCGATTAAGTCACTGGGCTTCGATCCCTCGCAGCTCTCATCGGCGCAAGGCAGCGCCTAGCTGAAGCGGCGCACAAAGGTGAGGCCCGAGAACAGCATCTGCGTCGGGCGCCCATCGATGACGCCGTCAAATCGAATGCGTTCGGGCGACCACTCATCGCCGCCGTAACGCCATGAGCCGTCGCCGAGCGGGGTCAGCGCCTCGGTGTTGCCGAGCCAGAGCTTGCCATCGCGCGCCACCACTGTCGCCGGTCCCCACCATCGATCGTCATTGTCGTAGCGGCCCGGCAAGCGCGCGAAGCTCAGCCGACGCAGGCGGTTTATAGCCGTGCGCCGGATCGATGACGTATTCGACGTCATCGGCCCAAGCGCGCACGGCGTGGTCGTTTTCGAGATCAAACACCAAGCCGCTGACGGCGAAAGCGGGATCGGCGCAGGCAAAGCCGCCGCCGACGAATTGCATGTCGGACACTTGGCCGTTGTGGCGCAGTTTCACCTGATCGCCCGCGAGTTGAACTTCGAAATGATCTCCGTTCGCGGCCGTGAATAGCCCGCGTAGCGCTCTGGATGTTCGACATTTGGCCGCGTCGGCTTCGGCGTCGGCGTGGGTCCCCCCTCGCGTGCGGCGCGGAAAAGCTGGCAGGCGTAAATGGTCACATCGCGCGGGCGATAATTGAGACCGCCGCCGACATTGGCGGAAGCGAACGCCGCGACGCCCGCCTCGATATCAACATGGATCGCCGAGGAGAACGACACCATGCCGCCGGTATGGTGCAGATAGTGGCGCCCATCGATGCTGACGCGGGCGAGGCCGTTGCCGTACGCGCCGCCTTCGCCCCAGCCAGGCGTCGACACGGCGATGAATTGCGCTGCGGCCGCATCCGACAGCACCGGGGCGCCGCGGCCTTGCGCGAGGCCGATGAGGAAGCGCGAAAAGATCGCCATGTCGTGAGCGGTGGACGCCACGCATCCGGCGCCGATATCGGTGTCGATCCACGGCGCCGGCGTCATCGCGGCGGGGCGCAAATTGGCGCGGTCGTTGAATTCCGGCTCATAGCCTTGCGGATAGCGCGCCCGATCGCCGACACGGATCGCCGTAAACGTTTGCGTCATGCCAAGAGGGCGCAGCACCCGTGCTGCGAGCGCTTCCTGGAGGGAGCGCCCGTCGCGGCGGGCGATGATCTTGCCGATGATCTCGTAACCGAGATTGCAATAAGACCAGTGCGCGCCCGGCGCATACCCGCTCCACAGGCCGCCTGGCGGAAACATCGGCGCGTTGTCCGGCATGCCGGTGGTGTGGTTGAGCAGGTGCTGCAGCGTGATGTCGCCGCCATTGGCGATCATCAATTCCGGCATCAGTTGGGCCAGCCTCGCATCGGCTGCGAGCTTGCCTTCCTGGATCATCGACCAGGCGGTCAGCGCAACCATCATCTTGGTGATCGAGCCGATCTGAAAGATATGATCGTCGCGGATCGGCTCGCGCCGTTCGACATAGGCCCAGCCGGAGCGGATGAAACCGCTATAGCCGTCGCGATCGACGACGCACACCGTCATGCCTGGCAAACCCCAATCGGCGCGATGTTGCTCGACGTAGCGCAAAAGCTGGCCCAGCGCGCGCTGCTGCGCCGGCGTTGGCGCCGCTGGCGCTTGTCGACGCCGCCGCTTGGGTGGCGGCCGCCAACACAGCGCCGCCGCCGACAAACGCTCTGCGATTGAGCTGCATGAAATGTCCCCCGTCTTCGAAGGACACTAGCGCAGGCGAGGCCGCGCGCTAGACGGCTTCCGCGCCAATTAGGCGCACGGCGTCTTGCGCCGCACACGTTCGCTTGACGGAGGATATTTCACCAGCATGGCTGGGGGCCTTATCGGGCGGCGAACGAGATCACCGCCGCAATTCGGGCAAACGCCCTTGAGCACGACCCTCCGCACAGATCGGCGCAGAACGTGCACTCAAATGTGCAGATGCGCGCCTCGGCGCTTTCCGGCGGCCAAGTCCTTATCGCAGCATTCGCAGTTCGGCTTCAGCGCCAGCATCAGCGCCTTCCCCGCATTTGATTCGATCGCCCTGACGACGCTGCTCGGCGAAGGCCGCGAAGCGCGACTTCACGGCGTTGACGGTTTCCGGCGACGCCGTTTCCGGGCGGCCGGAATTGAACGGCGGCGCCGGCGCGTATTCGATCATCAGCTGGATCATTTTCGCCGTTTCTTCGCCGGCGATTTCGGCGACGATGGTCAGCGCGATGTCGATGCCCGCGGTGACGCCGCCGCCGGTGAAGACGTTGCCGTCACGCACGACGCGCGCCGGCATCGGGAATGGCGCCGAACGCGGCCAGCAATTCGCGATACGCCCAATGGCTGCCGGCGCGCTTGCCTTTGAGCAGCCCCGCCGCCGCCAGAATGAGCGAGCCCGTGCAGACGGAGGTGACGATAGCGTCGCGCCTTCGCCGAGCCGCTTCACTTCGCCCATGAAGTCCGGATCGAGCATAGCGTCGGTTTGTCCCGGCCCGCCCGGGATCATGATCATGTCGGCGCGATCGATGTCGGCAAGGCAACGCATAGCCGCCGAAGATCAGACCGGTCTCGGAAACAAGCGAGCCGCCATCCTTCGACGCGAGCACGATCTCGGCGTCCGGCATGCGCGCCAGCACTTCATAGGGGCCGGTGAAATCGAGCTGCGTCAGCCGCGGATAGAGAATGAAAACGATGCGAAACGGCTCTGCGCATGCGCGTTGCTCCTGTTGACGGGCTGCTTATAGCGCGCTCATTCATTGGCTGAAATGTCAAAGAAACCTCGATTTCCGCCAACGCGCGGCGCCGCCATCGCCGCCGCCATCGCCGCTTCGACTTCCGCCGCTGCTTCCGACCGCGCCGCGCGCCATCGCCTTCGTGATTTTCCCGGATTTCCAGATCCTGGACGTCGCCGGCCCGCTGGCTGCGTTCGAGATCGCCGCCTTGGCGCAACCAAGCCTCTATAGGCTCAGCGTCGTTGCGGTGCGCACCGGGCTGGTGCGATCTTCCTCCGGCGTCGCCATGCCCGCCCAGGCGCTCGCCTGCTTGCGCGACGCCGACACCCTCATCGTCGCCGGAGGCCAGGGCGCGCGCAGCGCAATCGCCGATAATGGCCTGCTTGGCGCACTCAAGCGGCTCCACCCGCGCGTGCGGCGCATGGCGAGCGTGTGCTCGGGCGCATTCCTGTTGGCCGGCGCGGGCTTGCTCGACGGCAAGCGCGCGACCACACATTGGCGCCATGCGTCGCTCTTGGCGCGGCTCTTTCCCAAGCTGCGCGTCGAGCCCGATCGCATTCACATCCGGGAAGGAAAGATTTGGACTTCAGCCGGCGTCACCGCCGGCATCGATCTTGCGCTCGCCATGATCGGCGAGGATTTGGGCGATGACGTCGCAACCGCTGTCGCGCGCGAAATGGTGGTGTACGCCAAGCGCCCCGGCGGCCAGGCGCAGCATTCGGCCCTGCTCGACCTCGACGCCGAGAACGACCGCTTCGCCAAGTTGAATGCGTGGATGCGCGAGCATTTGCACGAAGATCTCAGCGTCGAGCGGCTGGCGCGCGAAGTCGCCATGAGCGAACGCAATTTCGCACGCCTCTACGTCAGCGGAAACCGGCGTCACGCCGGCGAAGGCGGTCGAGCGGCTGCGCGCCGAGGCCGCACGTGCGGCGCTCGAGCAGCGGCGGACAAATCCAAGACGATCGCGCGCAAGACCGGCTTCGGCGATGGCGAGCGCATGCGCCGCGCGTTCATGCGCCTTTACGGGGCCCCGCCAGCAGCGCTGCGGCGAACGTTGCGGCACGCTTGACGGAACGCGCTCGGCGTCCGACGACGAGCCCATGACCGCACAAGACGCACAAAAGACCATTTTCATCACCGGCGCCGGCTCCGGCATCGGGCGCGCCACCGCGCAACTCTTCGCGCAGCGCGGCTGGTTCGTCGGCCTCTTTGACGTGAACCCGAACGGGCCTTGAAGAAACCGCCGCCAGCCTGCCGGAAGGTCAACGCATTTCAATGGCGTTCGACGTGCGCGATCGAAACGGTTGGGCGCGCGCCGTCGACGCCTTCGGGCAAGCCACCAATCGACGCATGCATGTGCTTTTCAACAATGCCGGCGTCGGCAAGGGCGGCTTCATCGAAGAAATGCGCGCCGAGGACATCGATCTTGTGCTCGATGTGAATCTAAAGGGCGTCATCAACGGCGTGAACGCCGCTCTGCCGTTGCTGCGCGAAACGCCCGGCGCGCGCATTGTCAACACCGCCTCCGTCGCCGGCGTCATTGGGCGCGCCGCGGCTTGCGGTGTATTGCGCCACGAAGTTCGGCGTGCGTGGGCTCACTGAAGCTCTCGATGTCGAATTTTCGCGCTTCGGCATCCGCGTCGTCAGCCTGATGCCATGGTTCATCGACACCGCCATTCTCGACGGCATGTCGGCGGCTGAAGTCCAATCGCACCATTCGCGACAGTCTCGTCGAAAACAAAACCGCGATCTATCCGGTCAGCATGGCCGCCGAGCGCGCCTGGGATGCAGCGCACGGCAACGACCTCCACTACATGGTCGGCAAGGAAGCCGAGCGCGCACGCTTTTTCGCGCGCTTCTTCCCGGGCGTGATGCGCAAACAGATTTTGAAGGGCTTCGCGTCAGACGCTTGAGCGGTCCTTAAGCGGGGCTGGCGCCCGCGTGCTCGGCTTGGGCGGTGTGTTCAGCCGGCGTCGAGGCCGTGGGCGCAGACGCCGGCGGTTGCGCGGGCGGCGCCGTGGCGTCGTCGTCGGCCGCGGCGGCGGCATCGGCCGCCGCCTGGTCGGCCGGCGGGATCAGCGGCGCTTCTTGGGCGGTCACGGCCGGCGCACGGCGATGGACGGCCGCGTCCATCAGCTCGGCCCGTTCGGCGGCGTTCGGCATGCGATAGAAGACGTGGCTGCCGATCTGTGGTCGTCTCAATCAGCATCGTCGACCAGCCCGGGTTCACCGCATTGGTGTGATAGTGGGTGGCGTGTTGGGTGATCGGGCGGGTGTAGCCGCTCATCACCGCGGTCGCTAGGTGCTGGGCTTGGATCCAGGCGCGGCCGCGCGGATGCGCCGCCAGCGACCCATCGCAGGTGAAGGTGAATTGGCAGCCGGTGTCGCGGTCGGAGCCTTGATAGACCACCGCGCAAATGGACTTCGGATAGAACGGCGAGTGCACGCGGTTCATGACCACTTCGGCGACCGCCACCTGGCCCTGCTGGGTCTCGCCGCGCGCTTCGTAATAGATCGCTTGCGGAGAGGCAGTTGTGCTCGCGCACGTTGATCGACGGCTGCGCCGGCGCAGCCGGTTGCGGCGCTGAGCGGGCCGCGCAGCACCGCTGACACCAGCAGCGCGCGGGCGTCGGCGCTGTCAAAGAGGGTCGCCGTGCCGCGAGCGCGAAGGCCATCGCCATTGGTGCGCAGCGAGGTCAGCTCGACACGGGCGGTCGGGATCGCTCTGCTGCAGCAGGTTTTGCTGGAAGGCTTGGCGGAAGGCCGTGGACGTAGCCGTCCATTCAGCGCCTTCACGCTGTTCGGCGGCGCGATACGAAATCACAGGCATGGCGACGGCAGCCGCGGCCAAGCACATGATCGTCGCTGCGCCCTGGCGCACGGCCAGGGGGTTCCGTTCGATCTCCACCATCACTTGGGTCCGAATTTCACCCGCAAAGATAGCCAGTCGACGCCAGAACAACGACAAATGCATTAAGCCCCGCTTAATTGCGTGCAGTTTTGGCACAGATAACCGCCAAGCAAACTGCCGTGACCGCAACAATAACGCCTCGCCAACAACCTGACGCGAAGCTGGGCGGGCATACACGCCGCTCACCGGGGGGGCGATTGACTTTTTGTTCATAGTCCCCGTTCCCGGTTTACTTGGCTGCCCTTTAGGTCCAGCTGCGGCCTCCCGGACACGCCGAGAAAGCCCAAAGCGGCCAAAGCCTTGCCAGGATCGTGCCGGTTCACCTGTTAAGCGAACCGGGCCGCGACCTCCCGCCGCGCGGCAAATGAAGTGTTGACGTCGCGGCGCCTCAGGCGGCGGGGCGACTTCAACGCTTGGCGGCGAGCACGGCCTGGGCTGCGGCCAAGCGAGCGATGGGCACGCGATAGGGTGAACAGGACACGTAATCGAGCCCGACGCGCTCGAAAAACGCGACCGAGGCGGGGTCGCCTCCGTGTTCTCCACAAACGCCAAGCTTCAACCCCACACGAACTCTTCGTCCACGCTCGCAGGCCATCCCCACCAGCTCCCCCACGCCTTCGGCGTCTATGGAAACAAACGGGTCGTGCGGTAACACGGCGCGCTCGACAAAGGTTCCGAGGAACTTTCCAGAATCGTCGCGCGACAGGCCCATCGTGGTCTGGGTGAGGTCATTGGTGCCGAATGAGAAGAATTCCGCCGACTGCGGCGATCTCGCCTGCGAGCAATGCCGCGCGCGGCAACTCAATCATGGTGCCCACGGAATAACCGAGTTTTCGTTCTTTCTCGGCGAACACCTCTTCCGCGATTGCATCGACTCGCGCCTTGATGAGATCGAATTCCGCCTTCGAGATGACAAACGGCACCATGATTTCCGGAACCGGCTCGGCGCCGGTTTCCTGCGCCACATCGCACGCCGCTTCGAAGACGGCGCGCGTCTGCATCTCGTAGATTTCCGGATAGACGACCGCGAGCCGGCAGCCGCGGAACCCCAGCATCGGGTTTACTTCCGCAAGCTCCTTTACGCGCGCCATCAACGCTCTCGCATCGACGCCCAAGGTCTTGGCGACTTCAATCGAGTCCGCTTCTGTGTGCGGCAGAAACTCATGCAACGGCGGATCGAGGAAACGGATGGTCACCGGCCGCGCGCCCATGATGCGGAAGATCTCGATGAAGTCGTTGCGCTGGTGGCGGTTCAAGTTTCGCGAGCGCCGCCACGCGCCCCTCTTTGGTCGCAGCCAGGATCATTTCGCGAACTGCGGCGATGCGTTCGGCGTCGAAGAACATGTGCTCGGTGCGGCAAAGGCCGACGCCTTCGGCGCCGAATTTGACCGCCGTGCGCGCATCCTCCGGGGTCTCGGCGTTGGCGCGCACTTTCATGCGCCGCGCTTTGTCGGCCCATTCCATCAGCGTGCCGAAATCACCGGTGAGTTCGGGCTGCACCATGTCGGCGGCGCCCATCAATACTTCGCCAGTCGAGCCATCGACGGTAATCGTCTCGCCTTTCTTCACCACCCGCGCGCCAACGCGGAAGACGCCCTCCTTCATGTCGATGCGAATTTCGCCCGCGCCCGACACGCACGGCCGGCCCATGCCGCGCGCGACAACAGCCGCATGGCTGGTCATGCCGCCGCGCGCGGTCACGATCGCTTTCGAGGCGTGCATGCCGTGAATGTCTTCTGGGCTTGTCTCTTCGCGCACCAGGATGACGCTCTTGCCCGCGAGCGCGAGCTCGGCGGCTTCGTCGGGATCAAACACGACAACGCCCACCGCCGCGCCCGGCGACGCCGGCAAGCCTTTGCAGATCAGGCTGCGATGATAGTTCGGCGAAATGGTCGGGATGCAGCAGCTGATCGAGCGCCATCGGATCGATGCGCAGGATGGCTTCGTCCTCGGTGATCAGCTTTTCGCGCGCCATGTCGACGGCGATCTTCAACGCCGCCTTGGCGGTGCGTTTGCCGTTGCGGGTCTGCAGCATGTAGAGCGTGCCGCGTTCGACCGTGAACTCCAGGTCCTGCATGTCGCGATAGTGCGCCTCCAGCGATTGGTAGACGGCCGTCAACTCGGCGAACACATCCGGCATCGCCTCTTCCAGCGATTGGCCGCCCTCGCTCATCGCTTCGGCGAGCCGCCTTCGTCAGCGGCTTCGGCGTGCGGATGCCGGCGACGACGTCCTCACCCTGGGCGTTGATGAGATACTCGCCGTAGAATTTCTTCTCGCCGGTCGAGGGATCGCGCGTGAATGCAACGCCGGTGGCGCTCGTCTCGCCCATATTGCCGAACACCATCGCCTGCACATTGACGGCGGTGCCCCAGCTTTCCGGGATGTTGTTGTGCTTCCGGTAGAAGATCGCCCGATCGTTCATCCAGCTTGAGAACACCGCGCCGATGGCGCCCCAGAGCTGCTCCTTCGGATCGGAGGGAAACGGCTTACCGAGCTGGCGCTCGACGATGCGTTTGAACTCGGCGACGATCTCTCCTCCAATCGTCGGCGTTCAGCTCAGTATCGGCGCGATAATCGCGTTCATCCTTCAATGCGCCCAGCGTTTCCTCAAACGCGCCGTGCTCCAATTCGAGCACGACGTCGGAATACATCTGAATGAAGCGGCGATAGCTGTCGTAAGCGAAGCGGGGGTCTTCTGCGAGCTTCGCCAGGCCTTCAACGGTCTCATCGTTGAGGCCGAGGTTCAGGACTGTATCCATCATGCCCGGCATCGAGGCGCGCGCGCCTGAGCGCACCGACACGAGCAGCGGATTGCCCGCGTCGCCGAACTTCTTGCCGGTCTTGCTTTCAAGCGAAGCCAGCGCCGCATCGACTTGCGCGCTCAGATCAGCTGGATACTTGCGTTGGTTCTTGTAGAACTCGGCGCAGACTTCCGTCGTCAGCGTAAACCCCGGCGGCACCGGCAGCCCAAGCTTGGCCATCTCGGCCAAGTTCGCGCCCTTGCCGCCGAGCAAGGCCTTCATCGACGCATCGCCCGCGCTCTCGCCGCCACCGAAGCCATAAACCCATTGCTTCGTCATGCGCGGCCCTTCGCTAGCCCTCGATTTTTGAGAAGTCCGCCACCGCGGACGACGCCTCAACTAAGCGAGAGAGCAGCAAAAGTCTATTGCGGCGCAACATGGCGTCCTCGGCGTTGACCAGCACGTTCTCGAAGAACCCATCCACCGGCGCGCGCAACGCCGAGAGCGCCTTCATCGCCGCCGCGAAGTCTTCCTTCTCCACCCCCGCGCGCGCCTCAGGAACCGCTGCTTCGAGCGCCGCGTAAAGCGCCTTCTCCGCGGGCTCGCCAAGAGCTTGGCGCATCGAGCCCAGCTTTGGCGTCGGCCTGCGCTGAGCCCTTTGCCCTTCTTCTCTTCCGCCGCCAGAATGTTGGCGGCGCGCTTGTAGCCCGCGAGCAGGTTCGCGCCGTCTTCGGTTTTCAGGAACGCATCGAGCGCTTCAACGCGCGCGACGATGCGGACGAGATCGTCATCGCCAAGCGCAAAGACGGCGTCGACGAGATCGTGGCGCTTGCCGGAATCGCGGAGTTGCACTTTGAGGCGATCGGCGAGGAAGGCGAGCAGGTTCAGAGCTGACGCACGATCGCCATGCCGATCTAGAATGTCGCCCAATGGAAGGCGCAGTCCGTTGACAAGAATTATTGCGACAACGCCGAGCGCCGAGCGTCGAAGCGCGTAGGGATCCCTTGATCCGTGGCCTTTCATCAATGCGCCAGAACTCCAACGAGGGTATCCAGCTTATCGGCGAGTGCGAGCGTGACGGCGACATTGTCGGTCGGCACGCGATCGTTTGGCCCGAGCGGGCGGTAGTGATCCTCTATCGCGACGGCGACGCTGTCGTGTTCGCCGGTGGTTGCAAGTTCGCGTCCGATCTGGCCTTGCAGCTCGGGGAATTCGCCCACCGTCTCCGTGACCAAATCCATTTTGCAGAGATCGGCGGCGCGCGTGACCTGCTCTTCATCGGCGCCGGTCACGGCGCAAAGCTCGACCGCCAGCGCCTTCACGCGCTCGACTTTGTCCCAGACGCTGCCGAGCTTCTGGTGGAAGACGATCTTTTCAAGCTTCGCCTTGCGCGCTTCGGTGAAGAGCGGCGTCTTCTTGTCCGTCGCCCAGAAGAATTGCGCATCGTTCAGCCGCGCCGACAGCACACGCGCGTTGCCCGCCGCGATCGCCTTGCCGCCGTCCTTGGCTTCAATGTTCGCGAACGCAATGAAATGCGGCGCGAGCTTCATGGTCTTGGGATTGCGCACGGCGAAATATTTTTGGTGCGTGCGCATCGAAAGCCGGATCACTTCTCCCGGCAGGTCGAGAAAGCGCCGGTCCATGTCGCCGAATATCATCTGCGGCCATTCGCAGAGCCCGACCACCTCCTCGACCAGCCCCTGATCCTCAACCCACTCAAGCCCGCGCTGCTCGCACGCCCGTTTGGCGGCGGCGACGATGTAATTCTTACGCTCCTCGCGGAGCGCCATGACCTTGGCGCTGCGAAGAGCGGCGTCATAAGCCTCAAACGAGGTCACCGCGATCTTCGCTGGCGCATGGAAGCGATGCCCCCACGTCGCCGCTTCGCTGGCCACGCCAGCAACCGCGATCTTCACTTCGCGGCCATCGAACACGCAGCAAATGTTATGCAATGGGCGCACCCAGGTGAGGTCGCTCGATTGCGATCGCATCGATTTCGGCCACGGGAATTGCCGGATGATCTCCGCTAGCGCCTCTTGCACGATCGCCGGCGTCGCCGCCCCTGGGCGCTCGATGCGCGCCACGTAAAATGCGCCCTTCTTGTCCTCGACCACTTGCGCTTCGCTGATCGCCTTCAACCCAGCGCTTTTCAAAAACCCCTGGATCGCCTGATCCGGCGCATCCACACGCGGGCCCTTCTTCTCTTCCTTGAAGTCCGCCGCCCTCGCCGGCAGATCAGCGATGCTGGCGCCCAGCCGGCGTGGACCCGACAACGTGCGCGCATGCTTGAACGAGAGCCCGCGCGCTTCCAGCTTCTCGCGCAAAAGCTTCAGCAAATCCTCTTCCGCCCGCTTTTGCATGCGCGCCGGGATTTCTTCGCTGAACAATTCGATGAAAAGCTCGGGCATCAGAGAATGGCCTCCGACGCCGGCAGCAGCGAGACGCTAATTCGGACAATTGGCGTTTGCTTATCGCCGGGCAATTCACGCACGCCGTTAGCATCGGCCCAATATAGGGTGAGCCATAGCTCGCGCGCGGCGCGGTTCACATAAGTCTGCGCCAAGCGATCGAACATCTGGGCGTCCATCAACACGTCGCCGGAAATGTCCTCGCCATCGCGATCGATCTCGCCCATGCCGGGCGCATCGCCCGTCTCACGGCGATAAAACTCGAAGTGTCCCGCGCCGGGCAGTCGCTGGCGCGCGGAAAGGTCGACGCGGGCGCCGTGACAGGCCGACATCCATGCACGCGCCGCGCCGCCATAATCGATCATGCGCAAGGCGAGGCGCTCCAGCGGATAGGCGAGCGAGGCCGAAGCGACGCGCTCGGACACGGGCCCGCTCACGACTGGCTCTCCGCCCAAGCGCTCGCACAGCCCTTCGCCAACTCCCGCACCCGGGCGATGAAGCTTTGCCGCTCTGTCGGCGACACCACGCCGCGCGCATCGAGCAAATTGAACAGATGCGACGCCTTCAGCGTGTAATCGAACGCCGGCAGCACCGCGCCCGCCTGCAAGCAGCCGCTTCGCCGTCGCCTCCGCATCGTTGAACCAGCGCAGATTCATCTCCGGCATCGCTCAGTTCGAAATTGAAGCGCGATTGCTGCTTCTCGTTTTCGAGGAAGATGTCGCCATAGGTCAGCGGAGTACGCGGCTTTGCGGATCGTTGAACGGCAGGTCGTAAACACGATCGACGCCGAACACATACATCGCCAGTCGCTCAAGCCCGTACGTCAGTTCGCCCGACACCGGGCGCACATCCAGGCCGCCGACTTGCTGGAAATACGTGTACTGCGCTCACCTCCATCCCATCGCACCACACTTCCCAGCCCAGACCCCAGGCGCCGACGGTGGGGTTTTCCCAATCGTCTTCGACGAAGCGGATGTCGTGCAGCAGCGGATCGATGCCGATGCGCACGAGCGATTGCAGATAGAGATCCTGCAGGTTCGGCGGGTTCGGCTTCAGGATGACCTGGAACTGATAATAGTGCTGCAGCCGGTTGGGGTTTTCGCCGTAGCGCCCATCCTTCGGCCGCCGCGACGGCTGCACATACGCCGCGCGCCACGGCTTCGGCCCGAGCGCGCGCAGCGTGGTGGCCGGATGCAGGGTGCCGGCGCCGACTTCGCTGTCGTAGGGCTGCAGAATCGCGCAACCCTGCTCGGCCCAGTAAGTCTGGAGCGCCAGGATCACGTCCTGGAAGCAGCGCGGCTTTGTCTCGGCCATTGCGGACGCCTAAAGGCGCCCGCGCCTGCAATCAAGCGGCGCTCAGGTCCGCGCGCGCACCATCGGTCCAAACGCCGATAGGAAGGACGGAAAGCGCCATCGTGAGCGTCAGCACGTCCCAGGCGGTGATCGGCGGGATGAGCCCAAGGCGTTCGCCGCCGGCGTACGCCAATAACCCAGTCTGCCCGATGAAGTAGGCGCGCGCCCAAGCGCCGTTGCGCACGCGCTGACGCAGAAACGCGTCGCCACGCTGAAACATGTAATGGGTGTAGGCGAGCCGGATCGCCACCAACGCGCCGATCACCGCATAAGACCAGGTCGGCGTTGGATACCCCGCCAGCGTCGCCAGCGGCGGCCAAGCCAGCGTCAAGC
The DNA here is from genome assembly GCA_963847165.1 of uncultured Pseudomonadota bacterium. Taxonomy (GTDB): domain Bacteria; phylum Pseudomonadota; class Alphaproteobacteria; order Caulobacterales; family Aquidulcibacteraceae; genus Vitreimonas. The sequence goes on from CAWJYY010000010.1 coordinate 98,790, forward strand.
CGAGCACGGCCATGAGCATCGCTTGCAGACGCACCTGGCCTGTTTCCTTGGCGGCGCCGGCGCCCTCGACGCCCATGCGTTTGCCGAGCGCCGCCGGATCGAACGATTCGGCCAGCAATCGCGCCGCACCGGCCCCACACATGAGCGCAACGACGATCGCGATCAGATCGGACCAACGCGGAAAACGTGCGCCGTTACGCGCAAGAGCAATCGCAGGCCCCCACCAACGCGACAAAAATGATCGCGCGCACAAAGGGCGCAACCGCCGTCTCGCGCGGCGCGTCAGACTGCGTGCTCATGATCGAGCCTCCGCTTCATCCGAGAAAATCTGTTCGATGGGCATCGCAAATACGCGCGCGATCCTGAACGCCAGCGGCAAGGATGGATCGTACTTGCCGGTCTCGATCGCATTCACGCTCTGGCGAGAAACTTCGAGCTGGTCGGCCAGATCCGCTTGGCTCCAATTGCGCTCGGCGCGCAGAACCTTGAGCCGGTTCTTCATTTGTAGCGCCGCCGCACATAATAGGTCCCCAAGCCCCAGGCGAAGATCAGCGCCGGAAAGATCCAAACCAGATCGATGCGCGGGAAGTGCGCCCATTCTTCAAGAAAGCTATAGGTGAAACTGCCGATGCCGACGACGCCGGCCGAGACCAGCCACGCTTCTGTTTGGATGCGGCGATGCAATTCGTCCATTGACCGCAGATAGGTCAGGTACGTACGCAGCATCATCAGCGCGGGAATGACGGGCGTCAGCGCAACGATGATCACCGCCCATTGCGGTAGGTTGAACGGCGCGTGACGGATGAGCGTCACCGCGCCGAAGACGACCGCGATATAGATCACCGCCGCAATCGCCATGCTGCGCACGTAGGCGCGCGCCGCTTGTTTGGCCTTCGGGCCCAAATCGTCGGTTTCGCAGGTCAATTTTAGAGCCTCACTTCCAAGGAGGCGCGCGCGTGCGCAAGATCAATGTCGAGCGCAACCGGGCGCATCTCGATCGCCACGCGGGTGACGCCGGCGCTCAGGGCGTGTTGCGGCGGCGACGCCGCGTGCGCGCCTGAATGTTTTTCGGCGAACGCCGCCAACAGCATGGCCGCCGCAGCGATCAAGCCCATGACGATCCCGAGGCCATTTTCACCATTTCCACACATCGTACCCTCCTATCAAGTTACCAAGACTTGATGACAAGGGTGTTTTACACGACCCCGCGTTAATGTCAAGTACCATATACAAAAAGATTGGGATCCTTGCAGATTGCCAGGGGAGCGGTTTGGGCCATGCTCGCGCGCCATGGCGATTTGTGGGATCGACGAGGCGGGACGGGGCCCGCTGGCGGGGCCGGTGGTGGCCGCGGCGGTCATCCTGCCGCGCAAGGGTCGGCCCAAGGGGCTCGATGATTTCAAAGCAATTGAGCCTCGAGGCGCGCGAACAACTCGCCGCAAGCATCCGCGCCGTCGGCATTGTCGCCGTCGGGCTGGCCAGCGTCGAAGAAATCGACGCCTTGAACATCTTGCGCGCTTCGCATCTGGCCATGCGCCGCGCCTTCGATGAGCTGGCGAAATTGCAAATGCCGGTCGCCGCAATCGTGGACGGCAACATGTCCCCAGAGCTGCCGTGTCCGGTCGAGTGCGTGGTCGACGGCGATGTGATCGTGCCGATCGTCTCGGCCGCCTCGATCATCGCCAAGGTCGAACGCGACCGGATGATGACCGAACTCTGCGCGCAGTTTCCCGGCTACGCGTTCTCCAAGCACAAGGGCTATGCAACGCCCGAGCATCAGGAAGCGCTCGCGCGCCTCGGTCCCTGCGCCATTCATCGCCGCAGCTTCAAGCCGGTGCAAGATGCGCTGCAAGCGCAGCTTCAGTTGCGCGCGGCGAGCTGAACCGCTCCAATCTGCAAGTCGACGCGCGCGCCATTGCCGATGTTGCGGGCGCGCACGTCTTCGCCCGACGGCGCAAAGGTCAGGTCGCGCGCGTTAAGCGCCGCAATAAGCGCAGCCAGCTCGCGATGTTCGACGATGATTGCGTCGCCCGGGTTTGCGTGCTGGCCCGCATCGGCGGCGGGCGCCAGATGCGCGTCGGTTCGCGTGGAGAATACGATGCTGGTTTCGCGATAGCCGACGACCCAGAGCGGGCGGCGCGCGAGCCCGGCGCGGTCCAGCGCCGCCACCGCCTGCGCCGTCGGCTGCACGCCATGCGCTAGCGGCAGCAGAATTTGGCGCACGCTGAAGGCAAGCAGCAAAGCGCCGATGACGCCCGCCGCGACGCGGGGCCACGGCCGCTCCACCAAGGCGAAGACCAAAAGCATCGCCCCAACTGTCAGCGCCGCGACAACGCCCATCGCCGTCACCAACGCTTGCGCCCCGGCGTCCACCAAAGGCGCGGTTTGCGTAATCAGCGCAATCAGGGCGACGCCGGCGAGCGCGGCGAGGGCGACGCCGATCCATTTCGTCACGCGCCAGCGGCCGTCGAGCGCTTGAGCCAGGCCCGCCCCGCACAGCAACGCCAGCGCAGGATAAAGCGGCAGCGTATAGTGCGGCAGCTTGGTCGGCGTGAGTTCGAACATCACAAAGCTCGGGGCCGCCCACGCAATCAGAAACCGCAAGCCTCGCAGTGTCTCCTCCGCACGCGGCGCGCGCAGGGTTTTCCAGCCCAGCCGCACCGCAAACGGCAGCGCAAACGTCGCCGGAAAAATCAGCAGCGCCAACAAAAGCAGGTGATAGCCCGGCGGCCCCGAATGCCCTTCCGAACCGCCGCTCACCTTGGCGCCGAGATCGTGGCCAATGGCTTCGGCGAAGAAGCGTCCGTTGGTCGCTTGATAAATCGCCAGCATCCAGGGGAGCACGATCACCAGCATCAGCAGCGGTCCCGGCCACCAAAGCAGCGGCTTCATCCAGCGCCAGCGGCGCTCCCAAAGCCCAAGCGGGGCGAGCGTCAGCGCCACGATCAGCGGCGCAATCGGGCCTTTGATCAGAATCGCCGCCCCGAGCGCGGCCCAGAACGTCAAGGCCAAGGCGCGTGGCCGCTCCGCGCCGAGGCGCAAGTGCGCAGCCGCCGCGAGCGCCAAAGTGGTGAAGCCGCACAGCGCCGCGTCGGTCTTGGCGGTCATGCCTTCGACGCCAAGCAGCAGCCCCGAGGCGAACAGCGCCGCGCCCCAAAACGCCGCGCGCGCGCCAATCAGGCGCGCCGCCCGCCCACAATGTCGCCAGCGCCGCCATCAGCGCGCCAAGCGCCGAGGGGACGCGATAGGGCCAAATCTCGTTCAGCCGATGGGTGATCGGCTCGAACGCCTGCACCGACGCTGCTTGCAGCCAATGAATGCCGACCGGCTTCTTGCTGCGCTCTTCGTCCTGGATGCGGATGCGGACGTAATCGCCGCTCTCGACCATTTGCCGGCTCGCCTGCGCGAAGCGCGCCTCGTCGCGATCCATCACCGGCGCTGCGCCCGCGCCAAACAGCGCAGAGGCGAGCGCAATCAGCGCGATCAGCGCATAGCCCCGCCAAGACTGGGCGAAACGGTCGAACGGCTCGGCGTCAGCGTGCATAGCGCCGGATGTGATAACGGCGCGGCGGGCGGCTGTCTTGCGCAGATGAACGTGGTTAATGGCCGCTGTCGCCCATTGATTCGAAGTCCCGTTCAAGCTTGAGTCCTTCCCCGGTGGGACGAATGGCGCGGCACTTCAAAGACAAGATCATCGAGGGCGATTGCATCGAGGCGATGCGGTCGCTTGCGGACGGGAGCGTCGACCTCGTCTTCGCCGATCCGCCCTACAATATGCAGCTCGGCGGCGAGCTCACGCGCCCGGATCAGTCCATGGTCGATGGCGTCGACGACGAGTGGGACAAGTTCGCCGACTTCGCCGCCTACGACGCCTTCACCCGCGCCTGGCTCGCCGAAGCGCGCCGCGTGCTGAAGCCGAACGGCGCCATCTGGGTGATCGGCGCCTATCACAACATCTTCCGCGTCGGCGCCGCGTTGCAGGACGCAGGATTCTGGATCCTGAACGACATCGTCTGGCGCAAGACCAATCCGATGCCGAATTTCAAGGGCACGCGCTTCACCAACGCTCACGAGACGCTGATCTGGGCGGCGAAGCTCGAAGACGGCGAAATACACCTTCCACTATGACGCCCTGAAAATGCTGAACGACGAATTGCAGATGCGCAGCGATTGGACGCTGCCGCTTTGCACCGGCGCCGAGCGCTTGAAGGACGCCGAAGGCCGCAAGCTGCACTCGACCCAAAAACCCGAGGCGCTGCTGCATCGCGTCGTGCTGGCCACCACCAAGCCCGGCGAAGTGATCCTCGATCCGTTCTTCGGCACCGGCACGACCGGCGCCGCCGCCAAGCGTCTGGGCCGCCACTATATCGGCATCGAACGCGATCCTGGATACGCCGCCGCCGCGCGCGCGCGGATTAAGAACGTGACGCCCGCCGCCGCCGAGGATCTGATGGTGATGCGGTCGAAGAAAGAGGAGCCGCGCGTGCCGTTCGGCCAACTCGTCGAAGCGGGGCTCGTGCAGGCGGGTGAAATTCTAGTCTCCCCCAATGGAAAGAAAGCCCGCGTGCGCGCCGACGGCAGCCTCGCCCATGGCGATATGACCGGTTCCATTCACCGCATCGGGCGCGGTGGTGGCGGATGCGCCGGCGTGCAATGGCTGGACGTTCTGGCGTCTGGCCAGCCAGCCCGCTGGCCACAATATCGACCTCCTGCGCCGCGAAATCCGCCGCCAAATGGCGCTTCAGCCCGCGCCTCATTAGCACAATCAATTGACGTGCGCGGCCATGCGCCGCAAAGGTGCGCGCCGATGGCCGGCATTGATCTCCAAAGCGTCGAAGCGGCGTTGGCCAGGGCCGAGCTGATGGCCGCGTTGTCGGAGACCACCCGCGCCAGACTGGCCAAGCAGGGCGCCCCATGCACGGTCGAACCCGGCAATCTGCTCTTCGCCAAGGGCGACAAGGGCGACGCCCTTTACGTTTTGCTCGAAGGCGAAGTCGAGGTGCGCACCTCCACCGAAGCCGGCAAGGACGTGCGCTTGGCGGCGCTCAAGCCGCCGGCGGTGATCGGCGAAATGGCGGTGCTCGACGGCGGCGTGCGCTCCGCCGACATCTGCGCCATCCGCCGCTCCCGTTTTTTGCGCATCCATCGCGACCAGGCGCTCGCCGCGCTCGAGAGCGAACCCAAGGCGCTCTTGAAACTGATCGCTGAAATGAGCCGCCGTTTACGTCACGCCGACGAGGCCATCGAAGACGCCCAAGTGCTCGACCTCGGCGGGCGTCTGGCGCAGCGTTTGCTCGAGGAGGCCGGCGACAGTCCAAGCGTCACGCTCACGCAGACCGAACTTGCGCGGCGCATCGGCGCTTCGCGCGAGAAAGTGAACCGCAAATTACACGAATGGGCCGACGAAGGCTGGATCGCCATGGGGCGCAGCGGCATCAAACTGACCGCGCGCGACAAACTCAAGGCGCTGATCGAGGAAGCGCGCACCGGCTAGCCGCTTCCGGAGCGCGCCTTAAAAATCAGCAATCCGCAACTGGACGCCGCATTCGGCGCGGCGCGGCGGTTGCGGTTTCGCTATAGTTCCACAATCGGGGCGGAGATGCGGTTCTAGAGGCGGACACATGCGCTATTGGCGCTCGGCGTTCCAAGTTCATCCCATTGGCGCTGATCGGCGCTTGGGCGGTGATATGCATCGGCTCATTCGTCTGGATCGCCCTGCAATAGCAGGCTTGTTCAAGCCGGCTTCGAAAACACCGCGCCGATAATCTCGCCTTCGCGCGCATACAGGGCGAGCGCGCGCCGCAGAAATTTCCGGCGCCGCTGCAAGCGCGCAAGCGGCGATGAGCCGCCGCGCCAGCCTGGATCTCCGCCGCTCACGGCCATGTCGGTGCGCACACTATTGTCCGCGTTCAGAATTGGCGCGCCAACGCGCTCACCCTCCTCGTGCGGCACGCCGGCGACCTTGGCGCGCGCCAGCGCCGAGAAATCCTGGAAGCGGACGCTGAGCCCGGCGCGGCGCGCCATCTCGCGCAACGAGGTCTTGGTGTACCAGGCGATGTGCACGGGCGGATTGTCCGTGCGCCAGAGAGCATCCTCGGCGAATACTCCCTTGTTGGGCGTCGTCACCAGGGCGGCGCCTCCGGTGCGCAACAAGGCGCCGATCGCGCTCAGCATCTCAAGCGGTTGATCGAGGTGCTCCAATACTTCGGTCATCACCACCACGTCGACGCTCGCCGGCGTCTGGCGGGCCAGCGCCATCACGTCGGCGCATTGGTAGTGGTCGCCGAAGCGCGCTTGGGCGGCGCGCACCGCAGTCTCGGAGATGTCGACGCCGCGCGCTGCGTAACCAGCGCGGCGCAGCGCATGGGTGAGGTAGCCGTAGCCGGAGCCGATTTCGATGATCTGGGCGCCTGCCGGGCGCCCCTTCAGCGCTTCGCGCACGAACCAATATATCGCCTCGGCTTCGGCAAGCGCGTCGAGCGGGGCGCTCGAGCGCTCCATCGCCCGCGCGTAGGCCGCGTAGCGCGCATAGCCGGGAACGATATCGGCATCGCGATAGATGCCCTCGTAAATATCGCCGCCGGCGAGGAAGGGCCAAGCAAACTGCAGATCGCAATCGCCGGCAGCTCATAATGCTGTAGACGTCCGGCGCGCGATAACCGGGATAATCCCCACGCCGCAGCTCGCCGACCGCGCCGCAGATCGGGCATTTGGCCTGCAAATCCAGCTCCTTTTCGAGGCGTGACCGCGGTCATATTGGCCGCGGCCGCGCGTATCTATGTTGGTTTCATCGAAACACAAACACCAACGGGCGCTTGGCAATGACCTTCTCGCAAAAATTCTTCAGCCTGGCCTTGGCGGCCGCATTTTTCCTTCCTGCTGCGTTAGCCGCCATCAATCAGGCTGCTCAGATCGTCGCTTAAACGAGCCCCCAGACGATCTGACATGAAGCAAGGACGCGGAGATCGCTCCCCTCCGCGTCCTTCGCTTTTGTTTCATGAGGCCGGCGGCGTCCAGGCCTTGAAACGCGGGGTCCAGCGCGGGACGGCCTTACAATAATCCTCGTAATCCTCGCCATATGTGCGCGCCAAGGTCGGCTCCTCGTAGCCAAGCACGAACAGATGGAACGCCATCCAGACAACGATCCCGTATGCGAAGAGCGCAGCGCTCCCAAACAAGAGCATCTGCGCGAAGATGAGGCCGATGACCGCGACGTACATCGGATTTCGCACGTAGCGATAAAGCCCAGTGACGACCAAACGCTCGGTCGGCGCGACCGGCGCGGGCGTGCCGCCATGGCGCGCGAAGCGGGCGAAGCATTCAATCAGCATGACGGCGAAGGCGATAACGAGCGCCGCGCCGACGATCGAGGCGATTGTCGAGGCCTCAGCCTCGATCCGCCAGCGTGTGATCAGCCAGGGAAGAAGGCCCGCGATCGTCCCCGGCGCGATCAGGAAGAAGAGCGCCGATCCGATGAAGGCTTCGCGGCGCCCCACTTCTAGCCTCCCGCTGAGGCCGCCTCGCGCCGCGCCATGCTTTCAGGAGGCCATTCCCGCTTCATGTCATAGAAAATCTCGAACGCGCGGGCGTTCTCCGGCAGGGCCACCCAAGGAACCTTGGAGGCGGTGAAAATGTGCGCGTCGGGCTCGATTGCATGCGGCTCATCCAAAACCGCCACGCGCACGAAGCGCAAATACGGCCTGCGCCCATAATCGCTCCACACCGCCACTTCGCACTTCCCACAGCGATAAATGTCGTGCCCACGCCCGCTCGGGCTCGGCATTTCAACCTTCACCGGCTCGCCGGCGAGCATTTCGATGCGCGCGGTTTCGATCAGCGCGTTGATCGCGAACGCTCCCCCGGTCTGCTTTTGGCAATCGAGGCAATGGCAGCAATGCGTGAACATCGGGCGCGAGGCGAGCTTGAACCGCACCGCCCCGCAGCTGCAGCCGCCTTCGAACGTTTCGTTCATGTCCTCAGCCTCCAAAGCCGCGGCCTTTTTAAACACGCTCGGCAGCGCCGACGCATCGCCCCACCAGCCTTCGCCCTTAGGTTCGGCCTCGACTGCGTAAACATCAAGCGTCAGCGCGAAATGCGTAAAGACGTGACGCACCGCGCCGATGCGCCTCCACCTCGCCTTGATGGGCGCATGCTTCAGCGCCTCGGCGCGCGCCCAGGCTTGGCTGCGCCATTGCGTCGTCGGCAATCCAGCCATCCCGCCCAGCAGACCCTTGTCGGGGCGCCGCACCAGCCAAATCGCGCCGCTGCGCTCAGCCCGGAAGGCGACGCCAAAGCGCTGCGGGCGCGAAGCCTTCGCCGCGCGTGGCGGAAAATTCTCCGGCCTTCCCGCCGCAAACGCCTCGCAGGCGTCGCGCCACGGGCATAACAAGCACTTCGGCGCTTTCGGCGTGCAGATCGTTGCGCCAAGATCCATAAGCGCCTGGGCCCAATCGCCGGGGCGATCGGCGGCGACCAATTCCCCGGCGAGCGCACGCAGTCGCGCCTTGGCGGCCGGCGGCGGGGTCGCAACCGCGCGCAGGCGCCCGATCACCCGCTCGACATTGCCATCGACGACATTGGCCGGCTCATCGAACGCAATCGCTGCGATAGCGGCGGCCGTGTAGGCGCCCACGCCTGGCAATTTCCGCCAGCCGGCCTCGTCCTGCGGAAAACCCTCGGCTGCGAGCATTTGCGCCGCCGCGTGGAGATTGCGCGCGCGCGAATAATAGCCAAGCCCCGCCCACGCCTTGAGCACCTCCTCGCGCCGCGCCCCCGCAAGCGCGGCGACATCGGGCCAAGACTCAAGGAATTTCGCGAAGTATGGGCCGACCGCCGCCACCGTTGTCTGCTGCAGCATCACTTCGCTCAGCCAGACGCGGTAAGGGTCGGGGCGGCCGCTTCGCACGCGCCAAGGCAAGTCCCGTCCGCTGCGGTCGTACCAGGTTAGCAACGACTTCCGCAGGTTCTCCCGAGTCGCGTTCGCCTTGCTCACAGTTGCGGGTGCGGATCGAACGAGCGCGGGCATCGGCCGTCTTTACCCTTTCTTCATGAGTTTACAATTCGCTAACGCGCGCCCGTGTCTCTGCGCGATAAATTCCGGCCGGCGCCAGCGCCGGCTTCCGACCCGCAGGCCGAAACCCGCGCCAGCCAGGCCCTGAACCGCAAGCGGGGCCGGGGAACGTGGTCGCCGCCGCCCCGCGCCGGCAAGGCCGCCGCCGGCGTGCTGAAGCCGCTCATCCCCCAGGGCGGCATGGGGCTCAATGAACTGAAGCGCCGCTGGGGCGATATCGCTGGCGACAGCTTCGCCCGCGCGACCCCTGAAAAGCTCGCCGCGGGCGTGCTCACCCTACGCGCTCCGGGCGCGCTTGGGCCGTTCCTGCAAAGCCAGACCCCGCTTCTGATCGAGCGGCTGAAGATCGCCGGCGCGCTGATCAAGGCCGTCAAGATCGAGCAGCGGACCGCCCCGGCGCGGGCCGCCAACGTCCGTCGGCTCAAACAGGCCCTGACCGCGGCCGAGGAAGCCGCCCTGTCCGAGGCGCTCGATCCGGTGGCCGACCCTGGTCTCAAATCCGCCCTGATGCGGCTTGGCCGCGCAGTCAAGCAGGCCTGAGGTTTTCTAAACCAGGAAAAATCTCTATGCCTCCAGGCGACTTCTGGAGGGATCCCGGCATGGGCTTGGTTGGCCGTAGACAAGTGATTTTCGGCGCAAGCTTGGCCGCGCTCGCGGCCTGCAGCGGCGGCAATGGCGCGGCGGCGGGCGGCGGCCCCGGTCCCGACGACATGACGCTCGGCTCGGCGAACGCGCGCGCAACGCTCATCGAGTACGCCTCGGCGACGTGTCCCCACTGCGCCCACTTCCACGAAACCGTCTGGGACCAGCTGAAGGCCAATTACATCGACACCGGCAAGCTGCGTTTCATCTTCCGCGAATTCCCGACGCCGCCGGAAGCGGTCGCGGTGGCCGGCTTCCAGCTTTCGCGCTGCGGCGGTGCTACGCCCGAGCAATACTTCGCCCGCCTCGGCGAAATCTTCCGCCAGCAGCACGACATGTTCGCCTCCGGCACGATGGAAGGCGTGCGCGCCAAGCTGCTCGAAATCGGCGCCTCCTCGGGCCTTTCCGAACAGCAAGTGATGCAGTGCATCAGCGACGATGCGGGGCCAGAACGCATCCGCCGCATCGAGGACGGCTCGCGCCAGTTCAACGTCACCGGCACGCCGACGCTCATCCTCAACGGCCGCAAACTCGAAGACCCGCGCGCCCTCACCTATGAGGGCCTGTCGCAGATGATCGATCAGGCTCTGGCGTCCCATGCCCAAGGGTGAAGCGATGCGCGCAAACCGTCGGCGCGCGATGGTGGGAGCAGCCGCGGTCGGACTTACCGCGCTGGCGCAGCCGCATGCCGGCGCGCAAACGACGGTCTCGCCCGACGACATGGTCCTGGGCTCGCCCAGAGCGCGCGTCACGCTGATCGAATACGCCTCGGCGGCGTGTCCCCATTGCGCGCATTTCCACGAGACGGTGTTTCCCCAACTCAAGGCCAACTACATCGACACCGGCAAGGTGTTCTTCATTTTTCGCGAGACGCTGACGGCGCCCGCGGCGGTGGCGCTCGCCGGCTTCCAGCTCGCGCGCTGCAACGGCGCCAACGCCGATCAGTACTTCGCCCGCATCGGCGAAGTTTTCGCCGATCAGCCGCAGATGTTCGCCTCAGGCACGATGCAAGGCGTGCTCGACACCCTCGATGCGGTCGGCGCCCATTATGGGCTTTCGCCGGAACAGGTCATGCAATGCATCGAGGATCCCGCCGGCCAGGAGCGCGTTCAGCGCTTCGATCAGGGCTCTACCCAATTCAACGTCACCGGCACGCCGACCTTCATCCTGAACGGGCAAAAGCTCGAAGATCCGCGCGTCGCCACCTACGATGGCATGTCGCAGATCCTCGATGAGGCTCTGGCGGCGCATCATTGAGTTCATGAGGCGCTAGCTCCAAAGTGCAGATCACCGAGCTGCGCCTTCTTGGCTTCAAGAGCTTCGTCGATCCGACGCGCGCGCCGATCGAAGCGGGGCTGACCGGCGTGGTCGGCCCCAACGGCTGCGGCAAATCCAATCTGCTGGAAGCAGTGCGCTGGGTGATGGGGGCGACCAGCGCAAAATCCATGCGCGCAAGCGACATGGACGACGTCATCTTCTCCGGCTCGGCGGGCCGGCCGGCGCGCGAACATGCCGAAGTGAGCCTCTGATCACCGACGCCGCCGGGCGCGCACCCGCCGCCGTCACGACAAGGACGAGGTCCTCGAAGTCACCCGCCGCATTCGCCGCGGGCTTGGCTCGACCTACCGCATCAATGGCCGCGAGGTCCGCGCCAAGGACGTGCAGCTGTTGTTCGCCGACGCAGCGACCGGCGCGAACTCGCCCGCCTTGGTGCGGCAAGGCCAGGTCAGCGAGCTTATCGCGGCCAAGCCCGAAAATCGCCGCCGCATTCTCGAAGACGCAGCCGGCATCGCCGGGCTGCACGCGCGCCGTCACGAGGCGGATCTGAAGCTGAAAGCCGCTGAAACCAATCTGCAGCGGCTCGACGAAATTCTGGCCGAGATCGAAGCCCAGGCGCAGGCGCTGAAGAAGCAGGCGCGGCAGGCTGAACGCTATCGCGGCTTGGCCCAGACATTGCGCGAGACCGAAGCGCTGCTGTTGCATCGTCGCTGGAGCGAAGCGCGCGAGCGCGAGGCGGAAGCGCGAGGCGCATCTGCGCGAAGCCGAACGCGCGGTGGCGAAAGCCGCCGCTGCAGCAAGCGCCGCCGAGCGCGCGGCCGAAGCGGCGCGCGAAGCGCTGACGCCATTGCGCGAGGCCGAGATGGTTGCCGCCGCAGTGTTGCGCCGCCTCGAAGGCGTGCGCGTCGGCCTGGAGCGCGATCTTGGCCGAGGCCGACGCGGTGATCGCGCGCAGCGACGCCGACGTGGCCCGCGCCCGCGACGAAGCCGATCGGCTCGAAGCGCTGAAGCGGGACGCGCAGGCCGCGCTGGCGCGTCTGAAGCGGAAATGAAGGCGCTGGCGCCCGGCTGATGGCGCCAAGGCGCAAGCAGGCGCTCAAAGCCGGCGCAGGCCGCGCGAGCAAGCCGCCGCCGCGAAGCGCGCGGAGGCCGAGGCGCAAGCTCGAAGCGCTCGCCGCCGGCGCCGCGGCCCATCGCGCCCGCGTGCAGGCGCTGTCGAGCGCCGCCAATGATGCGCGCGCGCGCTTGCAACGCCTGCAGCAACGCAAGCAATCGCTCGTCGCCGCAAATCGGCGCGCTGCCGAGCGAGGACGCGCTCGCCAAGCGCATCGCCGACGCCAACGCCGCCGCCGAAGCCGCCGAACAAGCGCAGCGGCGCGACGCGCACCGCGCTGGCTGACGCCGAGACCGCGCTTGAAGCGCGCCGAGGCCGCCGACGAAGCGCGTGGAGCGCGTCTCGCGCCGCGGACGCGGCGTTTCATCAGCTCGAAGCCGAAGTGAAGGCGCTCGACAAACTGGCGCCGCCGGCGAGCGCGAAGTTTCCGCCGGTGCTGGCGTCGATCGACGTCGAAGCCGGCTATGAACGCGCGCTCGCCGCAGCGCTTGGCGATGATCTCGACGCCTCGACCCATGCCGATGCGCCGGCGCGTTGGGCAGGCGCCGAGACGCCCGCTCCGCATTTGCCTCCGGAAGCGCATTCGCTCGCGCGTTTCGTAAAGGCGCCCGCAGCGCTCGCGGCGCGGCTGTCGCTGGTCGGCGTCGTGGAGGCGAGCACGGCGCCGGCGCTGGCGCGCAAGCTGACGCCTGGCGCGCGCTTGGTCTCGCGCGAAGGCGATCTTTGGCGCTGGGACGGCTTCGTGCGCCGCGCCGACGCGCCGCAACCGGCGGCCGCGCGGCTTGAGCAGAAGAATCGCCTCGCCGCCGCGCGCAGCGAATTGGCGACGGCGCCGAAGAGCGCTCGCGCAAAGCCAAGGCCGCGTGGGCGTCCGCGAAGGCCGAACGCCAAGCACTCGACGCCGAAGGCGCGCGCGCTGCGCGCCGAAGCGCCGAAGCATGCCGCGGCCGCGGCCGACGCGGCGCGCGAGGCTGAGCGGCTCGAGGCCGAGCGCAGCCGCCAAGATCGAGCGCCGCGCGCGAATTGGATGCGCAACTGCGCGGCAACCGATGTCGAAATCGAGGAAGCGCGCGCCATGGTCGAGCAATCAGGCGAAGCGGCCGCCGGCGCCGACATGGCGCCGCCGGACGAGACCGCCCTCGACGCCGCGCGCGCGGCCGCGGATGCGGCGCGGCTGGCGGCGGCGGAGGCGGCGGCTGCGGCCGCAGAGCCTGGTGCGCGACCGCGCCCAGCGCGATGCGCGGCGCGAACGCCATCGAGACGGAATCCAAGCAGTGGCGCGCACGCGTCGCGGATGCCGACAAGCGCCTGGCAGCGCTCGCCGCTGAATTGGACGACGATCGAGCGACGCCGCGATGCGGCCAAGGCCGCGCCCGTTGCGGCGCGCCGCAAGCTCGACGCTCTGATGGATGAGGCCGGCGCCGCCGAGGCGCGGCGCGCCGAGGCGAGCGACCGCGTCAGCTGAGGCCGAGGCGGCCGCTCGGACGGCCGGCGAGGCCGCGCGCGCCGCCGAGCATGCGCACGGCGCGGCGCGCGAGCAGCGGGCCGGCGCGGAGGCGCATGCGCAGGCTGCATCGAGCGCGCGCGGCGGATATCGCCGCAACCGCGCTCGAACACACCGGCAAGCCGATCGAGGCCATGGCCGACATCGCGGGCAAACTCTTGAACGGGGCGCTGGGTTCGGCGCCGATCGCCGAGATCGAGCGGCGTTTTGAACGCCTGCGCGCCGAGCGCGATGCGGCCGGACCGGTCAATCTGCGCGCCGACGAAGAATTCGCCGAAGCGAGCGAGCGGGTCGCAACGCTGACGCGCGAAAAGGAGGACGTCGCCGCCGCCATCAGCCAAATTGCGCCGCGCCATCACGACATTGAACAATGAAGGCCGCAGCGCGGCTGATGCGGGCGTTCGAGCAGGTCGATGCGCATTTCGCGCAATTGTTCGCTACTTTGTTCGAGGGCGGCCAAGCGGCGCTGAAGCTCACCGAGAACGAGGATCCGCTCGACGCCGGCCTGGAGATTTACGCGCAGCCGCCGGGCAAGCGGCTGACGCATTTGTCCCTGCTCTCGGGCGGCGAACAGGCGCTGACGGCGACGGCGCTCATCTTCGCCGTGTTCCTCGCCAATCCGGCGCCGCTATGCGTGCTCGACGAAATCGATGCGCCGCTCGATGACGCCAACGTCGATCGGTTCTGCTCGTTGCTCGACGAGATGAAGCGGCTCACGACCACGCGCTTCATCGTCATCACCCACAATCCGGTGACGATGTCGCGCATGGACCGGCTCTATGGCGTCACCATGCCGGAGCAAGGCTTGAGCCAACTCGTCAGCGTCGACCTTGGCCGCGCGCAGGCGCTGGCGGCCGAGTAGAGGCCCTCAATCCATGTCGATCACGGCGATATATTCCTCTTCATCGAGGCGCTTGAAGACGAGCGCGTGACTGGCGTGGCCGCTTTCCTCGCCAATATCGGTGAACGAGCGAGCGATGGCGCGCTGGGCGTTTGCATTGGATTTCAGCGACGCTTCATCGCCGATCCCGATATAGGCGAGCGGTTCGCCCTCGAGCACTGGCCATTCGAACGGGTTGATGCTGGCGACACTGGGCGTGGCGTAAAGGATTTCAGCCGCCAATTCTTCATCGGCGCCTTCAAGGACAATGTCTTGTAAGGCGAAGTTGTCGGGGCCAAGACGCTCGGCTAGCGCCCCAGACGCCAGGCAGCGCGCGCAAACGCTGGGCGGCTCGTCCTCCGCATATATCTCACCTGCGTAGAGCCATACGGCGTTGCGTTCACAAACATCGCACCGCTGATCGGAGCGCTTGAACGGGCCGCCTTCGGCGTAGGCGTTGGGATAGAAACGGAAGCGGGGCTGATCGCTCATCGGAGCGCGCCTCGGCTATCGGCCGCGCTTCATCATTTCGCGCGAAATGACCAAGCGCTGGATCTCGCTGGAGCCTTCATAGATGCGGAAGAGACGCACATCACGATAGAAGCGTTCAATGCCATGGTCGGCGACATAGCCTGCGCCGCCGAAGATTTGCACGGCCCGATCGGCGACGCGGCCCGCCATTTCCGAACAAAACAGCTTGCAGGCGGCGGCGTCCATGGTGACGTTTTCGCCGGCGTCGCGTTTGCGCGCCGCGTCCAGCACCATGGCGCGGCCGGCGTTGGCTTCGGCGCGGCTGTCGGCGAGCATCGCCTGGATCATCTGGAAATTGGCGATGGGTTGGCCGAATTGTTTGCGTTCGGCGCTATAAGCCACGCTCTCTTCGATCAAGCGTTCAGCGACGCCGCAGCAGACCGATGCAATATGCAGGCGGCCGCGGTCGAGAACTTGCATGGCGATGCGAAAACCTTGGCCTTCCTCCCCCAAACGGTTTTCAAGCGGCACTTTGACGTTGTCGAAATTGACGTCGCAGATATGAGCGCCCTGCTGACCCATCTTCTTTTCGGGTTTGCCCACGGAGACGCCTTCGAAATCGCGCGGCACCAGGAAGGCGCTGACGCCGGCGCCGCCCTTCTGATTGGGATCGGTGCGCGCCATGACGGTGAACAGCGAGGCGCGGTTGGCGTTGGTGATGTAGCGTTTGGCGCCGTTCAAGAGATATTGATCGCCCGCGCGTTCGGCTTTGGTGCGGACCGCGGCGGAATCTGAGCCGGCTTCCGGTTCGGTGAGCGCAAACGAGGTGACGACCTCGCCGCTGGCGATGCCGGGCAGCCAGCGCTCTTTCTGCGCTTGCGCGCCGAACATGACGAGGCCTTGGCTGCCAATGCCGACATTGGTGCCGAAGGCGGAGCGGAACGCCGGCGAGCAACGGCAGAACTCGAACATCACGCGGCATTCGGCTTCCATCGAAAGGCCGAGGCCGCCGTATTCTTCAGGAATCGAGAGTCCGAAAAGCCCGAGCGCTTTCATTTCCGAGAGCGCATCGGCGGGAATGGCGTCGTCTTCGGAGACTTTGGGTTCGAGCGGAATGAGTCGCTCGTTGACGAAGCGGCGGACAGCGGCGAGCAGCGGTTCGAGTTCGGAGGTTTGCATCAGCAGATCTGACGTTGGCTGATTGTGTTGAGGCGGTGGGGCGAGCATTGCACGGCGCGGGAGCCGGTTTCGCGCAGCACGACATCGCCGATGGTCTGGTTGGCGCGCCGGGTGACGGCTTCGCCATCGCGCGGGTCCAGGCGCCAGAGCTGGGTGACGGCGGTGGTGTCGTTCAAGCTCACCTGCCAGATGCCGAGATAGATGGCCTCGCCGGCGCGAACCTCGAACGTCGGACGATCGGGGCCGACGATGATGCCCGGCGCGAAATAGTTCACGTGACCGGCGGGGATGAGCGCATAGATGCTGTCGAGCCCATATGCGCCAGGCGTCAGCCGCGCGAACTCAAACTCGCCCGGGACGCCGTCGATGCGGATCGAACCGCCGTCGTCGGTGCGGGTCTCGAAACTGGTTTGCCCGTTGATCGGCATGAAGGCGCCCGTGGTCGGATCGATGCGCCGCCAAAGCATGGTGTAGATGGGCGATGTGGCGCCGGTGGCTTCGGCGAGGCCGATGAAGGCCATGCCTTGCGCTTCTTGACCTACCCGGAAGCGGTGGTCTTGGCCTGGCGTCGCGCACTGCGCCAGAAGGAGTGTCGCGGCGATCGCCATTAGTCTGCGCATGAATCCCCTGCCTTGCCGGGGTCCGTCCTAACATGCCAACCATGGGTCTGGGAGGATCCCGATGGCAGAGAACGTCGGAAATGCCGGGCCTGTTGTCATCAATGACGGTCGGTTCCGGGGCTGGATGACGTGGGGCGCCGGCGAGGACCCCTTCGAGACGGCGATCGGGCCGTTTTGCTTTCGCGGTCAAGGGCGCGAGGTCACCTGCGCCTTCGCACCCACGCGCACCCACCTGAACGGCGGCGGCACCATTCACGGCGGCGCGCTCATGAGTTTTGCGGACTTTGCGCTCTTCGCCATCGCCCACGAAGCGCTCGCGGGCGCCAAGGCGGTGACCGTTGCATTCAATTGCGAATTTTTATCCCCAGGCGGTCTCGATGAGTTGATCGAAGCGCGCGGCGAGGTCTTGCGGGCGACGCGCTCGCTGGTGTTCGTGCGCGGCCTCATCACCCAAGAAACGCGACCGTTGCTTGCCTTTTCCGGAACGCTCAAGAAGATTGTCGGCTAGGCGCTCGCCACGAAGGCGGCGTGAAAGGCGCGACAATGCGTTCACCCGGCTCGGCATTCGATTTGCGTGAGGCGCTCTGCGAAGAAGTGCGCGGTGCGATCCAGGCGCTTGAAGGCGGCGACGGCGGCAAGAAGGCGGTGCATGCGGCTCGGGTAAGACTGAAACGGGCGCGGGCCCTGGCGCGCGTCGGGCACGCCTTCGCGCCCGGCCTCGCCGCCGTTTTCAACGATTCCGCCCGCGCGATCATGAGCTCGCTCGCCGAGGCCCGAAATCTGGCCGCGTTGGCGAAAGCGGCGCGAGCAGCTGGCCAAACACTCCAGGAAACGCGCCGCGAAGACGTTCGAGGCGGCATGCGACGCGCTCGAGGGCGCGCGCGAGCTGGCCGCGCCCACCGATTACGTCGCGGTCAATGCCGGGCTGCGCGATCTATTGGCGCTGGCCCAGGTTTGGCCCGAAGCATCCCCTCGACAGATTGGTCGCGGGGCCCAGCACGTGGCGCGACGGGCGCGCAAGGCGTGGCGCAGGGGCCATTCCAGCCGCGCCCCGGAAGAGAAACGGCACGAATGGCGCCAGCGCGAGAAGGACCGGCTCTATGCCGCAGCGCTCTTGGACGAGGCCTGGCCACATGCAAGGCCGCCGCGCCGCCGCGCCAACAAGAAACTCGTCAAGGCGCTCGGGCGCGAGCACGATTTGGCGCTCCTGGCCGACAAGCTGGAGGCCCTGTCGGCGCCGGGCGGGGGAGCAAGCGACGCCGCCGCGGCGCTGACGGCGCTGGCGCGCGAGCGCAAGCGCCTAACGAGCCGGGCGCGGCGGATTGCAGCGCGGTTGCATGAAGGACGCGCCTAAAGTCTCGGTGGAATTGCGAAAAGGCGCACTGAATCAGGCGCGTGAGCGAATATTGCGCGTCCGTAAGGTGCAGCGCTGAGGTCACACCGACCGCCGCTGCAGCGCTTCCATCCTCATTTGCGCATGCCGGGGCGAGCCCAAACGGCTAGGAAGCGCGTTCATTTTGGGCCGCCTCATGATTTTGTTCATTTTCCTTGCGATCCAACTCGCTGTCGGCGCCGCTGCGGCGGCGCTGCTCTGGCGGCGCATCGAGCAACAGCGCAGCGAGATCGCATCGCTCAAGCACATGCTGGCGAGTGTGAAGAGCGTCGGCGCGACGCGACGGGCCGCGGAAGCGCGCAGCAAGGTCGTCGCCATAGGCGGCCGCGCGCCGCTGCTCGCGGCGGTGGAGAACGTTGCGGCGACAGCTGCGCCGGTCCCGCTCCCGGCCGCCTCGTTTTCCGCGGCCGCGGCGCTCACCACTGCCTTGCCCTCGATTTCGCCGGAGACCGCGCGCGGCGCAGCGCTCGGGCTTGCCTGCATCCTGCCGGCGCTGGCCTTCCCGTTCGCCGCCGACCGCGCGCTTGTGGTCGCCTGCGGGCTCTCGATCGCCGCCGGCATGATGCTGTTGGCGTTCGACCGCTCTTGGCGCGCCGCGGGCTGGGCGGGCCTGGTCACGGGAGCGGTTTGGGTGGTTGTCGGATTTGCGCTGCGCGTCGCGCAGGCCCAGCCGCTGACATTTTGCGTGGCGCTTGGGCTCGCCGGCGCCGCGAGCCTCCTCAATGCGCGCCTGCGTCAGCCCGGACCGGGCGAGGCGAGCGCGCTGATCATGGCCTTCGCCGCGCTCGTGCTCGGCAACCAGATCGGCATGATCGGACCAGCGGGGTGCGCATTCGCCGTGATGGCGGCGATGGCGGCGATCGTCGGGACCGTTTCGCTGCGACTCGAGAAGCTGCATGTTGCGGGCTTCGTCGCCACCTTGATCGGGCTCTTCGTGTTAAGCGGCCAACCAAGCGCGGCGATTTGGTTCACGCCAGTGACGTCGTGGGCGGGCGCACTCTTCTTTGGCGTCGCCGCCGTACGCGTCCCCCACCTCGGCGCGCGCGGCGTGACGTTGGCGGCCACTGGCGCGCTGGCCCCGCTGCTTGGGATCGCCGCTCTCTATGACTCGCATCAAGGCTTGGCCGATCCGCGGGCGGCGGGCGGCGCCTTCATCTGCCTGTCAGTGATGTTGGCCGGGGTGATCGCTGCGGCGGCGCAGCGCCATCGGCGCGGCCTCGCCGCGCTCAAGATCACGCTCTGGGTGCTGGCCGCCAGCGGCTTCATCGCCGCTGTCGCCGGCTCGCTCTTGGCTTTCCCGGCGCCGTTTGCGGCCGCCGCGCTCGGCGTCACCGCACTGAGCGCAGCGCTGCTTTTTGCGCGGTTTCAAGACGCGGTTTGGCGCCTCGGCGCTGTGGCGGCCGCGATGGGGACGGCGTTCGTCGCAAGCGGAAGCGTCCCGCTCATCCTGCAAGAAACGCCGGGCTGGAGCGCGACCTTCACCGTCGCCGGCGGGCTTGCGGTTCCGGCGGCGCTGGCGGGCGTTGCGGGCTCGATCCTGCGCCGCGCCAATGCGCGTGTGAGCGGCGGTTTGGCGAAGCTCGTCGCCATCGGCCTGAGCGTCGCCACAGCCGATATGGTGTTGCGCCTCGTCTTCTCGGGCGGCGCGCCCTTGATGCAGCCTGTAGGCTTCGTCGAAGCCGGCTGCCACATCACCGCCTGGCTTGCGATTGCGCTCGCGGTCGCCGCGCGCGGACGCAAGCGACGCATGGGCGCTGCGCGCAAAGCGGGCATCCTTGTGCTTGGCGCCGCTTCGCTCGCCGCGAGCGCGCTCATCGCCGCGCTTTGGCTTACCCCCTATTGGCAATTGATGATTCCGTCGCGTGCGCCTTGGCCGGCGCTGCGCCTTGATGGGCTGGGCTTTCTGGCGCCGGCAGCGCTCTATTGGGCGCACTGGGCGTTCTGGCGCAGGCGCGGCGCGAACGTGCGCACGCGCACCGCGTTCGCCGCGGCGGCGGCGATGACGGGGTGCTTTATTGCGCTCTTGGTGATGAAGCCCGGCCAGCCAGACATTGTCGGTCCGATCGCTCCGCTGCTCGGCGCAGTGTCGTTTGCGCTGGCGATCTTGGCCAATTTTGCGCCCGGCGTGGTCGCCAAGACCGCGCGCCGCTCATACCTCCAGGAAAATCTCCATGGAGACGGGCGCGGCCAACAACGCGGTTAGCCGCGGCAGCATGCGATTGAAATGCGGCGTCTCGGCGTGACGCTGGAAGGCGCGCCAATCGACAAAGCGCGCATGCACGACAAAATGTCGGCGCGAACCCAGCTGGCGGGTGATGATGTAGGAGGTGCAGCCCGGCTCGTCGGCATCGACTAAAAAGGCGAGATCCCTCAGCATCGCCTCGAAATCGCCTTCGCAGCCCTCGCGCGTTTCGCTGCGCACGGTCACGCACACTGGCCGCCGCGAAGGCGCGTGCGCGCGTCTAAACTTGATGGGTTCGGCCCACATTCCTTCACCCTGCCGCCGCCCCCCGGCGGCGCCTCAGCCCGTGAAGGTCATGTTAGAATGTGTTTTTCGCTCTGCGCAACCGGGCTGCTCAGCCACAGCTGCGTTCAGCTTCCCCAGCAGCCATAGGCCACTTCCTTCATCTTCAGCGCGCTGCCGTCTGAGAGGACGTGGCTGCGATTGTTCACGGTGACGGTTAAGTGGTCCGTCGGCTGCACGCCCGCGAGGATGGGGGGACGCTGCGGCAGGTTGATCATCAACGCGTCGTCATGGCCATTGCGCTCGACGCGGCTTGGCACGTTGACGGTCATGTTGCCGATGCCGACCGCCGTCGTCCGCGCGCGGCGGCCATCGCGGGCCAAGGTGAAGTCGCTGAGCACGATGTCGCCTGTGGGTGGGCGGCACTGGATCATGGCGGTGACGCGGCCGTGATTATCGGTTTCGGTGGCGGTGACGACGCCGTCCGTATAGCTCGACGTCCAGGTCGATTGGGTCTGCGCGGCGCTGAAACCAGGCGTCGCCAAAGTTGCAATGCAAAGAGCCGCAGCAAGCTGCATCCGCATCGTGTTCCACTCCCGAGAATCTGTCCCGGGCGGCTCTTAGCAGGGCCGCCGCGCCGAGGCGACGGGCAAACGCCGTTGCGAATGCGTAATCCTCAGCGCAGCAGCTGCTGGCCCTGCTCCAACTCCAGCAAAAATTGCTTTCGAGGCAGGCCGCCCCCGAAGCCGGTCAAGCCGCCATCGGCGCCGATGACGCGATGGCATGGGATGATCACGGCGATGGGGTTTTTGCCGTTGGCGAGACCGACGGCGCGCATGGCGTTGGGATTGCCGATCGTGATCGCCTGTTGGCCATAGCTGCGGGTGGCGCCGTATGGAATCTTCTGCAGCGCCGCCCAGCAGCGTTTTTGAAAATCGGTGCCGCTGGGGCGCACCGGCACGGTGAACCGCCGCAATTTTCCCGACGAAGTAGGCGTCGAGCTCCTTAACGGCGAGAGCGAGCACTTTGTCGCCGCCGCGCGGGGCTTTCGACGCCGGCGTCTTGGTTGTCTCGAAATCGAGATGCGTCAACGCCTCGCCGTCGGAGACAAGCGTGAGTTTTCCGATTGGGCTTTCATAGACAGTGCTGATCATTTGCGAAGCTCCTTCCTGGCGGCGCGACGCCAAAGCCGGATCGCGGCGTAGGCGCGCCATGGTTTTAGATGTTCGAGCGTATCGCCCCGGCGACCGAGCGCATTGACGAGAGCGATGTCCGTTGCGGGATAGGCGTCGGGGTCGCCAAGCGCGCGCATGGCCACATATTCGATCGTCCAGGGACCAATGCCCGGGATTTGCGCGAGCGCTGCGCGACCCGAAGCGATGGCGCCGCGCGCCAGCTGCAATTTGCCGTCGGCGGACGCAGCCGCGAGGCGATGCAGGGTTTCGGCGCGCTTCATCGGGATGCCGATCTTGGCGATCGCTGCGGCGCCGACATTGGCGAGCGTGGCCGCTTCCGGGAAGGCCCGTTCGAGCCCTTCGGGGCCTTTCTCCAGGGAAGCGCCGAACTTGGCGACCAAACGCTCGGTCAATGTGCGCGCGCCGGCCACCGTGACTTGCTGGCCAAGCACGGCGCGGATCGCCAGCTCAAAGCCATCGAGCGCTCCGGGGACACGGACCCCGGGTTCGCGCTTCACGTCTTTCGCCATTTCCTTGTCGGTGGCCAGATGCGCGTCCACGGCCGTCATTTCCGCGTCGAGATCGAAGGCGCCGCGCACATTGGCGACGAGCGGGCGCAAATGCGGCGCTAGATTTTCCGAAAGCGTAAACGCCAGGCCCTTTGGGCCCATGCCGATCTCGATCCAACCGAGCGCATCGCCCCATTTCAGCACCCGCGCATAGCGTCTTCGCCCCGGCGCGCTCGACGCCCGGCAGCGCGCGCCTGCCCAAGAACTCAAGCACCGGCGCGATGGCGTAATCGCCGCGCGGCGACAGACTGACTGTGAAGGTTTCGCCGCGTGCGATCTGTTTGCGCCCGCGCATTTTCGTCGGCGGCGCGCCGTAACGGTCCTTCATCGTGGCGTTGAAGCGCCGGAGGCTGCGGAAACCCGCGGCGAACGCAATTTCGGTGACCGAGAGCGCGGTTTCGTTGAGCAAGCGGCGGGCGGCGAGCAAGCGGCCGGTCTGGGCGATGTCGATTGGCGAGGCGCCGAATTGAGCATTCATCACGCGGCGCAAATGCCGCGAAGTGACGCCAAGGTCGTGGGCCAGCGCCTCCAATCCCGCCTCTTCCAGCGCCCCAGCTTCGATGCGTGCAAACGCCGCCGCGGCAAGCCGCGCCGGCGCATCGATTGGGGCCAAGCCCGGCGCGCGTTCGGGGCGGCACAGGAGGCAGGGACGAAAGCCGGCGGCCTCGGCGGCGGCGGCCGAAGGCCAGAAGGTGCGGTTTTCGCGCTTCGGGGTTCGCGCCGGGCAAATGCAGCGGCAATAAATGCCGGTGGATTTGACGCCCACATAGAAACGGCCGTCAAAGCGCTTGTCCTTGGCGATGCAGGCGGCGTGACAGGTGTCGGCGTCGAGGTTCATGGCGCGAATATGGGCGCGCGCGACGCCAGGATGTCTCGCCGGATTCGGACATGCATCCCTCTCCTTGCGCCTGCATCCCCATGCGCCTGTATCCCCTTGGGGATCCAATGGCGGCGCGCACCCAATCGGCGCGTGCATCCAATTGCACCGGCCGCGGCAGCTCTCAGCAAAACATCGGAGAGCGGCATGAAATGGCGTTGGCTCATCGTTGCGGCGGCGGGACTTGTGGTCCTGGCCGCCTGGAGCGCGGCCGCGATCACTTATTTCTTCTTGCATCCGACGCTGGCGCTGTGGACGGGCGTGGTGACGGCGGCGGCGCTGGCGCTGGAGGGATTTTTCTGGGTCTGCGCGGGGCTACTGGGCTGGTCATTCTTGGCGGCACGCCGCCAGATGCTTGCGCGCCTGCGCAATCGCTTCTTGGCGCGGCGCTGACACTAAGGGACGGGGCGAATGGAAAACTGGGCAGTTGCGCTTTTCATCTTCGGCGCCGTCGCAATCGGCATGATCGGACAAGGCTGGGTGTCGTTTCTCGACCATCAGCGCCGCACCCAGACGCTTGAGCTGATCAAGGCGATGCTGATGGCGGGAAAGGAGCCGCCGCAGCAATTGTACGCTTCCCTGGCGCACGGCAATCGGGCGACGGCGCCGTGGAGCGAAGTGGTGGTGTTCACAGCGCTCGCATTCGGGTTCTGGCTGGCGTTTCTCTATGCCGATGGCGGGCGGCGCACCGCGTTCTTGGTCATTGCCGCGTCGATGACCGTGACAGCATTGGGCTGTCTTGTTCTCGCGCTCACACGTCCTGGCGCTTCCAGCCTGACGCGCGACGATGAGCAGCAATGAGGAGAGACGCCTCATTGCGGCGGCGCGACGGGGGGAGAGCCGCGCGTTCGCGGCCCTGGTTGACGCCAATCAGCAAGCCGTGCGCGGCTTCTTGCGGCGGTTCACCGGCAATGGCCTGGACGGCGACGACATCGCCCAGGAGGCGTTTGTGACGGCGTGGGCGCGCCTCGACCGCTTCGTAGGCAAATCGAGCTTTCGCGCCTGGGTGGTTGGCATCGGCTATCGCATCGCGCGCGATGCGAGGCGCGCGACACTGCGCGCCAGCATGCGCGAGCGCGCCTGGCTTGAGCATCAGGATGGCGAGATGAGCGCCCCGCTCGAAGACAAGATCGCACTGGCCGACGCCATGGCCGAATTGCCTGCGGATCAGCGGGCGGCGGTTGCGCTCTGTCTGGGTGAAGGCTTCAGCCACAGCGAGGCGGCGGAGATCTTGAATATGCCGCTGGGCACGGTGAAATCGCACGTGACGCGCGGGCGAGGCCGGCTCCTGGCGGCGCTCGGAGAAACCGATGAGTGACGATCGGCTGATCCGGGCGATGGCGGCGAGCGGCGCGCCGGTGCGCGACCCGGGTTTTGCCCTGCGGGTGCTGGAGCGGGCGGAGCAAGAGCGCTTTGGTCGCGCCGGTTTGCGCGCCGCCTTGTTCGGCGGTGGTGTGGCGAGCGCCGCCGCGGCGGGCCTATTCGTGCTCGGCGCTTGGGCGAACGCGCACGCGGCTTCGGTTGCGGACGGGGCGCTATGGGCCGCCGGATTGCTGGCGATGGCTTGGCTCGCGCGCGGATTGATTGGGCGCCTTGGCGGCAAGCCCGGTTAAGTTTTGACACTTTGCGTGCCGCTATTTACCGAAGAGCGCGGAGGCTTCCGGAATGAAGCGCAGCGTGTTGGCGCTGGCGTGCGCCGTGCTTTTCGCCGCGGGAACGGCCGGCGCGCAAAGCGCGCCGATAACCCCCGCGCGGCGGGCGAATTTCGTCGTGGTCGTTGTCGACGACGCGGGCTTTTCCGATTTTGGCGCATATGGCGGGGAAGCGCACACGCCCAACATCGATGCGCTGGCGAGACGCGGCGCGCAGTTCTCGCACTATTACACCTCCCCGCTCTGTGCGCCCTCACGGGCGATGCTGCTGACAGGGCTCGACAATCACCGCACCGGGGTGGCGACCATTCCGGAAGTGTTGCCGCCGGAACAGCAGGGCCATCGCGGCTATACGATGCATTTGGAGCCAGGGGTGCTCACCATCGCCGAACGGCTTCGCGCGGTCGGCTATAGGACCTACATCACCGGCAAATGGCACTTGGGCCACGGAGCCGGCGATCTGCCGAACCAACACGGATTCGATCGCTCCTTCGTGCTCGACGCCTCGGGCGCCGACAATTGGCAAGAAGCGCCGTACATGCCGTACAACAATTACGCGCCGTGGTTCGAAGACGGACGCCCCGCCCATCTGCCGAGCGACTTCTATTCGAGCCGTTTCATCGTCGATCAGATGCTTCGCTATCTGAGCGAGGATCAGCATCTGAACGCGCCGTTCTTCGCCTATGTGGCGTTCCAGGCGGTGCACATTCCGGTGCAGGCGCCGCGCGAATACACTGCGCACTATCTCAACACCTACAATGCGGGCTGGGACGCATTGCGCCAGGCGCGCTGGCGGCGCGTTCAGACGCTGGGCCTGATCCCGCAGGGCGCGCCGCTTGCGCCAATGCCGGCCAGGCTGCAACGCTGGTCAGCGCTTTCGGCCGATGAGCGCGCCCTCTTCTCGCGCAGCATGGCGGTCTATGCGGGAATGTTGGAGGCGATGGACGCCAATCTGGGACGGCTCATCGCCTACCTGCAGAGCCGCGGCTTGGCGGAAAATACGATCTTCCTCGTCACCAGCGACAACGGCCCCGAACCCAGCGATCCGGTCAGCGAGACCGGGTTCACGCAATGGATGGCCGCGCACGGCTATACCCGCCAGGTCAGCAATCTTGGCGAAATCCATTCCTACAATTTCATCGGCCCGGAATGGGCGAGCGCTGCCGCTTCGCCCGGCGATCTTTTCAAGTTCTACGCCGCAGAGGGCGGCATTCATGCGCCGCTGATCGTGGCCGGACCGGGCGTGCGTCAGGCGCGCGTGGATGCGCGCGCCTTCGTCACCGACATCACGCCGACCTTGCTGGAGCGCGCCGGCGCGGGCGCCGCCCCGGCAAACAGCGTCCCTTTGAATGGCGTCAGCCTGAATGGGGTGCTGACGGGAGCAGCGGCGCAAGCGCGTGATCCGGAGACGCCGGTCGGGATCGAGGTTTCCGGCAATTCGGCGCTTTTCCGCGGCGACTTCAAGCTTGTGCGCAACACCCCGCGTTACGGCGACAATGTCTGGCGGCTCTACAACATCGCCAGCGATCCGGGCGAAACCCACGATCTCGCGCACGAGCAGCCGCAATTGTTCGCCTCGATGATGGCGGACTATCGCGCTTATGCGCGCAGCAACGGTGTCGTCGATATGCCGCGCGGCTATGACGCCCAGCACCAGGCGGCGCACAATGCGCTGATGGCCCAGATCGGCTATTATTGGTGGGTGCTGCTGATCGCGGCGTTGGCGGTGACCGGCGTGATCTGGCTCGGCGTACGCGCAATGATGCGCAAGCGTTAGTTCAGCAGCGGCCGCAAGCTCTCGCTCGCGTCAAGCCGCCTTTTGCTCGAGCGCAATGTAGCGCTTCAGGTGATAGTCGACATTGCCGAAGGTGGAGTCGATCATCGTCACGCGCTTGAAATAGTGTCCGACCCGCATTTCGTCGGTGACGCCCATGCCGCCATGCGTCTGCACCGCGTTTTGCCCCACGAAACGACCGTGCTTGCCGATGGCGACTTTGGCGCCGGAGACCGCCTTGGCGCGTTCGGCGTCGCTCTCACCGAGCTTGATGGTGGCCAAGAGCGCCATCGAGACGGATTCTTCAGTCGCCATGAACATATCGACGAGGCGGTGCTGGATGACTTGGAATTCGGCGATGGCGCGGCCGAATTGCTTGCGTTGCTTGGCGTATTCCTGTGTCGAGGACGTCATCATGCGCATGCAGCCGACAGCTTCGCTGCAATAAGCCGCGTTGGCCTCATCGACGATGCGCTCGATCACCGGCAGCGCCGCGTCGGGCGCCCCGATAAGCGCGTCGGCGCCGACCGAGACATTCTCGAAATACACTTCCGAGGCGCGGGTGTCGTCCATGGTCGGATAGTCGCGGCGCGTGAGGCCCTTGGCGTTGGCGGGCACGAGGAAAAGCGAGATGCCCCGGGCGTCGCGCTGGCCGCCGGCGGTGCGCGCGCTGACGAGCAGGTGGTCCGCTTGCGGGCCGCCGAGCGCGACGGCCTTCTGGCCGTTCAACACGTAGCCGGCGCCGTCCTTCTTCGCGGTCGTGGAGACATCGTTGAGGGACCAGCGGCTCTTCGGCTCGGCCTGCGCGAAAGCGATGATGCGCTCGCCCGTGGCGATGGCGTTCAGGTGCTGATCCTTCTGTCCGGCGCTGCCGGAATATTTAAGCGCGCCGCCGCCGAGCACCACAGTCGGCACATAAGGCTCGACGACCAGCGCCTTGCCGAACTCTTCGGCGACGACGTTGACATCGATGGGACCGCCGCCGAGGCCGCCGAATTCTTCCGGCAGCGGCGCGGCGAGCAGGCCAAGCTCGGCAAACGTCGCCCAGTTCTTCCTCCAGGCGTTCTCGTCGGCCAGCGCGGCTTTGCGCTTGTCGAAATCATATTGCTGCGCGGCCCATTTGGAGAGCGAGTCGCGGAGAGCGTTTTGCTCGTCTGTGTAATCGAAGTTCATTGTTGTTTCCTAAGCGGAGCGGCCGCCCTAGAGATCGACATCAAAGTCCGAGCACCATTTTAGCGATGATGTTGCGTTGGATTTCGTTTGAGCCGCCATAGATCGAGGCTTTGC
The DNA here is from genome assembly GCA_963847165.1 of uncultured Pseudomonadota bacterium. Taxonomy (GTDB): domain Bacteria; phylum Pseudomonadota; class Alphaproteobacteria; order Caulobacterales; family Aquidulcibacteraceae; genus Vitreimonas. Next base: position 126,739 of record CAWJYY010000010.1, read on the forward strand.
GCCAGTTGAAGTAAACTGGCGCTACGCTGCGCGCGTAGTCGGGACCGACCGGGAATTCGTTGCCGCCGGGCGTGTCGCGCAGATAGGGCTGCGCGTAATTGCCGACCGCCTCCAGCGTGAGCTCGGTCAGGCGCTGTTGAATTTCGGTGCCTTTGATTTTCAGCAGCGAGCTTTCGGGCCCGGCCCCTTGCCGGCGTGTTCATGGGCGAGGACGCGCAGTTCGGTCATCTCAAGCGCGGAGAGATCGATTTCGAGTTCGGCCAGCTTGCGCTGGAAATCTTCGTCCTCGATCAGCGGCTTGCCGTCGTCGCCGAGTTCGGACTTGGCGATCGATTTCCAGCCGCTCGACATTGCGCTTGGAGCGCGCCACGCCGGCAATGCCGGCGCGTTCGTGCGCCAGCAGGAATTTCGCGCAGGTCCAGCCCTTGTTTTCCTCGTAGATGCGCTGGTCGACCGGCACCTTCACATTGTCGAGGAAGACATCGTTCACTTCATAGCCGCCATCGAGCAGCTTGATCGGACGGACGGTGATGCCGGGCGACTTCATGTCGATGAGCAGGAAGGTGATGCCTTCTTGCGGCTTCGCATTGGCATCGGTGCGGACGAGGAAGAAGCCCCAATCGGCGTATTGGCCAAGCGTCGTCCAGGTCTTCTGGCCGTTGACGATGTAAAAGTCGCCTTCGCGCACGGCTTTGGTCTTCAGGGAGGCGAGATCGGAGCCCGCGCCCGGTTCGCTATAGCCCTGCGCCCACCAAACCTCGCCCGAGAGAATGCCGCGGCAAGAAACGCTGCTTCTGCTCGGGGTGCCGAACGTGTAGATGACCGGACCGACCATCGAGACGCCGAACGGCAATGGCGGGATGGTCTCGGCGCGGGCGTTTTCTTCAAGCCAGATGTAGCGCTGCGTCGCCGTCCAGCCGGCGCCGCCATATTCTTTCGGCCAGGCCGGCGCCGACCAGCCCTTCTTGCCGAGAATCTTGTGCCAGGCGAGGAAATCTTCCTTCGACAAATCCTCCCGCAGCACGCGGCCCTTCAGGTGCGGAGGATAATTCGCTTCGATGAAGGCGCGCACTTCGTTGCGAAACGCGATGTCTTCGGGGGAAAATTCGAGATCCATGACGCAGCGCCCTCGTCTCGCGCGCCTTAAGGCAAACGCGCGCGGGGCGACTATAGAGCGCCGCGAGGCCCTATCAACTCGGCGTCGGGAATGTGCTTGCCGCTACGGCGCCGCTGCGCGTCGTTGCGCGCTGTTTGCGGCGGCGGCGGCATGCGCGTGATTTGGCGCGAAGGTGTCGTAACCTGCGGCGCCACGGGCTGGGTGCTGGAGGTGATGCATTCGCCGCGGCGCGCATTGCCGGTTTGGCAGTCGCGAGCGTCGGGCGTGGCGCCGGCATTGGCGATATTTGGAAGCAACGCCGCGCTAAATCCCAACGCGAAGACCCAAACCTTCATGTCGCCCTCTCCCGAACTATGGACCCTACACCGCGCGACCGGCGCGTTCCTCATCAGCAATCCGTGAAGCCCCGCAGCCCGCGGCCTCGATTGTCTCGCCCGCCTGCACCGCCACGCTGACCGCGCGCGCTTCACGCTGCGCGGCCGCCGCCACCGGCGCCGGCTGCTTGCTGGCTTCAGCATTGAGCCGAAGCTTGGCCAGGCCGAGGTCGGCGTTGGGCGCGGCGGCGCTTTCATAGGCGACGCACTGAACCGCGCTCAAGAATTCGGAGCTGGTCATTTGCGGTCCGGCCGCAGACACAGCCATCGGGATGGCGACAGCCGCCGCGACCGAGGTTGCGATGAGCGCGATACGCATGGTGACACTAAGTCCCTCAAAAGGCGGCCTCTCGCCGCCGGACACGACTAAGATGCGGAGCCAACGCCAGGCGGATGCGGCCTCGCTGTGAATGTTGATTAACAATAATTCGTATTGAATGTCAATATGTGTTTATCGTAATTCGATAATATGGCCAAGGACGACCCCAACCGGATAAAATCGGCGCTCCCATGCCCACTGATGTTGTCTCCACGCCCTGCGTCAAAGTCTGCATCGTCGACGGCAAGAGCGGGCTCTGCGTCGGTTGCGGGCGCACGCTAGCGGAAATCGCCGCCTGGGGCGCCATGACCGAAGAGCGGCGGCGGGCGATCATCACCGAACTGCCCGAGCGCTTGGCCAAGGCGGCGCCAACGGTCTGAGCAATCGTGCGAGGTTGTCCGCCGGCCTCTTCCAATGCGGTTGGTCTGAATTGGGCGGCTGGTTCGCTAGGCGGCCGCGTCGGCGTGCACAGCGAGTTGCGCCAAAGCTGCGCGAACGACTTCAACGCCCGCGCCCGGCCGCACCGCGTGTTGCGACAGCGTGCGCCGCCACGTGCGCCCGCCTGGCTGGGCATTGAACAAGCCCAGCATGTGGCGCGTCATCGCATGCAGAGGAACGCCGCACGCAAGCATCGCCTCGATGTAGGGGATGAAAAGGTCGACGGCCTCGACACGGGACCGCGCAGGCGACCGGGCCGCGAAGACGCAGGGATCGACACCGAGCAGCGTCGCCGGGTTTTGGTAAGCGGCGCGCCCCAGCATGACGCCGTCGAGGCCGTCACTTTCGCTCTGGGCATGGGCGAGATCGCGCAACCCGCCATTGAGGATGATTTGAAGCTCCGGCCGTTCGCGCTTGAGTTGGCGCACGAGTTCATAATCGAGCGGCGGCGCGTCGCGGTTTTCTTTGGGCGATAGTCCGCTCAGCCAAGCTTTGCGCGCATGGACGATGAAGGTGACACAGCCCCGGCGCGCGGCGAGATCGACAAGCGTGAAGAGCGAGGCGCGCGGGTCTTGATCATCGACGCCGATGCGCGATTTGATCGTGACCTCGATTTTTGGGGCGGCCTCCTGGGCGGCCGCCCAAAGCTGGGCGACCAGCTCCGGCTCGCGCATGAGGCATGCGCCGAAGCGGCCGGCTTGCACGCGGTCGGACGGGCAGCCGATATTGAGATTGATCTCGTTGTAGCCGAACGAGGCGCCGATACGTGCGGCTTCGCCAATCTTGCCCGGGTCGCTGCCGCCGAGTTGTAGTGCGACAGGGTGCTCGACGTCGGAAAATCCCAACAGCCGCTCGCGATCGCCGTGAATAATGGCGTCGGCGGTGAGCATCTCGGTGTAGAGCAGCGCATGGCGGGTGAGCACGCGATGGAAGGCCCGGCAATGCCGGTCGGTCCAATCCATCATGGGGGCCACGGAGAATAACCTTTTATTATTCGTACTATGTCCGATCACTGCAATCGCTTTCCCCAAACGCGAAGTTTTCTGAATACTGACAAGCTCCTGCCAATGGATTCCTCAGATGGCATTAGCCTTCAATCGCACGACCACTGGGATTTTCATCGGCCGAGTCACGGGTGAGCAGCGCGTTTTTTAACGCGCCGCGGCGCAAGCAACCGCAATACGCCCCACTCATAATTCATCAGCCGACAAAAGACCGCGACCCTTTTGAATATTTGGCGCCTTCTGAATGTCAGCCGCGAATTCAGATCGCGATCCTTCGCTTGCAATATCATACCCAAGGCTTCGGTAGCCGCTTTGCCTTCTTGCGGCCATACGCGCCAGCGCGGGGACACCGGAATCCACATAGTCGTAGACGATCACTTCGCGTTTGGCGTGATGTTCGCGGTGCAGCCGGCCCACATATTGAGCGAGCGTTCCTTTCCAGGAGATCGGCATCGTCAAAAACAACGTGTCGAGAGAGGCGTCGTCAAATCCCTCACCCAAGTAGCGGCCCGTCGCCAAAACCAGACGCTCTTCGTTTTCGGGCTGCTTGAGACCGTTCTCCGCGGCGCGGCGCTCCGATGCGCTCATGCCGCCATAGAGCACGACCAGATTGCGCGTAAACTTTTCGAATCGCGTTCGCAGATATTCGAGGTGATCACGCCGTTCGGTTAGGATCACCGGTCTTCGGCCGGCGACCAGGCTCGAAACCACATCGTCGAATATGAGGTCGTTGCGTTTGTCGTCAATCGTCAGCGCCGCATAGAGAGACGCAATCGGTATTGGCGCATGAGTTCCCTCATCCTGACGGCAGCGAAAGCCGGTTTCGCGAAGACGCACTTTATGGCTGAATGATCGAAGTGCGGCCTGTGACTTGGCGTCGACGCGGTAGCGAGCTGGGCCACATTGCATGAAGATTATAGGGTGATGGCCATCTTTGCGAGCGACGGTCGCGGAAAGTCCGAGCACATATCGCGCCTTAGCTCGGCGGGCGACGAGTTCAAAACTGCCGGCGGATAGGTGATGGCATTCATCGACCATGAGGTGACCATAGTTCGCGACGACGTCACTTACGACACCATTGCGAACGAGGCTTTGAATCAGGGCAATATCGATCCGTCCGGTCGGGCGACGTCGCCCGCCGCCGATAGTGCCGATGTCGCCCTCTTGAACCGACAGAAACGTTTGCAGGCGTTCGCGCCACTGATCGACGAGCTGCCGGCGATGGACAAGGACGAGCGTGTTCACCCCTCGTTTTGCGATCATCATGGCGCCGACGACGGTCTTTCCGAATGCCGTGGTTGCCGCCAACACCCCGCAATCGTAAGGTTCCAGCGCAGCGACTGCGGCCGCCTGCGCGCTGTGTAGTGTCCCGAGGAATTGAACTTCTAATGTCTCGCCACCAAATCGTTCGTCTTTGACGCGCAGGCTCGCGCCGCCTAATTCAAGCAGCTCAACAATCTCATCCTGGCATCCACGCGGCAGCCCGACATGGCGAGAATGAAGTTCGGCGCAGGAAATGATGCGTGGCTTGCCGTAAGTTGGTAGCCGCATAGCCTGGGCGCGATAGAATTCTGGGTTCTGGAAGGCAGCGATCCGAACAAGCTGAGCCACTATCGAGGGCGAAAGTCCCGTTCGATCAACATAGATTTGATCGCCGAGCACGATGTCGATCCGCTCCGGCAGCAGATCTCTGACAGGGGTTTGCCTTCGTCGCCGTGACGGCGTCATCTTCCATGGCTCGTCGGCGTTCTCATCGTCTACTGGCAGCCTGATGCCCGTGGCGCCGCCCGGCATCTCCGCCTCAGCCTTGGCAATCAGAACGGCGAGGTCGGCTGGCGGGTTTCGCCGCAGATTTGAGAGGAACGCCCATTGGTCATCGAGAGGTTCCAGGTCATCGCCAACAAAAACGCTATTGCCGTAATCTCGTGCACGGCGCTGCAGCGGCAGCGCAATCAGGTTGCCAAATCCTCCGCTTGGCATTGTGTCCTGGCTCGGGAACAGCCGATCGTACGACGTGAAGCCAATCTCCGGCCGCTGGTTCATGGCACGAGTCAGCAACAGGGTCCCGAGACGACGAGCGTCTGCGGCTGGCGCCGGCTCCGAGAAAAACAACCACACATGTCCGCCATTGCCTGAGCGCGACCGCTCGAGAGCCGCCGGCACGTCGAGTTCGCGACAAGCCTGCAAAAACGCAAGCGTGTCGCTCGACCAATTTTTTCCATCGAAATCGACGGCCAGAAAACCGCACGTATCGTCAAACAGCAAAGGGTACACGCCGACGACGAAGTCACGGCCACGCCCATTGGGCCGAACGCCATCATCGCCTCGAAGATGGCTTTCGATCACATTGTTTGTGACGGCAATGAACGCCTGGTTTGGACATTCTCCGCACTTGATCTTTGGTTTTCCGCATACGCCTCTAATCCACTCGTTCGCGCAGGCAGGCGCGTAGCCAGACCGTCCCGTATTTGGATTCTCCCAACGAACGGGGAAGACATCTGTGCGACCTAGAAATAGGCGACGGAACAGCGCGACCTTCTCTGCGCTAGATGAATCTCCGTTCACGTCAGGCGCCAGCGCAGCGCTTGTCTTCCGCTCCTTCTTCCCTATTCGCTCGAGTTCAACGATGCGCCGATCAAGTTGTTGGCGTTCCAAATCGAGCGCGGCGAGCCGTTGTCGAAGCAACGCCATCTCGTCGTCTGTTTGGTGTTCATTCATCAGGTTGCTCGACGGTGCTTTCGTTGAGCCTCGCGGACTTTCTCACGGTTCATCGACTGCTGCCTCCACCGGCTCAACATGCAACAACCCGCCGTCTCGAAGCTTACCCCGGCCGCAGCGACAAGCGGTTCAGCACATTGCGAGATCCGATCGAGGCGATGGCGGTGAGCTAAACATTAGGTTCGAGATCGGCCCATGGAACTGGCAAACATTTCGTCAGGATGTTTCAAGCGCAGCGAGCATCTGAGCGAGCGCCATATCGAGCGCAGGCAGGTCATCTTTGATCGTCAGCATGACCCGTTCGTCGAGAATGTCGTCGTAGGTATGCGCAAGCGCGTTCCGAAATCCGGCGATCAGCTTCGCTGGCACGCCGTGCGCCGCGAGCATCGCGTCCGGAACATCGCGAATTGCCGCATCGATCGCCATAAAAGCGCGTTCGATCGCATAGCGGGTCTTTCGGTCCGCCTTGACGGCTTCCAAGTCCAGCTCCAACGCCCATTCCTGGATCAGGCGCACGTTGTCGCGCGCCTCAACGATGGCAAGGGCTATCTTGCCGGCCTGCTCAGAAGGCATCGACCAATTGGCCTTCTGCGACCGCCCGCAGTTTCCGCCCCGGTCGTAGCGCGTCCTGGCGCACCACCACATCGACAGGCCGGCCGAATATCTGGGTCAATTCGTATTGAATACCCCCGAGATCGAAGGCGCTGAAGAGCGGTTTGCGTCCGGCCGGCCCCTCGTCGAGGTCAACCATCACGTCGATGTCACTGTCGTGCGTGGCAGAATCCTTCGCGACCGAACCGAACAGATAGGCATGCGTAACGCCCAGCGCGGCGAGCTGGTTGCGGTTCTGTCTCAGGCGTTCAAGGGCTTCATCGCGGCGCATGACGGCACCGTATCAAAAGGGCAGAATTCCGTCATCGGCCAATTTCTTCTGAGCGTTCCTGGCTCTCGGGTCCGAGGGCGCATGCACATGACGGCGCGTCGGCTTTCGGGGGCGACCTCCCGCGCCCTTGCACGCGTGGCGCACGCGGAGACGCAGGAGACGTTGAAAAATATGCATAATTTCTCCAATCGGTCATCGGCACGACGGAAAGCAATTGGCGAGAATTTCCTAAACTCCTTAGCCAGGCCCCAAGCTTTCCAAAAGGCCTGCAACAGTTCGATTTCGCCGCGAGTCGCCGTAGTAAATGTCGGCGGGCCCCTGCAAGGCGCTTATGGCGAATTCCATCATCGAACTCGACGCCGTCCGCGCATTGGTTTCGGCCGAAATCTTCGCCCGCGGCCGGACATTGGCGCGTGCAGGCGCCGTGAGCGAGATGGCGCGGCGCGGCGACACGATTTCGACGCAGGTCGAGGGCAGCGAACCAACGCCCTATCGCGTGACGATCCGACTGGCGCCCTCTGGCGTCGCCGACGCGCACTGCACCTGCCCCTATGAATGGGGCTCCCACTGCAAACATGTCGCCGCTACGTTGATCGCCCTCGCGGAGCAGCCCGGCGCCATGCGCGAGCGCTCCTCGCTCGACCAACTCCTGGCCGGACTGGACAAGACCGCGCTGATGGACCTGATTAAGCGCCGCGGCGACTTAGACCAAGACTTCGCGCTTTGGGTCGAAGCCGAACTCACACTGACAATCGCGCCGACGTCAAAAAAGAAGAACAACAGGCGCCGCTCCCTTGTCGACCAGAGCACCGTCAAGGATTACGCGCGCGCCATTGTCCACGGCCGCTATCGGCCGCGGCGGCATTGGGATGATTTCAGAACATACGGCAGCGCAGAAGAACTACACCAGCTTGTAGAGAAAGCCACGCCGTTTCTGGAGCGTGGCGACGGCCGAAACGCCCTCAAGGTTCTGGAAGCGATCACTGATACGTTCGTCGATGCCTGGCTCACGGACGCCTACGGCGCCGATGAAGAGATGTATCTCTTGTTCGACGATCTTGCCCGCCTCATCGCCGAAGCGGCGTTGATGAGCGATCTTGCGATGGACGAACGCGACGCCCTGGCCGAAACGGTTGAGGGCTGGCATGCGCGGCTATCTGACTACGGCGTCGAGGCTTTCTCCGTGGCGATCCGATCCCTGCACGAGGGCTGGGATGATCCACTTTTGCAGGCCGTGCTCAAGGGCAAAGCGCGCAAATGGCCGCCAGCCGACCGTGCCGATCATACCGAACACATGCTCAATTCCGTTCGGTTGCGCGTGCTCGAAGCTTGCGAGCGATTCGACGAGTATCTCAACTTCTCGCACGCTTGCGACGCTCGCCCCGAACGCGCTGCGATGCTCGCCAAGCTCGGATCGTTGGATGAGGCCGATGCCTACGCCAGAAAGACCTTCAAGACCGCCGCCGAAGCGCACCACTTGGCCAAGACCCTGCGGACCTTGGCCAAGGACGACAACGCGCTGTCTATTGCCGAGTTCGGGCTGGCGTTGGCGGAACGCAGAACGAACGGCAAGAAAACAACCGCACTGAATGAAGTTGACTTTGATATTTCGGCGGGTCGCACCGAGCTTGCGCGTTGGTTGCGTGACTTTGCCGATGCTATGGGCAAGACGAAGGTAGCGCTAGAGGCCGCAATTGTCGCCTTCTCGGAGACGCATGCAAGCGAGGACTTCCGTGCCGCTGAGCGCTGGGCGAAGACTTCCAAAGTCGGAAACTCTTGGGCAACGGCGCGCAAAACATGTCGCGGTCAGCGACGGGACGGCGCGCATCGGCGATTGCGGCGGCGATGTTCGGTGATTGGGGATCAAGACCAACATCGGTGGCGCATGCCACGAAAGCCAGCAACGCCACAATGATAATGCACCTCATGCCGCCTTCCATTTCCCGGGTTAAGGCCGAACGAAACCGGGATGGCCTCGCGCGCAATCATGGCCGATCATGGCCGACATTTTAGTTCGGCGAACGGGCTATGTGGAGTTCGCAATTGGGATAAACCTTCCTGCGCTCTGCTTGGCCGACGAAAGCTGCAACAACGTCGCCAAACAATGCACCACGGCACAGGATTGGACGATGGCGTCGCAAGATTCTGCGCCGACCTTTAGTGAGGCCGCAATCGCAGCGCGAGCGGGATGCCGCTATTCAATGCGCTGACGCCGGCGGGCATATGCTCATCGCCAGCGAACTCAATGAAGGAAACGGCGGCGCCGCTTCGCGAAAGCTGCGTTGCGAGGCGGCGCAACTCACGCGCCTTATTGAAGCCTGGCGCCACGGGAAATAACCGGCGCAAGGCCTCTTCGACAGCGACTCCGCCTGTCGCCTCCGGGTGAGCGGTGAAATAGCGCCGGTAGTCGTCGACTTGCTCCGGACTGGGTCGGGATTCAAATTCGCCGACCGTGATCAGCGCGCGGACCCCGTTGCGCCCCGGACTGAGCTCGAACGCCGCCGCTTCTCGCAGAATGACGCGATTTGAGAAACGCACGGGCGGGCTTGCCGCGAGATAGACGTCGAAACTACCCGGCGCCGTGAACATGGCGTGCAACACCAACAGCGCGCCCATGGAATGGCCAAACAGGGTCTGCTTGCGGGGATCTATCCTGAACCGGGCCTGCACCCAGGGCCTGACTTCGCCCGTGAGGAACGCCAAGAACGCATCAGCGCCGCCCAACTCGTCAGAGTTGAAGTCAGGGTCAGCCGATCCGGGAGGCGTAAAATCGTAATCGCGACGCGCGGCGTCGAAGAATGCGCGACTTGGGTAGCCAACGCCAACGATGATCGAAGGGGCGAGCCTGCCCCATTCGCGAATGCGGGCGATCTCGACGGCGGTGTTGAACCAGGCGTCTCCATCCAGGACGTAAAACACTGGAAAGCCGCCTTCCGGGGCGGGTCCGCGCGGAACCGAGAGCATGATCCGATAGCTCAGTCCTGCGCCGGACGACAGCATCGTCTCCGATGTATCGCGCTCCCGCAACCGCGGCGTCGCCGATTGCTCGCCGTCTTGTTGCCCCTGCGGCGACGCCTGGGCCGGCGCCGACGTTTGGGCCCGCGCCGTCTGAACAAATGCAACGCACGTGAGCAAGCATGCCGCCAACATCATGGAGCGCGCACTTCCCGCGATCTCGCGGCTCCCCATCGGCGGATTCCAACTTCAACCAGAACGTCGCGCCAGACTAGCACGTGTGAGATCGCATGCACAGGTGGAGCCGGGCGACGCCACCCACGCGCCGGATAATCGGCGAGCGTCATCGATCACGCATCCGACATCGCGCAATTGGCGATCTGTGCTAGAAAGTGCGCCGGACTATCCGGAGGAACTCCATGTTCCGAAGCTTTCTTGTCTTCGTCATTTTGTCGACAATCCCGTTGGCCGCCGCCGCCACGCCGGTGCAGGCGACGCTCAATGTCGGCGGCGTGAGCCGCGACTACATTATCGACATTCCCGCCGGCGCTGGGCCGAAGCCGACGATCTTTCTCCTGCATGGTCTTGGCGGCGCGGGCGCGGCGATGATGCAGGCAACGCGGCTTCCGCTGCTCGGCGAACAACAAGGATTCGTCTCAGTGTTTCCCAACGCCATCGCCCATCGCTGGAATCTCTTTCCACCTGGCGCGGTCCCGCCTTCCTATATTCCGTTTTGGCAACAGGCGGGCAGCAACGGCGCGCCCGACGACGTTGGATTTCTGCGCGCGCTCGTCTTGGAGCTGGTGGCGCGCCGCGTCGCCGATCCAAGGCGGATCTATATCGCGGGCTTCTCGGCTGGCGGTTTCATGAGCATGCGCATGATTTGCGCCGACCCAGAGCTCTTCGCTGGCGTCGCTCTATTTTCGTCGAGCATGCCGGAACCGGTCGGCGCGGTCTGCCGTCCGCACCTGCCCATGCCACTCTATGCCTTGAAAGGGACAGCCGACCAGAACGAACCGTATAATGGCGGCCCGGTGTTGGACGGCGCTTTTTCGGTGTGGAGCGCTGATCACTTGACCGCGTTTTTCCGTCAACTCGACGGCTGTACGGCCGCGGGCGCGCCGATCAGCGTGCAGGGCGAAAACCCCGCCAGGGAATCTTTCGTGCGTTGGAGCTGCAGCAACGGTCCGGTCATCCTCGGCGCCGTGCAAGGCGGTCAGCACATGCTCTTTCCGCTTCCGCCGCCGGCGCCGACGCTTTGGTGGTTCTTCGCTCCGCTGCACCGTTAGTGACGAAATGCCCGTGGGGTTCTTGCTTCCCGCAACGAGGCGCCTTCACGAGCCCTCGCCGCTAGCGTGTTCTAGCGTTTGCCACGACCCAGGCCCGCCAGCTTACGAGGAACTGGGCTTCAGTCAGGTGCAATTGGCCAAGGATTTGTTCTTGCCTGGTGGCGCCAAGCAACGCCACAATCGTTCGCCGCCCGTATCTTGCATCGATGTAGGCGACCATGGATCCGCTGACGCCGTAGCGATACCGACCGCTCCAAGCATTCGCGAGCGCTGTGGGCGCGGCGCCCGCCGCAATGGCTTCGGCGGCGCTTAGGTCGCGCCCATGATGCATTTGGCCGGCGACCAGCACCGCCAATCCCTCGACGAACCAGCCAACATCGTCCATGCCGGTGAAATCCCTGGTCGGATTGTGCTGGCCATGGAAGGCGTGCGTCAGTTCGTGGGTGATGATGTCCTGCACCTCTTGGGGATCTGCGCCATTGTGTTCGCAGGCCTCGTGCGTCCAAGCCGCCGGCGACAGGATTTCGAGAAAGTCGGCGACACCCACTCCCACCATCCAGCATTGGGTGGGCGTCAATTGCCAGACCGCCGGTAACGCCGCGTCAAAACTCGCCCGGTTGGCGGACACGACGACGCGCACGGGTTGACTAAATCGCTCGCCAAAAAACGCCTCGATCCTGGCCCGACCGGCGGCTACGTCAAATTCAACGAGGGCGCGCTCTGGGTCGTTGTCTGCGCCTTGGATTGTGAAGCGGGTCGCTGGCGTCCGATCGGACGGTGAAGCGCAACTTGCCGACAACACCGCCATGCAAAGCGCCATAACCACACTCCTCGGCATCCCTCGCGCCTCCGCCTCGACCTTCTACGGGGCAGATGCTCGAGCTTGGCAATTTGGATGCTGATTTGGAAGGCTTGGCCAAGCGGGTGAAGGCGCCCGACAACCGACGTCAGCCGAAAGCGCCGCGGCGCTCAGCGAGGTTCGGCGGCGACGAGGACGACCGTAATGTTGTCCGCACCCCCGCGTGAAAGCGCCGCCAAAATCATCTTGTCGAGACACGCTTCGAGTGGCGGGCGGCGCAGGAAATCGGCGAGTTCGGCGTCCCGAACCTGCCCCGTAAGGCCATCCGAACAGAGTAAGAACCGGTCGCCTGCGCGCACCGCTCCGTGCACGCTTTCCAATTCAAGCGCGGCGGCGGCGCCGACGGCGCGGGTGATGACGTGGCTTGCGCCATGGGCCCGCGCCTGCTCGTCGTTCAATTCACCAGCATCAATCATAGTCTGGACGACGCTGTGATCGCGCGTAAGCCGGCGTAATTCGCCGTCGCGGTAAAGATAGATGCGGCTATCTCCGGCCCAAATGCAGGCATAGTGCCCCTGATGAACGAGCAGCGCGGCGACGGTCGAACCGCAAATTCCCATGTCGAGACCGTCAGGGCGACCGCGCAGGCGCGCGTTGGCGCCGTGCAAGGCCAGACAAGTCGCATGGCGGAACGCGTACGCCGATCGAAACGACGACACCTTCGTCAATGCCTCAATCACTGCCGCGCTGGCGACATCGCCGGCGGCGTGGCCGCCCATTCCATCGGCGACCGCCCACAAGCCGATATCCGGGCGGTTCAAGAAAGCGTCTTCGTTCAATGTGCGGATACAACCGACATCGCTGCGGCCGACGGACAAATACTTCAACCTGCCGAGATGGCTTGCCTGCGCGTTGGAGCGCGAACGGCGGTCGATAGCCAGCCCACTCATGATATCGTGCCGCCTTCTTCGAGATCGCGCAGACGCCGCTCATAACCCGATTTGAAAGCGCGATTGACCGAACATTGGGCGCCGCTCGGCTCCTCATCGGCCAGATGCGCGTGCGCATTCTGGTAAGTGCGCCAGAATGATTCGAACTTATTGAGCCGGAGCATGCCCTGGCCGGTCACCTGATTTTCGATCATTTGCGGCGCCAAGGCGCGCAGCACATGATCCACGGAAGCGCGCGAGCCCGCCATCAAACAGAGCGTGTGCTTCTTCAGGTCCTCGAATGAAGCCTTGAGCGCCGCGGCTCCCGACAAGAAGCCATCATGGCGTTCGCGCAACAGATCGATCGCCACGCGGCGAGTGGGCGCCCATTTGAATGGGTTGTTGCCGCTTCCGCTCACCGTCGTGCGATCGATGTTGAGGTCGGTTTTGACGATTTGGCGCTCGCTCAGGAGATCGCCGAGACCCAGCACCATTTGCTTGTAGATAGCGCCGACGCGCTCCATCACCTTCGCAGGATCCTCACCAATAAAACTCGATGAGTCGAGCCCGGCGCCGGCGCAGAACGCCTCCAGCAGCGTTGCTTCGGTCATCACTCGACGAGGAAGTTGCGGCGCGTCGCCCTCAACGTCCCAATCGCCGCGAACATGCAGCGCCTCGGGCGCGATGACAGTCTGAAATAACGCGCCAAGTGCGCAGGAATCGTTGGCGGGAGCACCTTCGCGCGGCTCGAGCACAATCAAGAAATGACCGAGATGCAGCGTTTCATATGGCGCCAGCGCCAAATTCTCATCCCGTGGCGCGCGCTTCTTCTCATCGCCGACGAACACCCCGTTCGAGCTGGTGTCGCGCAGAACGGCGCCGCCATCGGACAGGCTAATCGTGCAATGCCGGCGTGAGAGTTCGCAACTCTCGTCGACGATCATCCAGTGCGCGCTGGGGTCGCGGCCGATAATCACCTCGCCCTCGTCGAGGCGGCGCTCGTCGATTTGCTGAAACGGCTCGGCGGCGCGGAAGAGACGGAGCTAAATCACGCTGCGCGCTCCTTATGCCCCTCAGCGCTATGCCCCTCAGCGCTCGATTCGACGCTCGCCGGCTCCGGGGGGGCGCTTACCATCGTGGCACGCACCTGCAGCAGGCGGCCCTGAACATCCAACCGTCGCTGCACGGCGGCGACAAAGGCGTTAAACCCATTGAATAGATCACCGAACTCATCGTGGCGCTGATGCGATATGCGAAACTCGAGATCGCCGGCGGCGACGTCCGCGAGGGCGCCCTTTAAGCGGCGAAGCGGACCCAGCACCAGGTAGGAGGCGGTGAAGGAAAGCGCCATGACCACAATCAGCGTTAGAACGCCGAGACCAATCAGCATCGCGCGAGCCAGCGTCGCCGCCGATTGCAGGCCGGTCTTGCGAACGCTTACGTCGACGGACCCAAACTGGCGTCCGCTATAAGTGATCGGCGCAGCGAAGCGAAAACTCTCCACGCCGCTCGAAGCGCGTACGGAGGTGACGCTGATCGCCGCGTTGCTTTGTACGACGCGCCGGCCCACGGGCGCCAGATAGCGCGAACCGATGAGGTCGGGCTCGCTCGCTGCGCGCACGACGCCATCACCGTCGACGACCATCATTTGCGTGACGTTTGGGTCGCGCGCGGCGGTGCTGACGAACGCTTGCACCGACAACCAGTCGCGTTCGGCTGCCGGACGCGAAGCATTGTCGACCGCTGTCAGTGCGGCGTTGCTGGCTACGAACGAGGCGACCGAGGATCCTGAAGTGATCGCCAGCTCCTCCATGGCGCGATATTGTCGGTCCAGAACAAAGCTGATTGAGATGACGAGAAACAGCGCGACAATCGCGCTCATCGCAACCGTCAGCCGCACCTGCAAGGGCAACCGGCGGGCGTTGCCTTCGCGCACAACCGCTTCGTGCGAGCGTCTCTCACGCTCGATCGCTTGCGCGAGATGCTCGCCGCTGGCGAAGCGCTTCTCAGGCCGCTTCTCCAGGAGCTTTCCGACAATGAATTTAAGACCAGGCGGGCATTCCGGCTGAATAGTGATTGGCGCTGGTTTTTTCGTCGTGATCTGTAGCGCCAAAGTTGCGGTGCTTGAGCCGTTAAACGCCGGTTGACCGGTGAGCATCTCGTAAAGAATGGCGCCCAGGGAGAAAAGATCAGAGCGCCCGTCGAGGTCGCGCCCCATCGCCTGCTCCGGACTTCATGTAACGTGGAGTGCCCAACACTTGGCCGATTTGGGTCTTGACGGCTTCCGCCTCGCCCCTAGCGCTCTTTTCGACGACGCGCGCGATGCCGAAGTCGAGGATCTTCACCGACCCGTCCTTGCACAGCATCACGTTGGAAGGCTTGATGTCACGGTGAATGACGCCTTGGCCGTGCGCGTAGCGAAGCGCGTCGGCGAGCTGGGCGGCGATGGCGAGGACTTCGCTAATTTTGAACTTGCCGCATTGCTGAAGCACCGCATCGAGCGGGGCCCCGTCCAGCAATTCCATAACAATGTAGGGAAATCCTTGAATCTCGCCGACATCGTAGATCGTCACAATATTGGCGTGCGAGAGCGCGCCAGCGGCTTTCGCTTCGCGGAGAAAGCGGTTTGCGCAATCGGCGTCGGCGCAGAACTCGCGCTTCAACACCTTGATCGCCAGCACGCGATCTATGCTCGGGTCATAAGCCCGATAGACATTGGCCATGGCGCCTTGACCAATGCGCGCCTGAATTTGATAACGACCGACGAGTTTCACTTCTATCTCCAGCTAGTGCGTATGCAGCGAGGCCTGAATGCGCTGAGCGCGGTTGAGGTCGCCTTCAATCGCGGCATTGGCGGCGTCCAGTCCTCGCGCTTGTCGCAGCAAAATAACGGCGGTGTCGGCGTCGCCGGCATTGAGGCGCTCAAGCCCCTGTAAGCGCAGCCGGTTGGCGCGCGCGGCCGTTTCAGCAGTGACCGTGGACTGCGGGGCGGCGGGGCCCACACTTGTCGCGCTTGTCGCGGTTGCGGCCGGCGCGCGCGCGGAAGCGCTTGTTGGCGTGCGTCCTCGCTCCGGGACACGGATCGTTTGGCCGGGCGTCAGCTGGTTTGGAACGATGTCGTTGTAGCGCGCCAACGCGTAGAATAAGAGCGGATCGCCCAGAAAACGCTCGGCGAGGTTCGTCATCGTGTCGGCTTCGCGCACGACATAGGCATAGCTGCGCTCGCCTAGCTGGCGGCGCGGGTCGACATTGATTTCATCGAGCAGCCGCCGCGCCGTCGCATTGCCGGGCTCCTGCCTCAGCGCATTTTCGAGCACCGACCGCGCCCGCGCCTCTTCGCCGCGATCCAGCAACTCTATTGCCGCGTGCACGCGGTCTTGCGCCAGCTGCGAACCGGGGATGGCTGTGGCGTGCAAGGCCTCTTGCATGCGTTGCGGCAAGCCGGCGCACGCGCTGGCCGCCATGGCCAACGCCAACCCGACAGAGAGCTTGATGGGCCGCCTATCCACCGACATGTCTCCGCAAGTCCGCCTGCTGACGATGCACCGGCGAATTCGCCAACCCACGCCAATCGATGCTAGCGATGGCGGCCTGCAACGCTTTCGCAGGCATGGCGTGAGCGAAATAGAAACCCTGGAAGGTGACGCAGCCGAGCTGGCGGAGCGCCTCTACTTCCTCAAAGCGCTCAACACCCTCGGCCAGCACTGTAATGCCCAGCCCCTTTGTAAGTTCGATAAGCGCGTTGCAAATGGCGCGGCTGCCCGGGCGGGTGTCGACGTGCGACACGAACTCCCGGTCGATTTTGAGTTTCGAAAACGGCAGCGTGCGCAGATATCCGAGACTCGAATAGCCGCTGCCGAAATCATCGATCGAAAGGCCAAAGCCTTCCGTGCGCAATTGTTCGAACAGCTCGAGCGTGCGCCCTGCATCCTCCATCGCCGCTGTCTCAGTCAGTTCGAGTTCGATGTCGCCAGGCGTGAGATTGTGCGTGGTGAGTGCGCGCGTCATCATCTTGGGCAATAACGGTTCACGCAGTTGACGCGCAGAAATGTTGACAGCGATGCGTAGATCCAGGCCCACGTCGCGCCAGTGCCGCAAGTGACGGCCCACGGTGTTCAGGGCCCATAGACCGATCTCGTCGACCAGACCGGTATCTTCCAGGATCGGCACGAACTCAGCCGGCGAAATCAGGCCCATCCTCGGATGGCGCCAACGAAGCAGCGCCTCGGCGGCGACGACAGAGCCAGCGGCGACATCGACGATAGGCTGGTAGTGCAATTCGAATTGCTGCTTCTCAATCGCCTGTCGCAGACATTGCTCAAGCGCGAAGCGCCGACGCGTCTCTTCAGGAGAGGCGGTCGAAAAAAACGCAAGTGCGCCGCTGGCGCTGCGTTGCGGTCTGGCCAGCGAGACGAAGGCTCGGCTGAGCAGATTTGCAGCGTCTCCGGCGTCAACTGGGTAGAGCGCCGATCCGATCTGCACGTCTGGCGTCACCGTGAACGTTCCTGCTTCGATGTCTTGTGCGAGCACATAGCTCAGCGCTTGCAGTTCCGCGGCGGATTTGTCTTGCGGCGCGACGCCTCGAAACCAGATGGCGAAACAATCGCGATCGATGTGCGCCAGGGTGCGTGTTTGGTCTATCGCCTCTCGCAAACGCCGCGCGAAGATTTTCAAGGCCCGTTCGGCGCCGATTGGATCGAACGCAGCCATCGCATCGTAGTTGGCGAGACGCACGAGACCGAGCAGAACCGTTTGAGGCTGGCTTTCGATGTCGTCGTTGGCGAGCGCCAGGAACTCATCCTGAAGCGCCAGACCGGTGAGCGCATGACGTCGCGGCCGCCGCTTCCACTTCTCCAGGCGCGCAGCGATGGCCTCGGCATTGGCGCGCATGCGGGCCATGGAGTTGACGGGAAGCCCTGGCGCGCCCTTCTCGCCAGCGCCTTCGGCGCTGGCTTCCAAGACGTGGGCGAGGGCCGAAATTGGCGCGAGCGATTTTGCGAGAAGCGTGAGCGCGCCGACCCCGATAATCGCACTGAGCCCGATAAGCGCTAAGGCGGATAGAACGCCCCCGGGCAGCATGACCAAAAGGAGCGCGCTGGAGGTGGCCGCCGCAAACGCCGCGGCGGTAAGCAAGAGGGCGACCTTAGGCAGGCCGATGCGCGCCGCCATCGCCATCGTCCGTTCAAGAGCGCCGTTCATCGCCTGCGCGCACCCCTTCGCCAACTCTCAGATCATGCGCGATGCAGAGCTACTAGGCGGTTACGCTTCATGATTAACGAGGCGATGAACTTCCGTTTTTCGCGAGAAAATCGATGGAACCGGGCGGCAAATGACGGACGTGGTGGCGTGCTACCGCAGACTTTTGAAGCTGAAGTCGCATGCCGCTGAATTAACACAGGCGACGAAAGCAAACGGATATTGACGAAGACGGTCGATCGGTGAACTTCCCGCGCGCAGCCGGTTGGGGTCCCGGTCCCCAGTTGAGACGCCCGAGCGCACACCGGGCAGCGGGTCTGTGTTCACCAATGCGCTCAAATTTGCGCTCAAGCATCCGCTTGTGATCGGCGTCACGGGGAAAATCGCCGACCACGGGGTCGCTGCTCGTTGGCCTCGCAAGGATCGTGCCTCCCATAGCATGGCCAACGCCGGTTGATGCTCCAACTGCGCGCTTGCGAATGCAAGGGCGCTTGGCGCGCACATCCTACCGCAAATTTTTGCTTGCTTGCTCCTATTGCGGCTTTCCACAGCGCTGCGCCTTCTCCGAGCGGAACACCGCATGCGGTCTGGCGTTGCTTTGATCTCTCAAATCAGGAGCCATACGATGGACACCCCAGACAGTGCGCCGGACGCCAACGCGACTCCGGCCGATGCTGCTCGGCGTATCAAGGATTCCGCTGCGAGCGTCGTTGACCGCGCCAAAGACGCCGCAACCGAGAAACTTGAGCAAGGCGCGGAGCGTGTATCCAATTCGGCGCAGACAGCCGCCTCCGCGCTTCGCCGCGCCGCCGACGACGTCGCTGGCGACAACCCGTTTATCGGCAGCGCGCTTCGCAAGAGCGCTGACGGTCTTGAACGCGCCACCCAATCCCTAGCAGGCGGCGACGTCAATCGCGTGCTCGGCGATCTCAACGGTTTTGCGCGCAGCCAACCGGCGGTCTTTCTCGGCGCCAGTCTGGCCATCGGCTTCGCGCTAGCCAGGGTCGGGAAAACCGCCATCGAACAGGCTGCGGAAGGCGTCGAACCCGCTATTTCGAGGCGGTGAGCCATGCAAGCCGAACGCACCCTTCCCGAACTGACCATGGATCTTGCTTCTCAGGTGGCCGATCTCTTGCACAACGAGGTCCGCCTTGCTCGTGCTGAAGCCTTCGAGAGCGTCAAACATATGCGAGCGGGGGTCATACGCGCCGCACTTGGGGTGTCCCTCGCGGGCGCGGCGCTAACACTGGCCTTGTTCGCCCTCGCTTACGCGCTCGGACAACTGATGCCGATGTGGGGCGCAGCGCTGATTGGCGCCGGCATCGGCGGCGTCATCGCTTACCTCCTCGTCACGTCGGGCCTGAAATCCATTTCGATCGAACGCATCGCCTTGCCGCGCACCGCCGAACAGGTTTCGCGCGACTTTCGTCTCATCAAGGACAAAACACCATGAGCATGGAAACAGATCGCATCGAGGCGGACCTCGACCAATCCCGCCATCGCCTAAACGACACGCTGAATGCGCTTGGCAACAAGCTCTCTCCCGGCCAGATGGTCGACGAGGTGCTGGGCCTGGCGCAGGGCCAGGCCGGCCAATTCGCTGCAAAGCTCGGCAGCCAGGTTCGTGACAATCCGATGCCGACGATCCTGATTGCGGCGGGCATCGCCTGGTTGATGCTCGACAATCGACATGGCGCCAGCGGGGAAAATCTAACCGCCGACGATTGGCGCCACGAGCGTCGTTATCGCTCGCTTGAAGAAGCGCGCTGGTCGACGCCCCGCATGATCAACGAGAGCGACGAGGCCTATGAGGAGCGCATACACGCCGCATACGCCAAGGCGCTTGACCTCAAGCAAATGGCCGGCGAGGCCGCACATGACTTCAAGGAGCGCGTGGCGATGAGCGTCAACGGCGCCCGCCAAGCCGCAGCAAGCGTCCGCGAGCGCATGGCTGGCGCTGTTTCCAAGGTCGCCGACGGCGTGCACGACCAAGCCCTGCGGATCGGTGATAAAGTCTCCGGTGTGCGCGATGGCGCGGTCGACTTCTACCAGGACACCCCGCTCGCCGCCGGCGCCATCGCCTTAGCAGTCGGCGCATTGCTCGGCAGTGCAACCCCCCTCAGCGATCCCGAGCGCAATGCGCTGGAGGGGGTCGCCAGCAACTCGGCGCGCACCGGCGCGAACCTTGCAAAAAGGGCCGCCCGCCTCGTCGACGAAACCGTGGATTCCTCGATCCATTAGGGAAGACGACGTCTGGAAGAGGGCCCGGCGCGATGCCGGGCCCTTTTTGTCTGTGGCCCGCGCCGGCGACAAATCTCACCTGGTGCGGTCGCCGGCGGCGAACGGGTCGGGGTCCTGTTGGCGAGCGCCTCCAACACCGAACGGCAGTCTCGTCAGTCGAACGCTGGCGCGGCTGCACCGATTTGCCCGGCTCGCGTCTTCCTCCCCGACGACTGGGCCAGTGTTCGATTGTCACGGGTTCGCATCTGCGCGAAGGTCCGCAGCACCGCGCTTGAGTGACGATCAGTGTCGCCTGGGCCCCCACGCTTCCTGACGGATCGGGAGAGACACCATGTCGGATGATTTTGATTTTGTCGTCGTCGGCGGCGGCTCGGCTGGCGCAGTGATCGCTTCGCGCTTGAGTGAAGATCCCGCTTGCAAGGTCGCGCTGATCGAAGCGGGCGATCGACCTCCCGCCCGCGAACTGATGCCGGCGGCGTGCGCCAGCCTACAACTCGATCCGGAAACCGATTGGATGTTCACCGCCGATCCCGGCCGAGCCGGGCTCGGTCTCCACGGCCGGCGCATGCCAGTGCCCCGCGGCAAGATGCTGGGCGGCTCCTCGGGCATCAACTACATGGTCTATGTTCGCGGCCATCCGGGCGACTTCGACAACTGGGCCGCGCGCGGCGCCGATGGTTGGAGCTACGCCGACGTGTTGCCGTTCTTCCGTAAGATCGAAACCTTCACCGCGAGCAACGAAATCACGGTGGACGGCGACGCCCATGGCAAGGGCGGGCCGTTGAGCGTCGGCGTGCGCTCGCCCGTCATTCCCGCCGCGCGCGCTTTCGTGGAAGCCGCCGCCAACGCGGGCATACCGCGGGGCGACTATAATGGGCGCGATCGCGGCGGCCCCGCCGGCGTCGCCTCGCTGGTGCAGACGAACACGCGCAAGGGCCAGCGCTCCAGCACGTATCACGCGTTCCTTGAAGGAGAAGTGGAGCAGCGGCCAAACCTCACCATCATCACCAAGGCGCAGGCGACGGGCATACTGCTTGAAGGCAAGACCGGCAGTCTCACAGCCGTGGGCGTCGAGTATCGCACAGCCGCCGGTGAAACCCGCACAGTCCACGCCGCGCGCGAAGTCATCCTCAGCGCCGGCGCAGTGGGATCGCCGCATCTGCTGATGCTGTCGGGCATCGGGCCGCGACGTGAGCTGGAAGCGGTCGATATCACCTGCCGCCATGACTTGCCGGCAGTGGGCAAGCACATGAAGGACCACATCCAGGTCGGCATGCTCTTCCCAGCGCCCGGCATCGGGGTTGCAATGGCGGAAATTGGCGTTTCCGCCGGCCCTGATGCGTTGCGCGCACCCGCGGGCCCGCTGCCGGCCGACCCCGCCGATGATACGAAGCTCACGCCCGAACTTGCCGCGCTGAAAGCCGAGGCGGAACGGCGGATCGGCGAATGGCTGGACACCGGCGACAGCCTGATCGCGTCGTCGCTCTATGACGGCATCGCTTTCTATTCAACCGGACTCGGCGATGCGCACAGCCACGACGCGCAAATTGGATTTATTCCTTGCGGCTATAACGAAGACCTGTTCAGCACCCGGCTCAATATCGACTGCGCGCGCAACTTCGCAGATGCGGCGGCGACCTTGGCGGCGGAGCGCGAGAACATCATCTTACTGGCCAATCCTGTGCTGCCCCATAGCGAAGGCGAAATCGTGATCGAAAGCGCCGATCCGAGTGCGCCGCCGGCGATCTACATGAACTATTTCGCCGACACCTACGATCTCAAGGTGATGGTGGCGGTGATGCGCCGCGCCATCGAGATCGTCGACAATTGGCCGGGACCACACAAGCCGGGTCCGGTGAACGTGCCGCCGGAGCTCGCCAAGAAACATGGCTATAAACCCGGCGAATCGCCCAGCGACGCGCTGCTTGAGAACCTGGCGCTACACTTCGCGACGACGGTCTATCACCTCTCATGCACCTGCCGGATTGGCGATGTGGTCGATCCGCGGCTCAAGGTATTCGGGGTCGGCAATCTGCGCGTCGCCGATGCGAGCGTCATGCCGGAAATCGTGAGCGGCAACACCAACGCCGCCTCGATTATGATCGGCGAAAAGGCCGCCGAGATGATCGCCCGCGACAATAACATCAAGCTCAAGCAATTCGTGGGCGCAACCTGACCGGTCAGAAACGGACGCCAGCTGTCGCGAATTTTCCAGCCGCAACCGGCCTCTGCGATCGCGTCTGGTCGATCTCGACACCCGGTATTCTTGTTCACACGATTTGCCGAAGGGGGAGGATAGCGGCTAGTTTCGCGGCGTGATTGAAATCGAAGTGGCCTTCACCAAGGGCGCCAAGGACGATAGCATTGAGATCCGGCGACCCGCTGCGGAAGCGGTGCGCTTCACCTTCCCAAAGAAGGGGCCGATCCCTCATGACTGCGTGCACCTCATTGTCGAGCAGGCGTTGGATCTGAGGCGCGGCTTTTGGGGGATGGTCGCTGCGGGCGTTGACCCTGGCGAGATCCAGAAAATCGCCAAGGCCGCCGGCCACGCCAGCGCCAAACGTGCGCAGCTACCCGACCAATCGATTATCGAATTGCTTCAGGCCGAGCGCATAGTGGAGTGCTTCGAAGCCGACTTCTGGGGCGCGCCCGCTGATTGCGACACCTTTCGGAGCGTCGCCGACGCCGCCTGCTTTGATTCTTTCGTGCCCACGCCAACACTCAGCGACGACCTCATCCTCGCCGTCCGGGAGCAGATCGCGCGCTTCGCAGAAGAATGGATCGCCGCGCCTCTCGGGACGCGGTTTGACCTCTGCTACCGCGCCCGCGGATAGGCTCGCAAGAACGCCGCCAAATCCAATGAGCGCGGATTTAGCGAACGCGAACAGCCGACCGCTGGAACGCTAGCGCCGCTGGCAATGCCTTCCTTGCCCGCCCGCATCAGCGTTTGCGCCGCTATCGGTGTCGGTGCAACGATAGGCGCTGTTGCCTCGCCCTCGGCCGGGGGGATCGGCATAAGGACCGCTATCGCCGTCACTGATCGTGGCTCGCTCATTTCTGCCGTAGCCCGCGCGATCGTAGCCGTCGCTATTGGTGTAGCCCGTCCAAGCGTTGGCCCCGCGCCGTCCTCGTCCCGATGGGTCAGCGTTTGCGCCGCTGTCATTGTCGGAGTAGCCGGTCGCGCCGCCGCGGCCGTAGCCAGGCTGATCCGAACCGGCGCCTCGGTCGGAATCGGTGATGCCGGTTTGCGGTCGAGCGTTGGTTTGGCCTTGCGTATTGCGGCCATGGCCGGCCGGGTCGCTCGGATCATTGTCGGAGACTGCGTGGGCGCCGCCACGACCGTAGCCGGCATTATCGGAATTGGCGCCGGTGTCGGAATCGATGACGCCTGTGTAGGGCGCTCCCTGCGCCCTCGCCTCGCCGGTGATCACACCGAGAGCGCCGCCGGCGATGGCCGCGCCCCTCACCATTTGCAGGAACGAACGTCGGTTGAGCCTACGCATGACTTCTCGAGCCTCTCGGTTGTGAAGCCGCGAACTTCCCGCCCTCACGCTTAGTCGCAAAACCGCTCGCTTACAGATCACGCCAGTCGGCATTGTGCAGTGAGTTGCGAGCCCCTGGGGGATCAACCTCGTCCAAGCGGGTGAAGACGATCGGTGACGCGCGCCCCGAACTCAGCCATCGGATGCGACGGCGGGGTCAAACATACGCCTGCCGGTATCGGCCTCGTCGAGCGCTAAGAGGCGATTGATGTCGAGGATTTCGATGCCGCGCCTCTCCATGCGAATGAGCTCCTCTTCGGCAAATTCGCGCAGAATGCGGCTTACGACCTCGCGACTGGTGCCGGCCTGTTCGGCCAGCATTTGCTGCGTGGGGCAGAGCGCTGCGCCATCCCCGTCCCGACTGTCGCCGCCTTGCGCCAAGCGCAACAATTCAGCTCGCACGCGCCCACGCGTGTTAAGCGCGAGCAGTTCAAAGATACGACTTTCTTGCGCTGCGACAACCGCCGCCATCGCCAGGAGGGTCGCCTCTGCGAGCGCGGGTATTTGTTGGCGAAAACTCGCAAATTGATCGGCGTTCATTTCGAGGAGGTGACCGGCGTCGTCGCAAACGATCCGGATGCGATTGTCGCCCGCCGCCGGGAGAGAAGCGAGTTGACCAAAGCAATCTCCGCTTTTCAACCGCCGCAGAGACGCCACCTTTAGTGCGGGCACGGCGATGACCAACCGAAAGCTGCCGCTCCAAACGAAACAGGCGCGTTGATCACACATATTGAGGGTGCGGCCGCGCCGCATCGCGCTCGCGCGCAGCGCGGGAAAAATGCGATCAAGGTCAGGGCTGGAAAGGCTGCGAAAGACCGTTATAGATCGCAAATCGCCGCTGTCGCGGGGCGGTGCGCATCCATTGTTTATTCCGGTGCTCGACATCGCGCCAAAGGAAATCGCGCCAAAGGAAATATTTGCTCACTGGCGAACGCTCAACCGAGCGTGGAAGTTCCCGGTTGTCGCCCTGCACCCATGCGGCCGTTGGCGAGTGTTAGAATTAACCTGTCGGTTCAACGATGTAACGGCGATAGCTCCTCGCGCGCCGAACACGCCCCTAGCACCCAGCAGCAAGCCAAAAGTCGATACCGCCTGGTGGGCGTCGCCAATCCGTTCGGCTCACCATTGATCCCCAATGCACCGGCGCCAATTCCGCATCAGCGGGCAACGCGCCGCAAAGCCAAAACCAAGCGACGTCGAAGAGGAGCGTGGCGACAAACGAGGCGCTCGATCCGGTGCGGATCATGGGTTTCGCTTCGCCGGCTTCCCGCCGCCGCCCGCCAAATCGAGCAGTGCTGCGGCAGTTTTCTCCATCACCGACGCATTGAGCCTATGCGTGCGGTCGCGGGCCTTGTCAGTGCCGATGAAAGCGACTAGGTGCGCTCGCAGCCATGACCGATGCGATGATTGAGGTCACCGACCTCACCAAACAATTTGGCGATGTAAACGCCGTCGACGCCATTTCTTTCTCGGTGAAACGCGGAGAAATCTTCGCCTTCCTCGGACCCAACGGCGCAGGCAAATCGACCACCATAAAGATGCTGACGACACTGCTCCGCCCCACCAGCGGAACCATTCGCGTCAATGACCTTGATCCGCAGAAGGATTCCCTCGCCGTGCGGCGCTCGTTCGGCATCGTGTTTCAAGATCCAAGCCTGGACGACCAGCTGACCGCCCAGGAGAACATGGAGATTCACGGCGCACTCTACAAAGTGAAAGACGCCAAACCGAAGATCGAAAAGCTCTTGAAATTTGTCGACCTCTATGACCGACGCAAAACTCAAGTGCAGAAGTTCTCGGGCGGCATGAAGCGGCGTTTGGAGATTGCGCGCGGGCTGTTGCACCATCCGACCATCATCTTCCTCGATGAGCCGACGCTCGGCCTCGATCCGCAAACCCGCAATCAAATGTGGGCTTATCTGCATGAGATGAATAAGAACGAAGGCACCACCGTCTTTTTCACAACCCACTATATGGAAGAAGCGGATCGCAACGCCCAGCGCATTGCCATTATCGATCACGGCAAGATCGTCGCCATGGGTTCGCCCGCTGAAGTAAAAGAAAGCCAGAGCGCGCAAACGCTGGAAGATGCGTTCCTCGCCCTTACTGGCACATTCCATTCGTGAGGAAGACGCCTCCTCCACTGACCGGATGCGCACAATGATGCGCGGTTTTCAAAACCGGAAGCGCTAAGCCCAATGAGCACGATCTACATCATGTGGCTGCGGCAGATGATCCGCTACTTTCGTTCGCCGCCACGCATCTTCGCCGCGTTGGCGCAGCCGCTCCTCTACATGTTGGCGTTCGGCTACGGTTTCGGACGAATCTACCAGATGGCCGGGCAAGGCGACTATCTTGCCTTCTTGGCGCCCGGCATCTTGGGCATGAGCATTCTTTTCACGTCGATCTTTTCCGGCATGGAGCTGATATGGGACCGCCAGTTCGGCTTCCTGAAGGAAACGCTGGCCGCACCCGTCTCGCGACTCAATGTCATGCTTGGACGCACCGCCGGCGGCGCGACCGTCGCGACCTTCCAAGCCGTGATCGTCCTGGTGCTTGCAATCGTCTTCGGCTTTCGCCCACATGATTGGTCGATGCTGATCCCCGCCTTGCTGGCGATGTTTCTCGTCGCCATGCTCTTCACGACGCTCGGCACCTGGTTTGCGGCCATGCTCTCGGACTTCCAGGGTTTCCAGATGATCATGAACTTCCTGGTGATGCCGATGTTCTTTCTATCGGGCGCAATGTTTCCGCTTAACAACGTCCCCAAGGTGCTGGCGTTGATCGCCCGCTTCGACCCCCTTTCCTATGGAGTGGATGCATTCAGGGGATTGCTCGGCGGAAACAGTCATTTCGGTCTCGGCGTCGATTTCGCCGTGTTGGGCGCGATTACGCTCGTCTTGCTCGCGCTTGGCAGTCGCGCTTTCTCGCGGATTGAGGCCTAAGAGAACCCGCTGAGGCGAAACCTGCGGCGCTTCCGCTGCACTGGCGACATGCGCTTGCTTCGTTAGTTCGACTCGCCGTTTTCGCATGGATCGAATGGGTGGGGTGATGCATCATGATCGTGGATCGGGTCCGTCCCTGAGGCTGTGATGCAATTCACGAAGCGTCTTCGCGACCCGATCATGAACGGCGCGGTTACATGCAGTGTTCGCATTTGGCGACGCCCACACGTCAAGGTAGGAGGTCGCTACCGCCTCGGCCCCGGCGCCGTAGAGGTGACCTCAATTCGTCAAATCGAACTCGGCGACATAACGCCGGCCCTTGCTCGAAGGTCGGGGTTCGCCGGGGTAATAGACTTGTTGAAGGTCGCCAAGCACGGGCCCGGCGAAAACGTCTATCTCATCGCGTTCGTTTATTCGAAAGACAAATCGCCCTGAGTTGCAGCGATCAGGACAGTTTGCTCCTAAAGCGACAATGAGGTTCAAGCGGCGGCAAAAGCGTGGTCCCGCACCGACATTCAACGCTGCTCGCCGCAACTCGGAACCGGGGCGCGCTGAACGAATGGAATGCCGCGAAAAGCAGGAATGTGTGGAGGGTCTTCGAATGTTGAATTGGGTGAGCTTGCTTAGCCTCGCGGCGCTGCTTGTGCTCTCCGGTTGCGGCGAGCGACGGGGCAGCGTCGGCGAATTCTCGAATGACTTGCTGGGTAACGAGATTATGGTGGAGGCGTTCAACGATCCAGCCATTCCTGGGGTAGTCTGCCACGTAGCGTACTTTGATCGCAGCGCCTTGGATCGGCTCCGCCAGGGCAATTGGTTCGAGAACCCCTCCAACTCCTCGGTCGCATGCACGCGCGTCGGCGCAATCAATCTGGCGGGCGTGCGCAGCACCCGCGCGGGCCAGGAGATCTTCAGTCAGCGGCAGAGCCTATTCTTCAAGAACGTCGCCGTACGCCGGATCCTAGATCTCGATCACAGCACCTTGGTGTACGTCTCACACTCACGCGAACTGGTGGAGGCCTCGGCGAAAATCGACATGTCGGCGATTGCGCTCACGCCGCAAGAGGTGGCCGCGGCGCGCCGCTAGCGCACGCCCACTCCTCGCCGCGGCAAGCTTTCGTTGAACGCTACGCCGCTGGGGACGTTTGCGCACTCTTGCGATGCCCGCGAACAAGTATTCGCGACCGTCACCGGCAAGGCGGGAATGGACCGTAGGTTGAGAGGTTGGGTTTTGGCGTGTTGTAGCCAAGACGCTGCCAAGCGGGCGTTTTCAAACCAAGGGACGGGTTTTTCTTCCCTATCCTCCAATTCGGTCTATTCTGACGCTGCTAGGCGGGGGAACTCATCGCTTGGGTCGCCTGGAAGAAGTCGCATGTCCTACAAGTTTCGCATGGTCCGCTCCATGCGGGGAACCCTCCCAGACGTTTGGGCGAGCATCGTGCGCGCGCGCACTTTTGTCGTGACGCCTCACCAATCGTTGAAAATCCAACTTCTTAGAGACAGCGAATTGTACTCTGGGGAGCGGGTCTCGGCGACACTTACGGCGGGCCCTGTGGTCCTTCCGAATTGGGTGGTCGAAACCCATGACCGCGACGAACAACAGGTGGTGCTTCGCGGCTCTGAGGGGTTTGCGCGACGGCTGTTGTGGGATCACGAAATTCACATCAGCGAGTTGGGCCCACGCTGCATTGTCGAGTATCGCGTCGCACTGCCCGGACGGCGCCGCAGTCTTCCCGTCTGGCTTGGCGTGCATCATTTTCTTGAGCGTCGCCATCGCAACCTCTCTTCCGCGATCCGGGCGGCCTGCCCAGTTGAGCTGCATGAAGTGGTGACCGCGACGGAAAGTGCGAACTTGAGCTCGGCTTTTTCGGCGTTTTGATTTGAGACCTGATGCGATGGCGACGCACAAGGACATGTAAATCCGTGACTTAGAAGCAAGGGCCGAAACGCGCTCGACAGCATCTCCTTTGTGACCGGTGGCAAGAGCGACCTCCGCCCCAAGCTTCCTCTTAGCCTCAAACGCTTTGCAGGCGGCAGACCTTCGCCACGACCCAAGCTCATACTCGCCTGCTGGGCAATCGAGCGC
The DNA here is from genome assembly GCA_963847165.1 of uncultured Pseudomonadota bacterium. Lineage (GTDB taxonomy): Bacteria > Pseudomonadota > Alphaproteobacteria > Caulobacterales > Aquidulcibacteraceae > Vitreimonas. Next base: position 155,571 of record CAWJYY010000010.1, read on the forward strand.
AATGCTCGCGACTTCCGGGGTCATTTTCGACTTCCGGGGTCATTTTCGTCTGCACATGGGCGCGTGTTCGCCGAGGTCGTCAATGGGGGTGGATGCTGGCGCTGCTGGCGTTGATTGAAGCGCTTGCATTGCTCGCAGCCGCGACCGGGACGCGGGTTAGTCCGCGCCAAAGATTGGCCCGAAGCGAGTCAATACGCTCCACCTCCGTTCGAAAGAGCGCCAAGTCTTGGTTGGTTAGATAGCGCCCCGACGCCACCCGCAAATTCATCGGATTTACCTGCGAGCCTTGATAGAGCACCTCATAGTGCAAATGGGGGCCGGTCGAGCGGCCTGTTGTTCCCACGTAACCGATGGTTTGGCCCTGCAGCACCGGCGATCCGGGATGGATGTCAGCGCCGAAGCCCGAGAGGTGCGCATAGGCGGTTTCATAGCCGTCGCCGTGCCTCACGCGGACATAGTTGCCGTAGTTGCCGTACCATCCCACACGCGTGACGACGCCATCTCCAGCGGCCTGGACTGGCGTGCCGATTGGAGCGGCGAAATCGACGCCGCGGTGCATGCTAGAATAACCAAGGATGGGGTCCCCGCGGATTCCGAAAGCTGACGAAACGCGCGCGCCGTTGATCGGCGTCATCCTGAGGAAGCGTCGGGCGCTTTGGCCAAAGTTGTCATACCACGATGGGAGCGCTTCGCCCGGGGCCTGGAAGGCGAAAAAAAGCCTCGTTCCACGGCTTGTGTCGATGGATACGAACAGAGTCTTGCCCGTGCTAACGGTGTGACCTTCCTCGTCGAAGATGCGTTCGAACACGATTTCGAAGCGGTCGGTGGGACGAACGTCGCGTTGGAAATCGAGATCATAGCCACAGGCGTCCGCCAGCGCGGTGACTTCCTTGTCGGTCGCGCCTAACGCGATTGCGCTTTCATACAAATTATCCCCCACCATCGCGTTGACACGCGCGATCTCAAACATCAGCGGCATGTGCAGCTCGCGCGCTGTGAAGACGCCCGCGCTGGTGCGATTGATCGTTATCGAGGCGGCTGGCTCGGAACGGAAGGCGACACCGACAAGACGCGCCTGTCCCGGAGCACGGCGTTCAAGAGACACATCAATCTGCTGACCCGGTTCGAGTCGGCGCGGATCGTAGAGGCTATGCATCGCGGCGAGCGCCTGGTCGGCGTCGATTTGCGGGGCGCCTGCACGCATCAACAAGCCAGCGAAGGTTTCATTTTGGACCGCCTGCAATTGGCTCGTCTCGTAAGCTGAGTAGATTTCCGTAGCGGCGAGATATTCGAACCGGCGCTCCTCGGCGCTGCGCTCGGCGACGCGGTGCGTCGCCGCCTCCGCTGGTGACGCGCCTTTAAAAAAGCCGGCGCCCCACCCAAGCGCCGCGCCGCTCCCCGCCACAAGAGCCGCGACAACGATCAGCCGCGCCAAAAACCATCGCCGGTCGCGCAAGACGCGGGACATCAGCGCCTCCCAAAACCGACGCAAGCCTATACCCTCTGCGTCGGCGGCGTCACGATTTCTCCTCGGGCCCGCCCAAGCGTCGCTTAGGACTGGGCTGGTTCTCGGCGGGAACCGTGGGACGGCTCTTACGGCGGCAAGCCCGGATGCGCCGCTAATAGACGTGGGCGGCTTCGCTCTGCGGTGCGGGCCGCCCCCGCTTGGCCAAGCCGGGCCGATGACGCAGGATGGAGGCGCTGAAGGTGCTGTTGCGGGAGCAAGCCACGTGATCCCAGGTCTGATGCAGCCGCGACCGCTGCAGATCATCGATATCCTGAAGTTTGCGGCGGCCGCCCATGGTCGCGTCGAAATTGTCTCGCGCCTCGTCGATGAGCCGATCGCGCGCTTGAATTACGCCGCTGCGCTCAAGCGCGCCGGACGCGCCGCCCAGGCGCTTCGGACGCTTGGGGTCAAATCCGGCGACCGCGTCGCCTCGCTGGCCTGGAACACCCACCGTCACTTTGAGCTCTTCTATGCGGCGCCGGGCCTGGGGGCGGTGCTCAACACCGTCAATCCGCGTCTGTTCGACGATCAAATCGTTTACATTCTCAACCATGCCGAAGCCGGCGTGCTGCTGTTCGACAAGACCTTTCTTGCCGCTCGTTGAGCGTCTCGCGCCGCAGATGCGCACGGTGAAGACCTTCGTCATGTTGAGCGATGAGACCGCGCACACGCCGCGGAGAGCTTGGCGCGCTCTGCTACGAGACGCTGCTTGCGCCGCGGAGAAGCGCGAGTTCGACTGGCCGACCGTCGATGAAAACGCCGGCGCATTTCTCTGCTACACTTCGGGCACGACAGGCGACCCCAAGGGCGTGCTCTACTCGCATCGCGCCGTGGTGCTGCACGCGATGGCGTCGGGCTTGAACAGCGCTTTCGGGTTCGACGCTTTCGACGTCGTCATGCCTTGCTCGTCGCTCTTTCACGCCACTGCCTGGGGTCTGCCTTTCGCCGCGCCGATCAATGGCTGCAAACTGGTGATGCCCTGCGACAAGATGGATGGCGCAAGTCTGCAAGAGCTGATCGTCAAGGAAGGCGTCACCTTCTCGGGCGGCGTGCCGACGATCTGGACGATGTATCTCGCCTATTTGAACAAACCGGGCAAACGCCCGGCAAGCTCAAGCGCGTCGTGATCGGCGGCTCGGCGGTGCCGCGGGCGATGGCGGAAGACATTCAAGCGAAATATGGCGTCCAAGTTCTGCAGATCTGGGGCATGACTGAGACGACGCCCGCTCGGCGTCATCGCCACGCCGACGCCGGCGTTGGCGGCGCTCGGCGAAGAAAAGCTCGACGACGCCATCTGGACGCGCCAGGGCCGGCTGCAATTCGGCATCGAGCTGAAGGTGGTTGGCGAGGACGGCGTCGAGGCGCCGCACGATGGCGAGACATCGGGCGCGCTTATGGTGCGTGGACCGTGGACGATCCAGCGTTACTTCCGCGGCGCGTCCGATGTTGTCGACGACGATGGCTGGTTTGACACCGGCGACATCGCCACGCTCGACCAATTTGGCTTCATGCGCATCACCGACCGCAAGAAGGACGTGATCAAGTCGGGCGGCGAATGGATTTCGTCCATCGATCTCGAAAACATCGCCGTGGCCTGCCCGGGCGTGAAGATCGCCGCCGTCATCGGCGTGCCGCACCCCAAGTGGGAAGAGCGTCCGGTGCTGGTGATCGAGCCGCACGAGGGCGCTCAATCTCTGCCATGAAGAAGTGCTCGACTATCTGGCGCCGCGCATCGTCAAGTGGTGGACACCCGATGCCGTGGTATTCGACGCCGTGCCGCTCACCGCGACGGGCAAGATCGATAAGAAGGTGTTGCGCGCGCGCTACAAGGACCTTCTTACGGGCTAAGTATTGGGGCGCGACAATCCGAGCGACGCCGCGGCGCGAACAATTCTTTCCTCGCCGCGCTCATTGATGCAGAAACGGACTCGACCGGGCTTGCAAGCGCGCCCCGCCAGGCCCAAATCGCGGCGTCTATGCGCAAGGATATGGCAAGGGTATTCGTCGAGCGGCCGCGCATTGGCCACTCCAAGCGGTGGGTTAAACCCGGCCGCACACGTCCGCTTGTCGACGACGAGGGCGAACCTTTGCGCGCCTCGGCGCGCGAACCGAAAAGAGCCGCACCCAAGACCAAGGCCCTGAATGAGAACCTTTCGCCGCTGCGCCGATACTTAGAAAGCAATGTCGGTAGACCTTGGAACAAAATCTATTCCGACCTCTCGGAGAACCTCAAGGTCGCCTCCTCCGTGCAGCAGCACGTGCGCGAGCATGTTGAAGACTTCGTGGCCGTGAAAACTCGTATGCGATCTGGCGAGGTCTTCGTCACCATGCGCTGGGGCCGGAATGTGGCGCTCCGAGATTCGCATCAGCGACTTTACGTTCACCCGCGCACCGGGATCCTGCGTAAGAACGAATATTGGCGAAACTGGAGCGCCAAGAAGAAAACCGAGGCAAAGCGCCGCGCCGCCGAGCGCGCGCTGCGTATGCGTGAACTGTCCTCTACGGCGCAATTGCACCTCTTCAACAATGTTTGGTGGGAAATCACGCTCGCCAGCGTGAAGATGCGCAAACGAAGGAACCCGGCCGGGCGCAAGATTTCCTCGCAGGAGCCGTTCACCGATGTCGTCTTACGAGCCCGCCTCTCGGCGCTTGCTCCCGAGGAGCTCTACGCCAGACCCGGCGTCTATGCCCAGAGCAAGCGCCAGCTGCCGAAGGCCGAATTGAAGCGGTTAGGCCTCCGCTGAGGCCGTTTCTATCCAAGCATTCAATTCGAAGAGCTCGCATTCGCGCCGGCCGGCGCGGCTGAATTCGCAATCGCCACGCTGATGACGCTCAAACGAGCATGGACTCGATCCGGCTCAGCTCGGCGTCAAGTCTTGGTCGCGGGTCGGCTTCGTGACCGCGCGAAGCGTCTAGATTGCTCGCCAGCGCCTTAAGCGTGTCGGCTGCCGTGGAAAATCCTTGTGCCTCCGCCAACAGCGCGGTCGCGGTCAGGCGCTCCTGAAGCGCGCTCCTGCCTTCGGCGTCCTTAGCGTCCGCGACCCGGACGCGCAGTTGCCGAAGCGCGGTATGCAGCGCCGGCGGTCTGCCGACGCCCTCGCTGCTACGGCGTTCCAAGAAGAAGAAGCTGAAGTCAGCGCCGCGTCGGTCCGGACCGAAATAGTTGAAATGATCGACCCACCGCATGCCTTTCGACCAAAGCTCGCGCAGCATGTTTGCGGGCGCGCCCGCGCTCTCTGCGTTCGCCTCACGGCGACGCTCCAAAAATCGAACGACAAATCCCGGGGATCGGCGATCGGGTCCGACATAGGTGCTGCGGTAAACCCAGTTCAAGACAAGGCTCCTCAGCCTTGTTTAGCACAAATCAGTTACCCCTCCGCTAACCGCCGGCGCCTTAGGTTGACCGACGTTAACGCTCCGGAGAGCGAGATGCGCAAGGGCCCATCGCCAATTGTGGGATCTTAGCCAGAAAGCGCACGCCGAGCGTTTGTTGCTCACGGGCCGCTTTTTTTTGCTTGTTGACGGCCTTAGCGGCGTTAGAAATTCCGACCTGAAGCAGGTCGCTCATGGCGGAAGCCCCTTATTTCATTTTCGATTTGGACGGCACGCTCGTCGATAATGTCTACGAGCACGTGCTGGCGTGGAAGCAGGCGCTCGATGAAGAGGGCATCATCATTTCGACGTGGCGCATTCATCGCCGAATAGGAATGAGCGGCACGTTGCTCGTGCGCGAACTGGCGCGCGAATTGGGCGCAGCCGTGGCGCCCGATCGCGTCGAGCGGGTGCACAAACGTCATGGCGAAATCTTTAAGTCCTTCGGCGCCGTTGGCCGCCCCTTACCCGGCGCCAAGGAATTGCTGGCCCACCTTTCCCAACACGCGATTGCGTGGGCGATTGCGACGAGCGGTCATGCCGAGAACGCGCGCGCCGCTCTCGCCACGCTCGACGTCGACGCCGGAAATGCCGTGATCGTCACCCGAGATCAGGTGCAAGCCGCCAAACCCGAGCCCGATCTCTTTGTCGCAGCGGCCGCCCGTATGAGCAGATCGGTTGCGGCCGCGCTGATTGTCGGCGACAGCGTCTGGGACATGTTGGCCGCGACGCGCGCGCGCGCGGTCGGCCTCGGTCTGCTGAGCGGCGGTTATTCAGCTTCCGAGCTCCGCGAGGCCGGCGCCTTTCGCACCTTCGACGATCCCGCAGACCTCTTGGCGCATATCGAGGAACTGGTCCCCCGAGGCTGAGCGCGGCTCCGGGCGCGCACCCTGTCAACGCCTCAGGACACCGCGATCTCGAGCGTGCAGACAAGCCCATCGGCGGCAAACTCCATCCGTGCAGACTTGCCGCCGCCGCCCAAGGTGCGTTCGATCAGGAGGGCGCCAAAGCCCACCTTAGTGGGTTGCGCCACCGGTCGTCCGCCGCTCTCGCGCCAAACAAGGCGCAACTTTGCATCGCCGCCAACCGTCCACTGGACGGCGATGGCGCCCTCTTCGCTCGCGAGCGCGCCATACTTGATCGCATTGGTGGCCAATTCGTGCAGCGCCAAGGCGAGCGCCAAGGCGGTGTCGGAGCTCAAGGTGGCGGGTGGGCCTTCGATCGCAAAGCGCCGACGATGGGCCTCTTCAAAAGGCGCGATCGCCCGCTTGACGATATCCTCGATGGACGCGCGGTCCCAATCGCGATTGGTCAAGAGGTCGAGCGCTTCCGACATCGCCTTGACGCGCGCCGCGAACGCCGCCTGCTCCTCCTTGGCGGCGCTTCGAAAAGTCTGCTGCGCCATCGCTTGAATGGTGGCGATGGTGTTCTTGGCCCGATGTTTGACTTCGTTCAATAGGAGGTCTTGGGCCTCCTCGGCGCGGCGGCGCCGCTCGATCTCGTGCTGGGCCGATTGATGCAGGCGCGCATTGTCGAAGGCGATCGCCGCATGCGCCGCGAGCCCGGTGACAAGCGCCTCGGCTTCCTCGGTGAAGACACCGGCGTCTTCGTGTCCGAAGAAGAGCCCGCCCAGCACCTCTCCGCTTCGAGAAATCACCGGCGCCGCCAGATAACTCACCACGGGCAAATGGCCCTTTGGCATCCCGCAATGCGGAGCGTTCTTGCCGTAGCGCGCATCTTTTCGAATGTCGTCGGAGCGCACTACGCCCTCGCCCCTGAAGGTTGGGTCGAACACTTCAGTATTGCGGGGAAGTCCAAAGTCCGCAAAGGCCGAGCGCGGCGCGCCCGATAACGTGTAGAGCACGTAGCGCTCGCCGGCCGCGTCAACGACGTTATAGAAAAAGGCGGCGAATTTGGCGCCGCTCAGATCACGCGCCAGATCGGTCACGGTCTGCACGATGCGGGTGATATCGAGATCGCCTGAGATGAGTTGCGCGGCCTTGTTCAACACGTCCAGGCGATGGCTTTGCTGGCGTGCGCGCATCTCGCTGTCGCGCAACAATCTCTCAGTGATGCGTCGCTCGTGTATGCTGCGCGCGATCTTTGAAGCGCCGACCACTTCGCCTGCAGGATTTTTGATCGGCGAGACGGTGATCGATATGTCTATGAGCGCTCCATCCTTGCGCTGGCGCACGGTTTCGTAATGTTCGATGCGCTCGCCCATGCTGATGCGCTCGAGAATGTCTCGCTCCTCCCGGGCGCGATCGGCGGGAAGGACGAGCGCAATCGACCGGCCGATCGCCTCCTCAGCCGCATAGCCGTAAAGATCAGCGGCCGCGCGATTCCAACTGGTGATCCGTCCGTCGAGGCCGAGGCTGACGATCGCGTCATTGGAACCCTCGACGAGCGCAGCCAGACGCTCGATCGCTTCGAAGGCGCGTTCATAATCGCTCTGCGAAGCGCGATCGCCAAGGGGTGTCGCCCCATTGCTCAAACGGATCTCCGTCAATGCACGTCAAACCGACGCACGGACGGGGCGGCGTGTTCCAAGAGAGAGAACCCAAATCCGCTGCGGCGAAGCGTGCGACCGAACTCGGAGGGGCGCGGTGCGGACGCAGGATTTTCGGCATAATTTCCGCGTCTTCCGCCCGAAGTTGAAATCTCCTGGCGATCAATTCGGCCTTCAATGAAATTTGGGAAAGAGTGTCGCATCAGATTCCGTGGTGACGACAAGGTGACGAAGCTCGGCGACGATTGGATTGAAGGGCGATTATTGGATGGCGGCGGCGAGAATTCCGCGCGGGTTTCATGGCTTCGAAGGCGAGCTGCTGGGGGTCGCAAGCGTTGGCGGCGGCCTTCCGCCGCGCTTTGGTGAGGCCAGCGGGAGCTTCGAGGCGATATTATACTTGACGGACCCACCTACAATCGCTAGATTGGGCGCATGGCAAAGAGCGTCCTCGACGAGGCTCATTTCAAGGATGAAGCAGCGGCGCATGCGTGGGTGGAGGCCCGCGTGTGGCCGAACGGTCGCGTCTGTCCCCATTGCGGCGAGGTCGATCACTCCAGCCCCATGAAGGGCAAGAGCACCCGCGTTGGCTCTTACAAGTGCTACGGCTGCCGCAAGAAGTTCACGGTCAAGATCGGCACGATTTTCGAGGACAGCCACATTCCGCTGCACATTTGGCTGCAAGCGATGTTTCTGCTGGCGTCCTCCAAGAAGGGCGTCTCCTCTAACCAGCTAGCGCGCACGCTTGGCGTGACACTCAAGAGCGCTTGGTTTCTCTCTCACCGTATCCGTGAAGCGATGAAGGTTACGGATGGCGGCGCGCCGGATGGCGGCGCGCCGTTTGGCGGCAACTTCGGCGGCGTTGAAGCCGACGAAACGCTACAAAGCTTCAACCCGGAATCCTCGCTGAGAACAACGCGGGCGGCGCGCAGATGAACCGCGTGCTGACGCTGATCGACCGCGACACCGGCGCCGCGCGCTCTTTCGTGCTCAGCCAATTCCGCATTGAGGAAGTCGAGAAAATCTTGCGCGAAAACATCGCGAAGGAAGCCTATCTGCTGACCGACGAAGCCCCGATGTATAAGGGAATGGGCGAGAACTTCACCTTCCACGGTCGCGACTCACCACAGCAAAGGCGAATATGTAAACAAAGAAACGCCGTGGGTCCATACGAACACGGTTGAAGGCTATTATTCTGTTTTCAAGCGCGGGATGCGCGGCGTCTACCAGCACGCTGTCGCCGCCACTTGCATCGCTACTGCATCGAATTCGACTTCCAATACACGAACCGTATCAAGCTCGGCGTGGATGACGTGGCCCGCTTCACCAAGATCGTAGAAGGCGTTAAAGGTAAGCGGCTGACGTACCGACATGATCGGAAAACGGAAGCCTAAGCAGGGCAAAAAAGCGCAGGCGTTGTTCCAGATGGCGAACTAAGAGGAAGAAACGGCCTTCAGGCCAACGCCTCCGCTTTGCACGCCGCCATATCCTTTGTGGCAGCGCCGCGGCGTCAGGTGTAGTCTGGAGCAACAAACATGGCAGGACCGTTGAAAATCCGCATTCAAGGCAGCGACGCATTGGGACGATGCGCCGCTAGCGGAGGATTTTTTGCGCCAAATTACGGACTTTTTGCATGTACTGAAAGGGTGTCGAAGAAGCCATCTCCGGTGAGAGTGGCGGCGCAGTCCTGCGTTGGCGGATCACCAACGCCAGTCGAAGAAGCCCAGTCGAGATTGAGGCCACGCCCTTCGCCAGCGAATTTGGTGTCAATATCGACCAGCGGGCTCAGATCGTTGAGGCCGCTTTCGCTAACGGGCTTACGCAGATCGCAGCGTGGGGCGGGCTCCCACTCAGATTCTCCGGAAGCCATGCTGACGAAAGTCGAGCGCATGGCCGAAAATAAGAGTGCTCAATGGATTGGCTGCCACAGAGATTATTTTCCCGCCGGATGCGGCAATTCCGAACTTCGTGATGACGCCAACTATTGCACGGCGCAACAGCCGGCAACGTGAAGTCCATTCTTAGTCCAGTGGAAAACCCATATTACAACGAACTCGGTTCCGTGGAAGGTTTCTTTGCTGGAGCGGAGCGAGATGGCTTCGGGCGCGCAATCCTCTTTATTCATTAAGCACCGCGTTACCGGTGATCAAATCAAATGCATTATTACTGAGAGTGCGCTGCCAGACGTGAGCAACCAAAAATGACTAGAAGAGGTTTTCAAGAGCAGGCGCATTCTGAGTCACCGGCCGCATTTCCTATCGTGGCTTAGGCCGCGTTTGTGCAGATCTTCGCTGACGGCGTTTGTTTTCTGCGTGCGCGCGCTGAATTCTCAAGTCTCACTGAAATTCAGGACCCGAATTTTACGGGCGGTTTGTTGAGCGAGGTATATCTAGCGAGGTTACGCGATGGCCGCCTCTCTTGAGCGCGTTGCCTGGGATGCGTGCACCTGGATAGCACTCATCCAAAGGGAAGAAATCAAAAACGAAAGCGGCGCGATCACAGAAGATCGTGAACGTCTATGCTGAACTGTATTCAATCAAGCCGAAAAGGAAAACGGCGAACTTGTCATCGTAACAAGCGCGTTCTGTCTCGCAGAAGTGTGCAAGAATCCCGCGATAGCAAGCGACACGCACAAGCTAGATGATTTTTTTGCAGCGAAGAATCGGTGCTCATGGTGAATGTTGATCGCGCGCTTGGATATATTGCTCGCGACCTAATGGGCAAAGGCTTCGCTGGCCTAAAACCTCCCGATGCCATCCACATAGCGACGGCGCTATTTGCCAAGGCAGCGGCGCTCACACCTTCGATATTGACCTGTTGAAACTCAACGTAAAGCTTCACCGCCCAGAAGGCGGAAAGCTTGAAATATGAAAACCCGCCGTGCCGGGAAAGAAAGGCTGCTTGAAGAGCTTGCACAAAAGGGCAATTAGGTGCCGAAGAAGAAGTCACCGCCTGAAGAT
>CAWJYY010000011.1:0-25000 GCA_963847165.1 uncultured Pseudomonadota bacterium
GCGATATTATACTTGACGGACCCACCTACAATCGCTAGATTGGGCGCATGGCAAAGAGCGTCCTCGACGAGGCTCATTTCAAGGATGAAGCAGCGGCGCATGCGTGGGTGGAGGCCCGCGTGTGGCCGAACGGTCGCGTCTGTCCCCATTGCGGCGAGGTCGATCACTCCAGCCCCATGAAGGGCAAGAGCACCCGCGTTGGCTCTTACAAGTGCTACGGCTGCCGCAAGAAGTTCACGGTCAAGATCGGCACGATTTTCGAGGACAGCCACATTCCGCTGCACATTTGGCTGCAAGCGATGTTTCTGCTGGCGTCCTCCAAGAAGGGCGTCTCCTCTAACCAGCTAGCGCGCACGCTTGGTGTGACACTCAAGAGCGCTTGGTTTCTCTCTCACCGTATCCGTGAAGCGATGAAGGTTACGGATGGCGGCGCGCCGGATGGCGGCGCGCCGTTTGGCGGCAACTTCGGCGGCGTTGAAGCCGACGAAACGCTACAAAGCTTCAACCCGGAATCCTTCGCTGAGAACAACGCGGGCGGCGCGCAGATGAACCGCGTGCTGACGCTGATCGACCGCGACACCGGCGCCGCGCGCTCTTTCGTGCTCAGCCAATTCCGCATTGAGGAAGTCGAGAAAATCTTGCGCGAAAACATCGCGAAGGAAGCCTATCTGCTGACCGACGAAGCCCCGATGTATAAGGGAATGGGCGAGAACTTCACCTTCCACGGTTGGACCACCCACAGCAAAGGCGAATATGTTCGCAAAGATGCGCCGTGGGTTCATACCAACACGGTTGAAGGCTATTTCTCTGTGTTCAAGCGCGGGATGAAAGGCGTCTACCAGCACGCCTGTCGCCGCCACCTGCATCGCTACTGCATCGAATTCGACTTCCGATACACGAACCGTATCAAGCTCGGCGTGGATGACGTGGCCCGCTTTACCAAGATCGTAGAAGGCGTGAAAGGTAAGCGGCTCACGTACCGGTCAACTGATCGGGAAGCGCAAGCCTAAGCAGGGCAAAAAGCGCAAGCGTCGTTCCAGATGGCGAACTAAGAGGAAGAAACGGCCTTCAGGCCAACGCCTCCGCTTTGCACGCCGCCATATCCTTTGTGGCAGCGCCGCGGCGTCAGGTGTAGTCTGGAGCAACAAACATGGCAGGACCGTTGAAAATCCGCATTCAAGGCAGCGACGCATTGGACGATGCGCCGCTAGCGGAGGATTTTTTGCGCCAAATTACGGACTTTTTGGATGTCCTAAAGGGCGTCGAAGAAGCCATCTCCGGTGAGAGTGGCGCAGTCCTGCGTTGGCGGATCACCAACGCCAGTCGAAGAAGCCCAGTCGAGATTGAGGCCACGCCCTTCGCCAGCGAATTTGGTGTCAATATCGACCAGCGGGCTCAGATCGTTGAGGCCGCTTTCGCTAACGGGCTTACGCAGATCGCAGCGGGCGGCGGGTGCTGACCATATTTTCCGGAAGCCATGCTGACGAAAGTCGAGCGCATGGCCGAAAGAGTGCTCAATGGATTGGCTGCCACAGAGATTATTTTCCCGCCGGATGCGGCAATTCCGAACTTCGTGATGACGCCAACTATTGCACGGCAAACAGCCGGCAACGTGAAGTCCATTCTTAGTCCAGTGGAAAAGCCATATGACGAACTCGGTTCCGTGGAAGGTTTCTTTGCTGGAGCGGAGCGAGATGGCTTCGGGCGCGCAATCCTCTTCATTAAGCACCGCGTTACCGGTGATCAAATCAAATGCATTATTACTGAGAGTGCGCTGCCAGACGTGAGCAACCAACGACTAGAAGAGGTTTTCAAGAGCAGGCGCATTCTAATCACCGGCCGCATTTCCTATCGTGGCTTAGGCCGCGTTCGTGAGATTTTCGCGGATGGCGTTCGTTTTCTTGCGTGCGCGCGCGGAACTCCCAAGCCTCACTGAAATTCAGGACCCGAATTTTACGGGCGGTTTGTTGAGCGAGGAATATCTAGCGAGGTTACGCGATGGCCGCCTCTCTTGAGCGCGTTGCCTGGGATGCGTGCACCTGGATAGCACTCATCCAAAGGGAAAAAATCAAAAACGAAAGCGGCGCGATCACAGAAGATCGTGAACGTCTATGCCGAACTGTATTCAATCAAGCCGAAAAGGAAAACGGCGGGAACTCGTCATCGTAACAAGCGCGTTCTGTCTCGCAGAAGTGTGCAAGAATCCCGCGATAGCAAGCGACACGCACAAGCTAGATGATTTTTTTGAGCGAAACTCGGTGCTCATGGTGAATGTTGATCGCGCGCTTGGATATATTGCTCGCGACCTAATGGGCAAAGGCTTCGCTGGCCTAAAACCTCCCGATGCCATCCACATAGCGACGGCGCTATTTGCCAAGGCAGCGGCGCTCCACACCTTCGATATTGACCTGTTGAAACTCAACGGAAAGGTTGATCGCCCAGAAGGCGGAAAGCTTGAAATATGCAAACCCGCCGTGCCGGGAAAGAAGGGGCCGCTCGAAGAGCTTGCACAAAAGGGCAATTAGGTGCCGAAGAAGAAGTCACCGCCTGAAGATCCCGCGAAGCAACACGAGCGCTTCAAAGAGCTAGCGCGCGAGACTGGCGCCGACAAAAACGCGAAGGCGTTTGAGCGCGCGTTTGAAAAGGTCGTGCCTCCGAAGAAGCCCAAGGGCCAAGATGGAAGATAAGCATTTGATCGCGCGCGCGACCGCGCTTCTGGCGTCAAACGCTTATGCTTTGATTTAAACGATGACCGTTCTGGGCGAGCATGCGTCGGGGCCAAAGCAGGCGGTGCTTATCTTGCTTATCCCCGCTGCCGGGATGACCGCAGCGTACAACATGCTTCAGCGACCATACCGAGGGTTGGAAGAGGCCGTGTCCATCATTTGCGTGGCGATTATGCTCTTTGCTTGGATCACGCGATGGATGTCCTAGGCATCTGCCGAGATTGCGAAGAGCCCGACATTTATTGGTCGGTTTCTCGTCCCCCGCCCGCAACAGCAGAGTGCAAATTCTGCGGCGGTGAAGCGGTTCTTGCGAGGAGCAGTAGCGGCGCCGACATCACTCAACTCTTCGATGAAGATTCATCCGGCGCAACTCCGAGAAAAACGCGCGCGATGGTTGGGAAACTCGCCCGGAAAATCAGCGCGGTCAAATCAGCGTCGAAAGTCTCTTGCGCAACGCGCCGAAGAGCGACAGACGCGCGCATCGCGGTGATTTGAAAATCGGAACTATCGTGTATAGCGGCTTTGCAGCGGCGGCGGCCGGCTATGTGCTCACCAACAGCGTAAGCCTAGACGATCAAGCGCATAACCTGGCGCTCAAGGTGCTGCATAAGCATGATCGGGATACTGACTGGATTTCTGGGCCGGGAAAGCCGGTTGCAGTTCTCGGAAAGCCGTCGAAACAAGCGACGAAAAAAGACAGCCTAAAGCGAAGCCGATCGCGAGACCAAACTGAAGCTTCTGCTTCGCGAAAACCATCGCGACGCGCAGCCGCCAGTGAAAAGAAGAAGCGCCCATCATAGTTCAGCCTACCACTGCACTGGTTATGGAGGCGTTGACGGAACGCGGCTTGCGCTGGTTTCGTCCGGTGCCGGACAGATAACCTTGCGCAATTTGTGTATAACTTTGCGATGTACGAAATTGAGTACATCCTCGGTGGCGTTCGCGTAGCGGGCTACCAGTATTCGGGTTCCCAGGCCTCCGTGCGCAAGATTGCGGAAGATGGCGTCAGGCGCCACCAAGCGGACCACGCCCGCATCCTCGACCTAATCACTGAGCGCGCCGAAACTTGGCCGCGACCGAACTAGTCGTCCTGCTTCGCTAGCAGCGGTTCGTGATCGTCGCCCCCATGATGGGCGGCCTGCGTCGCGTCGCGCACATCGAAAATCTGTCCGCAGACACCGCACACGGAGAAGCGCTCTGCTTCGTGGAAAGCATGTGCAGTCTTGTGCGGCATGCCGAGGACGATCCGGACGGCTTCCGCTGGCGATAGCGGTTCAGTTTCCGCTTCATTGCGCGCGGTCCCAGTGGGACCAAGATCAGCCGATGAGCCCTTACCCAACCACCGCCGAAGGTGCCGCCGCCGGGCTTTGCGGGGTCCGCTGGCGAGCGGAAGAAATGCCAAGCGCTGGGGCTGGGTAGCGACCAATGCCGGGCGATAGGAATTCTAGCCTCCTCTCCGTTTTGCCGCAACGGAAGTCGCCGTCCGATAGCGTACCCAGGCTAGATTTTGTGACTGGGGTCCGTCAAGTATAATATCGCCAGCTTCGAGCTTGACGGCTTGCGTGTTCCCGTTATGTTCTCCAGACGGTTCGACCAACAAATGGCTGTCGAATGCACGCTGTAATCCTGCACGCGGACTTGGACGCATTTTACGCCTCGGTCGAACAGAAGCTCGACCCATCCTTGTGCGGCAAGCCGATCGTGGTCGGCGGCGGCGTGGTGCTCGCGGCCTCTTATGAAGCGCGCGCCTTCGGCGTCAGCAGCGGAATGCCAGGGCGCAGAGCCCGCGAACTTTGTCCCGACATCATTTTTACCGGCGGTCATTTCAACGAGTATCAACGCTTAGGCGACGCGGCGATTAATGTGCTGGCTGACTACACGCCGGAGATTGAGCGCATTTCGATCGATGAGGCGTTCGCGGATGTGGCGGGCTCCATACGGCTCTTTGGCTTGCCGATTGAGATCGCCAAGACGGTTCGACGTCGCGTGCGCGAAGAGCTTGGCCTGCCGATCTCCATCGGAATCGCCTGCACCAAGCATCTGGCGAAGATCGCCTCGCAGGTGGCCAAGCCTGACGGATTGGTGGTCGTCGATCCAAATACCGAGCTCGCTTTCCTGCACAATCTGCCGGTCGAGTTGATGTGGGGCGTCGGTCCCGCGACCAAGGCGCGCCTCGCCGCGATCGGCGTCACCACGATTGGAGACCTCGCGCACGGTTCACCCCAGTCGATGGAGCATTTGCTCGGTCGCGCCAACGGAAGGAAACTCGTCGCGCTCGCTTGGAATCGCGACCCGCGCGCCATCCAAACCCATCGCCGCGCCCATTCCGCGGGCGCGCAATCGGCGCTTGGGCGCAAACCCGCGGCCGAGCATGTGTTTCGGCCAGTGCTGCGACATCTCGCCGACCGGATCGCCGGGCGTCTCCGCGCCAAATCGCGTCCTTGCCGCACTGTCACGGTGCGCGTGCGCTTCGCCGATCTGAAATCTGTGACGCGCGCGCTCACGCTGCCGGCGCCGATCTCGGCGACAACCACATTGACCGAGATTGCTGTCGATTTGGTGCGTGGGGTCTTGGCGGATCATCGCGAGCAACGGACAATTTCTCTATTGGCGATTTCCGCCTCCAATCTGGGAGAAGATCCGACACCGCAACTCGAACTGCCGTTTGGACTTGGCGATGAGGGAAGGCTGCCTGGCAGCCGCAGAGGTCTGGCGCGTTGGCGCGCTGACACGGCGATCGACGCCATCCGGGATCGCTTCGGTTGGGAAGCCGTCAGTTATGCATCGTCGATGCTTGGCGCCTTGCGTTCCGTGCCAGATGAATTTCGCAGCCTCGCCGAGAAAGAGCTTTAATCGCAAAAGGGCGCAACGGCCGAAACCGCTCGCAGTGATCCCCTCGCGGCTAAGCCTCGCCGCCAACTCACCAACCGCTGCCTCCCCCTCCGCCGCCCCCGCCGCCGGAGAACCCGCCGCCGCCGGAGCCCGATGAATTGGCGCTCTGTGGCATCGCGCTCGATACGCCGGAATTGATGTTCGACACCATCGCTTGGCTCATTCCCGCAAGCGACTGCGACGAGCTCCAGCCTGCGCTTGACCAAGCCGGCGCATAGGACGCGGCCTCCGCTGGCAACAATCGCTCGAAATGATGGGTCCATGGCGCCTCGACGCCCAGCGCCACTGCGTAGGGCAAAAATGTCTCGTAACGCTGCGTCGTCATTGGCGGGGCGCGTCACTTCCGACTTTCACCGCATTGAGCTGAAGCTTTTCCGCAGTTTCCATGTAAAGGCGAAAGCCTTCGATCTGAGTTCTGATCTCTTGCCCGAGCGATGTCGGAGCGGGAATAAAATACATGAACGCGACGTTGAGCGCCGCCAGCGCCAGAACCGCCAGCGTGTCCCACCCAGTCCATTGCGAGGCGCTCGTCGCCGCAAACGCCACTACCGCGACGGTCGCGACCACAGCCAACAGCGTATAGCCAACGTTCCAACGGAAATATGGCCCGCCATATTGCGCCGATAGCCTGCGCCTGAACTCGGCATAAGCGGCCGTGAACGCAGAATCGTACTCGCCTCCCAGCGATTTAACATCGGCGCCGGCGAAGATTTCGCGCTCCAACATTAAGTCCTCGTTCGCAAACGCACTGGAAACAGGCGGGTTGGGGTTGCGGGTGAGCGTCGTCACCTTCTTGTCTGACGCATCGATGGTGAGACGGCCCTTCACGGCGAGGTTCATGATGGTGCCGATGAGCGCGCGGTTTTCCTGAAGCCCTCGATAGAAGATGTAATGGACCGCCGCCGGCGAATAATTGGCCGGCGGCTCATAACGGGCGAACACCGGGCCTTTGACGGGGTCCCGGCCCACGCGGTCGAAGGCGCGATAGAGAAACCAAGCCAGTGCGCCGATCGAAGCGATGAGAATCGCCAGCGCACCGTTGCGCTGCCACCAGAGCCAGCCTTGATCTGCGCGCGATGGCGGATCGATCAGGCCTTTTGCAAATCCCACCGCGACCGAGAAACCTTCGCCGGCGTCAAGCGGACGGTTGGTTGTGAACACATAGGCGTCGCCGGAACGCGTATAGCTGAAATCATGGCCCGATTGGCCAAGCGCGCCGGTGTAACCGGCGACCTGAAGAACCTCGCGCGCCCGGGGGCAGCACAATGGTCGCGCGTGCGTTCAGTATCGGAAATGTCCAGTCATTGCCGGTGGCGTTCCAGTAGATTTCGTCATAGCGGTCGAAGCGACGAACCTGGCGCCTCGCCCGATAGCGAATGACATAACGATGCGCGCCAGTGCTCACGATTGCGCCCGCGTCGCCGATACGCAGGTGAATGGCGTTGCCTTCGCGGCTGGTTTCAAAGCGCTCACTCGCGCCGTCACGGACCACGCTCAATATGTCGTAAACGTATGGAAGCCGATCGCCGCCATCCTTGTAGTAGCGCGGCAGGTCGCGCATGATTCCGTGGCGAATTTGATCGCCCTCGGCAACGACATCGATAGTCTCGGTGACGACGATATCCCCGCTGCGCGCCACATCGACCCGCACATCGAATTGGTCGATCCGTTCGTTGGCCCAAGCGGGCGCCGCGATGGCGATGGCGACGATCGCTGCAAGCAGGGCGAGCGTGCGCATCAAGATTGCTTCAGCGTGACTTGCGGGGCGGCGCCTTCGCCCTCGCCGATCTCGAAAAACCCGCGCTTGGAAATCCCGCCGACCGCAGCCACCAGGTTCGAGGGAAAGCTTTCCACCGCCGTGTTGAGTTCGCGCACCGCGCCGTTATAGAAGCGGCGCGCCATTTCAATCTTGTTCTCGGTGTCGGCGAGCTGAGCTTGCAGATCGAGAAAATTTTGGCTGGCCTTCAGCTCGGGGTAGCCCTCGGCCACGGCGATGAGCCGTCCAAGCGGCCTGGTAAGGTCGGTCTCAGCGGCGCTGCGGCGCTGAGGATCGTCGCCCGCCGCCAGCGCCTGAGCGCGTTTGTCGGCGACGTCGATAAACAATTGCCGCTCGTGGGCGGCATAGCCTTCGACAATGGTGACAAGTCGCGGCACAAGGTCAGCGCGGCGTTTCAGCTGCACATCTATATCGGCCCAACCGTTATTGGCCATTTGCCGTCGCGCGATCAACCGATTGAAGAGAACCACGAATGCAATCGCCAGCGCGATGGTGAAAATGGCAAGCACCGGTATCACGGGCGGTCTCCTTCGCGTTTTTGCTTCGCTACAGACGACGATTTTTGGTCAATGGGAAGACATCGCCCGCAGCGCGACGCCGAAGAAGGGTGGGCTGGCCGCTGGCGAACGGCGCATGCGGACTGCCCTCGGCGGGGCGCGGCGAAAAAGAGATATTGCGACGTCCGCGCGCGGTTCTAGGTTTCGTCTTCCGCCATTGTGCGTACGAGATCGACAACGCGCTTGCGTACCGAGCGGCTGGTGATCGTCCCAAACAAACTCATGAGCTGGACGCTTTCTGGACTTACAAGGGTCTCGCGCTCCACTTTCGCGGTCCGCACTTGAGCTTTGGGCGCGGCGTCAAAGAAACGCGTAACCGGCAAATCGAGCGCCTTGGAGATATCCCATAGCCTGCTCGCCGCGATCCGGTTGACGCCCTTTTCGTATTTTTGAATTTGCTGAAAGGTGATGCCCAGCACTTCCGCCAAGCGTTCTTGGCTCATGCCGATCTCGATACGCCTCCGGCGCAAGATTTGGCCAATGCCAATATCGACGGCAGTGGCCCCGCGCTCGTCACTCATGAAGCTTGCCCTTTTCGATCCTTAGCGGCGGCCGCCGCTACCACCTTAGGTTAAGTTCTAACAGGCGTTTGGCGCCAACGCATCCAAAATTGCAGGTGCGTCCCAAAATATTGCGCCGAGGCGGGATTTTCAGTTGATCGCTTGACTTGGCGGCAACTCTCTCAATTGTGGGAAAAACGGGGCGAGAAGATATGCGAGACGGGCGAGGCCACTTCTGCAGGTGGCGCACCGGCCGCTGGACGCTGTGATCGCTCCGGCTCTTGGGGGGCGCGCCGTTGGGCAATGCGTTTGCGCTTGAAACCGGTCTCGAGAACCTGGTTTTCGACACCATCGAGCACGCCCATGAGGCGGTCAGCGCCGAGGCGCTCGCCCGCTTGTTTGAACCTGCCTGCCGCAAGCTCGGCTTTTCGCACATGGGCGCCTTCTCGGTTCTTGATCCCGCCGGTCAAACCGTCGGCAGTTATGAAGCCGGATTCTCCGACCCGATCTGGCGCGACCATTACATTCAGCAGGATCACTTCACCCGCGACGCAATCGTGCGCCTCATTCCCGCAAGCCTGGACGCGATCGTCTGGGGAGACTTGGTCAAGGAAGGCGCCATCAACGGCGAGGAGCGCCGCATCTTCGACGAAGCGGGCGAGTTTGGACATAAGGACGGCTATGTCCTGCCCCAGCATTACACAAACGGCGCAATCGCCACCACCATCCTAGTCGCGCCGCAGGCGATCCCATCCAATTTCCGCACGCGGGCGGCCACCCACATTCTCGCCGCCTATTTTTCGATGGGGGTGCGGAAATTGCTCGCACCCACGTCTAGCCCTCAGGGCGCGATCTTGTCGCGCCGCCAGCGCGAATGCCTGCAATGGGTGCGCGCGGGAAAAAGCGATTGGGAGATTGGCGAGATCCTTTCGATCTCAGAATTCACTGTGCGCGATCACATCGAGCAGGCCCGCAAGCGCCTGGGCGTGAAGACCCGGACACAAGCAGTGATTGAAGCCATCCAGCTTCAACTCATCTCGATCTAGCTTAGGTTGTTACAACTCCTACACCTATAGGAGGTGTCCGCCCGCTCACTTGAGCGCTTCCTCTGTCTCTTGGAGGAAGGCGATGCGAGTACACGTCGTTCACGCTAACAATCGCGCCCTTTACCGCGACGAAATCGAGGCGATGCATCGCCATCGCTACCAGCTGTTTGTGCTGGAGCGCGGTTGGCGCGCGCTTGAAAGCTCGGACGGTCTCGACATCGACGAGTTCGACAATGCCGATGCAACCTATCTTGTAGGCATCGACAATGACGGCCGCGTCGCCGGGTCGGGGCGCTTCATTCCGAGCTGGCGTCCCAATCTCCTCAAGACGCTCTTCCCGGAATATTGCCTGAATGGCGTGCCCGTCGGGCCCGGCGTTTGGGAATGGACGCGCCATGCAACACCGGGACGCTCAAGATCCAAGGAAGAAAATCTCCAATTTCAAATTCTGATGAACCTGGCGGTCCTCGAATTCGCGCAAACCCGGGGCATCACCTCCTTCATCGGCATTCTTGAGACCTCGCTTCTGCCCCACACGATCGATCTGGGCTGGAAATCGCTGCCGATCGGGCCGTCCCGCTTTTATGGCGAAGGCACAGCGGTTGCGATCCAGAGCGAGGTGTGGCGCGGGCATCTGCAGCAATTGCGGACGCGGACCGGGATCAATGACGCGATCTTGGTGGAAGTCCCTGGGTTCGTGGGCCAACGCGGGCGCGTCGTGCGCGAGTGGCTTGAACTGGCCTCACGCCTATCGGAGCCGGATTTGCGCTCCGCCGCCGACGCCTTCGCCGCCTGCTTTACGCAAAGGGCGACGTTATGAGCCTGCTTGAAAGCGTGCTCTTGGAAGCATGCCCGCTGCCGCGCTTCCACGAGCATGTGAGCGTCGCCGTCTTGGAGCATGCGCTTAAGACAGCCGGCTGCGCGATTATTGAACGCGCCATCGACGCTCGCCTCTTGCAACGCATCCATGGCGAACTCGATCCGTGGTTTTCCAGCGCGCACCGTGGCGCAGGCCATTTTTTTGGGCGCCGCACCAAGCGTTTCAGCGGTCTCTTCGCCAAGGCCCCAAGCACCGCCGCCCTCGCTCTGCACCAAGCGGTGCTGCCGGCTATCGAGGCGGTGTTGCTTGGCCCCCGCGAGGCGCCCAGCGCCGATTGCCTGCAGCTCAATCTCACCCAGGCCATCGAAATCGGACCAGGCGAACCGGCGCAATTGCTGCATCGCGACGATGGGCTCTTTCCCGCGCCCAAGACCCTCGAACTGATGGCCGACGTCTTGTGGACGCTCGACGACTTCACGCTCGACAATGGCGCGACCCGCTTGCTTCCGGGAAGTCATCTGTGGCCGCGCCAAGAGATGGAGCAATATGAAGCGGGTCTGGTGAGCGCTGTCGCGCCCGCCGGCTCGGCGATCGTCTGGCTGGGATCGTTGCTGCACGGCGGGGGCGAAAACCACAGCAAGCGCGCGCGCCGCGGCGTGGTGATGAGCTATTCGCTGGGGTGGCTTGCGCCCGCGGAAAAACTGCTTTTGTCGACGCCGCCCGAAATCGCACGCTTGTTGCCGGAAAAGCTGAAGCGCCTCATCGGTTATCAAGTGCATCGGCCAAATCTGGGCTGGATCGAGGGGCGCGACCCGCTCGAATGGCTAAACGGCGAATTCACCGATCTTGCGCCCGCGCACGACAACCTGACGCCGGCGCAGGAAGACATGATGCATCAATATCTAAGAGCCGTGGGGCGGATATCATGAGACGCGCAGTTCAAATTGAAGAAATTTTGTTCTTGGCCGAACGCGAACTCTCGTTTCTGCAGGAGAACCTCGCCGGCTACGCCGAGATCAATCAATCGGCCGACGGCAAGGATATCTTATCGGGACTTGTCGAGGCGCTTATCGCCATTGAGCGTTTCAAGGCGGGCGCTTTCAGCGGGACGATGACATGAGCAAATGTCCCGTACAGGCTTTGATGCGGCGCCTGTTGGGGCCAGAAGCGTTCACCAACCCACACCCGCTCTATGCCGGCTTGCGAGAGGCCGGCGCCCTCCATGACGCGCCTCCTTTCGGCGCAACCCTGACGCGCTTTTCCGACGTGCGTGATCTCCTCTTCGATCGCAGTCTCAAAGTCTCGAGCGAGGCGGCGATGCCCGGTTCGGCCCATGCCCTCATCAAGGAGCTGCTGCCGGACGACTTGGCCGCGCTGCCGGCCCCGCTCTTTCTCCAGGACGATCCCGCCCATAAGCGCTTACGCAAGCTTGTGGCGCCGGCCTTCTCACAAAAATCCATCGACGCGCTGGAGACGCAAATTTCGGCGCTCGCCGATGAGCTCATCGACGCCATGCCTATGCAGGGCGCCGTCGAGATTGTCGATGGTTTTGCCGCACCGCTTCCCGCGCGCATTATCTGCCAGATCCTCGGGGTGGAGGCGAGCGAGGCCACACATTTCCGCGCCTGGTCGGAAGCGGTGATCAATGAGCTGCATCCCCTAGCGACCGCGCCCCAGCGCGAGGCCGCGATCGCCGCCCACCGCGAGCTCGTCGCCTATTTCCGACACGACCTCACGCGCCGCCAGCATGCGCCTGGAAACGGCTTGATCGGCGAACTCGCGCGCGCCGCCTTCGAGCGCGGGGACCTTGTGGAAGACGAGGCGATCTCGCTTTGCGTCAATCTTTTGGTGGCGGGCCATTACACAACAACCGACCTCATCAGCAATCTCGTGCATCTGCTTTTGGAAAACCCCCAAGAGCGCGCAAAACTAGACGCCAACCCGCAGCTCTGGCCGGCGGCGGTTGAGGAAGCGCTTAGGTTTGAGCCCCCGACGCCGCTCTTGGCGCGCATCTGCCCGGTCTCCGGTCAAAGGTTCGGGCGCGACTTTGAGCAAGGCGAAGCCATCAACGTTTTCATCGCCGCAGCCAATCGCGACCCGCGCGCCTATGACGAGCCTGATTGTTTTAACGTGACGCGTCCGCACCGGCCGCATCTCTCCTTCGGAGGCGGGGCGCATTATTGCCTGGGCGCTCCACTCGCACGCGCCGAGGCCCGCATCGCGGTGGCGCGCCTGTTCGAACGGGCGCCGTACATGGAGCTCGCCACGAGCCCGATCGTCTGGCGCCGCAGCCGCAGCTTCAGAGGCCTCTCGCGCCTACATGTGCGCCTTGCCGGGTCAGCCCCGCACGCGTGCGCGCGTGGAAGCATGGCCTTGCCGGTCGTCGTCTAGCGGGGCTGCGCGACCCCACGCGATCTCTCTTTGACGCACGTCATTCGTTCAAAGGTGACAATCCGCCTTTGGCGCGGGCGTGGGTTTGTGCGGGCGTGCACTCAGTGCACGATTGCATTGAGTGAGAGTTCTGCATCGCTGCGCGCACGGCGATTGAACCATCCCACCCGCTTGATGCACGATTGGTCGAACTCGCATGGACGGCTTTCCTCAAAGAGCTAGTTTGGTGATCGGCGGCTCTCTAATTCCCCGGTGGATCCGCTTGATGCATGGCGGCCCCGGAGCTTCTATCCCCCTTCCGGGGCCGCCTTTACGCCAGCAATCGCCGGCGCCTCACGCCTGCAGGCTCGATTGGCTGAGCCTCAAGAGGTCGATCGATGGGCCGATCGGTCAGCGATTGCCGTTTCGTCGGCGCTGATGCCGCCTTCATCGGATGCGCGATACCTCGCTTGCGCGCGCTCACCCACGGCTGCAAGCCTACCAAATCAGCACGCGGTCCGCGGGCGCAAGGTAAAGCGCGTCCCCCGGCTGGACGTTGAACGCCGCATACCAGGCGTCATGATTGCGTACGACGCCGTTGACGCGGTATTGCGGCGGCGAATGCGGATCGGCGAGAATGAGATTGCGCAGCGCCTCGTCGCGGGTGAGCCGCTTCCAGATCTGGCCGTAGCCTAGAAAGAAACGCTGATCGCCGGTGAAGCCCTCGATAACCGGCGCTGGCTGGCCGTTGAGCGAAATGAGATAGGCTTCGCGCGCCACTTGCAGGCCGCCGAGATCGCCGATGTTTTCGCCGAGCGTCAGGCGTCCGTTCACATGAATGCCGGGCAGCGGCGAATAGGTATTGTATTGCGCGACGAGCTTGTCGCCGAGCGCGTTGAACCGACGCACGTCTTCGGCGTTCCACCAATCGCGCAGCACCCCGCGCGCATCTTGGCGCGCGCCCTGGTCATCGAAGCCATGGCCCATTTCGTGGCCGATAATGGCGCCGATGCCGCCATAGATGACGGCTGGGTCGGCGGCGGGATCGAAGTACGGCGGCTGCAGGATCGCCGCGGGGAATACAATCTCGTTCCAGGTCGGATTATAATAGGCGTCGACCGTGAAGGTGGTGATGCCCCACTCGTCGCGGTCGGTCGGCCGATTGATGCGCTCGATCTGGCGGTTCCACTCATAGGCGGAGGAGCGCTGGGCATTGCCGAAGGCGTCGCCGGCGCGCACTTCATAGCGCGAATAATCGCGCCAGCGGTCGGGGTAGCCGATCTTTGGGCGGAAGGTTCTGAGCTTTTCGTGGGCGGCCGCCTTGGTCTCAGCCGACATCCAGGCAAGCTGATCGATGCGCGCGCCGTAGGCGCGGCGCATGTTCTCGACAAGCTCTTGCATCTGCGCCTTCGACGAGGCGGGGAAGTAGCGGTCGACATAGAGCTTGCCCGCCGCCTCGCCGAGCGAGGTGTCGATGGCGCTTATGGCGCGCTTCCAGCGCTCACGCTGTTGGGGCTGGCCATTCAGCGTGTGGCCGAAGAAGGCGAAGTTCTCGTCATCGATCGCCGCGGGCAGCACCGGCGCATTGGCGTGGATGGTGTGGAAAGTGAGATAGGCTTTCCAAGTGTCGATGGGCGTCGCCAGCACAAGCTGCGAGAGCGGCGCCATGGTGTCGAGTTCAGCGACGACAAACGTCTCCAGCTCGCCAACGCCGGCGCTGCTGAGACCGTCGGCCCACGGAAAGCGAGAATTGAGGGCGATGAGCTCGGCGCGCGTCTTCTTGTTGTACGTCGCCACCACGTCGCGCCGACGCTCAATCGCCCAATGGCGCTGCGCAATCTGGATTTCCAACGCAAGGATCGCTTGCGCCTTGGCCTCGGCGTCGGCTTGGCCGGCATTGGTGAGCTGACGTGCGATGTGGGCTTTGTATTGATCACGCAGCTGCGGGAATTGACCGTCAGTGCGCAAATAATAGTCCCGATCCGGCATGCCGAGACCGGCTTGGGTCAGTGTGATGCAATACTTGTCCGGATCGCGCGCATCGAGCGATGGATACATGCCGATCGGAAAATTGACGCTGAACCCCGGCCTGCATGCAAGCGCCCATACTTGGCCATGCGTCCGAACCGCCGCGATCGCCTCGAGATCGGGCTGGATGGGGGCGAGGCCCTTCATGTTGATGGCGTCGGTATCCATGAACGCGCGGTAGAAATCGGCGATCTTCTGCTCATTGCCGCCTGGAGCGCCGCCGCTCGCAGCGGTCGCTTCGATCAGTCCCTTGAGGTCGTGAATGACTTGGTCCGAGAGGATGGAGCCCGAGCCCCAGCTGGTGCGATCGGCTGGGATCTGCGTCGTGGCGAACCAATGGCCGTTGCAAAAGCGATTGAAATCGTCGCCCGGCTTCACCGAGAGATCGCGATTAGAGAGCTCAACGCCGAAGCTCCCAAAGCGCGGACGTGGAGGCGCCGGGGCCGGCGATGGCGCCGGCGCACTGGGGGGCGGCGTGGCGCAGCTTGAGAGCAAGAACGCAAAACTCGACGCCGTCAGCGCGCGCCGCGTCAACACAACCATTCCGAACCCCCTTGCGATGCGTGGAAACCTCTTAGTCCATCAGGCGCTGCGCCAGATACATGTATTCCAGCGCCCGGCGACGGCCCGCTTCGCGCAGGTTCGCCGTGGCTTGGTGGCCGCCATCGGTGTTTTCGTAATAAAGGAATGGCATGCCGAGCTCTTCCAAGCGCGCGGCGTATTTTCGCGCATGCCCTGGATGAACGCGATCGTCCTTGGTCGAGGTGTAGATGAAGACCAACGGAAAATCGTCGCGCCGGCGCAGATTTTGATAAGGCGAGATCTGCTCGAGAAAAGCGCGCTCGGCCGCAATCGCCGGCGAGCCGTACTCGCCCACCCAGGAGGCGCCGGCGAGCATCTGGTCATAGCGCAGCATGTCGATCAGCGGCGAGCCGACGACAGCCGCATGCACCATTTCCGGATGTTGGTTGAGCATCACCCCCATCAGCAAACCGCCATTGGAGCGCCCGGAAATGCCGAGTCGGCGAGGGCTGGTGATGCGGCGCGTGACCAGATCCTGCTCGACCGCATAGAAGTCATCATAGATCACTTGCCGGTTCGTCTTCAGGCCCGCATCGTGCCATGCCGGACCGAACTCGCCGCCGCCGCGGATATTGGCGAGCACATAAACGCCGCCTTGGTCGAGCCAAAGGCGACCGAGATAACCGGAATAGCTCGGCGTCTGCGACAGCTGGAAGCCGCCATAGGCGTAAAGCAATGTCGGATTTTGCCCGTTCGGCTGCATGTCGCGACGATGCACGACGAAGTACGGCACATGGGCGCCATCGCGACTCGTCGCTTCGAATTGCTCGACCGTGTAAGGCGAGGCGTCAAACTGCGCGGTGAGCGCGCGAATGCTGCGCGGCGTCGCGGCGCGATTATCGAGGGAATAGAGCGTCTGCGGCGTAAGGAAATCCTCGTAGGTGGCGAAGGCGTGTGAATCGCGGGAATCTGCGCTGACAATGTTGATCACGCCCGTTTGCGGCAGCGCGATCTGCGTGCCGCTCCACGCGCCGCCATTCAGCACGAAGCGCTGCAGACGACCGCGCACATTGTCGAAACCCGAAACCAGAAGTGCGTCGCTGCGTGATGGCGACGCCCTCGATCGACTGGCGAGGGCCAGGGGTGTAGATTTCCTCGATTGCCGGCGCAGCGTTCGTCGCCGAATTCAGCGGCATCGCCACCAGTTCGCCGTTGCCGTAAGTGTGGCCGCCGATTTGCCATTCTTGCAGCAAGGTGACGATCAGGCGGCCGCGATAAAGGCCGTGGAATCAGGCCTTGCGCGGCAGCGTCAGCTGGCGCGGCCCAGACGCGCGTCACCATCTGCGACCGTGCTTTCGAAGAAGGTCACGTCGTGATTGACGAAGACGTGATGGCTGCCGTCGGTGTCGGTCACATCGAATGGCGTTATGCCGACATCCGACTGCGCGCCGCGAACCAAGTCCTGCGCCGATGAGAGCGGCTCGCCGCGTCGCCAGCGCTTGAGGATGAAGGGATAACCTGACGGCGTAAGCGAGCCTTCGCCCCAATTGGTCGCGACCAGCATCGTGTCGCGATCGATCCACGTCATCCGCGACTTCGCTTCGGGAATAACAAAGCCGTCGGCCACAAAGCTTGCGCGAAGCGATGTCGAATTCGCGGCGCGTGACTGGCGTCGAGGCCGCCATTCGAGAGCGAGATCATGCAGCGCGTCCCGGACGGGTCGCAATCAGCGCCTTCCCACACCCAGTTGGCGTGTTCGGCGGCGGCGAGTGCGTCGACATCGAGCAATGTCAGCCACTGCGGATTGCCGGTGGCGTAGCTCGCGACCGTCGCGCGCCGCCAGATGCCGCGCACATGATCTTCGTCCTGCCAAAAGTTGTACAGATAACCGTGCTGAATGGCGCCGAGCGGCAGCCGATCGCGGTTCTGCGCCACTTGCAGCGCCGCCTGCAGCAGGGCGGGAAAACGGCGATCGTTTTCGAGCACCGGCAGCGAACGCGCGTTCTCCCGGCGCACCCAGTCCATGGAGCGCTGGCCGTCAATATCCTCCAGCCACAGATACGGATCGGCGGGGCTGGCCGCGGGCGGGCTCTGGGTCGGATTCTGGGTCGGATTCTGGGCCGGCCCGTGCGTGGCGCTTTGAGCAGTCTGGGCGAAAACCGGTCGATCGGTCACGGACACTCCTAAAACGAACGCAAAAACAAGCGCGCCAAGAAACTTACCGGGGACACGAAACTTCGCAGAGCGATGGCGGTTCGACATGTCGGCTCCCAAACTGGCCGTTCGTCTTAACGACGAGGTGGTGAGATCGCAATGCAACCCTCTGGTCAAGGATGCTGAGATGAAGCGCTGGTTATTTACGGCGGCGTTCGCCGCATTGGCGGCGTGTTCACCGCCACTCGCGCCGCAACATCGCGCCGCAGCAGCGCCGGCGGCCGCGAACACGCCATCGATCGAGGGTTTGCCGAGCGGCGCTTATTCGCTCGACAAGGCGCATGCGAGCCTCATCTTCCGCATCGACCATCTGAGCTTTTCGCATTTCACCGGCCGCTTTGAGAGCTGGGATGCGTCCCTGCAGCTCGATCCCGCCCATCCTGAGACGGCGAGCGTCACGGCGACGATCGATCCGCGTTCGCTGGCGAGCGACAATCCGCCTGCGGGCTTCTTGACCATGCTGCGCGGGGCCGAATGGCTTGACGCTCCGCAATTTCCACAATTGACGTTTCGTTCGACGCGCATCGAGCGTACGGGCCCAAACACAGCGCGCGTGAGCGGCGACTTCTCCTTTCGCGGCGTGACCAAGGCGGTGACGTTGCAGGCCACATTCAATGGCGGCTATGCCGGGAATATCTATGATCGCCACGCGCGTTTGGGCTTTTCCGCGCATGGCGCGGTCAAGCGGTCGGACTTCGGCATGACGATTGGTCTGCCGCCGCCAGGCTCCAATATGGGCGTTGGCGATGATGTCGAGTTCATTATCGAAGCTGAATTCAGCGGTCCGGCCTGGAGGCCGCCGCCGGGGCAAGAAGGCCAAGCCTCGAACTGATTGCTTGCAGCGCCATTCGTCGCGACAATAGTGGCGGAGGCTTGCCCCATGAGCATCATCGTATCGCGCGACGGCCCGGTCACAATCGTCACCATCGATCGGCCCGCGCGGCGCAACGCCGTCGACGCTGCAACGGCGCGCGCCTTATATGAAGCGTTCCTGGCCTTCGATGACGACAAAGATTCGGCTGTTGCGATCCTCACCGGCGCCGAGCGCGCGTTCTGCGCCGGCGCGGATCTGCAGGCGATCGCAAACGGCGACGGCAATCGCGTCGTGTCGGGTGGATTGAACACGCTCGGCCCCATGGGACCGACGCGGCTGCGGCTCGCCAAGCCGGTCATCGCCGCGATCGAGGGCTATGCGGTGGCGGGCGGGGCCGAGCTGGCGCTCTGGTGCGATCTGCGGGTGATGGCGCAAGGGGCGACGTTCGGGATCTATTGCCGCCGCTTCGGCGTGCCGCTCGTCGACCTCGGCAGCATCCGCCTGCCGCGTTTGATCGGCCACTCGCGCGCTATGGATCTGATCCTGACCGGCCGGCCCGTGGACGCTGAGGAGGCGCTTTCCATCGGACTCGCCAATCGCATCGCGCCCAAGGGCGAAGCGCTGGCCAGCGCCGTGGCGCTCGCCAAGGAACTCGCCGGCTTCCCGCAAACATGCCTGCGCAACGACCGCGCATCCGCGCTGGCGCAATGGGACTTGCCCGAGGGCGCAGCGATCGAAAACGAGGTGAAGCTCGGTTTGGCGACGCTCCGCTCTGGCGAAACCGCCTCCGGCGCCCAGCGTTTCGCGCAGGGCGAGGGCCGGCACGGAGAATTCTAGACCCTGCCGGTCACCGGCAGCAGCGCGCCGGTGACGGCGCTGGCGTCATCGGAAGCGAGGAAGAGCATGGCCTTGGCGAGCTCGCTCGGTTTCACCCAGATGTTGGGATCGGTTTTCGGCATATCCTTGCGGTTCTGCGGCGTGTCAATGATCGAAGGCAGCACGGCGTTAACGCGGACCTTGCCCTTCAGCTCTTCGGCCATGCTTTCGGTGAGCTTCATCACACCCATCTTTGAAGCCGCATAGGCGCCCATGCCGGCGCCGGCCCGCAGCGCGGCGTTGGCGCCGACATTGACGATGGCGCCTCTGCTTGCGATCAAATGCGAAAGCGCGGCTTTGGAGGCGGTTAAAGCCGTCTTGGTGTTGAGCGCGAACATGCGCTCCCAAGCTGCGATGTCGCCCTCTTCCACGCTCTGCCAGACAAACCCGCCAGCGATGTTGAGTAGTGCGTCGATGGCGCCGGTTCTTTCTCGGATCGCATGCATCGCCGCAGATGTTGCGAGGAAATCTCCGAGATCGACAGCGATTGCGAGCGCCGCATCGGTGACGCCTTGCTCGGAGACGCGGATGTCGAGCATGGCGACGGTGGCGCCTCGCGCCTTGGCCTCCTCGGCCGCAGCCCGGCCAAGAATGCCGAACGCCCCAGTGATGACTATGGTCTTCCCACGCATGGCCTACCTCCGCCGCCGAGATATACTCCCGTCCGCGGCGCGGTTGAATGCGCGCGTGATCAGCCGCGCGCTTTTACTTCCGCCATGACACGTTGCGCATAAGCGCGGCTCACCGGCACTTCATCGCAATTGCTCATCACCGCCATGAGCCGCCCGTTGGCGTCGCGACGCACGGCCGTGAGGCGTTTCCAGTTCACGAACGCCGAACGGTGGACGCGCAGCATGACGTTTGGATCGAGTTTCTCTTCCAGGTGCGACATGGTCTCACGATGCAGAAGCGTTCGCCCTTCCCAATAGAGACGGACGTAATCGCGCTCCGCCTCGATGCGGTCAACGTCGGCGACCGGCACGCGCAGGAAGCGACCGCGGTCGCGGATCCAGAATTCCTTCTCGTAACGCGGCCCCTCGCGCTCGTCGGCCTCGCGTTTCAGCGCTTCGAGGACCGCCGCCATTTCCTCAGCCCGCCGTCCCGCGTCCTTGGCCGCGCGACGCTCACGGGCGCGGCCAATCGCCGAGGCGAGACGTTCGAATTCGACCGGCTTCACCAGATAGTCGATCGCCGAGGTCTCGAAGGCCTGCACGGCGTAGGAATTGAACGCCGAAACAAAGATCACTTCCGGCCCGCCGCAGTCTTCAACGGCGTTAGCGACCTCGAAGCCGTTGGCGAGCGGCATCTTAATGTCGAGCAACACGACGTCAGGACGCAGTGAGCGCATCTGCGAGATCGCCTGCACGCCATCACTTGCCGCGCCCACGACCTGCACGTCGGGAATATCTTCAAGCGCAAGCTTGATGCGGCGAAGCGCCAGGGGCTCGTCGTCAGCTAAGAGCAGGCGCAGCGGTTCGGCCAACACGTTCTTCCTCCAAAGGCAACCAGATTTCGACACGACAGCCATTGGGCCGGCGGTTTTGCGCGGAAAGGCCCGCTCGACTTCCGTAAATCACGTCCAGCCGCTCGCGCGCATTCGCAAGCCCAACGCCGCGCCGGCGCCCCGCCTCGCCTTCCGGCGGCAGGCCCGGCCCGTCGTCTTCGATGGCGATGCGCAAGGTGTCGCCATCGCGGCGCGCGGCGAGCTTGATGGCGCCCCCCTCGGTGCGCGGCGTGATCGCGTATTTGATGGCGTTTTCGAGAATCGGCTGAAGCAGCAGACTGGGAAGTTTTGCATCCTCCAGTCCCGGCTCAATGTCGAAGCTGACCTTGAGCTTATCTCCAAAGCGCGTCTGCTCGATCTCCAGATATTTTCGCTGCGCTTCGAGCTCGGCTGAGAGGTTGGCGAGTTCGGTGGGCTGGCGATCGAGCGAATAGCGCAGGAAGCCGGCGAGGCGCAGCAACATGCTCTCGGCCTGCGCATTGCGCTTGTCGAGAACCAGCGTCGAAATGGCGTTGAGCGTGTTGAAGAGGAAATGCGGATTGATTTGGTAGTGCAGCATCCGCAGCTGCGCGTCATAGGCCAACGCTTGCGCCCGCGCGACCGCGCGCGCTTGCGCCATGGTCTCGAAGTGATAGCCGAGCAGCGCTTGCGTCAGCCCCCAAAGCGGCAGCGCCCAGCCGAACTGGAAGAGATAGATTACGAACGGATAAGGCTCAGGCGTAAAGCCTGCGAGCTGTTGGGGCCAGAATTGTTCGCCATATTGCGTCAGCGGCGCCAGCGCCACGGCGCCGAGCACGAGCGCGAGGTTGCGTCCCCAATCGGAGCGTCGCGCGCGCGGGCCCGCGACGATTGCGAGCAACACGCCGGTGAGCAGGGCGTAGGTCGCCACCACCATGAGACGGTTGAAGAAATACGGAAAGTCGCGAGCGTCTTGTGGCGGATCTGCGAGCGCGGCCGCGGTGCGGACGCCAAGATAGGCCGCCCAAAAGCCGATATGTGCGCCCCAGCGTGTCCAGCCAGGGCGATCGAGCAAGCCCTTGGACTCGCGCGGCGCGGCACTGCTCGCTCCCCTGGTTTTCGCCATTGCGAACAACCTACCGAATTGAAAGCCGCCGCGGATACAGGCCGTGGCAGCATCGCTTCCCGTTCGTCGCCGTTTCCTGTCGGCTCGTCGCCGCTTCGCGTATTTCTACGGCCATCATCTAGGCGCCTGTTTTCAAACCTCCTCGCAAGTTCAAAAGCGTATCCGTTGAACAATTCTTTGCGAGCGCGCGTGCGTTCGAGCCGGGCCGCCAGGGCCGGCATCGAAACGGTGATGTCCGAAAGCGGCGCACAGCAAAAAGGCCTCGCCGTCGCCGGCGAGGCCTTTTCGATTTGGGTGCGGGAGTAGGATTTGAACCTACGACCTTCAGGTTATGAGCCTGACGAGCTACCGGGCTGCTCCATCCCGCGGCAAACTTCCTGTTCCAGATACGCAAACGGCCGCGAAAAAGTCCGCGGCCGAGAACGTCACGGCCGAAGCCGTCATTGTGATTGAGGGTTCTTTGGACTGCTAGCGTTTCGCAAGCTCGCATGCGCCGTGCAGACCCGGCAGCGACCTACTCTCCCATGCCTTAAGACATAGTACCATCGGCCCTGGGGGACTTAACGACTGAGTTCGGGATGGGATCAGGTGGGGACCCCCCGGCATAGCCGCCAGGTCGACAAGGCGCACGCGAACACTCTTGTACAAGACAAGAATGCGACATCGTCTGTTGCGTTCGAGAAATTTGTTAGCGTGTGGGCGACGCAGTCGTCGCCATGCATGAACGTCGATCGTTCAAGCCGTTCGAGCGATTAGTACCAGTCAGCTTCACGCCTCGCGGCGCTTCCACACCTGGCCTATCAACGTAGTGGTCTACTACGGCTCTCAAGGGAAACCTGGTTTTGAGGTGGGTTTCACGCTTAGATGCTTTCAGCGTTTATCCCGTCCGAACATAGCTACCCAGCTGCGCCACTGGCGTGACGACTGGTGCACCAGAGGTTCGTCCATCCCGGTCCTCTCGTACTAAGGACAGATCCTCTCAAGTTTCCAACACGCACGGTAGATAGGGACCAAACTGTCTCACGACGTTCTGAACCCAGCTCACGTACCACTTTAAATGGCGAACAGCCATACCCTTGGGACCTGCTCCAGCCCCAGGATGTGATGAGCCGACATCGAGGTGCCAAACCGCCCCGTCGCTATGGACGCTTGGGGGCGATCAGCCTGTTATCCCCGGAGTACCTTTTATCCGTTGAGCGATGACCCTCCACACACGGGATCACCGGATCACTATGACCAACTTTCGTTTCTGCTCGACTCGTCAGTCTCGCAGTCAGGCAGGCTTATGCCATTGCACTCAACAGCCGATGTCCGACCGGCTTGAGCCTACCATCGCGCGCCTCCGTTACTCTTTGGGAGGCGACCGCCCCAGTCAAACTGCCCGCCATGCTGGGTCCCGGATCCAGATAATGGATCGCGGTTAGACGTCACCGAAAATTAGGGTGGTATTTCACTGGTGGCTCCCCTCGAGCTGGCGCCCAAGGTTCAAAGCCTCCCACCTATTCTACACAAACCGTCGATAACGCCACAGCAAAGCTGCAGTAAAGGTTCACAGGGTCTTTCCGTCTAGCCGCGCGTACCCCGCATCTTCACGGGGAATTCAATTTCACTGAGTTCTACTGCGGAGACAGCGGGGAAGTCGTTACTCCATTCGTGCAGGTCGGAACTTACCCGACAAGGAATTTCGCTCGATGTTGTTACGGGCAATCTCTAACGAGGTTGCCGGGTCGGTCGTTTCCGCCGACCTCTGCATGTCGCCATGCAGTCCGGACTGTATCTTCACTCCATCACCGATGATGGAGGCTTGGCGTACAGTCTCTGAGGATTCCGATCGCGCTTGTTGAAAGCGCCATCGGCCTTTCCTGCTGATTGTCTGCACCCAGCGCATTGTCACGCGAACGAATGACGCGCGCCCTTGGTGTAGGCGCGTCGCTGTTCATTTCGCGTAGCGTGGGATGCTCAGAGTTTCCAGCATATGGCCAAGTTTTACTAAGGCTAGCGAACATCCGCCTTCGCCAATGGCTAAGCGGACGAGCGTGACTTGCGTCAACCTTAGGACCGTTATAGTTACGGCCGCCGTTCACCGGGGCTTCGATTTAAGGCTTGCACCTCTCCTCTTAACCTTCCGGCACTGGGCAGGAGTCAGACCCTATACGTCGCCTTGCGGCTTCGCAGAGCCCTGTGTTTTTGATAAACAGTCGCCACCCCCTGGCTTGTGTCACTGACGCTTGCTTGCGCAAGATCAGTCCCTCTTCTTCCGAAGTTACGAGGGCAATTTGCCGAGTTCCTTCGCAGTAGTTCTCTCAAGCGCCTCGGTATTCTCTACCTGACCACCTGTGTCGGTTTCGGGTACGGTCTATGCGGGAGCTATTTCCTGGAACGGTTGGGCCGCCCGGACAATCCAGTAAGTCCGAACAACTTTCTCCATTCGTCACATTCCCGCTGGCGCACGAATATTCACGTGCTTCCCATCGACTACGCATTTCTGCCTCGCCTTAGGGGCCGGCTAACCCTGCCCTGATTAACATTGGACAGGAACCCTTGGTCTTTCGGCGACAGAGTCTCTCACTCTGTTTGTCGTTACTCATGTCAGCATTCTCACTTCCGATACCTCCAGCAAACCTCACGGTTCACCTTCTCAGGCTTACGGAACGCTCCGCTACCGCTCTACAGTATTACCTGTAGAACCCATAGCTTCGGCGAATGGCTTAATCCCCGTTACATTTTCGGCGCAGGTACGCTTGACCAGTGAGCTGTTACGCTTTCTTTAAAGGATGGCTGCTTCTAAGCCAACTTCCTGGTTGTCTATGCATACCCACATCCTTAACAACTTAGCCATTACTTGGGGGCCTTAGCTGATGGTTAGGGTTGTTTCCCTTTTGACGACGGACGTTAGCACCCGCCGTCTGTCTGCCGCACTATACTTCCAGGTATTCGGAGTTTGGTTAGATTTGGTAAGGTGATGAGCCCCCCTAGTCCATCCAGTGCTCTACCCCCTGGAGTAATCATACGACGCACTACCTAAATAGTTTTCGCGGAGAACCAGCTATCACGCGTTTTGATTGGCCTTTCACCCCTACCCACAAGTCATCCCATACTTTTTCAACAGTAATGGGTTCGAGCCTCCAGTGCGTGTTACCGCACCTTCACTCTGCTCATAGGTAGATCAACGCGTTTCGGGTCTAATACTACGAACTCGACGCCCTATTCAGACTCGCTTTCGCTGCGCCTACACCTAGCGGTTTAAGCTTGCTCGTAACATTAAGTCGC
>CAWJYY010000011.1:30000-214830 GCA_963847165.1 uncultured Pseudomonadota bacterium
AAGGCCGCGCCCCGCATTCTCGCCGTCGCCGGTTTGTGCGCGACGATCCTGATCGGCTTCGTCATCAACGAAGGCGCTGCGCGCGCGAGCGGACAAGAGGTGTTGTTGACCGTGGAAGGGGTCGATCCGCGCGACCTGTTGAGCGGCCACTACGTGCAGCTGGCGTTCAATCGCCAGCTTGATCCGGGAGAACAATGCCCGCCCACGAGCACCGGCTGGAACTGGACGGCGTTGCGCGCGCGCGGCGACATCTACGCTGTCGCGGGCGGCGCGTCATCGCGCTCGGAAGTGGAGCAAGTCGGCCCCGTCACCGTGCGCGGCGCCTATTCGTGCACGCCTCCCGCCCTGCCCGACCCAAGCGGCGCGCAGGGCGCGCCGGGCGTCGTCCATCTCAATCTTGGCATCGACCGCTTCTACGTGAACCAGGCTGAGGCGCAGCGCATCGAGCGCGCGCTCGCCGAGCAGCGCAATGATCGATCAAAGCGCGTCCTGGCGATCGTCTCGGTGGGACGCGATGGCGTTGCGCGGCTGAAAGGGCTCGTCATCGACGGCGCCCGCATGGAGCTGAACTGGCTCTAGCCCCAAGGTCCGCGCGCCGATGGCGCGCGCGGCTTCAGCAAAAGGTAGGAAATCCCGCCGGCGATGAAGCCGCCCAGATGGGCCTGCCACGCGATCGGCAGATTGGGGGGAGGCCATGAGCACGACATTGATGCCGAGAAAGGACAGCATGGCGTTGCGCACTTGCGGATCGGCCAGCGCCGCCTGCGGCGTCGGTCGAACCGCCAGGAAGTAAGCGCCGAACACGCCGCAAATAGCGCCCGAGGCGCCGACGGCGGGTTGCTGCGAATGCATGTCGATCAGGATGTAGCCGATGGCGCCGCCAATCGCTGCGAGAAAGAACAACACCAAGAAGCGCGCGCCCCCCATGCGGCGCGCCAAGAACGGCGCGGCTTGGAAGTAGGCCAACAAATTCATCAGAATGTGAAACACGCCGCCATGAATGAAGACATGCGTGAACAAAGGCATGATCGCATCGCCGATGTTTGGGTATGGCCCGGCCCCGAGGCGTCATAACGTATCGGAATGATGCCGTAGTCGACGGCGAGCTGATTGACCGTGCGCAAATCGTATTGGCCGGTCAGCAGAAAAGCCGCGATGATCGCGCCGGCGAGCAGCAGCACGACGAAGGGCATGTGCTCCCGGTGGGCGTAGTAGCCATCGCTCACGCTGTCGGCTCCCCTCGCGGCTGCACGCTCTCACAGCCCAACATCAAAGCGCTGGTCCATTTCATTGGCCGGCGTCAAGCCTTCACCGCAAGCCCCGCCCACCGGGCGCGCCGGAACGCCCGCCACCGTGCAGCGCGGCGCCACATTTTCGAGCACCACCGAGCCTGCGGCGATGCGCGCGTCTTCGCCAACCTCGATATTGCCAAGAATCTTGGCGCCTGCGCCGATCATCACGCCGCGGCGGATCTTCGGGTGACGATCGCCTGTCTGCTTGCCGGTGCCGCCGAGGGTGACGGAATGCAGCATGGAGACGTCATCTTCCACTATGGCGGTTTCACCGATGACGATGCCGTGGGCGTGGTCGATGAAGACGCCGGCGCCGATCTGCGCGGCGGGATGGATATCGACCGCGAACAATTCCGAGACGCGGCTTTGCAGATGATAGGCGAGGATTTCGCGTTGCTGGCCCCACAGCCAGTGGGCGATGCGGTGTGACTGCAAACCGCCATAGCCTTTGAAATAGAGGAAGGGCTGCAGATAGGTTCTGCACGCCGGATCGCGCTCGCGCACGACGCGCATGTCGCGCGCCGCTTGCACGGCGAGCTTCGGATCGGCGGCATAGGCTTCGCGGATCACTTCGCGCAATTGCAGCGCGGAAAGATCGCCGCAGCCGAGCTTCTGCGCCAAGTGATAGGAGAGCGCCTCCTCTATTCGGTCATGATGCAGTATCGAAGCGTGCAGATAAGACGCAAGCAGCGGCTCTTCCGCCGCGGCCTGCATCGCCTCGACCCGAAGCTGCGCCCAGACCCCGCCGGACGCTTCGAACAAGCGGGGAGATGCATCGCTCATGTTTCCATCCTTTTGGCGAGCATGGCGGCGGCCAGTTGCGGCGGCAGCGCACCCGTCACCGCCATGTGGTGAGCGCGCAGCATAGCGGCAACGGTGAGGCTGTCGCGGATGCGCCCATCGATCGCGCGCGCGAGAACGTCCATAAAAGCGGCGCGGCGATGGCGCAGCACTTCGGTGGCCTCCGGTCGCCTCTGTCCCGGTTGCAGCCCCGTCGCCAGGAACACGATCCCGGCCTCGTCGGTCACCGAATTGGACAGGTCCATTTCAAGAATAGCGGCCCAATGTCGCGGCGCGCAGGCCGGTTTCCTCGGCGAGTTCGCGTTTGGCGCATGCGAGCGGCGCTTCCCCCGGCTCGCCGCCGCCTTCGGGGATTTCCCACGAATAGCGCGCCAGCGGAAAGCGCCATTGGCCGACGAGGTGCACGCTGCCATCGGGCTCGATCGGCAACACCCCCACCGCCAGGCGGCGCAGACGCACCACCGTGTATTCGCCAGCGGCGCCATCCGGGCGGATGACGTCGTTCCTCTCGATATGGAGCCAATCGTTCTTGAACGGGACGCTGGTGGCCGTCACCGACCACGGATTGGGGTCTTCTTCCCAGAAGTCTGTCATGCATCCAGTGTCTAGCCTTGCGCGCCCAGATGCGCCACGGAGAGCCGATGCCGCTGCCCGCTTCCGCCGTCCCCGACCAACTGCAGGAGCGCCAAGGCGCCGACGCCGTGCACGAAAGCCCTGAGATGCTGGCGCTGCTTGCCCGCCGGCGGTCGACGAAAGTCGGCCACCTGGGCGAGCCAGGGCCGTCCGACGAACAGATCAACGCGCTTTTGCGTCTCGCCGCGCGCGTTCCCGATCACGGCAAGTTGGGGCCCTGGCGCTTTGTGGTGATAGCCGGCGATGGCCGGGCGCGCGCCGGTGAAAAACTCGCCGCCGTGATCGCCGACGACGATGGCGTCGACGCATCCAGGCTCGACGCGGCGCGGGGGCTCATGCTGCGTGCGCCGGTTTGCGTGATGGTGGTGTCAAACCCCGCGCCTTCGCAAAAAGCGCCGGACTGGGAGCAGGAGCAATCGGCGGCGATGGCCTCATTCGCGCTTCTGCTCGCCGCCCACGCCATGGGCTTTGGCGGCTGCATTCTCACCGAATGGCCAACCTATGATGGCCGCGCTCGGGCGGCCTTGGGCCTCACCGAGCGCGAACGCATCGCCGGGTTTGTCTATCTCGGAACGCCGCGCGAGCCTGTATTCGAACGCTTTCGCGCCGACCTCGCGTCTCGGGTCACCCGGTTTTAGAGCAATGACAATCGTCGGCGTGCGCTTTGAGGCGCGCGCGCCGCGCTTGCGGAAGCCGCTCGATCAGGCGCGCCCCTTATAGGTCGCGACGCCCTGGTCCGGCAGCCACAGGCCCTCCGGCGGCGCGCCGGTTTGCCAGAAGATGTCGATCGGCATGCCGCCGCGCGGATTCCAATAGCCGCCGACGCGCAACCATGTCGGCGCAATCGCCTCGATCACGCGCTTGGCGACCGCCAGCGTGCAGTCTTCGTGGAAGGCGCCGTGATTGCGGAAGCTCTGCAGGTAGAGCTTCAGGCTCTTCGATTCCACAATCCAGTCCTTGGGCGCATAGTCGATGATGAGCATTGCGAAATCCGGCTGACCGGTGACTGGGCAGATCGAAGTGAACTCGGGGGCCGCGAAGCGAACGAGATAAAGCGCACCGGCGTGCGGATTGGCGACGCGCTCGAGCGTCGCCGCATCAGGGTTGGGCGGAATGGATGCGGTTTGGCCGAGCTGCGTCAGGCCCTTGGCGTCAGTGCTCATGACCGACACTTGAAGAGCCGTGGGCGCAATGGCAAGCCATGCCACCGACAGGAGTGAGCGTCATGCGCGATTTCGACGGCAAAATCGTTCTCGTCACCGGGGCCTCCACCGGTCTCGGTGCGGCGCTCGCGGTCGCGGCCGCCACCCGCGGCGCCAAGGCGGTGATCATCAATTACGCCAAGAGCGCCGCCGAGGCCGAAGTCACGGCGGAAGCTGTGCGCGCGGCCGGGGCCGAGGCGGTGTTGGCGCAGGGCGACGTCGCCGAGAACGACGATTGCATCAACATCGCCGAGGCCGCCGCCAAATTCGGCCGCATCGATGCGCTCGCCAACAATGCCGGCACCACCAAGCAAGCGCCGAACCACGCCAATCTCGACGGCCTCACGCGCGCAGATTTCGAGCGCATCTACGCTGTCAATGTCATTGGTCCGTTCCAGATGATCCGCGCGGCGCGCACACTTCTCGAAGTCAGCGAGCGCGCCAGCGTCTTGATGGTTTCGTCGATAGCCGGCGTCACCGGCATTGGATCGTCGGTGGCGTATGCGGCTTCCAAGGGGGCGCTCAATACGATGACGATCGATCTCGCCCGCGCGCTGGCGCCGAAAATACGGGTCAACGCCATCTGCCCCGGCTTCATCGATACGCCGTGGCACGCCAAGGGTCTCTCCCCCGATCAGATCGAACGCATGCGCGAAGGCGCCAGAGCCATAACGCCGCTGAAGGTCGCCTCGACCGCGGAAGACATCGCCGACGCCGGGCTGTTCTTCCTGTCCGACGCCTCGCGCCATGTCACCGGCGAAACATTGCTGGTCGACGCAGGCCTGCATCTGGGCTTTTCACCGTTGACGCAACGCTGACTGCGCAAAGAGCGCGTTAGCATTAGCGATCGTTTCGGTTGTAGTTTTTCGGCGCGGCTAGCGGCCACGATACCTCGTGGATTCCTTGACTTAACCGGTGATTTACGGCTTCGGGCGCAACGCTTTTGGCGGTGTGGCTTGGAGCTGCGGGGAGTTTCATCATGAAAAAACTCATGGCAGCCGCAATCGCCGCGACCGCCGCGGCGGCTGGCGCAGGCGTCGCCAACGCCGAAATCACCGCAAGTGTCCAAGCGACCAGTGATTATGTGTTTCGCGGCATTTCGCTGAACGACAACGGGCCGGCGTTCCAGGGCGGCGTCGATTGGAGCAACGACCACTTTTATGTCGGCGCTTGGAGCTCGACCGTGGTCGAGGGCGTTGAGCTCGATGTCTATGCCGGCTGGACCCCGACCACGGGCCCGGTAAGCTGGGATTTGGGCGTCATCACCTACAACTATCCCGGCGCGCACGACGAGCCCGGGGCCCGGTTCGGTTATTATGAACTCAAGGCGACGGCTTCGATGGACATCATGGAGCACGTCAATGTTGGCGCGGCCGTCTATTATTCGCCAGCCAATTACGGCGGCACCGGCGCGGCCGAATATTGGGAAGTGAACGGCGGCTACGCCGTCAACGACGCACTCAGCTTCACCGCGGCGTTCGGCAACCAGCAGATCGAAGACGCCGATGGGCCAGGGCCGTTCGTGACCCGGAGCAGCAATTACAACACGTGGAATGTCGGCGCCACTTACGCCTGGCGCGGCTTCGAGTTCGATCTGCGCTATCACGACACCGACATTGGAGCCGGATCGGACATCGAGTTTTACACCTACGGCCCGTCCAGCTACGACGCCGGCGTGGCGTTGACGGTGAAGCGCGAAATCTGAACCGGCGCGCGCTCCCAAAAGCGGCCGTCGCGGCTAGGCGGGCGGCCGTTTTCTCTCACCCATGCGGCCATTTCGGCGCACGGCTGACCATGCCCGGCGTCTTCCGGCCCAGCACGCCGGCGATGAACTGCGCCGTCTCGATCGCCGCATCGAGATCAACGCCGGTGTCAAAGCCCATGCGGTTGAACATATAGAGCAGGTCTTCGGTTGGGACGTTGCCCGCCGCGCCCGGCGCAAACGGACAGCCGCCAATGCCGCCCAGCGAGCCATCCAGCACCCGCACCCCCTCCTCCACCGCTGCAACCGCGTTCGCCAGCGCCGTATTGCGCGTGTTGTGAAAGTGGGCGCGCAGCTGGGCTCTCCCCGCGACTTGCTTGATGGCGCCGAAGCGCTCTCGCACATCGCTCGGCGCTGCAACGCCGATTGTGTCGGCGAGCGCCAGCTCGAAAATATCCTGTTGCGCGCAGAGTTCGGCGACAGCGACGACGCGGTTCACCGAAACCTCGCCATCGAACGGACAGCCGAACGCCGTCGAGATCGTCGCCGAGAGGCGCGCCCCGGCGGCGAGCGTCGTTTGGGCAACCTCCGGCCATACGCGGAACGTCTCCTCCACGGTCCCGCCATTGTTGCGGATGGAGAAGCCGTCGCTGGCGCAAAAAACGTAATTGATCTCCTTGGCCCCCGCCGCGATGGCGCGCTCGACGCCGCGCAGATTGAGCGCCAGCGCAATAAAGACCGCGTCGTTGGGTCCTGCATTCTGTGTTCGGGGCAAGCCGGCGAACACGGCCTCGCCGTCCGCCATCTGCGGCACCTTCTTCGGATTGACGAAGCTGCCCGCCTCCAGCCGACGAAAGCCCGCGCCGATGATGCGATTGATGAGCTCAAGCTTGCTTGCGGTGGCCACGACCTCCGGCTCATTCTGCAACCCATCGCGGGGGCTGACCTCGACAAGCTCAAGCTTTTCCTTGGCCACGTCGCTCTCCGAACGCCACCAGGCGCCATCCATAATGTATGGCGCCGGCGCGCAAGGCAAAGCCCGCCACCGCGCCAATCACGCCCGCCCACAGCGGCTGAACGCCGAACACAACAAGCCCCACGAACAGCGCCGCGGCCAGCAACGCTGCGGAGACGCTGATCTCACGCTTCAACAGCACCGACGGCTGCCCCGCCAGCACATCGCGGATCACCCCGCCGAAGCACGCCGTCAGCACGCCCATCGCGGTTGCGACGACGGGATCGACATGCAGCGCCAGCGCCTTGGCCGCGCCGATCACCGCATATGTCGCAAGACCCAAGGCGTCGAGCCAGATCAACGCCGCCGCCCGCTCCAGGCGCTCGCCGGCGACCCACACCACGAGCGATGCGACCGCCCCAATCCAGAGATACGCCGCGTCCGAGATCCAAAATACCGGGGCCCCGATCAAAAGATCGCGCAGCGTGCCCCCACCCACTCCGGTCGCCACGGCGAAGAACCAGAAGGTGATGATGTCGTGGCGGCCCCGCGCCGCCGAAAGCGCGCCGGTCAATGCGAACACGGTCACGCCGGCGTAATCCAGCGCCGGCGGCAGATTGAGCAGCGGCATTGCGGCCATCAAGCTCCCACAAGCCACGAGTCGCAGTGCGACATCAACGCCCGCCCCAATCGCCCGCGGCGCGGTGGACTTGGCCGGTCATGAAGCGCTTTTGAACGCGAGCATGGGCCTCGACGACCACCGCACCGCGCCATCGAACAATCGCGCAAATGGCGCCTTCCGATCGCTCAGCGTCCGCAATTACCGGACTTGGGCGGCGGGCGCGATCGTCTCCAATGTCGGAACATGGATGCAGCGCACGGCGCAAGATTGGATCGTGCTCGCCGAACTGACGCGTCACAATGCGACGGCGGTTGGGATTGTCACCGGCCTGCAATTCGGGCCGCAGCTCTTGCTCTTGCCCCTCACCGGCCTCGCCGCCGATCGCTTCGACCGCCGCAAGCTGCTGTTTGTGACGCAATCGACGATGGGCCTGCTTGCGCTTGCGCTTGGGCTTCTCGCCATCTTCCACCTCGTGCGCCTTTGGCACGTTTATGTTTTCGCTTTCCTGCTGGGCTGCGCCGCTGCTTTCGACGCGCCCGCGCGGCAAACGTTCGTCGCCGAGTTGGTGCAAGAAACCCACCTTTCCAACGCCGTGGCGCTCAACTCCACTTCGTTCAACGCCGCGCGCATGATCGGCCCGGCCATCGCCGGTCTCCTCATCGCTGCGGTCGGGGCGGGTTGGGTGTTTGTGCTGAACGCCGCTTCCTTCGCCGCGGTGCTCCTCTCCATCAGCATGCTGCGTATCGACGAACTGCACATGCGCGAGCGCATCGGCCGCTCCAGCGGAGGCTTTCTAGGCGGGCTTCGCTACGTGCTCGGTCGAGGCGACCTGCTGCTCATCCTCTTCATGCTGTTGTTGATCGGCGCGTTCGCGATCAACTTCCCGATCTTCATTTCCACTATGGCGGTCAGCGTCTTCCACGCCGGCGCCAGCCAATTCGGCCTGCTCACATCGATGATGGCGGTCGGCTCCGTCATCGGCGCATTGCTGGCTGCGCGTCGCGAGCGGCCGAATATGAACATCCTCGTCGCCGGCGCGGCGGCGATGGGCGCGGGCCTCGTGCTCGCAGCGCTTGCGCCGCACTATCTGCCGTTCGGCCTGGCGCTCGTCCTCGTCGGCCTCTCCGCCCAGACGCTGACGACGAGCGCCATCGGCCAGGTGCAGTTGACGACGGAACCGGTGATGCGCGGCAGGGTCATGGCGCTGTTGATGGCGGTGACGCTCGGCACCACCCCAATTGGGGCCCCGATCGTGGGCTGGGTCGCCGACACGTTCGGGCCGCGCTGGGCGATCGGCGTCGGCGCGGCGTCATGTCTCGTCGCCGCCGGTGTGGCGCTTTACTTCACCATGCGCTGGCGAGGCCCAAAGGGCGTGAGCCATCCCAAGTTCGTGGATTGAACGCCGCCCGCTTCGAGGAAGGCCTCGCGGGGAAAATCGTGCGCGCGCCAATTTACGAGCGGGCGGTTTACGAGCATGCGGTGGTGCGAGCGGCGGGAATTGAACCCGCACTCCCTTTCGGGAAACGGATTTTAAGTCCGTTGCGTCTACCAGGTTTCGCCACGCTCGCGCCTTCAGCGGACCCTAGCGACCGGGCGCCGCAAACGCGAGCCCCAAGCGGCGTCTTGGCGGCGGCGGCGAATGCGGCCATGAGTCGAAACTCCATGAACCCGATCAGCGCGATTTTCAGGCGCAAGACCATTCTTGTTGGCGTCGCAGCGGGCGTGGCGGCGGCGGCGCTCCTGCATGCGCTCGCCAATACGCTGACGCCGCTCACGCGCGGCCTTGCGGCATGGGACGCGGGCATTGTCGGCTATTTGGCGACGCTGTTTTGGCTTTTGCGCCACGCAACGCCTGACAGAATCGCCGCCAAGGTCGCGGCCACGGACGAAGGGCGCTTCTTCATCCTCTTCATTTCGCTGTCGGCGTTCATAGTGAGCATAGCCGCGATCGTCGCGGAGGCCGGTCAGGCCGCCGCCGCGCACGGCGCCGACAAGCCCGCGCGCGTTGCATTCGTATTGATCACCGTTGCGCTCTCCTGGCTCTTC
Organism: uncultured Pseudomonadota bacterium; assembly: GCA_963847165.1. Taxonomy (GTDB): domain Bacteria; phylum Pseudomonadota; class Alphaproteobacteria; order Caulobacterales; family Aquidulcibacteraceae; genus Vitreimonas. The sequence goes on from CAWJYY010000011.1 coordinate 39,254, forward strand.
GTCCACACCTCGTTCGCCAACCATTATGCGCACGAGTTCTACGGCCAGAGCGCCGCCAACGAGGCGAGGGGCGGCCTCATCTTCCCCGGCGACGTTGATCCGAATTTCTGGGACTTTCTCCACTTCAGCTTGGTCATCGGCGTCGCCAATCAAACCGCCGACATCCAAATTTCCAGCAAGTCGATCCGCAATGCCGTGACGGTGCACGGCTGCATCGCCTTCGTGTTCAACACGGTGATCCTGGCGCTGGCGATCAACTTCGCCGCCAGCATGATCTAACGGGCGTCTTCGACATCCTCGGGCTCGCCGCCGCGCGAGCGGATGAGCTGGCGAAGGTCGGCGGCCGCCTTTTCCAAGGCCGCTTGGTCGCTGGAGCGAGCCACCAGCTGCAGGCCAAATCCGTCCGGCCCAAACCAGGGATAGGATCCGAAACTCACCACGCCGTTGGCGGCCTCCTCCAGGGCCTCAAGCGGGGCGGCGATATCGCCCTCGCGCACGCCCTTGCCGCGCACCGCCCGCGAGCGAAGGACGGCGCCGCCCTGGATCCGCGGCCCCACGCCTTCCAGCATCCCGCGCATGATCGACGGCACGCCCGCCATCACAAATACGTTCTCCATCTGAAATCCCGGGGCCTTCGACACAGGATTTGGCACAAGCGATGCGCCGTGCGGCAGTCGCGCCATGCGCAGGCGCGCTTCGTTGAGATTGCCGGGCCCCTTATAGTGCGCCTCTAGAATCGCACGCGCTTGGGGATGCACATCGATGCCGACCCCGAAGGCGGCCGCGACCGCATCGGCGGTCTTGTCATCGTGGGTGGGCCCGATGCCGCCAGTGGTGAAGACGTAGTCATAGCGCGCGCGCAACTGGTTCACCGCCGCGGCGATCTCTTGGGGGATGTCGGCCACGACTCGGGCTTCGGCGATCTGCACGCCGAGCGGCGCCATGAATTTCGCAATCGTCTGCAGGTTGACGTCCTGGGTGCGCCCCGAGAGCAGTTCATCACCGATCAGCAGCACGGCTGCTTTGACATTCTTTTCCGCCATGTCCTCAACATAGCGCGCGTGACGCTCGTCACCTAGCGCCGGGCCTGGCGTCGACTTACCTTTGCGGGAAACGCGCCTAACCCTGGCGCGGCGCCGAGGATCGCATGGATTTCGTCACGCAGCTGACCGAACGTCAGAAGGGCCACTTGCCCGACCATTTGGGGCTCGAATGGCTGGAGGCCGAACCCGGCCGCGTGCACGGGCGCTTCAGCGTCAAGCCGCACCATATGGCGCCAAACGGTTTTCTCCACGCCGCCAGCATCATCGCGCTCGCCGACAGCGCCTGCGGCTATGGCTGCATCATTTCAAAGCCGGACACAGCGATTGGCTTCACCACCATCGAGCTTAAATCCAACTTCCTCGGCACCGCGCGCGAGGGCGGCGTGGCGTGCGAGGCCAAACTCGCGCACGCCGGGAAGACCACTCAAGTTTGGGATGCGGTGGTCACCCATGAGCGGTCCGGAAAGACGATGGCGCTTTTCCGGTGCACGCAGATGATTTTGTACGGGAAGTGAACCGATCAGGTCTTACTTGATCTTGCCTTCGACGAACTCGACGTGCTTGCGCGCGATCGGATCGTATTTCTTGAACTTCAGCTTCTCGGTCTTGGTGCGGGGGTTCTTCTTGGTCACGTAGAAGAAGCCGGTGTCGGCCGTCGAGTTCAAACGGATTTTGATGGTGGCGGGCTTGGCCATGACGGCGTTTCCAGGCGTGCAAGAATTTGAAGAGCGGCGGAAAATACGGAGAACGCCGCGGAAGTCAACATTTGAGCCGGTCCATCTGGTGCCCGCCCCGGGCCCAGCGCAGAAAGGGCGGGTCGAGCGGCTCGCCGGCGAGCCGCTCGCGGACCTCTTTCAGCACGAAACGGGTGATCGAGGGCAAATCCAAAGCCGCCGCCTCCTCCAGCGTAAACCATTTTGTGTGCAGCAATTCTTCGCTCGGCGCCGGCTCGGCATGAGCCCCCACGGCGTGGGCGTCGACCAGGAAAAAGCGGGCGTCGAAGCGGCGCGGCCGGTGCGGGGGCGTGATCGCGCGGGCGATGAAGTCCAGCTTCGAAAGGTCGGGGCCGTCGGCGCCCCCGAGGACGAGGCCCGCCTCCTCCTTGGTTTCGCGAACCGCCGCCAGCGCAAACGCCCGCGGAGGGCGCCGTACGCCCCCCAGCTTCAACAGCGCTTCGATCTCGGGACGCAATTCGCTCGCGGCCGGGGCGCGCACGTCGCCCGGATCGACCCTGCCGCCGGGGAAGACCCATTTGTCGGGCATGAACACGTGGCCCTTGGCGCGCTGGCCCATCATCACTTCGCGCTTTTCGCGCACCAGGATAAGCGTCGCCGCATCGCGCGGCCGCACCACCTTGTGCCGTTCTGGGCCTTTGGCGTCGAACGCCGCTTCGTCCGGATTGAGCTTGAATGCGGCCGGCTCTTTCATCGCCTCTGCCTATCACGTTTGGCCGCGGCGGTTGGAACCGCGCCTGCGTCCGCCTATCGTCGCATGCGGCACACGGGAGGCAAGTATGGCGCGGCGGAAACCGGGAGAAGGACAAATCGCACTGGTGACCGGCGCGTCCGCCGGCATCGGCGTTGATCTCGCCGAGTGCTTCGCGCGGGACGGTTACGACCTCATTCTGACGGCGCGCAGCGAGGCCCCGCTCAACCAGGTCGCCCAACGCCTCGCCGCCGCCCACGGTGTGAAGATCAATGTCATCGCCCAAGATCTCGGCGCCATTGGCGGCGGCGCGAGCCTCGCCAACGCCATTGGCGCGCGCGGGCTCGAGGTCGATGTGGTCGTCAACAACGCCGGCTACGGGCACGCCGGCGCGCTCACGTCCTCGGATCTCGCCACCCAGCTCGGCATGATCGATCTCAACGTGCGGGCGCTGGTGGAGCTCACCTATCTGTTCTGGGACCGAATGCTCGCCAAGAAACGCGGCGGGGTCTTGAACGTCGCCTCGACCGCGGCCTTCCAGCCGGGCCCGCTCATGGCGAACTATTACGCCTCCAAAGCCTATGTGCTTTCGTTCTCTGAGGCGCTCTGGGAGGAGGCGCGCGGCACCGGCGTGCACGTGAGTTGCCTCTGCCCGGGGCCGACGGCGTCGAAATTCCGCGAGCGCGCCGGCACTGGCAAGACGCGGCTGGCGCAATCAGCGAAGGTGATGGCCTCGGCGCCGGTCGCGCGCCAAGGCTACGAAGGCTGGAAACGCAATAAGCGCGTCGTCGTCACCGGCGCCCGCAACGCCATACAAGCGGCGCTGGCGCCGTTCATCCCGCGCGCGACTTTGCTTGGGATCGTGCGCAATATTCAATCGCCGGTCTAGGCGGTCCGCGCCGCAACGGGCGGCGCTCGGCCTTTAGCCCGCCGGCGGATTGCTCGGCAGTTCAGCCGGCGGCGGCGAGGCCTTCTTCACCGCGCGCGTGGGTGTAAGCTTGCTGGCGAACAGCGACGCTGCAGCGCCGAACGGGGACGGCCGCTTGAACCCGACGAGTTCGACCGGCGCGGGCGCCGCCGCCGGCTCGCGCTTGACCCGCGCCCGCTTCAGCCGCCGCGCCGGAGGCTGCGCCAAGACGACATCCACCGCGGCGATGAATTGAGGGATGTTGAGCGGCTTGGCGATATAATGATCGAAACCGGCGGCGACGCCGCGCTCCAGCTCCTTCGGCAACGCATTGGCGGTGATCGCAAAGACCGGGATCTCAGCGGTGTGCTCGTCGCTTCGCAGCGTCTGCAACACTTCGTACCCGTCCATCTCCGGCAAATTGATATCGAGGAGAATGAGGCCAGGCTTTAGCCCGCGCGCCAATTCGATCCCCTCGCGCGCGCTGGTGGCGACCACCAATTCGATGTCGGCCATCTCCTTCATGATGTGACGCATGAGGAGGACGCTTGCGGGATTGTCCTCGATGTAAAGCACGGTGGCGCGCAGCGCCGGGGTGGGTGCGGCGCCTTCCTGTTCGGCCGCCACCGGCAGCGCCACCGTGAATGTCGTGCCCTTGCCCTCAAGGCTATCGACGCGGATGACGCCGCGCATCGCCTGGACCAGGCGCCGGCAGAGAGCCAGGCCGGCGCCGGCGCCGGCTGATCGCTCTTGGGAGAGGCGGCTGAACGGCTCGAACACCTCACCCAGATGCTGCGCTGGGATCCCGACCCCGGTGTCGCTGATGATGATGCGCGCCTCGCCCTCGACGTTGTGACACGAGACGCTGACGCTGCCGCCGTGCTTGTTGTATTTTATGCCGTTCGACAGGAGGTTGATCAGCACCTGCAGCAGACGCCTGCGATCGGCGCGCACAAACAAACCGTGGAAGGCGGCGTCGGTGTGAACGGTGACGTTGGCGCTGATCGCCGCGGGCTGCAGCATCGAAGCGGCCTCTTCAATCAAGGCGGCGACCTCGACCGGCTCGATGGACAACGGCACACGCCCCGCCTCGATGCGCGACAGGTCCAACACATCGTCGATCAGCAGCAGCAAGTGGCGCCCGGCCTGTTCGATCTGCTGCACCGCGCCCGCTTGCTTGGCGGTCAACGGCTCGAACGATCTGCTGTTCAGCAACAATTGCGAAAAGCCCAGGATCGAGTTGAGCGGCGTGCGCAGCTCGTGACTCATGCTGGCGAGAAAATCGGACTTGGCCGCGCTCGCCCGCTCCGCATGTGCCAGCGCCGCGTCCAGTTGACTGGCGGTCGCCTGCAGGTTGGCGGTGCGTTGGGCGACTTCCTTGCGCAAGCGCACCGCTTCATAGGCGGCGTCTTGCTCGCGGCGGCGATCGAAAAACGCCCCGATAAGCGCGATCATGACAACGCCAACGACGCCAAGCGCGATCCAGGCGGCGGCGATGGGTTCGGCCAGGCGGAGGCCGCTCGAGGCGTTGGAGCCGCCGGCGACGACGGCGCTGGCGGCGATGCCGAGGCGATACATGCCGCTGAAAGCCGCCGCCATGGCGACGGCGGCGAGCGCGCGCTGCCACCAACGCGTGGGCGAGAAAGCCAGCCAGAGCGCGGCGCCCGCCGCCGCAAGCGCGATGGCCACGGAAATCGCAAACAAGCCGGGCCGATAGACGACAACGCCGGCCACGCGCACCGCGGCGATGCCGGTATAGAGCATCGCCGCTAAGCCTGCGCCGAGCACCGCTCCCCCAAGCGCCACATAGATCCAGCCGACGCGGCCGCGGACGGTGCAGGCGCGCATGATCCAAAAAGCCAGCGCCGCTGCGGCGAGGATGGAGACGCCCGAGAGCGCCGCCATGGCGGGATCGTAGCCCCGCTTCAGCGGCGAGGCGTAGGCGAGCATGGCGATGGCGAGCATCGACCAGACCCCGCCGCTCAGCGCGATCGAACTCGCCGCATGCCAGACATGGCCGCCGCCGCCGGCTACGCGCAGGCGTTCGGCCACCTCCAGGGTCGCGTAAGATGCGATCACGGCGATGAAAAACGATAGAAAGACCAACGACTGGTCATACGCAAAGGGAGCGCCTATCGCGCTCTCGTCGAAACGAAGTCCAACCACAGCCAAGGACGCAAGCCTCCCCGCGCCCCCCCGGTTCCACAATCGCCAGCGTAGAGGAGACGGCCCGCCGCGGCTATTCGCGCGACGATTAAATCTAAGAATGCCTTGGCTTGCATCCCTGCGTTCCAGGGCGCGCCATGGCGGAGCTTGGCGCTTATCCAGAGCGCTTGGCGCGTAAGCCGCTGAAAACGTGCGACTCAGCCTTTCTCACGCGACGACGCTGCTCAAAGCCAATCGCGGCTCAAACCAAGCAGGGCTCAACACAATCGCGGAAAAAGGCGACGCAACGCAGGGCGCTGCGCCGCCCTCTGCGGGATCCAGCTTACGCCTCGGCTAGTGAGGCGTGGGTTGGTGTGCGCACGCGGAATCGTATTGCGAGACGGAGACGCTGTTGCGCGAGTTTTGCGCTTGCTCTCCGGCATAATGTTGACCGGCAGTGCCGTTCGGATTGAAGGCCGCCCCGGGCGCATTCGCCGCCGCGCCCGGCGTGTTCGGCGCCGTCGCGCTCCCGCACGAAGCTTTGGGCTGACCGGTTTGCGCCGGCCCGCGCTGATCTGTCGGCGATAGCGCGGCGTTGGTTGTCGCCGTCATGGTGGATTGACTAGACGTCGTCGAATGCGCGCTCGCATTGGCGCCGCCTTGAGCGCTCGGAGGCGCAGCGTGCGTTCCGCCCGGCCCGGCGGCGCCAGCGGCTCCCGCTAATGCAAGCGCGGCCCAAGCGCTGAGCGCGAGCAAAGCAACTCTCTTGTGATGTTCCTTCGAGATGGCCCACGCCAACCCATTCGGCCAACCGTGCGCGCACGCGCCCGTTCCGCCAGCGCTCCTCACAAATGCCGCGAGAACGCGGAACTCAGCCCTTCGCGTAGGCGAGCTTCAACAGGCGCTTCACTTCGCCGTCCACGTCCTTGGCCGTGTTGAGCACGAGAATGGCGCTGTGCTTTTCCGCCCACGGCCGGCTCTTCATCGGCGAGAGCCGCTTGCTCTCGCTTAGAGGCAGCGGCAGCCCAAGCTCGGCCCTGCCGCCGCGCGCGGGCAAAATTCCGGCGAATTGAATTTTGCGTGAGAACGACACGAAGGTTTTGCGCGGCCCAATGATTGCGTCCGGGAATTGCTTGCGCACCATCGCGGCGACGGCGTCATAAATCGCGCGTCCATGCTTTTCCTTCCAGAGCTGATCCAGGAGCGCGGCCGGATCGTCCCAGCTCGGCCCCGCTGGCGGGAACGCCGCATAGAGCACGTGAGCGGCGCGATTGACGCCCAGCCCATGCTTCTCGCGCAGCCATTTCGAGCGCTTGCCCGGCGTCGTCTCGGGGCAGGTCTTGGCGATCTTCACCCATTGCGCGAGCGTCTTGCCGGTATCGCGCTCGAGGCTGGCTTCCACGCTCGCGAACCACTTCTTCTGCCGCTCGGTGAGACCGGAGGTGTCCACCGGCGGCTTTGCTTTGACTACGCCCATCGCTACGTTCTCCGCTTTCCGGGAGCACCGACCACATGAGCCTTCACGGCGCCTACGACGACAACAATCTCTTCGCCAAAATTCTACGCGGCGAAATCCCCAGCGTGAAGGTCTATGAGGACGATGTCGCGCTCGCCTTCATGGACCTCTTCCCGCAATCGCGCGGACATACGCTGGTCGCGCCGAAAGGCGTGCAGGTGAAGAACTTTCTGGAAATGCCGGCGAACGCCGTCGGCCCTTATCTTGAGCGCGTGCATCGGGTGGCGAAGGCGGTGACGAAGGCGCTGAAGCCCGATGGAGTGGTGGTGGCGCAATATAACGGCACGCCCGGCGGGCAGACGATTTTCTATCCGCACTTCCACATTATACCGCGCTATGAAGGCGTTGGCCTGGCCGGCCATTCCCACCAAAAGCGCGCCGACATCGCCGAGCTCGAAGCCATCGCCAACGCGATCGCCGCCGAGATTTGAGGCTAGACGCCTGACGATTGGCCGCGCCGGCGCTCGAGCGGGCGCGGCCCTTGAGTTTCACCCCGACCCAAGCGCTCCGCTACGGCGGCCCCTCGATCCGCGAACTGACCGCGCGCCCGCCATACGAATGTTGTCGAGAGTGAACCTCTCTTGCATGCGCCTTTGGCATTTGCGGCGGGAAACGCGATTGGGTCGGCATCGGCTCATCCTTTCGCGCCCAACCACAGGGCGCCGCCGCTGGGGGTCATAAAATGGCGGCGGCCGCAGCTTTTGCGACCGCCGCTTTTCACTTTGCGTTCGCGGCTTTTTAGGCCTTTTCCGGCTTCTTCCCGAACGAGAGCAAGCCGCGCTGTTCCGGCAAATACTGGAACTTGAGCTTGTCCTTGTCCGCCGGATCGATGTCGATCTTGACGATGCCGCCATTCTTCAGCTTGCCGAACAAGAGTTCGTCGGCCATCGGCTTCTTGACTTGCTCTTGGATGAGGCGCGCCAACGGACGCGCGCCGAAGCTTTCGTCGTAACCGCGGGTGGCCAGCCAATCGGCGGCGCGATCGGTGATTTCGATCTGCACATTGCGTTCGGCCAGCTGACCTTCGAGCTGGATGATGAACTTCTGCACGACATTGCGCACGATTTCCGGCGGCAGGCCGTTGAAGTGGATCGACGCATCGAGGCGGTTGCGGAATTCCGGCGAGAACAAGCGCTTGATCGCTTCCTCGTTCTCCTCGTCCTTCTTGCCGCGGCCGAAGCCAATGCCTTGTCTGGCGGCGTCCGCCGCGCCGGCGTTCGTGGTCATGATCAAGATGACGTTCCGGAAGTCCACCTTCTTGCCGTTCGCGTCGGTCAAGGCGCCGTGATCCATCACTTGCAGCAGAATATTGAACAGATCCGGGTGCGCCTTCTCGATTTCATCGAGCAGCAGCACGCAATGGGGATGCTGATCGACGCCATCGGTGAGCAGGCCGCCTTGATCGTAGCCGACATAGCCGGGAGGCGCGCCAATGAGGCGGCACACCGTGTGGCGCTCCATGTATTCCGACATATCGAAGCGCAGCAGCTCGATGCCCATCACGTTCGCGAGTGAACGCGCAACCTCGGTTTTGCCGACGCCGGTCGGACCGGCGAACAAATAGCAGCCGATCGGCTTTTGCGGTTCGCGCAGTCCCGCGCGCGCCATCTTGATGGCCGATGCGAGCTGATCGATCGCCGCTTCCTGCCCAAACACTACCCGCTTCAAATCGTTGGCGAGCGAGGCCAGCATTTCGCTGTCGTTCTTCGACACCGACTTCGCCGGGATGCGCGCCATGCGCGACACCACTTCCTCGACTTCCGGCACGTCGATCACCTGCTTGCGCTGGTTCGGCGGCAGCAACATCATCGAAGCGCCGGTTTCGTCGATCACGTCGATCGCCTTATCGGGCAGCTTGCGGTCGCCCATGTGGCGCGCCGATAGTTCGACCGCCATCTTCACCGCATCGTCGGTGTACTTCACCTTGTGATATTCTTCGAAGTAGGGCTTTAGGCCCATCAAGATCTTGATCGCATCCGGGATCGACGGCTCGTTGACGTCGATCTTCTGGAAGCGCCGCGCCAAGGCGCGATCCTTTTCGAAGTGCTGGCGATATTCCTTATAGGTGGTCGAGCCCATGCAACGGAGCTGCCCCGATTGCAGCGCCGGCTTCAGCAGGTTGGACGCATCCATGGCGCCGCCGGAAGTGGCGCCAGCGCCGATCACGGTGTGGATTTCGTCGATGAACAGGATCGCCTTCGGATGGTTCTCCAATTCCTTCATCACGCTCTTTAAACGCTCTTCGAAATCGCCGCGATAGCGGGTGCCCGCCAGCAGTGAGCCCATGTCCAGCGAGAAGATGGTGGCGTCCGCCAGCACCTCGGGCACCTGCTTTTCATTGATCTTGCGCGCCAGGCCCTCGGCGATCGCGGTTTTGCCGACGCCAGGATCGCCGACCAGCAGCGGATTGTTCTTCTGCCGCCGGCAAAGGATCTGAATTGCGCGCAGCACTTCCGGTTCACGCCCGATCAGCGGATCGATTTTGCCTTCCTTGGCCTTCTTGTTGAGGTTGACGCAATAAGCGGCCAGGGCTTCGGAGCCCTGCTTCACCACCCGCTCGCCTTCCTCTTCATTGGCGCCGCGCACCGGACGCGGTTGGGCCGCGCCGGCGCGCTTTGGCAGGCCGTGGGCGATGAAGTTGACAGCGTCGTAGCGGGTCATGTCCTGCTCTTGCAGGAAGTATGCGGCGTGGCTTTCGCGCTCGCTGAACAGGGCCACCAGCACATTGGCGCCGGTCACTTCGCGCCCGCCGCTCGAATCGACGTGCAGCATCGAACGCTGCAGCACGCGTTGGAAGCCGGCGGTGGGGCGCGGCTCCTCGTGCTCGCGGTTGGGCACCACGAGGCTGTCGAGTTCAGTCGACAGATAAGACTCCAAATTGAGCTTCAGCTTGTCGAGATCGACTTTGCACGCGTGCATGACTTGCGCCGCGTCATCATCGTCGATCAGCGACAGAAGCAAATGCTCGAGCGTCACGTATTCGTGGCGGTGCTCGTTTGCCAGAGACAACGCCCGCCGCAGCGTGTGTTCAAGCGTGCGTGAGAAGGTCGCCATTCTATTCCTTTTCCATCGTGCATTGCAGCGGATGCTCGTGCCGCCGCGCTAGATCGAGCACCTGAGCGACCTTGGTCTCGGCCACCTCGTAGGTGAAAATTCCGCACACGCCGACGCCGTTCTGATGGACGTGCAGCATGATCGTCGTCGCCTCTTCGCGCGTCTTGTTGAAGAAGCGCTCGAGGACATAAACGACGAATTCCATCGGCGTGTAATCGTCGTTTAGGATCAAGACCCGGTACAGCGCAGGCTTCTTGGTGCGAGTGAGCGTCTTCGTTCCGGTTCGACTGTCTACGTCGCCGGCGCCGCCTTCCTCGTCGTCCCACTCACCGCTCATGCACGCGTTGAACCCTGGTCACGCCGGCGCAGACTCTAAGGCCGAGGCTGAGCCGACATGCTGAACAATTTATGGATAGATGAGGCGGATGGAAGGCCTTGCCCTGCGCTGGCGCAATCCCCAACGGGCGTGGGCGCAAACGAACGGGCCCGGCTCTTGGCGGCCGGGCCCGTCCTCTTTCAGCCCCTCTGAGGCCGCTTGCAGCGGCTCCGGAAGTCTTTGGGTTTAGCGCTGCGCGCTCGTTTGGATCAGTTGGCCAACCGCGTTGAAGCGTTCGTTGATCGGCTGGAAGGTTTCCTTGGCCACGCCCGAGAAGAGGTCAGAAAACGAAGACAATTCGGCGACATAGGCCTCAAACGAGGACTTCGCGTAGTCATTCTGTTTTTCCACAAACTCCTGGACGCTCTTGGAGGTCAGCATCGATTTGGTGGCCGCGACATGGTTTTCCAGCGCCTGCTTGGAGAACGCCACGGAGCGCGCCGAGATCGCCTCAATGCCCTTCTGGGCGGCGGCCGCCGAAGCAACCCAGGCTTCAACGTTCTGCTTGCCGAAAGCCGAGGCTTCCGAGAGGGCGGCGAGGCCGCGGTCGAAGTTTTCGCGGACCGCTTCCGAAGAAACGGTGGTGACTTGTTCAAACGCCTCGGTGGCCGATTTCGCGGCGCGGGCGGTCTTGGCGGCTGCCATGGTTCGGTCTCCTTGGGCGCGTTTCCGGCCCCGGTGGTGGTGGGGATCGCCAGGCCAACCCGGCGAATCTGCGCCCTATATGTTATGCTGCACCTGCGAAGTCAACCGACTTTTGCTGCACTGCAACATGCAATTCGTGCGGCCTTTTAGCAGTTGGAGGTCTGGCCGTTCAGATACGATTCATGCAGAGCTGCGGAGGTTAATTCAGGTAAAGGTCAAGAAACCGCAGTGGAATGCAGTGGAACTCTGTCGGGGAAACGGTCGCTTAACCTGAACTAATGAACCTGTAAGCTCAATGGCACGCGATTTGCCTGAATGAGGCGCCTCTCGTGCGGGGTTTTGGACGGCGCCGATGCAATCACCGGTACGTGGAACATTGTTTCGGGTTCTCGCTGTCGCGGCGACATTCGCCGCGCTCAGCATCGCCGCGCCGGCTCAAGCCAGCGAACGCTACGCCGCCATCGTCATGGACGCCCGCACCGGCGAAGTGCTGGTCGACGACCATGCCGAGGAGATCCGCTATCCTGCGTCCCTCACCAAGATGATGACGCTGTATATGGTGTTTGACGCGCTTCAGCGCGGCCAGCTCACCTTGGACACCCCGCTCGTGGCTTCGCGCAACGCCGCGCGCCAGCCGCCGTCGCGGCTCGGGCCTGCGCCGCGGCAACAGCATCAACGTCGATCAAGCCATCCGCGCCATCGCGGTCCAGTCCGCTAACGACGTCGCGACCATGGTGGCCGAACGTCTCGGCGGCAGCGAAACGCGCTTCGCCGCGGAAATGACCGCCCGCGCCCGCACCCTCGGGATGAGTGAAACGCGGTTCGTGAATGCGAGCGGCTTGCCCGATCCGCTGCACCACAGCACGGCGCGCGATCTGGCGATACTCGCCCAAGCCCTATGGCGCGATTTCCCGCAATATTACGGCTATTTCCAAACCGAGACCTTCTCGTGGGGCCGCCGCTCCAGCCGCAACCACAACCATCTGCTTGGCCAAGTGCCGGGCCTCGACGGCATCAAGACCGGATACACACGCTCTTCCGGCTTCAATCTCGCCACCTCCACAGAGCGCGGCGGCCATCGCGTGATCGTGGTGGTGCTGGGCGGGGAATTCGCCGCCGCGCGCGACTCGCAAGTGTCGTATCTGATCGACGGCGCGTTCGAGGAATTCGCCAGCCGCGGCGATCCAAACCGGGCGCAATTGGCGAGCTTGCCCACCCGCCGCCTCGATATCCGCCTGGCGCCGGGCGCGCTCAACGCCAACGCCTCGGCCACGACAATGTCAGCACAAGGCGTGCCGCAGGGCCAGGTCGTGCAAACGCTCTCGCCCATGCGTGCGCCGCTGCCCCCGGACGCGACCGCCCCGACTGCCGAGGAAGATCCCAACGACTAAGCTGGGCGCGTGCGCTTCAGGAGCGTATCGCGCGCCGCGGTGAGACGGGCGGCCGCATCGTGGCTGCCGCCGCGATCGGGGTGGGCGTCGGCCATTTTGCGACGATAGGCGTGGCGGATGTCATCCGGCGTCGCCGCCAGCCCGACCCCCAAAATGGCGCGCGCTTCGGCGTCGGCGGGTCTCTGCGCGCCCGCCCCAGGCTTGCGCGCGATGAGCAGCGGGCTCACCAACCACGCCGCCGCCGCCAGCGCCGCCAACACCAGGCCCGGCTCAACCGCGCCGCGCCAGAGCGCCACCATTGCTGCAGCCGCGAACGCAAGCGCCGGCCAGCGCGCCATGATCTGGCGGCGATAGGCCGAGCCCAAACGCGCAAGCAGCAGCACCAAGAAGGCGGCCGCCAGGATCAAGAGCGCGCGGATGATCAGAGCCGTTCTCCAGCGAGTGCCGACAATCGCTGCTTTAGAACTTCAGCGGCTCGCCTTCGAGCCCAGGCAGCTTCAGGGTGATGAAAAGGTCGCGCAGTTCCTGGCGCGCGGCCAAGTGGCTCATTTTCATCTCACCGGTCACGCGCCTGCCCGTCAAGATCGAGGAGCGTGAGGCCCTGCGGGAAGAGTTCGCGGAAAATGACCCGCTCCGAGAGGCCCGGCGCCAGGCGAAAGCCGATCCGCTGCGACAGCGTCCGCAGCGCATCGCCGACGCGCTGCTTGTTCTTGGCCTCGATGCGGCTGGTGGAGGTGCGGTTGCGCAGCACCACCCAGTCGATCGGCGTGCGCGCGGCGAGCGCCTTCTGCTTGCGGCTTTCCCAGACCATTTCGCTGTAGATCGAAGGTCGCACGATCTCGGCGCAATGCTCGTCGATGTCGCCCAACAGATCGAAGTCGACAAAGCTGTCATTCAGCGGCGTCACCAGCGTGTCGGCGCAAGCGTGCGCCAGGCGCGCCAAATGCGAGTCGCCGCCCGGCGAGTTGATCACAATGTAATCGCAGGTCTCGGAAAGCCGCCGCAGCGCCGCGCGGAAGGCGGACTCATCGACCGCCTCGGCCGCGTCGCGTTCACGCAGAGCGCTCTCCTGCAACTCAAACACTTGCGGCACCGGCAGGTTGGCGACGTGCGAGGAGACCCAGCGCGAGCGGTTTTCAATGTAGCGGATGAGCGAGCGCTGCCTGACATCGAGATCGAGCGCGCCGGTGCGACGGCCCATGCGCATGAGCGCCACGATCAAATGCATCGCCACGGTCGATTTGCCGGCGCCGCCCTTTTGATTGCCGACAACAATGATGTGCGCCTGGCGGCGCGGCGTCGCCGGCTCGTAGGCGTGGGCGAGGCTCATTGCGCGCACCCGCCCAGATTGGCGGGCGCCGCTGTCCTCACCCGGGACGCAACGCCGAAACACATTGTTAAAGGTTCGCTCGAGCCGGGTTAAGGCGCGCTTAAGCCGCTTGACCTGCGCGCAGCGGCGCCGGATGCGGAACAAGTGAGCGCGCCTCTCCCCATCGCCCGCACGGTCGCCGAGCTGCGCACCGCGATCGCCGCCGAGCGCAGAGGCGGCGCGTCGATCGGCCTGGTGCCGACCATGGGCGCCCTGCACGAGGGGCATCTCTCGCTTGTTCGCGCCGCGAAACAACGCTGCGGTTTCGTCGTCGCCACCTTGTTCGTGAACCCGAAGCAATTCGCGCCGCACGAGGACTTCGACCGCTATCCGCGCGATGAAGCCGGCGATGCAAAGCTGCTCGCCGCCGCCGGCTGCGATCTTCTCTACGCGCCGGAGCGCGCGGCCATGTATCCAGAGGGGTTTTCCACCAGCGTGCTCGTCTCCAGCGTCTCAACCATGCTCGAAGGCCAGATGCGTCCGCACTTTTTCGGCGGCGTGGCCACGGTTGTGACGAAGCTCTTGGTGCAGGCGCTGGCCGATGCGGCGTTCTTCGGCGAAAAGGATTATCAGCAACTGCTCGTGATCAGGCGGCTCACGCGCGATCTCGATATTCCGGTTGAGATTGTCGGCTGTCCCACCGTGCGCGAGGCTGACGGCCTGGCGATGTCGTCACGCAACTTCTACCTCTCCGCTGACGAACGCCGCATCGCCGCGCGGCTCAATGGCGTGCTGCACGACGCGATCAAAGCCGTGCGCGCCGGCGCGCCCGTCGATGCTGTGGAGCTGGAGGCGAGCCGTCATTTGACCGCCGCCGGCTTCACCTCTGTCGACTATGTCGCCATCCGCGACGCCGCGACTTTGCAGCCGGTCGCCGACTTCAAGCAGCCGGCGCGGATTCTCGCCGCCGCCTGGCTCGGCAAGACCCGCCTCATCGACAACATGCCGGCGTAAGGGCGAAGAAAAAGGCCGCGGTCCAACGCCGCGGCCTTTGACTTTGCATTGCAGCGACAAGCGTTACGGCGTCGCGGTTGTTGTCGCCGTTGTTGTCGCTGTCGTCGTTGTGGTCGCCGGCGAAGTTGTCGTCGTCGTTGTCGCCGCCGCCGGCGCAGCGCTCGCCGCGCCCACGGACACGGGCGCTCCCGCCGACGGGGCGACCCGTTGCAGCGTCGCCGCATCACCGCTGAACAGGTAATAGATGTCGCGGTTTTGCGAGCCCGCCGGCTGCAGCGGATCGTCGTAATAGACCTCATACGACTTATCGATCGTCATGTGCGCGGACCACATGGCGTTTTCCATCTGGTCGTAGACCGGAATGACGTTCTCCTCGGTGCCGGTGTAGTGGACGCGCATCGCCTGCCCGGCGGGCGTCGGTCCCACTTTCACGCCCGCGACATAAATGTTGCGCGGCGGCGCGCCGGTGAACGGAACCCCGATCTGGAAGCAATATAGGTGGGTGGTTTCGTTCCAGCCGGTCTCCACCGCGATTGGCGGGCCATTGGCGGCGAGATTGTGCGAGCCCATGAACCCGCGCACGGCCACGAGGCTTTGGCGCACCGCTTCCTTGATTTCAGACGGCTGCTGGGGCGCGCAATATTCATTGAACGCAAATTGCTGCGCCGCGACATTGACGATTTCGTAGCGCAATCCCTGCGAGGTGACGCCATCGATGGTGCGCCCGCCATCGGAGGGATGGGTGAGGTCGTTGGTCACCGCGGGAAAGAATACAGCGGCAGCCGCCTGAACCGGGCCGCCGTCCCTGCCTTGAAAGCGGGTGATCGGATTGAAGCCCAAATTGCGTTCGATGCGCGCGTCGATATGGGCGCCGCCATTCTTCGGCGTCACCGTATAGGTGGCGTCTCCGGTGCCGCCGTCCGCGAACGCGATCGGCGTCGTCACCACGTTGTTGGCGACGCTCGCGCGTCCGCTTTGCGTGACGCCGGCGCCGACCACCGTGTTCGGCGGCGCTGTTGAAAGGCGTGCGATCACACTTTGCGGCGCCATGGCGACGTCAAAGGCTTGCGACTTCGCGGCTGTCGACGGCAGCACCAGCAACGAAATGCCGAAGCCGGCGGCGATCACAACCACCAAGATGATGAGTATGCGCCCGATGCCCTGCATCCTTGTCTCCCTCGGTTCCCCCGCGCTTCCCTAGCAAATTCAGCGGCCGCGCCATACTGTTTTTGAGGCGAGCGGATTCGGGAAGCGTCCTTGATTCAATGGGTTTCCGTAGCGGCGGCGCATAGATATGGTGCAAATCCGCATGAATGACAAAACCGCCCCCGCCGGCCCCGTGACCTATGGCGGGTACTTGCGGTTGAAGGAGCTGCTCGCCTGCCAGCGGCCCCTGAGCGAGGAGCACGACGAACTGCTCTTCGTCATCCTGCATCAGACCATGGAATTGTGGATGAAACAGGCCATCCACGAAATCGCCGCCGCGCAGCGCGAAGTGCGCGCCGGCAATCTCGTTCCGGCCTACAAACACCTGGCGCGGGTGTCGCGCATCCAGGCGGTGATGACGCAAGCCTGGGACATTCTCGCGACCATGACGCCGGCGGACTATCTCAATTTCCGCGAACTCCTGGGCTCAAGCTCCGGCTTTCAATCCTATCAATTCCGCGCGCTCGAATTTCAGCTCGGGCTGAAGGACGCGCTCGTTCCTGAAATTCCAGACCCCAGGCGGCGAGGAATGGAAAATGCTGGAGGCCGCGCTCTATGCGCCCAGCCTCTATGACGATGTGATCGCGGAACTGGTGAGAGCAGGCTTCGCCATTCCCGCCGCGGTTCTGCAGCGCCCGCGCGAAGCCGCCTACGAGGCGAGCGAGGCCGTCGAGAGCGCGTGGCTGGCGATCTATCGCGACACCCAGCACTACTGGGCTTTCTACCAGCTGGCGGAAAAACTGCTCGATCTCGACGATGCGCTCCTCACTTGGCGCCATAAACACGTGCTCACGGTCGAACGCATCATCGGGCGCAAACGCGGCACCGGCGGCACCGAAGGCGTCGGCTACCTGCAACAAACGCTCGCGCGCCGCGCTTTTCCGGAAATCTGGTCGCTCAGGACGAAACTGTGAAATCCTATAAGCACCTCTTTTCGCGCGCCATCGCCGCCAATCCCGATCGTCTGCATTTCGCCGCGCATTCGCACCATCTCTGGCCGGACGCCTCCTATGATGGCCACCTCGCCGCTTGGCATGACGCCGCCGCGCTCGCGGATCGCAAATGGGAGAAGATTTTCGGCGAAGTGATCCCCGAGGGACAACGGCAGATCGCGCGCGAGCTCAAGCTTGCCGATCCGAGCACCGTGGCCTTCGCGCCAAGCACGCACGAATTGTTGGTGCGCATTTTCTCCGCCAAGGGCAGCGCCGAGCCGCTCGATGTGTTGACCAGCGACGGCGAATTCCACTCCTTCCGCCGCCAAAGCGGGCGCTGGGAGGAAGACGCCCGCATCCGCCGCCGCATCGTGGCGTGCCAACCCTTCGAGACCTTCACCGAGCGCTATCTGGCCGCGGCGCGCGAGAAGACGCCGGACATAGCCTTCCTGAGCCACGTCATGTTCAAGAGCGGGCTGCGCTTTGACGGCGTTGAAGACCTCGCCGCCATCGCCCAACCGGACGGTCCGTGGGTGGTGCTCGACCTCTATCACTCTTTCATGGCGATGCCGTGCGACTTCAGCGGTGTCGCCGATCGCGTCTTCTTGCTCGGCGGCGGCTACAAGTACGCGATGGCGGGCGAAGGCGCAGCTTACATCCACGCGCCGCGCGGCTATGGCGAGCGCCCGTCGAACACGGGCTGGTTCGCCGAATTCGGCGCTATTGAAAGCAGAGCATGGCGGCGCTGTCGCCTATGGCCAAGACGCGCTGCGCTATTTCGGCGCCACTTATGACGCGACCGGGCTTTATCGCTTCAACGCAGTGCGCGCGATGCTGGCCCGCGAACGCCTTGACACCGCCAAGATCAGCTCTCGACTTGCGCCGCTGCGCGAAACCCTGGTCGCGGCGATCGAAGCCGGCCAGGCCGGCGTCCTAGCCGAAGCCGAACTCTTGAAGCCCAACGCCAGCGGACATCAATCGCGCTTCATCTCGCTGCGGCATCCGCGCGCCACGCACTGGAAGGCGCGCCTGTTCGAGGCCAACATCATCACCGACGCGCGCGACGATGTGCTGCGCATCGGTCTGGGCCTTTATCACGACGACGAGGACCTTCCCGCTTTTTGCGCTGGCGTGGCCAAGGCGTTGGGCTAAGCGCCTCGCCCACGCGAAGCCAAGCGGCGAGGAAACAACGCTTACCAGGCGCCCAATTCCACCAGCCGCCGCCGCAAATGCTCCGGCAGATCCGCCCCGCCTTGCGCGGGCGTGAGATCGGCCGGCGCGTCGCTAGGATCCAGATAGCGCCAGCCCTGAAACGCGCGGCGCGGCTGCGGCGCGGTGCGCTGCAGATGCGCGTCGAGATAGAGCCCGCAGCGCTGGCCGTGATTGTCGATCACCTCATCGATCGCCAGAATTCGCTGGCGCACGCTGATCACGCCCTTGATCACCCAATAGAGCGAGCCGCCCGCGAGCACATCCTCCACGCGCTTCGGCCACATCCGCGTGCCGCAGACGGGATGGGCCTTCTGCTTGGGGTGGATGGTTTGCGCTTTGGCCTTGCGCGCGCGCTTGATCTGCCCGACCTGCCACTCGGCCAGATCGTCGATGCTATCGGCGCCGACGCAGAGTTTGACGATGTGGATGCTCATCAATTGCCGTCTGGATCGTCCGAGAGCGCGCGCGTGGCTCGCATCAGTGCGGCAATCTGGCGTGAAGTCGCCATCCGACGCCGCATCCAATCCGGCGATGACGCCCTCAAAATCCGCAGCGCTCTTGTTTTGAGAAAGCTTGCGCTTGGCGTCGATGCGCTCCACGCGCATTTCCACGCCGACGATCGCCGCGCAACAAACCGCCGATATAGCCCCCTGGCGCGTCTTCAATGCGCCACGGCTCGGCGCGGTCCTGTTCGTGCAATTCCGATAGCCGCCGCACCACATCCTCAAGCCGCGCCGCATCGTCGAACCATTCCACAGCGCCGCTCAAATGCACCGCTTCATAATTCCACGTCGGCACGGCTTTTCCATGCTCGGCCTTCGACGGATAGAAACTCGGCGAGACATAGGCCTGCGGCCCGGCCAAAACGATCAGCGCCCGCCCGGGGCCCGCCCGCCAATGCGGATTGGCGCGGGCGATGTGGCCGGTGACGATGCGCCGCGCGCCCATCCCACAGCATTGGCATATGGGTCGCGAGGAGCTGTCCTTCGCCGTCAACGCTGATCAGGACGCCGGCGAACCGCCGCGCCAAGCGCGCGATCAGCGCATCGCCCTCGGATGTCGAGAAATGCTCGGGAACGTACACTACTCGGCCGCAACGGCGGCGGCCTGCTCGCGCGCCCAGGCGGCCTTGATCGAGGCGCTGGTCTTGCGCGAACCATCCGGGCTCCAGCCCGGCGGGCCGAAAACATATCCCCACGCTTCGCGCAAATTCCGCGCCCCGCGCAGGTCGCGGAACATGCCGGCCCATTCGTGGAACGCCACCCGGAACGGGTTGAAGGTTCCGAGCTGAGAAACGATGCCGTATCGCGGCTTCTCCTTGTCGTCCTCCGGCACGAACGTGGCGAAAATCCTGTCCCAAATGATCAGCACGCCGGCGTAATTGGCGTCGATGATATTTGGCGTTCACGGCGTGATGCACGCGATGGTGCGAAGGGGTGTTCATCACCCATTCGAGCGGCCCCAGGCGCCCGATAAGCTCGGTGTGCACCCAATATTGATAGACAAGGCTGATGGCGGTGAACATCAGCACCATCGTCGGGGGAAAGCCGATATAGAGCAGCGGCAGCCAGAAGATGAAATTGAAGCCCGCCGCACCGGTCCAGGTTTGCCTGAGGGCGGTTGTCAGATTGTAGTGCTGCGATGAGTGATGAACGACGTGGCTGGCCCAAAAGAAGCGCCGCTCATGAGCGATGCGATGAAACCAGTAATAGGCGCAGTCTTCGCCGAAGAAGCATGCGACCATCACCGGCGCCGTCCAGGTCAGGGTGAAGAGGCGGTGTTCGTAGACCCAATAATAAGCCGCCAGCGTGAAGGCCGCGCCGAACACCATGCCGACGATCTGATTGCCGAAGCCCATGGAGAGGCTGGAGAAACTGTCGGCGACTTGGTAGCGGCCCTTCTTCGACACCCGGATCCAGATCATCTCGATGATGATGGTCGCCACGAAGAACGGCACCGCATAGGTGACGATCGGCGGCACGTGAAAAGGCGGCGCGGGTTCAGGCGCGATCACGGGCGGGCTCCAAGCTCGACCAGCCAGGCGGGCGGATTCTCAAGCCGCATATTTAGCGACGGATAGCCCAAATCGCCAAACGTGATGCTGAGCTTGCGCTGGTCGAGGCGCACCCGCGCTTGCCCCTGCGACAGGACGCGCGTGGACACCCCGTCGGCCATGACCTTGGCGATCAAGAGCTTGCCGCCATTGAGCTTCGCCACCGCCGCACGGCCCTTGGCGTCGATGGCGGCGGCTTCGACGTTCGCGCCTTCGGCGCGCGCCAGGCGCGCCAACTCCGCATCGTCGAGGGACCGCCGATTGCCGGAAACCCAGGACCCGGCAACGCGCCAGCATAAGCACCACCACGGCCGCCGAGACCGATCGTCGACGAAGAGGTCGCTCTGCGACATGCGCTTCAGCCCGCCAAACCGATGAACAACACCGCGATGAAAAAGATGATCAGCACGAATGCGCGAAGAACAGCATGAAGAAGGTGCGCCAAAACGCCGACCACCATTTCATCTTATAGGCGCCGCCGATGTGAAAGAAGGTGTGAACGGGCAGGCAACGATGCCTAGCGCCACGCCAGGAACCCAATGCAGCCATGAGACTTGCGGTTGCGGCCAGCATCAGCGCAAACAAGAACGACGCAAACGATAGCGAGTTCAGCGCAAACACGGTGTGGTCGTAAAGCGTCAGGTTCTTCTTGAAGAGGAACAGGAAGGCGATGAACGGCAGCGAGATCGGCACCAGCAAGAAGCCCCAGCGCGAGGCCGATTCCTGCAAGTGGCTGTAGAAGAGCGGCGGATTGGTGAGCTGGGCGCGGGCGCCGGGGCTGAGCCACGCCTTGCCGTCGACATTGATGTTCTCGCGAGCGATCTTGCGCAGCACGTCGTCGAGCGTCACCGGGCCGTTCTCGTCGTTGAGGTCGTTGGCCGGCGCCGCCGGCGGGGTGGGAACTCCCGCGCCGCCGGCCCCGCTTTGCGGCGCCGGCGGGGTTTGGGGCGCGGCGACCTGCGTCGACGGCGGCGGCGTCCTCGCTTGCATGCACATGAATCGGCGCTTGCTGGGCTTGGCGCTGACGCTGTTCGGCGCGTTCTAAAGCGGCTTGGCGGCGCTGCAGGCGGTCTTGCGCCGCCGCCACCCCGCGCTCGGCGGCCCCAGCGCAATTTGCGCCGCGGCGTTGGGATTGGCGCCGGCGTCGCGGCGAGCTTCCGTCGATCCCTGCTCGGCTTCCTGCAGGCGCTCTTGCGCGTCGCGCAGATTTTCGCGCTGCTCGGCTCACATCCTCAGCGGCCGAAGCGCGATCGCTCAGGTTCAGCGTCTCCGGCTTCGGCACCGTCGAGAACACCAGGAACATGAAGAAATAGCAGAGCAGGAACGTCGCCAGAGGCGTCAGATAACGCGCCCGTTTGCCGTCGATGTAGCTGCGCGTCAGCGTGCCCGGGCGGCCCACCAGGCGCGGCACGGTGCGCCATGCTTTGGTGTCGAGGTTGAAGACGTTCCAGAGCTAGTTCCTCGACCAGCGCCCATAGACTGCGATTGGCGTGCGCGGCCTGACCGCAATTCGAACAGAAGCGTCCGGAGTTCAGCTGCGCGCCGCAATTGAGGCACTCGCCTTCGCCTGCCGCGCCCGGCGCCGATCCTTCGATGGCGCCGGCGACAAGCCCTGCCGTGGCCAGCCCCCCGGCCGCTTCCAATTCCCCGCTCATCGCCTCTCCTCGCGCCCGCGTGGGTCCCCTATCACGCCTTCGCGCCGCGATGCGACGGGCCGCTTGCGTCGGCATCGCCGTCGACGCGCGGCAAGAACCCCATTTCCGTTCGCGCCACCGCCGCCGGCGCGCGCCGCGGCGCAGCCGCGGGCGGACATTTTTGAGCGTCAGCGGTTACCGCTTCAAGCCCTTCCTCCGAGAGCGCGAGCGAGGCGAGCCCCTCGGCCTCCTCGATCGTTCGCGCCCAGACGAAGACCGCGCCGATCGCGGTCTCGAATTTGCGCGGCCAGCGCTTCACGCGGCGATCGAGCTTGGCCTCGACAACGACGCGCCAAAACGGCATCGGCGCGCGAACGAGCCTTGGCGCGATAGACAAACGCCCAAAAGCTGCTCAGTCCGCGCTTCAGTTTCACGCGTTCCACTCCGGTTTGCGCCGAGCCAGGAAGGCGGCCAACCCTTCCTTGCCCTCCGCCGACGCCCGCCGTTTGGCGATTCGTTGCGCGGTTTCCTTGGCGAGGCTGTCATCGATCCTATGCGCTGCGACGTAGCCGACCAAATCCTTTGCATCCGCCACAGCGCCAGGCGCTGCAGCCAACGCCAATTCGGAGAGATGTTCCATCATCGCTTGCAGTTCTTCGGCGGTGTCGACCGCGTATTGCACAAGCCCGATGCGCTCGGCGAAGGCGGCGTTGAACCCTTCCCCCGTGGCGAACAGCGCCTTGGCCCAGCGCGGCCCGATCGCCGCCACCACGAAAGGCGAAATCGTCGCCGGCGTCAGGCCCAGCCGCACTTCCGAGAACTGGAATTTCGTGTCCTTGAGCGCCACCCCCACATCGCAGGCGGCGACCAATCCGGCGCCCCCGCCCATCGCCGCGCCGTGCACCAGCGCGACCGTCAGCTGCGGCAGGTCGTGCAGGTGCTGCAGCATGCGAGCCAGCGATAGCGCGTCGGTCTCGTTGTCTTCCTGGGTGTAGGTCGCGGCGCGCTGCATCCAATCGAGATCGGCGCCGGCGCAAAAGCTCTCGCCTGCTCCGCGCAGAAACACGGCGCGGACGTGATCGGCGCCCTTCAGCGTCTCGAAAATCTCCCTCAGGCCGCCGATCATCAATTCATCGAACGCGTTGCGCTTTTCCGGACGATTGAGCGTCACCACCGCAACGCCCTCGGCCGAGACGTCCAGCAACACAGGATCGGGCGAGGCGCTCATGCACTTGCTCCCAGCGCCGCCACCAGGGCTTGCGGGCGCTCCGCTTCAGGGGTTTCAAACAATTTAAGCAATTGCACGCCTACGAAAAAATACTCGAAATCCTCAGGCGGCGTCGCATCCTCTATAAACACCGGCACCAGGCGCTTCTTGTAGCGATCCGCCAGAAAGATCTCTCGTTTCACATGATCGCTCTCGAACGCCGCCTTCGAGCACATCACAACCACATCAGCGGCGCCGCGGATGGCGCGCGCGATCTCGCCGGCCCAGCCGTCGCCGGCGCCGATATTCCTCTCATCCATCCAGAATACGCCGCCGCTGTTTTTGGCGCCTTCGATCACCGGCGCGACGGCGGCCGCATTGGCGCGCGCATAGGAAACGAATACGGCGTTGCTTGGCGGCGCCGGCGGCGGCGCTTGCGGCGGCGGGCGCTTCACCGCTTTGCCGCCTCCGCTTCGGTTTTGCAAAGATCCGCGCCATGAAAACGCCGATGACGATGACGGCGATGACGAGCGCCGCTGCAAAGGCGATCTCGATGGCGATTGGAGCGAGGCTGTAACGCGCGCCCAGCGCATCGACGCCGGCGCGCACTTCGGCCCAGCCCCCGGGCCGAGGCCCAATCCGGTTGACCAGCCAGATCGAAACCAGGGCGGCGGCGACCACAAGCCCGGGTATCGCCAGCAGAAATAATCCCAGCGCGACATGAACCCCCGCGCCGTCGCCCTTTTCGCCCGGTTGTTTTCGCGCCCTTGGCTGGCCCCGCGCCGGCTCAGCGTCGGGCCCCGGCGCCGCCTCAGCAGCCGAAGGCGCAAGCCGGGCGCGTTCGCGGATCGCGTCCGCCACCTCGGCCCAAATCAACTCGCGCTTGGCCGCAAGGCTCGCATCGATCGCGGGCAGATCCCCCAGACCCACCGGCGCTACGCCTTTATCCAGTCTCACCACGATCAGCCGCTCATGCGCCCAAGCGTCGAGCGCCCGCTGCTCCAGTCGAAGCCGTGTCGGCGCAAACACCAGATCCTTGGAGAGCAGCGCCACCAGCACGTCGCTCGGCGCCACCGGGCGCATGGCGGTGTGTCCGTCATCAAGCTCAACGAACTGGCCCCGGCGTTCGAGGAATTTCTCGAGCGTCTCGGCGCTTGCTCGGTCGGCCGGCGCATGGGCCAGGAAAACAGTCATCGCCCGCTCTTAGCATGGCTTTGGCCGCCGCCAACGCCGTCTCCTGGCGGGCCCGGAAGGGCGCCCTCATTGCGCCTTAACGATGAACGCCTATCCTTTGAGAATAACGGAAAATCCATGAAGCCCAGCCTGGCTGAAATTTCGTTTCTGAGCGCGGCCCCGGCAGAGTTGCTGCGGGCGATGGACGAACGCGCGGAATGGGTTTCGATCCCCTCCGGCTGGCCGCTGCTCAGCGCCGGCGATCCCCCCGACGGGGTCTGGTTTCTGGTTTCCGGCTCGCTTGCCGCCTTCCGCCCCACCGACAGAAACGGCCACCAGCTGCTCGGCTATATCCGCCCCGGCGAACCGGTCGGAGAAATGGCGCTGATCGCGCGCGAGCCGCACTCCGGCAGCGTCTTCGCCATGCGCGACAGCGAACTTCTGAAGCTGTCGCCGGACGATTTCGATCAGCTGGTGCAGGCCAATCCCGCGCTCATGCAGCACATGGCGCGGCTCATGCTCACCCGCGCCCGCGCCGGGGGTCGCACCAGTCCGCGCGCCGCGCCGAAAGTCTACGCCTTCATCGCCACCTCGCCGACCATCGATCTGCATTTGCGCGCGCGCGTGCTGCAAGCGGCGCTAAAGCGCCTCGGCGCCCGCGCGGTGATCGTCACTGAGGAGGACGAACGCGCGTTGAGCGGCGAAGGCATGAACAGCGCCTGGTTCGATGCGCTGGAGAAGAAGAACGACGCCGTCTTCCTGATCACCCCGATCGCAGACACGCCATGGTTCCGAACATGTTTGCGCCAAGCGGATCGCTTGTGGTTCTTCGCCCGCGCCGATGCGCGCCCGTCGGTGCCGCTGCTGCCGCCGGAGGAGCCTTCGCCGGCGCGGCAATTCCGGCTTGTCGACGTCATTTTGCTGCACCATGGCATGGACCGAAAAGCCGCCAGCACCAACGAATGGACGATGGCGACCGAGGCCACCCGTCTCTTCCATTGGCGCGGCGTTGAAGATGAAGACGCGGCGCGTTTGGCGCGGGTCATCGCCGGGCGCGGCATTGGCCTTATTCTCTCCGGCGGCGCCGCGCGCGCCTACGCCCATTTGGGCGTCATCCGCGCCATCCGTGAAGCGGGTCTGCCGTTCGACGTCATTGGCGGCTGTTCGATGGGCGCTGTGGTCGCGGCTTGCCTGGCCATGGGCTGGGACGACGATGAGATCGAATTGCGGATCCGCAAGGCTTTCGTCGAAACCAATCCGCTTGGCGATTATGTGCTTCCGGTGGTGTCGCTCGTGCGCGGCCGGCGCGTGCGCGATCGCTTGCGCGAGAACTTCGGCGACACGCTCATCGAAGATCTGGGCGTGCCGTTCTTCGCAGTCTCCACCGATCTCGTCAGCGGCACGCTTCGCGTGCATCGCAGCGGCGCCCTGGCGCACGCCTTGCGCGCGTCGATCTCGCTGCCTGGCGTGCTTCCCCCCGTGGTCGAGCCCGATGGCAGCTTGCTCGTCGACGGCGCCGTCATCCGCAATTTTCCCGTCGACGTGCTGAAACAAATCCACCGCGGACCCATAATCGGCGTCGATGTGGCCGAACGCGGCAGCATCGATCCGGAAGATTTTCGCAATCCGCCGGGCTTCTTCGGTTGGGTCGCTGCGCACGGCGTGCAAACGCCCCCGCCGATCGCCACCCTGCTGATGCGCGCGGCGACCTTCGGCACCGATCCCTGGGAAGGTCGTTCCGGCGCCGATCTACTCATCGCGCCCGAACTGATTGGGGTCGAGATGAGCGCTTGGAAACGCTTCGATGACGTCGTGGCCATGGGCTACGAAGCGGCCGTGGCGGCGCTGCAACGGCCGCACGGTTTGTTCCAGGAACCCTCGCGCGAGGCGGGGGATTTTTCCGCCAGTGCGACTTTAGAAGCCGCCGACTAGGCTGGCGCGGCGCCAAGGCGCCGCTATCTTCCGGCGCCAACGAGGATTCCCATGCGCCGGATGGTTCTGGGCGCCGCTGCGCTCTTTGTGGGCGCGTGCGGACATGAAACACAATCGCCAACGTCGCCGGACGTTGCAGGCTGCGCGCGCAGCCGGACGCATCAAATCGCCTGGACCAATGCCGATGCGCCCGACACCATCGTTGCAAGCGCACAAGGCCCCTCTTGCGCGCAGGCCGTCGTCACCTTCATCGCCCGCAACGCGCAGGGCGATCCGCTCTGGACATTCATCTCAACCTATCACGCCATGACCATTGGCGGGGCGGCGGGCGAAGACCCGCCCGCCGTCTCGCCGCAACAAGTCGATCGCTTCCTCGCCGGCTGGGCCAACGTCACGGTGCAAACATCGCAACGATTGCCTGAGTGGCGGGAGGGCGGCGAAAACATCGGCTCCAATGGCGGCCTCACCTACACCACCAACTTCAGCCGCGAAGGTTACGAAGCCGCGCGTCAGCGCAATCTGCGCATGATCTGCTACGCCGCCGCGGTCGATGCGACGCAATGCTTGGTCGTCGACCCATCGTCGAATGCGCCGGCGATGATCGTGGCGTACGGGCCGTGAAATACGCCGCCCTCCTTATTGCACTCGTGATCGCCGGCTGCGCGCCGCGCCAAGCCGCGCAATGCGAGTACAGCGCCACGCGCAACGCCGAGTTCACGGCGCCCGGCGCCCACGATGTCGTCACCGTGCGCACGATCGGGCAAAATTGCGACGAAGCGATCGCGCTTTACGCTGTGCGCGAAGCGGACGGGCATCTGATCTGGACGTGGGCCGGGCCGCTGCGCCAATTCTACGCCGAGGGCGGCGAGGGTGCGCAAAGCTTCCTGCAACAATGGGCCCTCGCCAACCTCACCACCACCAGCGCCGCGCCCGAATGGCGCCGGCTCGCGCCGGGTCAAACCACGCTCGATCGCCTGACCTATGAAGATATCCGCGCCCGGAACTTGCCGATGCTGTGCCACCTTTCCAGCGCCGCACGAGAGGTCTGCGCGTTTTGGGAGCCTGCGGCGGGAATCGCCGGTTTATACTTCGAAAGAAATCGGGAGACGACACGATGAAGCGTTTGGGACTTGGCCTTCTGGTCTTGGCGATGGCGGCGTGCTCGCGCCAGGCGCCGGCGCCGGACGGGCAAGCGCATACGGCGTCTCAAGCCGCGATCCCGACGGCGGCGGCCGGCTGCAACGCCACCGCTTCGCATGATTGGTCAGCCGTCGGCAGCCAGTACTACATGATCGAGGCCGAAGCGCATGGGCCCACCTGCCGGGAGGCGGTGGCCACCATCCGCATCAAAGCCCACGACGGACAGACAGTTCTGTTCCAGCGTTCATATCCGGTCGCGGAAGTGCCGTTGGCGTTCAATCCAAACAGCGATCAGACCGGCTTT
Source organism: uncultured Pseudomonadota bacterium (assembly GCA_963847165.1). Classification (GTDB taxonomy): domain Bacteria; phylum Pseudomonadota; class Alphaproteobacteria; order Caulobacterales; family Aquidulcibacteraceae; genus Vitreimonas. Next base: position 66,872 of record CAWJYY010000011.1, read on the forward strand.
CGCTCCGATCTCGAAGAATGGACCGCCAACGCCGCCGACACGCCGACGGCCGATTGGCTGCCGTCGTGGCCGTCAGGCGCCGATCATCCGCCCTTCTTCCATCCCCGGGTTCCGCGCGCGCAGTACGAATCCTTCCGCGGCGCGCAAGGCCCGCTCTTCTGCTATCCCGATGGCGCTGAGAGCAACGCCTGCGTGGCCATGAGCGGCGATCACGCAACTTTGCTGGGCTCGCGCACGCCGGAACGCGAATAGCTCGCCTCGTCGCGGCCGGCGTTAGCCATGCGGCTTGCAGCCGCGCGCGCCTCGCTTATCTTGATGGCGTAACCGGCGGCGGTCGCCGGCTTTTAAGAAAGGAGGTGATCCATGTCTCATTGTCACCCTGTAGGGGCGAAGCAGCAGGCGTGGACCACCTCGAGCGTAGGCTCGACCGGGGGACGCGCTTGAACTCAGTTCGTCCTGGGACATGACAATGGAGGCCGCTGCGGGAAACCGCAGCGGCCTTTGTTCTTTCCATGCGCACAAAAAGGGCGGGATTGCTCCCGCCCAAGGTTAGCCTCACCAAGGAAAACTAAAGTCTTAGGCGCGCTCCACCGTCGGCGCACGCATCACCCCCCACAACGATTTCAGCCCATTTGCGAGACCGCCCTTGCGGCCGTCGCGAATGCGGCGATCGATCGGCAATTCGACAAACGTGATCGGCCGGGCCGGGGGCGCGTCGTTGGCTGCCGCATTGGCCGCGGCGACATCAGCGTTGACCACATCGGCGTTGACCACATCGTTGACCACATCGGACACGACTTCATGGGCCACGACTTGCGTCAGCAAGAGCGGCTCCAACGCTGGCGAACTTTCCGCCGCCGGCGCGATTTGGTCCAGGTTCGTGGCGACAACCAGCGGCGAAGCGATTTCCGGCGCCCTCGCAAACCGAACCGGGGCGCCGAGGATCGAAGCGGCGTAATCGAGTTGCGCGCGCAGCAGCGCCGACGGCGCGGCCTTTTGCGGCAGGTCTTGCAAGAACATGGCCTTCTCGGCGGCGCGGCGGGCGATCAGCGCCTCGAACACGTCCGGTTCGCCCGCTGCATCGCTCTTGCGCCATGCATCCATTGCGCAAGCGGCGGCGACGAACTCGCCTGCGTTGACCCGGCGCAGCACCTGGCTTTGCGCGAACGCCTCGGCCCCGATCGAGAATGCAAACGAGACGAGCGCATCGAATTGCGATTGCGTGAGCGGTGGGCCGACCTTGGCGCTGACGAGGCCCGCAAAGGGCGCGAGATCGGCGCTGAGAAGGTTAACGGCTTCGACCGCGCTGACCGGCGCACCGGCTTCGGCGCGCGCATGCCCGTGACCCACCAGCCAGGCGCCATCCGGCAGTTGCGCCGGTTCGGCGCGGAAGCCTTCATAGTCCTGGATCAGGGCAAGTCCGGCTTGAGAAATAGCGGCTGCGCTCATTTTGACTGCGTCTTTCAGGCCTAAGCTCGCGCCGACGTCCCGGTTTGGGGCTCTCGGAACGGTCGACTTCCCCAAACAGGCAAGTCGGGCGCCGCATCGCTCCCCGTTTCGACGCCTTGAGCAGTGCGCTCGGCGAAAACTGGCTTGACGACGACGTTTACATCTGTAATCGATATTAACTATTACGAGTGTAATCTCATGAAGATCAGCGCTGCCGAGAGTTTGGTGATGGAGGCCCTGTGGCGGCAAAGCCCGCTCAGCGCCGAGGACATCGTCGCCGCCGTCGGTCCCGACCAGAATTGGTCGGACAAGACCGTCAAGACCTTGCTCAACCGCCTGCTGACCAAGAACGCCATCGCCGCCGCCCGCGATGGACGGCGCTACCTCTATTCGCCGCTCGTGCAAGCGCTCGGCCTACGTCCAGGACGAGAGCCGCGGCCTCATCGATCGTTTGTTCGACGGCAAGCTCGCTCCGCTTGTCTCTCACTTCGCAGAAACCAATCAGCTCGGCGCCGAAGATATTGCCGAGCTGAAGCGCCTGATCGCGGAGCTCGACGATGGCGAATGATCTCATCGGCCTCATCGTGCGCGTCAATCTCGCGCTCGCTGTCGGCGTCCTGGTCGTACTGGCTTTGCGCATGCTCACGCGCCATGGCTTCGGCGCTCGCATCGCCTATTCGCTTTGGCTCTTACCGGTGCTGGCCGCCGGCGCTTGCTTTCTACCCCCACGCATTGAGCGCCTGACAATCGCCGAGCCGCTGGCGCCGGTCTCTTCTGCGCTCGCTTCGCTCACCGCCGGGGCGCAGGCCCCGCTCGCGCAACCGCAGCCGATCGTCTGGCTTGCAATCTGGTGCGCGGGCGTTGTGCTGAGCCTGGCGATCCTCGCCTTGCGCCAAGGCCGCTTCGCACGCGCCCTGGGTCGGCTGCGCCCGCGCGACGATCTTGGGCGCGGGCGTCTTCGGCGCTGAATCCTGCGAGCACGGCCCCGCCGTCATCGGCGTGCTGCGCCCGATCATCATCACGCCGGCCGATTTCGACGAGCGCTACAGCGACGAAGAGCGCCGCATCGTGCTCGCGCACGAGCGCGCCCATCTCGCGCAGGGCGATCCGCTGATCAACGCCTTTGTCGTCGCGCTGCAGTGCGCCAATTGGTTCAACCCGTTCGTGCATATCGGCGCGCGCGCGCTCAGGCTCGATCAAGAACTCGCCGCCGACGCCGCCGTCCTGGCGACCGCCGCGCGCCGCCCCTACGCCGAAGCCATCCTCAAAACCCAGATCATGGCCGGCGCGCCCCTCAGCGCGGCCTGGCCGCCCAACTCCGCCCATTCCCTCAAGGAGCGCATCGCCATGTTGAAACGCACTTTGCCAAACCGCACCCAGCGCCTCCTCGGCGTTTCCGCCATCGCCATTGTCGCCGCCGGCGTGTGCGCGGCCGCCTGGGCCGCCCAGCCCGCCCAGGTGGTGATCGCGAAATCGCCGAATATCGCCCGCGCTGACGCCGCGCCCTTCGTCGAGCCCCCGGTCAGCGACCCCAGCATGCTCGCCGGCGGCTCGCAAACCGGGCAATGGCGCTCGCCGCCGCCGCTCAGCAAGCGCAGGACGAGCAAGGCGGCGACACCGCCAAAATCGCCGATGCCGAAGACGACAATGCCGGCGCGGATGCAGACGATAGCGTCAATGTCGACGACGAAGCCGGCGAAGGCGATGCAATCGGCTCGCAGGACAATCGCGAGATCGTCAACGCCCATCTGTCGCCGCAGCAGCGCGAGCGCATCCGAGCGGAAGTTCGCGCAGCCGTCGCGCAAGGGCGCGCAGCCGCCGCGCAGGCGCGCATCGCCGCGCACGTCATGCAGTCGCAAGAGGTCCAGGCCGCGATCGCCCAAGGCCGGGCGGCGGCGGCCGAGGCGCGCGTCGCCGCCCGCGAGGCGCAGGCGATGGGCATGGCGGCCGCGCGCGAAGCCCAAGTCGAAGCCGTGCGCTCGGCTGTCGCCGCGACCCGCGAAGTGAATTCACCGGAAATGCGGGCCGAAATCCGAGCCATGGCCGCCGAGGCCGCGCAGATGGCCCGCAACGTGCGCCTGACCGAAGCGCAACGCGATGAAATGCGCGCCAGCATCCGCGCGCACGCCCAGCGTCTGCGCGAGCTTTGCACATCGGTCCTGCCGACCGCGCCCATAGCGGCGATCAAAGCCACGACGAGGCGACGAGCCACGACTAATGCAGCAGAATCAGCGTCGCGATGCCGAGAAAGGCGAGGAAGCCGATCAGGTCGGTCAGCCAGGTGACTAGCACTGACGAGGCGACGGCGGGATCGAGCCCCAGCCGCTGCAGCCCCAGCGGAATGACGCTCCCCGCCAGTCCCGCGCAGATCAAGTTCACCAGCACGCCGAGCCCGGAGGCGAACGCCAGACCCGCGCTGTGAAACCAGATGGCGACGATGACGCCCATGACGATGGCGACGATGACGCCGTTGAAGGCGCCAGTCAGCGTCTCGCGGAAAATGAAGCGCGCCGCGTTCACCGCCGTCAGTTCGCGCGCTGCGATGGCGCGCACCGCCACCGCCAGCGCCTGCGTGCCGGCGTTGCCGCCGACCGAGGAGACGATCGGCATGATCACCGCCAGCGCGACCAGGCGATTGATCGAGTCCTGATAGAACGCGATCACGATCGAGGCGGTGAGCTCAGTGCCGAGATTGATGAGCAGCCACGGCGCGCGCGCGCGCACGCTTCGCGGCAGCGTATCGCTCTGGCTGGCCTCGCTGACGCCTGACAGCTTCAGCAAGTCCTCTTCGCTCTCCTCCTGGATGACGTCGACGATGTCGTCGACTGTCACCATGCCGGTCAGCCGCCCGGCGTCGTCCACCACCGGCGCGGAGGCCAAGTGATACTTCTGGAACGTGCGCGCCACTTCCTCCTGGTCCATCTCGGGATGAACCAGCGCCTTGAGCGGCTGCATGATGTCGGTTAGCGGCGTCGTCCGCACCGCCCGCAGCAGCGTCGACACGCGCGCGGCCCCCACCGGGCGCATGGCGGCGTCGACTACATAGACTTCGAAGAACTCGTCCGGCAGTTCCGCCGATTCCGCCCGCATGCGATCGATGACGTCGCCGACTTTCGCTCCTTCCGGGGCGGCGACGTATTCGCGCTGCATGAGACGCCCGGCCGTCTCTTCATCGAATGAGAGCGCTTCTTCGACCGCAAGCCGCGTGTCCTCGTCGGCGGCGGCGAGAACCGCGCCGAGCTGCTTTTCGTCGATGTCGCCGGCGACCGCGGCCGCATCGTCGGTGTCGAGTTCGCCGAGCGCGCGCCCGACATAGGCGGCCGGCAATTCCGGCAGGATCTCTTCGCGCCGTTCGGTCGACAGATCCGCCAGGAACTCCGCCGGCAGATCCTTGCCGATCATCCGCGCAATGGTGAGCGCGGTTTCGAGCGGCACATGCTCGATGACGTCGGCGAGGTCGGGCGTGTCGAGCGGCGTCAGCAAGCGGCGCAGCAGCGGCCCATCGTGATCGCCTGCCGCGCCGATCACGCGGGCGATAAAGTTTGCGTCTTCGGAAGGAGCGCGCCGCACGTCCTCGGCGGCCGCCGTGTCCAGTTCGGTGTTCATCGGCCGTCGCTTCGCGTCAGAGGGAAATGTTCTCTCCCCAAACGCCGCGTCGGGCCCCGCGTCAACCCGCAATCGCCGATGACTGCTTGCGGCATATACCCCCATAGGGTATGCAATCCTCATGCATGACCGCTCTCACATCCTCAATCGTTTGCGACGCATCGAAGGCCAAGTTCGAGGACTTGCCGCCATGATCGAGGACGAACGCTATTGCATCGACGTTTTGACGCAGCTGCGCGCGGTGCGCGCCGCCTTGGTGCGCGTTGAGACGGCGATGCTCAAGGATCACCTCAGCCATTGCATCGAGGACGCCATCGTCGGCGGCGGCGCCAGCGAGCAGCGCAAGAAGGCGGCCGAACTGGTCGAGCTGATCGGCCGGAGCGAAAGATGAGCCAAGCCCCGCAGGCGACGAGCAAAGACGCCGATGCGGAGAGCGGCCGCCATCATCACTGCAACCATCACGGCGCCGCCGCCGCGCCGGTTCCAAAACCCGTCCAGCCAGGGGTGAAATGGACCTGCCCCATGCACCCCCAGATCGTGCGCGACGGGCCGGGTTCGTGCCCGATCTGCGGCATGGCGCTAGAACCGATGACGGCGGCGGCGGAGCAGACCGCCAATCCAGAACTTGCCTCGATGACGCGACGGTTCTGGATCGGCTTGGCGCTCACGGCGCCAGTATTCGCTTTGGAGATGGGCGCTCATTTCGGCCTCATGTCGGGCTCGGCCGCGCATGCGCTGTCGAATTGGATCCAGTTCGCGCTCGCAACGCCTGTCGTACTGGGCGCCGGCTGGCCCTTCTTTGAGCGCGGCTGGGCCTCGCTCGTCAGCCGCAACCTCAACATGTTCACGCTGATCGCAATGGGCGTCGGCGTCGCCTACGCCTACAGCGTCGTCGCGCTCTTGGCGCCAGGGGTCTTTCCGCAAAGCGTTCGCGACATGAGCGGCGTCGCGCCGACCTATTTCGAACCGGCGGCGGTGATCACGGTGCTTGTGCTGCTCGGTCAAGTGCTTGAGCTGCGCGCACGCGAAAGCACCTCAGGCGCCATCCGCGCGCTACTCGATCTCGCGCCCAAGACAGCACGCCGCATCGGCGATGACGGCAGCGACGAAGACCTGGCGCTTGAGCGCGTGCAAGTCGGCGATCGCCTTCGCGTGCGGCCCGGTGAGAAGATTCCGGTCGATGGTGAAATTCTCGAGGGTCGCGTCGCCATCGATAAATCGCTCGTCACCGGCGAATCGATGCCGGTCACCAAGGCGCCTGGCGCCAAGGTCGTCGCCGGCGCTTTCAACAAGACCGGCTCGTTTGTGATGCGCGCGGAAAAAGTCGGCGCCGACACGCTGCTCTCCCAGATCGTGCATCTGGTGGCGTCGGCGCAACGATCGCGCGCGCCGATCCAGCGTCTCGCCGATCGTGTCGCCGGCTACTTTGTCCCGGCGGTTATCGCCATCGCCCTCATCGCCTTTATCGCCTGGTCGATTTGGGGGCCGGAGCCGCGCTTTTCCTACGCCCTCTTGGCGGGGGTCTCAGTGCTCATCATCGCCTGTCCTTGCGCGCTTGGGCTGGCGACGCCGATGTCGATCATGGTTGGGGTCGGGCGCGGCGCCAAAATCGGCGTGCTGATCAAGAACGCCGAGGCCTTGGAGCGGTTTGAAAAGATCGACACGCTCGTCATCGACAAGACCGGGACGCTGACCGAGGGCCGCCCGGCGGTGGTCGTCATCCAACCGACCGGCGGCATCACCGAAACCGAGTTGCTGCGCCTCGCCGCCAGCGTCGAACGCAACAGCGAACATCCGCTTGCCGATGCAATCGTGCGCGCCGCCCACGCGCGCGAATTGCCTCTCGCCGAGACCGCCGCCTTCAACTCCGCTGTCGGCCGCGGCGTCGTGGCGACGCTCGAAGGCAGGAAGGTCGTCATCGGCGGGCCCGCCCTCATGCGCGAACACGGCGTCGACATCGCCGCTCTGCACGCCAACACCAAGGCGCTGGGCGATGAGGGCGCAACTTTGTGTTTGTCGGCGTCGACGGCGCGCTGGCGGGCCTCTTTGGCATCGCCGATCCGATCAAACCGACGACGCCCGAAGCTGTTCGCGCGCTCACCGCCGATGGCGTGCGCCTGGTCATGCTCACCGGCGACAACCGAACCACGGCGCAAGCGATCGCCAGCCGGCTGGGCATTAGCGAGGTGGAGGCTGAGGTGGCGCCGCTGCACAAGGCTGAGATCGTGCGACGCCTGCGCGCCCGGGGCGGCGTCGTCGCCATGGCCGGCGATGGCGTCAACGATGCGCCAGCGCTCGCCGCCGCCGATATTGGCGTCGCCATGAGCGCCGGCGCCGATGTCGCCATCGAGAGCGCCGGCGTCACACTGTTGCAGGGCGATCTCAATGGCCTGGTGCGCGCACGCCGTCTCTCTCGCGCCGTCATGAGCAACATCCGGCAGAACCTGTTCTTCGCGTTCGCCTACAATGCCGCCGGCATCCCAATCGCCGCCGGTCTCTTCTATCCGGTATTTGGTTGGACGCTTTCACCCGCCATCGCCGCGGGCGCGATGGCGCTGTCGTCAGTCAGCGTCATCGCCAATGCGCTGCGTCTGCGCGGTGCGCCTCTCTGAAACGGGAGCCCGACATGATCGTCCGCACTAGTCTCGTTTTCGCGGCCGCGCTCGCGCTGACGGGAGCGCCCGCGGCCGGCCAGAGCATGCCGGGGATGCCCGGCATGCAGATGCCCGATCAACCCGCCCAACCGCAACATCGCCGCGCCCATCGTCGCGCGCAGCATCCGCCGCCCACGCAAACCGCGCCCGCGCCCGCCGACGCGCAAACGCCTGGAGTGCAGCAAGGACAACCGCCGCAGCAGGCGCCGGATCAAATGCAAGCCATGCCCGGCATGGAGCACGACCAGAGGCAAGGCGCGGAAGACAACGAGATGCACATGCCTATGAGCGGGGGGCCCGCCATGAGCATGACCGGCGCGCTCGGTCCTTACGCGATGACGCGTGAAGCCTCCGGCACGTCCTGGCAGCCTGACGCGTCGACGCACGACGGCGTCCACATCCACAGCGGCGATTGGATGTTGATGACGCACGCCCTCCTCAACGGCGTCTACGATTGGCAGGACGGACCGCGCGGCGGGACAAGGCGTTTCTCGCCGGCATGCTTATGGGCATGGCGCGGCGCGACTTCGGCAATGGCGACGCGCTGCAATTGCGCGCCATGCTGAGCCCCGATCCGCTCATGGGCGCGAGCGGCTATCCGCTGCTCTTCCAGACCGGCGAGACCGCCGACGGCGTCACCCCGCTGGTCGATCGCCAGCATCCCCACGACCTCTTCATGGAATTGTCGGCGTCTTACAGCCATCGCTTAAGCGGCGCCGACAGCGTCTTCGTTTATGCCGGCCTGCCCGGCGAGCCGGCGTTCGGTCCGCCGGCTTTCATGCATCGCATGTCGGCGATGGACTCGCCCGAAGCGCCGATCACGCACCACTGGCTCGATTCCGATCACATCACCTTCGGCGTCGTCACCGGCGGCTGGGTGCATGGCGATTGGAAGATCGAGGCCTCGCGCTTTCGCGGCCGCGAACCGGATCAGCATCGCTACGACATCGAAACCGGCGCGCTCGAATTCCACCGCGGTGCGCGTCAGCTGGAACCCGACGCAGAACTGGGCGCTGCAAGCCTCGTGGGCGGACGTGACGAGCCCCGAAGCAACTCCACCCCGACGAAGACGAAACGCGCTGGTCGGCCAGCGCCATCTACACGCAGCCGATCGGCGAACACGGCTGGTGGTCGGCGACCGGCGCCTTCGGGCGCAAGCAGCGCAGCGACGGCGTCACGCTCGACGCCTGGCTCGCCGAGGCCGCGCTGCATCCCAACCGAAGCTGGACCATTTTCACGCGCGCGGAAGCGGTCGAGACCGACGAACTCGCGCCGGGCGTCCATAGGGTCGCGCGCCTAAGCGTGGGCGCCATCCGCGACTGGCGCATTCACGAGCACGCCGTGTTCGGCGTCGGCGCTTTGCTCGAGGCTCACCTGACGCCGAGTTCGCCTCGATGCAAGCTATGACGGCGACCCGCTGGGCGCGATGGGATTTGTGCGGCTGAAGATCAGCTAGGGGCCCGCATGAGTCTATTGAAAGCCTCGCCCAAGCCGGCGAAGGCTGGTGCGCTCGAGAGGACTCGAACCTCCACGATGTTACTCGCCAGCACCTCAAGGCGGTGCGTCTACCAATTCCGCCACGAGCGCACTGTTGGGGGCGGGTATTCGGGCCCGCTTCGGTAGAATGAGGGCGCGGGGGTAGCAGAGCCGCCCGCCTCGAACAAGGGCCGAACCACCCCGATCAACGCACAATCAAGAGCCGTCAGCGGTTCGCCGGGGCCTTCCGGCCTATTGCGGTCGTCTCGGAAACATTGAGTTCGGCCGCTTGCAGGCTGTTTGCGCCATCGGCGCCGATCCAGATGTCATATTGGCCGCTCTGGGGATGATTGAACCGCAGCGACGGATTGTGGCCGTTGCGCCCGCTTTGTCGTCGCAATACCAGGCGCCGTCCGGCCCGTTGACGACCAGGGTGGTGTCGGCGTCCGACGCCACCGAAATGATCAGCGGCAGCGCGCCGGCGGTGAAATTGATGCGCACGTCCGGCGGCGCTGGCGATGAAGCCCTTGCAGCCTGGATTGATGCTCTGCGCATCGATCGAGCCGCCCGAGCGGACCGGAATGACGAGCGGATCGGGCTGAAAGCCGCTGGCGAGATCGGTGGCGCCGTAGCTGGGGTCAAGGTCGACGTTCTGGGCCCAGGTCGGACTGATCGTCAGACACGTCAGCGCGATCGCACCCGCCGCGAACCGTTTGAAATGCCTGCATGGTCCGGCTCCCCAGCTCAGCGCTTCCCCCGCAGCCCGCGCCGGCCGGAGATGACCAGATCGGGTGAGAACCGTCCAGTCGCCGGCGCCGTTTAGGCCGCGGCGTTGAATTCGTGCACGTCGGCGGGTTCGGTGACCGTAATGCAGAGCCTATCGCCCTGGATGGTGATCTCGCCCCGCGCGATCGGATGGCCGGCGGCCAGGATCCAGAGCTGGTCGGTTTCCTTGGTGTCGAGCGGGATCACCGCCCCCCGGCCCATGCGCAACAGCTGCTGCATCGGCATGTGGCTGCGGCCCAAAAGCACGGCCACCTCGATATTCACATGCTGGACCTGGGTTCTTTCGGACAATGGCGCGCCCCATTTGATTCTGCGCTAGTCCATCCTGAAAGGGTTGCGAGCACGTGAACGAGACAGGCTCAATCGGCTGGATCGTGACGCCCGGGCTGACCGCCGTATGAGCCGGCGGTGAAGGCCATGGAGGCGCGCGCCGCCGCGATCGCGGCGGGCGAGGCCGGCGAACTCGTTTGGCTCTTGGAACATCCCCCGCTCTACACGGCCGGCGTTTCGTCGAAGCCCGGCGATCTGCTTGTGCCGGATCGCTTCCCGGTTTTCCAAACCGGCCGCGGCGGCCAGTTCACCTATCACGGCCCCGGCCAGCGCGTGGCTTACGTGATGCTCGATCTGCGCAAGCGCGGACGCGACGTGACCAAGTTCGTCGCCGATCTCGAAGCCTGGCTGATCGGCGCGCTCGACGCGTTTCAACGTGAAGGGCGAAGTGCGCGAAGGCCGCGTCGGCGTTTGGGTCGAGCGCAAAGGCCCGGGCTGGTCGCGCGAAGACAAGATCGCCGCCATCGGCGTGCGCTTGCGCAAATGGGTGAGCTTCCATGGCATCGCCTTCAACGTCGAACCCGACCTCGAACATTTCTCCGGCATCACGCCCTGCGGCATCTCCGGCCCGCAATTCGGTGTGACGAGCTTGGTCGATCTTGGTTTGCCCGTGACGATGAGCGATGCGGACGCCGCGTTGCGCGCATCGTTCGAAGACGTGTTCGGCGCGGTGCACGACGCGCCGTTTCCGGAATTCGCGCAGCAGCTGGAGGCGCGCGTCATGAGCGACGTACTGGTTCAAGCCAAAAGCGCTACGGCCTCGGCGCAGACGCCTTCGAACTGGAAAGGCTGGGCCTTCATCGCCGCATACATTCGTGCTGCTGGTCTGGGCGATGACGATGCCTCACCGCCGGCGCCCAGACGGGCGGCTCTGCTTCTCACGCCCGTCCGCTCGCCGCCCTCGGCGTCTCGATCGCGACTGCACTGGTCTTCTGTCTACGTCTCCTGGCGCAAAACCGAAGGCGGCTGGCGTTGGCGTTGGGGTGATGACGACGAGCGGCGCTAGTCGTTCTCGGCATAGAGCGCCCAAGCGCTCGCCAAATCCTGCACGATATGGCCGAGCGATTTGTACGCGGTGATCTCTTCGTCTGAGCGGCGGCCCTCGACTTTGCCCGCCAGCACTTCGCCGATTTCGCCGACAATGTGATCGTCGCCGATCAGGCCCGCCTTCTTCGCGTTCAGGAATTCCGCGCCCTGCGCCAGCACGCCTTCGCGGCTGTCGACGAAGAAGCGCGACGCGCGCCACCGCTTCGTTGTCGACCTCGACTGGCCCGGCATAGCTCGATCCGACAATATTGATGTGCGCGCCAGGCCGCAGCCACTTGCCTTCCAGGATCGGCTCGACCGCGACGAGGTCACCGTGCAAACGATGTCGGCATCGACGACCGCCACGCGCGTCGTCGGCGCGGCGACCGCCTCGATGCCCAGTTCGCCGCGCATCTTCTCCGCGAGCTTCTGCGCGTGCGTTCCGCTGAACGGCCCCACACGCACCAGCGTCTCCAGCTTCCGCACTTTGCTGATCGCGCGCGCGTGCGTGACCGCCTGCTCGCCTGTTCCCAGGATCGTCAGCCGCTTCGCGTCCTTTGCGCGCCAGCGCATCGGTCGCCACCGCGCTCGCCGCCGCGGTGCGGATGGCTGTGATCTCACCGGCGTGCAGCACGCACACCGGTTCGCCGCCGTCCGGTTCAAACAGCAGCACCACGCCTTGATGCGATTGCTTGCCCTTGGCCGCATTGTCCTTGAACACGGACGAGGATCTTCGCGCCGAACGGCTCATGCGCGCCCAGCGCGCCCGGCATCACACCGAACAGCCGCCCTTCCGACAACGGCAGGATCGAGCGCAGCAATTGCTTGGTCTCGCCGGCCGAGAACGCGATCATCGCTTCGCGCACAATGGGAATGCAGCGATCGTAGGTCAGCCGGCGGGCGATTTCGTCACGGTCGATGTAGCGCATGGCGCTTCATAGCTTTAAGACGCCTCCATGTCTCTGCCGCCCGTTCGTCCTATCACGCTCGATGAAATCAAGGCCGCGCGCGAACGCACCAAGAGCGTCGTGCTGCGCACGCCGCTGGTGAAGCTGGATACTGGCAAGGGCGGCCCTGACATCCGTCTCAAGCTCGAAAATCTGCAGCCCACCAACGCCTATAAAATTCGCGGCGCCGTCAACGCCGTCGCCATGCTGCGCAGATGAAGCGCAGAAAGCGCGGCGTCTGGACCATCAGCGCCGGCAATGCCGGCCAAGGCGTCGCCTACGCCGCGCGTGCGGCCGGCGTTCCATGCAAAGTCGTCGTCATCGACAGCGCGCCGCAAGCCAAGGTCGACCGCATGCGCGCGCTCGGCGCCGAACTCATCCCGACGCCGTTCGACGTCTGCTGGCGCGCGCTCGAAGAGCACGCCTTCCCCGGCATGGACGGCACGCTGGTGCATCCGTTCGACGATCACAATTTCATCGCCGGCCACGCCGCCATCGGCCTGGAAATCCTCGAAGACGAACCCAACGCCAAGACCATCATCGCCGCCATCGGCGGCGGCGGCCTCATCACCGCCGTCGGCAGCGCCATCAAAGCCGTGAAGCCGGACGTGCAAATTCTCGGCGCCGAGCCGGAAACCGCCGCGCCGTTCGCGCGCTCATGGGCCGCCAACGCGCCGCAAGAATTTCCCGAGCGCGAGACCACTTTCGTCGACGGCGCCGGCGGCTCCAGCATCATTCCGCGCATGTGGGAGCGCATGCGCCCGGTCACCGACGGCGCGCTTGTCGTGACGCTCGATGAAACCCGCCAAGCCATGAAGCTGATGGCCGAGAAAGCGCGCGTCATCAGCGAAGGCGCCGGCGCGCTGCCGGTTGCGGCCGCGCTCTCCGGCAAGGCCGGCGACGGGCCGATCGTAGCCGTCGTTTCGGGCGGCAATCTCGACATGAAGAAGTTCTGCGAACTGATCGCGATCTGAAGTTTGCGTCCAAACGGCGCCCGTCTCCGCATCTCCTCAGCCAAAGGGGGCAAAATCCCCGGGCTTATGGAGCATGTTATGGGACCTGAGACCTTTGTGCCGTTTCTGTTTTTTGGCTTTTTGACCGCGGTGATCGTGGTGCCGATCATGGCCAAGGAAGCGACCAAGCGCTCCGCGCATCAGCTGGTTTCACAAGCCATCGCGCGCGGCCAGGAGCTCGATCCGGAGCTCTTGCAGCGCCTCAGCCAAGAGATTTTCTATGACGCCAATCGCGCCCGGCGCAGCCTCGGCAACGGCGTCATCCTGTTGGCGCTCGCGGGCGGCTTCGTTCTCGCCGGCTATGTCACCGACGGCTGGGGCTGGGACGGCCATCGCGGCATGCTCATTCCCGCGATCATCATGGGCGCGGTCGGCGCGGCATTCCTGGCGCTGGCAATCTTCGACTACACGACCAAGAAGCGCGAGGCTTGAACCTTTCGCTGCTCCGCCGCAACCGGCGGAGCAGCGACCTCGCAAGCAACCTCGCCTCTTGATGCGGCGCGGCTCGCGCGCTTGCGCCGCGCAACGCCGCTCCCGACCAGCTCCGGCCAAATGCGCTCGCACTCTCTGCTGGGCGAACGCAAGCCCACACTGCTCACGCCAGTTCAATCATGACTTCATCGGCCGCCACGCTTGCGCCGGCGGCGACGTGGATTTTGCTCACCACGCCGTCGCGTTCGGCGCGGATGATGTTTTGCATTTTCATGGCCTCGACCACGGCCACGCCTTCGCCGCTCTTCACCTCCTGCCCGGGCTCGGCGTCGATCGACACCACCAGCCCCGGCATCGGCGACACGATCAGCTTTGATGTGTCGGCCTTCTGCTTTTCAGGGATCTTCTTGTGCAGCTCGGCGCCGCGCGGCGTCGCCACTTGCGCCTGCACGCTGACGCCGCGCAGCTTCAACGTATAGCCGTCCGGCGCGGTCTTGATCTTCACCGCGAACGGGACGCCGTCGAAGGCGCCTTCGATCACGCGCGCGCCTGGGCGGGTGGCGGTGTCGAAACGATGCTTGTCGCCGTCAATGACGACATCGGCGCCGCCATCGTCGAGATCGACGTGGGTGAGATGATAGATCTTGTCGATGATCACGACCCACTCGCGCTGCCAGCCATTGGCGCGGCCATTGACGTGGCCGCTGATCTGGCGTGCGCGTCGCGCCGTGAATGAGCGCGCCACCGCCGCCGTGGCGATCAGCAGGTTTTCCTGGGTCCTGGTTGGGGCGACGCCGTGGAAGCCCTCCGGGAAATGTTGCTTGATGTAGGCGGTGGTGATGTCGCCCTTGCGGAAATCCTTCTCCTCCATCACCGCGCCCAGAAATGGGATGTTGTCGGCGATGCCATCGATCAGGAATTCATCGAGCGCGCGCGCTTGGGCGTCGATGGCGGCGATGCGCGTCGGCCCGTGCGTGACAAGCTTGGCGATCATCGGATCGTAGAACATCGAGATCTCGTCGCCCTCGCGGACGCCGGTTTCATTGCGGACGACGACGTCGCCTCGCCTGCCCTCCTGCGGCGGCCGGTAGGCGCGCAGCCGCCCGATCGACGGCAGGAAATTGCGGTAGGGATCCTCAGCATAGATGCGGCTCTCGATGGCCCAGCCCTTGATCTTCAGATGCTTCTGGGTGATGGCGAGCCTCTCACCGGCCGCGACGCGGATCATCTGCTCGACCAGATCGAGGCCGGTGATCATCTCGCTGACCGGATGTTCGACCTGCAGGCGCGTGTTCATCTCCAGGAAGTAGAAGCTCTTGTCGGCGCCGGAGACCACGAACTCGACGGTGCCGGCGCTATCGTAATTCACCGCGCGCGCCAGCGCGCAGGCCTGCTCGCCCATCGCCATCCGGGTTTTCTCGTCGAGCAGCGGCGACGGCGCTTCTTCGATGACCTTCTGATTGCGGCGCTGGATCGAACACTCGCGTTCGAACAGATGCAGGACCTGGCCGTGCCTGTCGCCCATCACCTGGATTTCGATGTGTCGCGGGGCGGTGACGAATTTCTCGATGAAGATGCGGTCGTCGCCGAAGGCGCCCTTCGCTTCTGCGCGCACGGCGGGAAAGCCTTCCTCGACGTCGCGGCGATTGTGAGCGACGCGGATGCCCTTGCCGCCGCCGCCCGCGCTCGCCTTGATCATCACCGGGTAGCCGATTTCCTCGGCGATCTCGATGGCGTGTTCGAGGCCTGCAATCTCGCCGATGAACCCCGGCACGCACGATACGCCCGCAGCCTGCGCGGCCTTCTTCGATTCGATCTTGTCGCCCATGGCGCGGATGGCGTGCGGGATTGGGACCGATGAAGGTGATCTTCTCGTCGAGCAATCGGTCCGCGAACTCGGCCTTTTCGGAGAGGAAGCCGAAGCCCGGATGGATCGCCTGCGCGCCGGTTTGCTTGGCGGCGGCGACAATCTTGTCAATGACCAGGTAAGACTGCGCCGCCGGCGGCGGCCCGATGGCGACGGCTTCATCGGCCATGTCGACGGCGAGGCTGTCGCGGTCGGCCTCGGAATAGACGACGACGGTTTTGATCCCCATGCGGGCGGCCGTGCGGATAATGCGCACCGCCACCTCGCCCCGATTGGCGATCAGGATTTTTTCGAACATTGCGGGCTGCTTAGCGGGCTTTCATCCGCCCGTCACCCTTAAGCGATCATCTAGTAATCGAACATCTTCTCATCGCGCTCGGCGCGGCGTTTGGCTTGGGCGACGACGTGGGCGGCGAGCGCATCGCGGTCGAGCGCTTCGGTTTCGCCGCTCGGATCGAGATTGTGTTCGGCGACGAGGGCCCGCAGCGCCGGCAGCTCCTGGGTCGAGAGCGCCGTGGAAAGCGCCGCTTCGCCGGAGCGCTTATAGATGCCGACCGGATTGAGCAGCGGCGGCGCCGGCTGCGCCGACGCAACGCTTCCGCCCACTTTCGATTTCCTGGACGCTGGCCTCGACGCTGGGTTGGGCGCTGGCGTCGGCGCTGGCGCTTCCCCTTGCGCTTCGCGCGCGGCCGCTTCGATCACCTCTTCGCCGACATCGCGGCGCGAGTCATGCACGCGGAGCACCGCGTCCAGGCGATCGGCGAACTCGGAATTGCGTTTCGCCTCGCGGCGAATTTCGTCGAACAGGCGATCAAGCGTCTTGTTGAGGCTCATAGAGCGGGCGCGAGCTCCACTTTGTTTTGGAATTCCTCACCCAGCTTCTTCACGATTCCGGCCATCGCGCCATACTTCTGCTCGAACGTGCGCGGCGTTTCCGACCATTCTGCCGCCTTGGCGATATCGACGTTCTGGGGAATGCGCACGTCGAACATGGCCTCCCCCAGATTGTCCTTGAGCAGCTGCGCTTCCGAGCGGTGCAGCGAGAAGCTCTCTTCGTATTTCGTCGCCACCACCATCAGCTGCGAGGGCCCGCCGCGGCGTTCGTTGATGAGACGCAGCGCCCGCTTTGCGGAAGGTGATGAGCCCCAGACGCGAGACGTAGTCGGGAATGGTCGGCACCAGGATCGCGTCCGCCGCGATCAGCGCCGCTTCCGCGAACAACGAGATGCCCGGCGGGCAGTCGATCAGAATGTAGTCGTAATCGTTGATGACCGTCTTCAAGCCGTTGGCGAAGCGTTCGCAAATCCATTTCTGAATCATGTCGATCTGGAAGCCGCGCTTGACGAAGCTTTCGATCATGTCGCGTTCGACGATGCGAAATTCCGGCGCCGCGGCAATCAGCGCGACATCCGGCTTGCCCTTCAAGTCGCTCACCTTCGTTTCGATCAGAGATTTGAACGGCTTCGGCTTCTGCTGAATGATGTAGCTCTCGAAGTAGAAATCGAGCGTGCGCTCTTTTTCGCGCAGCGCATTCCACTTCTCGGGACCGGCCACCATGATCGAGGCGTTGGTCTGAGGGTCGAGATCGATCACCAAAACCCGCCGCCGGTGATGGGCGGCCAATGTTTCGGCTAGCGAAACGGTCGTCGTCGATTTGCCGACGCCGCCCTTCATGTTGATCACCGAAACGAGCCGCGCCGGCATGGTTCGCCCACCTTTGTCCTCAGGTCGTCCCTCAAGCAGCGGACGGTCGAACTGAGACGGTTAGTTTTTGGTAAATGTGGGGCAAGGGGCGGGGCGGCGATTATCCCCATGCAATCCGAATTTCGGCCTCAGGCGCGGTTCAGCGCCGCTTCGTCAGTTTCTGTCTCGAGGGAAGCAACAAGACTGCTTCTGGGAGCTTTTCGAGATGAAAAACAAACTCTTCGCCGCTGCTTTGACCGCTGTCATGCTCGCCGGGGCGGCTTTGCCCGCCGCCGCGCAAGACTTCCGCGGCAATTTCAACCAAGATTTCCGCGGCGCTTCCAACCAAGACGTCCGTGGCGATTGGCGGATGCGCAATCAGATCACCGTGCGCCAAGACGGGCGCCTCGTCAGCTTCGACCGGCGCGACCGCTTGTTCTACCAGCTCATGCAACGGCCGTTCAATTTCCGCCCCGGCCTGACTTACGTCTACACCGATCGTTGCGGAGGCGATCAATGCATGGTGCTGGCGTTTTCCGGCGTCTCGCGTGCGCCCGTCGACCGCACGTGGGCGCCCCGCCTCGGCCGCTTCTTTTTCGCCGCCGACCGTGACGGCCGTTTCGGCGGACGCGACGATGGCGGCTGGAACGATCGTGATCACAATGGCCGCTTTGGGGGCGATCGCGATCATCGCGGTGATGGCGGCGAGCGCGGCGCTTACGAAGGCGGCCCGCGCTAAGCCCACCGAACCGCAACTGCATTTGCGCCTCCGCTAAACGCGGAGGCGGCTTTTTTTCCACGCGCTCAAGCCGGCGCCTCGTTGTCGTGCGCGACCGGCTCACCCATGAGCACCAGCTCCTCCGCGGCGGTGGGATGGACGGCGCAGGTTGCATCCCATTGCGCCTTGGTGAGCCCCGCCTTCACCGCGATTGCAGCGACTTGCACCAGTTCAGGCGCTTCCGGCCCGGCTATGTGCACGCCGACGACGCGATCGGCGGCGGCGTCGACGACGAGCTTCATCAGCGTACGCTGCCGGTTGCCGGCGAGGATATTGCGCATCGGACGGAAGAGACTGCGGAACACCTTGACGCTCCCAAGCTTGGCGCGGGCGTCGACTTCGGTCAGCCCCACCGCGCCGACCGGCGGGCGCCCGAAGACGGCGCTGGCGACATCGGCATGATCAAACGCACTCGGTTGGCCCATGAATTCGGTCGCCGCGAAGGCTTGCGCTTCGCGAATGGCCACGGGCGTCAGATTAATGCGGTCGGTGACGTCGCCGACCGCCCAGATCGAGGCCACATTCGATCGTGAGAATTCATCCACCATCACCGCGCCGCGCGATGAAAGCTTCACGCCGGCGTTTTCCAGACCCAAGCCCTTCGTGTTCGGCTCGCGGCCTATGGCGAACATCACTTGGTCGACTTCCAGGCGCATATTGTTCGACAGGAAGGCGAGCTTGCGCCCGTCAGGCAATGCGCTGATCTCTTGGAAGGTGGCGCCGGTGACGATGGTGACGCCGGTGCGTTGCAACTCGCTTTGCACATGCGCGCGGATTTCGGCGTCGAAGCCGCGAAGGATCTGCTCGGCGCGATAGACGATCGTGGTTTCGACGCCAAGGCCTGAGAAGATGGTCGCGAATTCGATGGCGATATAGCCTCCGCCGGCGATGACGATGCTCTTCGGCAGCTTCTCCAGGTGGAAGGCGTCGGTTGAGGTGATGCCCAGTTCGTGACCGTTGAGATCGCGCGGAATGAAGGTGTGGCCGCCGGTGGCGACCAGAATGCGCTCGGCGGTGAGCGTCTTGGCGCTCTTCTTCATGCCAATGCTGTTGGCCTCGACGATGACGGCGCGGTCTTCGATGATCGCCACGCCCGCGGCGTCGAGATTTTCGCGATAGAGGCGCGATAGCCTGCCCACTTCGCTTTGCACGTTGTCGCGCAAGGTCGGCCAATCGAAACGCGCTCCCTCGAAGCTCCAGCCGAAACCCAGCGCATCGCGGAAATGCTGCGCGAAATCCGAGCCGTAGACGAGGAGCTTCTTCGGCACGCAGCCGCGTACGACGCAAGTGCCGCCGATGCGGTCATCCTCGGCAATCGCCACGCGCGCGCCGGCCTTGGCCGCCAGCCGCGCCGCGCGCACGCCCCCGGAGCCCGCGCCGATGACCAAGAGATCGTAGTCGTGTTGGGGCATCGGCGGCGACCTTGCTCCTCATGCGCGCGGGGAGGAGTTAGCCCGCCTGCTTCATGTAGTTCGGCAGCCAACTCTCGTTAAGTCTGCGCAGCTCGTCCAGCGCCAGACGTTCGCGTTGGCCGCCGGCGCCGAGATAGCTCAACTCGCGCCCGCCGGCTTCGCCGATGACCAGGTAATGCACGCCGGCGGCGCGGGCGCGTTGATCGAAGCTGTCGACCTTGTTCGCCGGCAGCGCGATCAGATAGCGCGCCTGGTCCTCGGCGTAGAGGAATTGCGCGTCGGCGAGATCGCCTTGATAGCCGAGGGCCGCGCCGACATCTGACGCGAGCGCCATTTCGGCGACCGCGCAGGCAAGCCCCCCGTCGGAGAGGTCGTGGGCGGCGCGCACGGCGCCATCGGCGATCAGACCGCGCACGAAGTCGCCGTTCTTCTTTTCGGCGTCCAGATCGACCTTCGGCGCGGCGCCGGCGAGGTTCATGCTTTGGGCGTAGATGGATTGTCCGAGATGACCGCTCGTCTCGCCGATCAACACCAGCGTATCGCCTGGCTGCAGCGCGTTGACGCTGGCGCGGCGTTCGAGATCGTCGATGATGCCGACGCCGCCGATGGCGGGCGTCGGCAGGATCGCTTGGCCATTGGTCTCGTTGTAGAGGCTGACATTGCCGCTGATCACCGGGAAATTCGAGCGCGCGGCAGGCTTCGGCCATGCCGTCGATGGCGCGCACGATCTGGCCCATCATTTCCGGGCGCTGCGGATTGCCGAAATTGAGATTGTCGGTGACCGCGAGCGGGCGCGCGCCGGCGACGGTGAGATTGCGCCAGGCTTCGGCGACGGCTTGCTTGCCGCCTTCGTACGCGTCGGCTTCGACATAGCGCGGCGTCACATCGCAGGTCATCGCCAGCGCGCGCTTCGAGCCGTAGAGGCGAATGATCGGCCGCGTCGCTGTCGCCGTCGCTATCGGCGAGCGTGTCGCCCATGACGTGGCGATCATATTGCTCCCAGATCCAGCGCTTCGAGGCCATGTCGGGCGTCGTCATCAGCGCAGTGAGCGATTGGCGCAAAGCCGGGATAACTCGTCGATGAGGCGCTCATTGTCGGCGTCGGTGAGCGGGATGGCTTTGAGCGGCTCCACCCACGGGCGCTCATATTTCGGCGCTTCATCGGCGAGCGGCCCGAGCGGCAGATCGCAGACGAGTTTGCCCGTGCCAGCGCAGCGTGAGCTTGCCGGTGTCGGTGGTGTTGCCGATGACGACGGCGTCAAGACCCCACTTTTCGAAGATGCTGTTTGGCTTCCTCTTCGCGTCCCGGCTTCAGCACCATGAGCATGCGCTCCTGGCTTTCGCTGAGCATAAATTCATAAGGCGTCATGCCCTCTTCGCGCGCGGGCACTTGGTCGAGATCGAGCTCGATGCCGGCTTCGCCCTTCGACGCCATTTCGACCGACGATGAGGTGAGGCCCGCGGCGCCCATGTCCTGAATGCCGATGATGGCGTCGGTGGCCATCAGTTCGAGGCAGGCTTCGATCAGCAGCTTTTCGAGGAACGGGTCGCCGACTTGCACGGTTGGGCGCTGCGCTGTCGACGTCGTCGTCGAATTCAGCGCTGACGCCATCGTCGCGCCGTGGATGCCGTCGCGGCCGGTCTTGGCGCCGACATAGACCACCGGATTGTTCGGCGCCCTTGGCGGCGGCGGTGAAGATTTCGGTCTTGTCGGCGATGCCGAGGCAGAACACATTGACGAGGATGTTGCCGTTATAGCGGGCGTTGAAATTGGTCTCGCCGCCCACCGTCGGCACGCCGACGCAATTGCCGTAGCCGGCGATGCCGCGCGACGACGCCATCGACGCAGGCGGCGCGTCTTCGGATGCTCGGGGATCGCCGAAGCGCAGCGCGTCCATGATCGCCACCGGGCGCGCGCCCATGGTGAACACGTCGCGCAGAATGCCGCCGACGCCGGTTGCGGCGCCTTGGATACGGCTCGATGTAACTGGGGTGGTTGTGGCTCTCCATCTTGAAGATGGCGGCGAGGCCATCGCCGATATCGATGGCGCCGGCGTTTTCGCCCGGCCCATAGATGACGTGCGGCGCCTTGGTCGGAAATTTGGCCAAGTGCACGCGGCTCGATTTGTACGAGCAGTGCTCGCTCCACATCACCGAGAAGATGCCGAGTTCGGTTGCGTTGATTGGCCGGCCGACCTTCTCCAGGATCAGCTCGTATTCGTCGCGCGATGAGGCCGAATTCTTCGGCGAGCTCCAGCGTGCCGGGAGCGGTCGGGGCGATGGACATGGGGGCGGAGGTAGCGTGTGTTGGACGCCGCGGCAATTGCCGCGACGGATAGCACGTCGGCGCTACAGGCGAACTCGACAAGGGCCGCCCATGGCCTTACCTCGGACGAGACCTGAGGAGACATACGATGCGCGAGCTTGCCCTGGCGGACCTGCCGAGCCTTGTGGGCCAGGAGGTCGGCGTTTCCGACTGGCTGGAGATCACCCAGGACCGCGTCAATCGATTTCGCCGACGCCACCGGCGACCACCAATGGATTCATATCGATATCGAACGTGCGACCAAGGAATTGGGCGCCCCGATCGCGCATGGCTATTTGGTGCTGTCGCTGATCCCCTTCCTGGCGCGCAACATCGTCACCTATTCCGGCGTCAGCCGCGGCATCAATTACGGATCCAACAAAGTGCGCTTCGTCAGCACCGTGCCGGTGGGCTCGCGCATCCGCATGCGGATCAAGATGCTCTCCTGCGAGGCGCGCGGCGGCGGCTTCATGGTCACCAATGAATGCACGATCGAGGTGGAGAACCAGGACCGTCCGGCCTGTGTGGCCGAGACGATCGGGCTGATCTATCCAGCCTAGATGCTGACCTTCATTGAAGCGATCTCGCTCGCCGGCGAGCGCGGCAAGCAGAATGACGATGCGTGCGGGTTTGGCGGAGACCGCGCTTGGGTCATCGATGGCGCGACCGATCTGCACGATGCGCCGCTTTCGGGAGCGGCGTCCGATGCGGGTTGGATCGCGCACTTCGCCAATGCCTATTTCCATGGCGCTCAAGGCGGCGATCTGGTCACGGCGTTGCGCGCCGCGAGCGCGGCGGCGGCGGAGACGTTCCGGTACGCGGCCCAAGCGCGCGCGATCGAGCGTTGGCAGTCGCCGATCGCGTCGCGCGCTGATGATCGAGGCGCGCGATGGGGCGGTGAGCGGCGCCGATCTCGGCGATTGCCGGGTGTTTGCGCTCGACTGCCGACGGCGAAGCCCATATCGCCGGAGGGCCGGGGGACGCGGGAGACAACGAGGCCAAGCTGGCGGCGCAGCAAACCGATGCGCACAAACCCCTGCTCCAACGCACCCAGACCATACTGACCTTGCGGCGGGCCCGTGCGGCGATGAACAAGCCCGGCGGCTCGTATTGGGCGTTTGGTCTCGATCCGGCGTGCGCGGACCATGCCCGGACTTGGCGCCTGCCGCTGCAAACGGGGCATTTGCTCTTGATGACGGATGGGTTTGCGGCGCTGACCGATCGCTACGGCGCCTATGACGCCGGCGGGCTGGTGCAGGCGGCGACGAGCCGGGGCTTGCAGGAGCTCGGGCGCGAATTGCGCGCAATCGAGGATGCCGACGCCGGCGCCGCCAAGCACCCGCGTTTCAAGGCGAGCGATGATGCGACAGCGCTGCTGATGCGGCTGAGTTGAGGACGACGATGACCGAAACGCCAAAGCCGCCGGCGGCGCGGCGCGAGCCAAGACGCATCGAACAGCTGGGACGCGTGCGCATCGACGATTACGCATGGATGAAGGACGACAATTGGCAGGAGGTGATGCGCGACCCCGCGCTTGCTGCGCGCCGATATCCGCGCGCATCTGGAATTGGAAAACGCCTACACCAAGGCGCTGATGGGACCGACCGAGGCGCTGCAAGAGCGCATCTATCAGGAGATGCGGGGGCGGGTGAAGGAGGACGATTCCAGCGTACCGGCCGCCGATGGCGAATGGGAATATTATCGCCGCTTCGAGACCGGCGCGCAGCATCCGATTTTCGCACGCCGTTCGCGCGGCGCCAAACCAGCCGGAGCAAGTGCTGCTTGATGTCGACGCACATGGCGAAGGGCAAGACATTCTACAAGGTGGTCTCCGCACAGCATTCGCCCGACCACAAGCTCGTGGCCTACGCCGAGGATGAGCAAGGCTCGGAAATCTACACGGTGCGGGTGAAGGATCTGGCGAGCGACGAGACGCTCGCTGCGCCGGTGACGAATTGCACCGGCGATTTTGCGTTTTCGCCCGATGGCGAGTTTTTGTTCTGGACTTATCGCGACGACAATGGCCGCCCGGCGAAGATTTATCGCCGACCGGCCCGCGGCGGCGAGGATGTGCTGGTCTATGACGAGCCCGACGATGGCTTCTTTCTCGGCGTCAATGTCAGCGAGAGCCGGGAGTGGATTCATGATCCATGCCGGCAATGGCGGCCAATCGGAATATTGGCTCATCCCTGCGAGCGATCCAACCGCGAGCGCCGCGCCTCTTTCATCCGCGCGAAACCGATCATCTCTACACGCCGACGCATTGGGGCGGGCGTTGGCATGTGCTCACCAATTGCGACAACGCCACCGACTTCAAGGTGATGACGTGTCCGAACGAGGCGACCGGGCGCGCGAATTGGCGCGACTTCATCCCCTATCAGGCCGGGCGCTACATTCTCGAACTGGGCGCGACGCGGGATTATCTGATCCGCGCCGAGCGCGTGGAGGCGTTGCCGCGCATTATCGTGCGCCACAAGAGCGGCGATGAGCACGCAATCGCCATGGACGAGGAAGCGTATGCGATCGAGCCGATCGGCGGATACGAATACGACACCACGATCCTGCGCTACGCTTACAATTCACCGACCACGCCGATGCAATGGTTCGACTACGACATGGCCGCGCGCACGGGGACTTTGCGCAAGACCCAGGAAATTCCCTCCGGTCACGATCCTTCGAAGTACGAGACGCGGCGCTTCTTTGCGACGGCGCGCGGACGGCGCGCGGGCGCCGATCACGGTGCTGATGCTGAAGGGCGCCAAGCTCGACGGCTCAGCCCCGCTCTTCCTTTATGGCTATGGCTCGTACGGCATTTCGCTCGACGCGGATTTTTCCATTCGCCGCTTCAGCCTGGTCGATCGCGGTTGGATTTACGCCATCGCACATGTGCGCGGCGGCGCCGAGATGGGCTTCGGCTGGTTTCAGGACGGCAGGCGATTCAAGAAGAAAAACACCTTCTCCGATTTCGTCGCGCTGCGCTGAGGAGCTGATCGCCCGCGGCTATACGCGCGCGGGACGCATCGTCTGCGAGGGCCGTTCGGCGGGCGGCTTGCTGATGGGCGCGATGACCGATATGCGACCCGATTTGTGGGCGGGCGTGATCGCCGGCGTGCCGTTCGTCGATGCGCTCAACACCATGAGCGACGCCTCGCTGCCGCTGACGCCGCCCGAATGGCCCGAATGGGGCAATCCGATCGAGGATGCGGCGGCCTACGATTATATCGCCAGCTATTCGCCGTACGACACCATCGCCGCCAAGCCCTATCCCGCCATATTGGCCACGGCTGGGCTGACCGATCCGCGCGTGACCTATTGGGAGCCGACGAAATGGGTCGCGAAATTGCGCGCGCATACGACGAGCGCCAATCCGGTGCTGTTGAAGATGAATATGGGCGCGGGGCATGCGGGCGCGGCGGGCCGGTTCGATTTTCTAAGAGAGCTCGCGCACGATTACGCGTTTGCGCTGAAGGCGATCGGCGATGCTGAGGCGGGCGGACCCTTCTGAATTCACCCCGATTCGGCCTTGTCGGACAAAAAGTCGCCCGTGAAACCTCGCCGGCGCTCCTTAAGGCGGCGGCGACGGCCGCTGCAAGAGCGCCGGGGTTGGAAGGTCGGGTCTGGTCGGCGCCGGCGTCGCCGATTTCTTCCGCCGATGCATTCCAGCTCCTGGAATTTGCGGCGTTTGTCGCAGGCCGGTTTGCTTGACCGGGGCGGACCCTCCCCCTAGTTTCCGCGCGCGCAAACGGGGGGCCAAGGCCCGAGTCGCCCCGTGGGCGCGCATTCGACCGTTCGATGGCAAACAGAAACCCGCCGGAGGACCGTCTCGACGATCTGCGCCAGCGTGTAGCCAAGGCGCGGGGCGAGACATCCTCGACGTCCCAACCGCCTGACAGCGCCGCCTCCCTGGCGCTGAGGTTTGGAGGGGAATTCGGTGCGGCTATTCTGGTGGGCGCATTGCTCGGGTACGGGGTCGACTTCTTCGTCCACACCTCACCGTGGGGATTGGTGATCGGCCTGGTGCTCGGCTTCGCAGCGGGAGTGGTGAACATTGTGCGCGTCGCAAGCGCGTACAACAAAGCCAATCCTCCCGACCCCAATTCGCCGCGAATTCCGGATGACGACGATTGAGGATGAAGAAGTTTGTCGAACGATCCGATCCACCAGTTCCACATCAACCCGATCTCGCCGCCCATCCATCTGGGCGCGGTCGACGCGACGTTCACGAATGCGAGCCTGTTTATGGTCGCCGGCGTGGCGGTGGCGTCGGGGTTCATGGCCTGGGCGATGCGAGGGCAGGCTCTGGTGCCGGGACGGGCGCAATCGGTGGCTGAGATCGGCTACGACTTCATCCATGGCATGGTGAGGGACGCCGCCGGCGAAGAAGGCGTGAAACGCTTCTTCCCGTTCGTGTTCACGCTCTTCACCTTCATTTTCATGGCGAACATGCTGGGCATGTTCCCGTATTGGTTTGCGCCGACGAGCCAGATCATCGTCACCGCGACGATGGCGCTTATCGTGTTCACGACGGTGTTGATCGTCGGCTTCGCCAAGAACGGCCTCAAATTCTTGAAGCTGTTCGTGCCCTCGGGCGTGCCCTGGCTACATTGCTGGTTATCGTCATGCTGATCGAAATCATCTCGTTCTTTTCACGCCCGTTGAGCCACGCGGTTCGTCTTTGGGCGAACATTCTCGCCGGCCACTTGGTGCTGAAAGTGTTCGCCGGCTTCGTGCCGATGATGGTGGCGGCGGGCGGCGCGGTCGCCGTGGGCTCGATTTTGCCGTTGATCATGACGGTGGCGCTTTATGCGCTCGAATTTCTGGTCGCGTTCCTGCAGGCGTATGTGTTCGCACTGCTCACCTGCATCTACCTGAACGACGCCCTTCACCCTGGCCACTAACGGCCATCGCAAAGAGAAACTGGAGACTACGAATATGGACGCGGAAGCAGCGAAACTGATCGGGGCCGGCATCGCTTGCATCGGCATGGGCGGCGCGGGCATCGGCGTCGGCATCATCTTCGGCAACTTCTTGCAAGGCGCGCTGCGCAACCCGACCGAAGCGCCCAAGCAATTCGGCAATCTGATTTTCGGTTTCGCGGTGACCGAAGCGCTCGGCATCTTCTCGCTGCTGATCGCGCTTCTCTTGCTGTTCGTCCGTCTTTAAGCGGAGTCTAAAGGCATGGCGCTGCAGCAAGCAGCACATCAAGCGGCGGGCGCCGCGGCCGAACACGGCGGGGAAGCCGGCGGCTTCCCGCCATTCGATCCCGCGCTCTTCGCCAGCCAGCTTGTCTGGTTCGCGCTGAGTTTCATTGCGCTTTACGTGATCATGTCGCGGTTCGTGCTGCCAAAGGTGGGCGCGACGCTGGCGGCGCGTGCGGGGACGATCGAGGGCGACCTCAATCGGGCCGCCCAAAAGAGCGCCCAGGCCGAAGCCGCGCGCACGTCGATGGAAAAGGCGGCGGCCAAGGCGCGGGCGGATGCGCGGGCGATGGTCGATGCGGCGCGGGCGGAGGTGCAAGCCAAGCTCAACGCCGAGAAGGAGGCCGCCGAAGCGCGCATCGCTGAGCGGATCCGCGCCGCGGAAACGCGGGTCGATGGCGGCCAAACAGAAGGCGTTGGCCGAAGTGCCGGCGCTGGCCGATGGGCTGGCGCGCGACATCGCCGACCGCATCGCCCCCGCCTCGCAGCCCGCGCCTCGCGCGCGCGTTGTCGGAGAAGCGTGATGCCGTTCGAGATCGACGCCACCTTTATCGCCTTCGTCGCCTTCGCCTTGTTCTTCGCGCTCATAATCTATCTCAAAGTGCCGGGCATGATCCTGACGTCGCTCGACACCCGCAGTCAGGCGATCGCCAAGGAGCTGCACGACGCGCGCAAGCTGCGCGAGGAAGCCGAGGCGCTGCTCGCCTCCTACGAGGCCAAGCGCGCGGCCGCCGAAGCCGACGCCCAGGCCATCGTCGATCACGCCAAGGAACAAGCAGCCGCCGTGGTCGAAGAAACCCGCGCGGCCATGGCGGAAGCCATGAAGCGGCGCGAAAAGCAGGCCGAAGACCGTATCGCCCAGGCCGAAACCAAAGCCGCCGCTGAGGTGCGCGCCGCGGCCGCCGAAGCGGCGATCGCGGCGGCCGAGCGCATGATCCGCGAACGCATGAACGACGCGACGCAAAGCGCGCTGGTGGCGCAAGCCGCGAGCGAATTGAAGCGGAAGTTCGGCTAGGCCATTCCGCGCGCCGCCGCAGCGCACTTCCGCACACTTCCGCACAGATGGCGCGAGCTTGCTAGACTTGGGGGCCATGATTTCACCCCAACCGAGCCGTGCGGGGCCCGCTCCACACGCACCGCGCCCGCCATCCGGCGGGCTTCTAGATGATGCGCCTTGAATTGGGGGACGAGGAGCTCTCCATCGCCATGGAGAAGGCCTTCGCGCTGGCCAAACGCTTCTGGGAAACGCTGCCGGAACGCAGCGCCTATCACGGGACCACCGGCGTGGAGACGAGCCGGCTCTTCTCCCGCCCCTGGGGCGAAGATGGGCTCGGCGCGCAGGTGCTCG
The DNA here is from genome assembly GCA_963847165.1 of uncultured Pseudomonadota bacterium. GTDB lineage: Bacteria > Pseudomonadota > Alphaproteobacteria > Caulobacterales > Aquidulcibacteraceae > Vitreimonas. The sequence goes on from CAWJYY010000011.1 coordinate 95,182, forward strand.
ACGACTTTTCGGCGATCGCCGATCGATCGCGCCCGCCAGGCGGGCGCTTCTTCGGCTATGTGCTGGGGTCGAACGAGCAAGTGGCGGCTTTGGCGGAATTCTTGGCCGCCGCCTTGCATCAAAACGTGACGGCGTGGCGCTCCGGGCCGGCGGCGGTGGCGGTCGAGCGCACGGTCGTCGGCTGGCTCGCCGACGCTGTCGGCTGTGCGGGGTTCAGCGGCAATTTGTGCGGCGGCGGGTCGGCGGCGAACCTGATGGGGCTGGCGATGGCGCGCGAAGCGAAGGCGCCGGCGAATGAGGACGGTGTCAGCGGCGATTGCATCGTCTACGCCTCCGATCAAGCGCACATGTCGATCGATAAGGCGGTGGCGCTGCTCGGCATCGGACGGCGCAATTTGCGAATGGTGCCAAGCGATGACGACTTCCGCATGGCGCCGGATGCGTTGCTGGCGGCGATCGCGGCCGATCGCGCCCGAGGCAAGGCGCCCATCGCGATTGTCGCCAGCGCCGGGACGGTGTCGACGGGCGCGATCGATCCTTTGCCGGAAATCGCCGCGATCGCGAAGGCGAACGATCTTTGGCTGCACGTCGATGGGGCCTATGGCGCGCTCGCGGCGTTGGCGCGGCCGGACCTATTCAAGGGTTTGGAGAGCGCCGATTCGCTTTCCTTGGACGCGCACAAATGGCTCTATCAGCCGCTCGATTGCGGTTGCCTCCTCTTCCGCGATGCGAGCGCGGCGCGCACGGCCTTCGCCCATAGCGGCGATTACGTGAAGGTGTCGAACACCGATCCCGTAGAGGCGTTTGCGTTCTTCGACGAGTCCATCGAGCTGTCGCGGCGGTTTCGGGCGCTGAAACTGTGGATGTCGCTGCAATATCACGGGCGCGCCGCCTTTCGCCGGGCGATCGGCTTGGACCTGCAGCACGCGCGGCTGCTGGAAGAGCTGATCTTGGGCGAGCGGGACCTCGAGCTCGTGGCGAGTGGGCCGCTGAGCGCGGTGTGCTTCCGCCATCGCAAGGCTGACAATGAAAAGCTGCTGCGGCGGGTGATCGAGCGTGGGCGCGTCTATATTTCCAACGCCACCATCCGCGGCGCGTTTGCGCTGCGCGCCTGCTTCGTCAACAACCGGACGCGCGAAGAAGACGTGCGCGCCGTGGTGACAGAGGTCCTGGCTGCGGCGCGCGCGGCCGCTTAGCCCTTTCGCCGCCAGGTGCTGCCGGCGGGGCCGTCCATCACTTCGACGCCGCGTTCGGCCAGCCGTGTCCGCAGCTTGTCGGCGGTGGCGAAATCCTTGTTGGCGCGGGCGGTGATGCGCTCGGCGACGAGGGCGTCGATTTCACGCGCCGCCGCCTCCCCGAACGAGGCGCGAAACCAGTGTTCGGGATCGTCTTGCAGGACGCCCAGGAGGCTTGCCGCCGCGACCAGCTCGGCCTTCGCGCGCGCTTGGTGATCGGTGCGCACAGCGGTGTTGGCGGCGGTTGCGAGCGCGAAGAGTTCGGCGATGGCCGCAGGCGTATTGAGGTCGTCGGCGAGAGCGGCGCGAAAGGCTTTAAGAGGCGCGGTCTCGTCCTTGAGCGGCGGCGCAGGCGATTGCTTTAAGCGCAGGAGCGCGCCGTAGAGGCGGTCGAGGCTGGCTTGCGATTGCTTCAGCAAGTCTTCGCCGAAATCGAGCGGCGCGCGGTAGTGCGCCGAAAGCAGCGCCCAACGCAGGGTTTCGCCTTGCCAGCCCGCTTGCAGCAATTCGTGCACGGTGACGATGTTGCCGAGCGACTTCGACATCTTCTCACGGTCCATGGTGAGAAAACCGTTATGCATCCAGACGCGCGCGAGGGCATGGCCGTGCGCGGTTTCGCTCTGGGCGATTTCGTTTTCGTGGTGCGGGAAGATGAGATCGACGCCGCCGCCGTGAATGTCGATCGGCGAACCCAGTTCGCGCTCGATCATGGCGGAGCATTCGATGTGCCAGCCGGGACGGCCCCGCCCAAACGGGGCCTCCCAGGACGGCTCGCCGGGCTTGGCGGCCTTCCAAAGCGCGAAGTCGGAGGGATGGCGCTTGTCGTCCTCGCCCTCAACCCGGGCCCCGGCCAGCAATTCGTCTTGAGCCCGGCCGGAGAGCTTGCCGTAATCACTATCCTTGGCGACGGCGAAATAGACGCCGGTGGGGACTTTATAGGCGGCGCCGGATGCAAGCAGGTTCTCAATCAGCGCGATCATGGCGTCGACATGCTGGGTCGCGCGCGGGCCGAGCGTCGGCGCCAACACGCCGAGCGCTGCGATGTCGGCGTCGTAGATCGATTTGTACTTGTCGGTGATGGTTTCGATAGGCGCGCCATCCTTGATCGCGGCGGCGATGATCCGGTCGTCTATGTCGGTATAGTTGCGCGCATAGATGACGGCGTCCTCGCCGTACTCGTGGCGCAGCAGACGGAAGAGCACATCGAAGACAACCGGGGGACGGGCGTTGCCGATATGGGCGTAGGAATAGACGGTGGGGCCGCAGACATACATCGTCACCCGCTTTGGGTTGGCGGGGGCGAAGGCTTCCTTACGCCGCGTGAGGGTATTGGTGAGCGTTATCGGCATGGGTCGAAACACGGGAACGTGGGCTGCGGTCTAGCATCAAACGTGGTAGTTACTATCTCTACGCTTAGGGCCGATGTCGGCCCTGTCGCCTGAGGGTAAAACCGCGGGCGGGCGTTAAGACCGGGTGCTTTCCCCTCTTCTTTCGGTTGGGGATAGACCCTCCCGGCTCGACCTCCGCCCCTCAGACCAAGGATCCTCCCTGATGAGTGAAGTTCTGAAGTGGCGCTCGCCCGCAGAGGCGCACGCGAAACGGCCCTCGCGCGAAGCGGCCATGGAAGCGGTGCGGACCCTGATCGCCTGGGCCGGCGACGACCCCAACCGCGAAGGCTTGATCGACACTCCCGAGCGCGTGGTCGATGCGTATCGGGAATGGTTCGGCGGTTATGACCGCTGTCCGCAGGACGAGCTCACCACGTTGTTTGAAGATGTCCAGGGCTATGACGATATCGTCATGCTCAAGAACATCGATGTCGAAAGCCATTGCGAGCATCACATCGCGCCGTTCCTCGGCAAGGCGTTCGTCGCCTATTTGCCGACCGATGCGGTGGTCGGCATTTCCAAGATCGCGCGCGTGGTCGAGATTTTCGCCAAGCGCCTGCAAACGCAGGAGACGATGACTTCACAGATCGCGGAGGTCATCAACGGCACGCTGAAGGCGCGCGGCGTCGCCGTGCTGATCGACGCCGAGCATCAATGCATGTCGACGCGTGGCGTGCACCACAAGGACGTGACGACGGTGACGACGCAATTTATCGGCGCGTTCAAGGACGATCCGGAACTGCGCAACCGGTTCTTGAAGCTGGCGGGTTACTAGGTCGGTTGGTGACTTTAAGGTTCTTGAAGAAGTCGGCGACAGGTCGGCCCATCGCCCGGTGATGGCGATCAGTGAAGACGATGCGGCAAGAGGCGTCTGGCCATGCGCCAAGCTTTTCATCACCTTTGCGTCTGCACCGGCGACAAGCGGCTGAAGGATATCACGCGCGAGGTGAATGCCTGGATCGCGCGGGAGAAGCTCAGCGCCGGACTGCTGACGCTCTATATTCGCCACACATCGGCTTCCCTGCTCATCCAGGAGAATGCCGATCCGGATGTGCGCGCCGATTTGGAGGCGTTCTTTGAGTGCCTAGCGCCGGAGAGCGGCGCTTATATCCACAATGCGGAAGGGCCTGACGACATGCCGGCGCATATCCGCGCGGCGTTGACGCAAACGCACCTCTCCATTCCGCTAGAGAACGGCAAGCTGGCGTTGGGAGAATGGCAAGGCGTCTACGTGTTCGAGCATCGGCGCGCGAGGCGCGACCGCGACGTGGCGCTGCACTTCATCGGCGACTGATCAGCTGGCGCCCGCCAGACTGAGCGAAAGCGCGTAAGGCAGAAAGAGCACGAGGTCGATGTCGCCGGTTCGGTGGAAGGAGACTTGGCTCTCCAAACCATGAGCGCGAGCGTGGTCACAATTGTTGAGCACAACAATCGCCCGACACGACATCTCACCGCGTCGTGATGCGCATGGCGGCGGTGTCGCGCGATTGGGAACCTCGGGCGCGGGCTCAGTCCGCGGCCAGGATCGGTTTGCGCGACAGGGCTGGGGCGACCTCGAGCGGCGCCTCTTCGGGCTTATGAACGATGCTGACCAGCACATAGCTCAGCAGCATCAAGAGATACCATGCGCCCATTTTCTCGATCGCCACCAGATGCCAGCCGTGGCGCTGGTTGGGATAGACCCAGGCCGAAGCGAAAGTGCCGAGATTTTCGGCAAACCAGATGAAGAGCGAGACCAATACGAAGCCCATGATCACCGGCATGTGGCGGTGGCGCTGATCGGGGGTGAACACGAACCAGGTGCGCCAAAAGATCAGGCCCGACAAGGCGAAGAGGCCGATGCGGATGTCGGGCAGATAATGGTGGGTGAAGAAGTTGATGTAAGCGAGGATGGCCAGCATCCATGTTGTCCAGGCCGGCGGGTAGCGGATGAACTTGATGTCGAACAATCGCCAGATGCGGGCGATGTAGGAGCCGATGCAGCCGTACATGAAGCCTGAAAAGAGCGGCACGCCGCCGATGCGCAAAATGCTGGGTTCGGGATAAATCCAGGAGCCATGCGCTGTCTTGAAGATCTCCATGATCGTGCCGACGATGTGGAAAATGAAAATCACCACCGCCTCCTCCCAGCGCTCGAGCTTGGTGGCGAGCAGCACCGCTTGCACGGCGATGGCGGCGACGACGAGGAAATCGTAGCGCGCGAGGGGCGCATGCGGCGGCCAGACGAGATGGGTGACGAGTATCAGCGCCAGCATCAGGGCGCCGAACAGACACGCCCACGCTTGCTTCAGGCCAAAGAGCAGAAACTCATAAAGCCAGCCATGCCATTTCGACCGCCGCGCCCAAGGCCGCGCCCAGCGATCGAAGGCTTCGACTTGAGCTTTGATGCGATCCTTAAGGCTCATTGCGTGATATGGGTCGCGGCCGCCGGATTTTCGCAAGCGGAATCCTGCGCGCTTGCAGGAAAATTCCTGGATCGAGCGAAATTTCGCCCATGCCGGCCGGCATTTGCGGGCATGACGCTTTGCGTCCTGCACGTCACCGATTAGATAGCCATTGAGATGGCGACGCCCTCCGCTCCGCAGCTCGCGCTATCCGGGCTTGTTCACCCGCTTCACCGCCTGGAACGCCTGGCTGGGGCGCCGCAGGGCGCGGTGGCGATCTTGGCGCTGGTCTTCCAAGCCCGTGAGGATGCGAGGTGAAGGTCGCGGTTGTCGGACTGGGCATTGCCGGGCTCAGCATTTGCGCGCGACTGGCCGTGGCGGGTCACGACGTTTCCGGATTTGAGCAATTCGGGCCGATGCATGAGCAAGGCTCCTCGCACGGCGACACGCGCATCACGCGGCTGACGCCCGGCGAAGGCGAGATCTATGTGACCCTGGCGCGGCGCGCCGCGCCGCTGTGGCGGACATGGGAAGGCTTGGCCGGCCAGCCGCTCATCGAATGGACGACGGGACTGATGGCGGGCCCGCGCGGTTCGGCGTTTGTGGCGGCGTGCCAGCGTCTGAGCAAAACCCCCGCGGCGCTTCTGCCCGGCGATGCGGTGCATGTGTTGACGCGCGGCTACATCGCCATGCCGCACGAATGGGACGTGTTTCGGCAGCAGGATTGCGGCGTCGTCGGCGCCGATGCGACGCGTGCGTTCTTGCTGCGCCAGGCGCCGCGCTGGGGGGCGAAACTCTTCCACAATGTGCGCATTGACGCGCCGATCGAGGATCTGAGGCTGCGCATTGGCGGCGATAAACAAGCGTTCGACGCCGTCATCGTCGCGGCCGGCGGCTGGGCTGGCAAGGCGCTGCCGGAGTTCGCCAAGCGGCTTTCGCCGCGGCGGCGGATCTTGGGGTGGTTTGCGACGCCGGAGCCGAAGATGCTGCCCGTGGTGTGCGTGGACAATGATGTCGGGCTCTTCGGCATGTCAGCGCCGCGCGGGCTCTATAAGATCGGACTGCATTCGGTGGGCGGCGTTGTCGATCCCGATGATGTGCATGAGCCTGATGACGCCGACCGCGACCTGCTTTCAGAACAGGCGCGGCTGCTATTGCCCAAGCACGATCCCACGCCGGTGAGACTGGCGCGATGCCTCTACACGCTGACGCCGGATGAAAACTTTCTGATCGCGCCGAGCAGCGCAAATGCGCGCGTGCTGTTGTTCTCGGCCTGCTCCGGGCACGGCTTCAAATATGCGCCGATCTTTGGCGAGTTCGCGCAAGAATGGCTGTCGGGGAGGCCTTCGGCGGAATTGGAGGCGTTCTCGATTGAAAAGCGCGCGCGGGCGGCGACGCATCTGGGCGAGCGGCCTTAAGAACCGCCATGCCCTCGTCGCCCAAGCCGCGGGATTAGGTGCTGGAGGGCGTGATCGCGCCAATGCCGGCGCCGGTGTTTGGCGCGATCGTGAACGCCGCCGCGACGCGGGTTTGGTATTGCTTGGTCTGGATCGTCGACACCACGAAGTACTCCGCCTTCGCCTGGCTGCGCGTAAGCGTCAGCAGGATGAAGCCGTGATCGGTCTGATCGGTCCACTTGATGTGGGGATTGCGGGCGCGGATGAGCGCGCCGAAATCCATGCCGGGGAAATAGGCGGCTTGCCCGGGCGAGGTGATCGAGGTCCCGGCGAACTCCACCCCGACACGGCCTTGCGCGTCGTTCAGTTCGTTGGCCCAGGCGGCGTGGGAATTGCCGGAGACGACGACGGCGAGCGCCGCCGTTGCGCCGAAACATGTCCAGCATGCGCGCCCGCGACGTGGGGTAGCCGTCCCATTGATCGGTGTTGGCCGGAAACGGAAAACGCGTGAGTTTCAGCAATTGCGTCGTGCCGGGGCGGACGCGTTCCAGGGCGGCCAGGATCTGCGGCGGCGTCTGCGTGAGGTCCGGCGCCATCACCGGCGCCATCACGGTTTGATTGCCGATCACTTGCCACGCCGACCCGGCGCGCTTGGACTGGCTAAGCTGATCGGCGAACCAACGTTCTTGGGCCGCGCCCATCAGCGTGCGGTCGGGGGCGCTGAGGCGGCGATTGATCTCGGCGACATCGGGCGAGAGATAGAAGTTGCGCGGCAGATTGCGCGGGTTCTGCAGCATCGGACCGGCGCGGCGCCAATCGAGCACCGGCTGCAGCGAGCCGGCGATATCTTCATAGATCGCCGGCAGCTGGCGCATGTTCTCGCCGTCGGGCTCGCCGGGGCGCAACGCCACCGGGGCGTGCGGATCGGAGAAATTCCAGCGCTGCGTGGCGATTGGCATATCGGTTGCGTAATCGAGCTGTTTGGAGCGCGCGAGCAGTCGCGTTTCCAGCATGATCAGCGTGAACAGATCGCCGAACTGGAAGGAGCGGTTGATGGCCTCGAAGGCGCGCCCGGGCTCGGGCTCGCGGATCGGCATCCATTCGTAATAGGCTTGCAGCGCGGCCCGCTTACGATCGGCCCAGGCGCCTTCATTGGGTTGATGATTTTCGGCGCCGCCGGTCCAATCGTCGTTGGCGACTTCGTGATCGTCCCACACCGTGATCCACGCCGCCTTGGCGTGCGCGGCCTGCAGCTCGGCTTCGGCTTTATATTGGGCGTGGCGCTGACGATAATCGGCAAGGCGGATGCATTCGACTTGCGGGGCAGGCGCGCGGCCAAGCGAAATGGCGGTGTCGCCGCCATAACCGGAAAGACCGTATTCGTAGATGTAGTCGCCAAGATGGACGACGACGTCGACATCGTCGCGCTGCGCGATGGCTTCGTAGGCGTTGAAGAAGCCGTGCGGATAGGAGGCGCAACTGACGACCGCGATCTTGGCTTGCGCCAATTGTCCGGCGGGGAGGGTCTTGGTCTTGCCGACCGGTGAGCGCGCCGCCCCGGCGCGGAAGCCGTAGAAGTAAGGGGCGCCGGCGCGCAGGCCGGTGACATCGGCCTTTACGGTGTAGTCGCGCGCATCGGTCGCCTGGATGACGCCGGACTTGACGACGTCGGTGAGTTCGCGGTCGCGCGCGAGGATCCAGCGCACCGGCACCGAACCCGCCTGCGCCGGCGTGACGCGCGTCCAGATCACGACTTTGTCGGGTTGCGGATCGCCGGAGGCGACGCCGTGATTGAAGACGACCTCGCCTGCATAAGGCGGGGTGTCGACGCCTTGATTGCACGCCGCCGTCGCCGCCGCAGCACCGGTGGCCGCGACCAACGCGCCGCGCCGGGTGAAACCGTTTTTCGCCATGAGCTGTCCCTCGCCGGCGAGCATAGCCAAATGCCCTTGGCGCGTGAATTGGCGCCGCACGGGAAACTGGCGGCGTGTTGTCCTATTGCGGCGAGCCGCGAGCCGCTATGGAGGGGCGTGAGCGACGAAAACGGTGAAACGCGCATGATCATCGCACCCGCCGATGCGGCCGATGAGCGCGTCGATGCATGGCTGGCGCGGGTGTGGCCGGATTTGTCGCGCGCGCGCATCCAGGGGCTGATCGGCGCCGGCAAGTTGAGCGCCGACGGCGCGGTGGTGACGCATGCGAAGGAAAGACCGCGCCAGGGCGGGCGCTACCAGCTGGTGTTGCCGCCCCCGGCGCCGGCGGCGCCGGCGCCGGAAGCGATCCCGCTGACGATCGTGTTCGAGGACGCAGATCTGTTAGTGATCGACAAAGCCGCGGGAATGGCGATGCACCCCGCCCCGGGCTCGATGCGGGGGACGCTGGTCAATGCGGTGCTGGCCCATTGCGGCGCGAGCTTGAGCGGCATTGGCGGGGTGGCGCGGCCGGGTATCGTCCACCGCATCGACAAGGATACGACCGGATTGGTGGTCGTGGCCAAGAACGACGCCGCCCATAACGGTTTGGCGGCGTTGTTCGCAAGGCATGATTTGGAGCGCGTCTATTACGCCGTCACGCGAGGCGCGCCCAAGGAGCGCGCGGCGCGGATCGAGAATGTGCTGGTTCGCTCAAGCGAGGATCGGCGTAAATATGTGGTGGCGCGCAATCCCGACGCCAGCGCCGGCAAGCGCGCGATCACGCAATATTGGACAATCGAGAGCTTCGGGCAGGCTGCTGGCGCCGCGGCGGGACGCCCGGCGGCGGCGTTGATCGAATGCCGTCTCTTCACCGGACGCACCCATCAGATCCGGGCCCATCTCGCCCATCTGGGCGCCCCGCTGATCGGCGATCCGCTCTACGGCAAGCAGCGTGCGTTCAAGGCGGACGGCGCCCATGCCGAAGAAGTCGCCGCCATCGTGGCGGCGTTTCCGCGCCAGGCGCTGCATGCCGCAGTATTGGGGTTCAAGCATCCGATCACCGGCCAGGAGCTTCGCTTCCAAAGCCCGCTGCCGGGGGACATGGAAAATCTCCTGGCGGGGCTGGGTCGGCTCGCGACCCCTTGATGGAGCCCAAGGAAACGCATTCCGATACCGGAACTGCAGCGGCGCGCTCGCACCGCCGGCGCGAGACGGGTAAATAAGCGCGCTGCTGTTTTCGAGGGGTGCTTCGCTTGTCTTCCACGTTGGCCAATACCGAGCGCGTGCTCGCCACCATCGCCGCTTTGGCCTTGTTCACGCTGAACGAGTTCCGGATCTACCAATTCCTGCCGCATGCCGCCGACCCCGCCCACGGACATGTTTACGGCATCGGCATGCAGCTCTTCGGCGAACCCGCCACCGCCTATCTCAGCGTCTGGGACCTGGCCGGACGCTGGACGCTCGCGGCCATCACCTTCGTTTGCGCCCTCTGGGCGCTGGCCGAAACGCTGCAGTCGGCCCCCGCGAAGCCCTCCCACAAGCTCTAGGCCGGTTTGCTCAAACGTTCCGCCGCTGGGCCTAGGGCTTGGAATCGTTTCACTTGCGCAAAACCCATGTTCTTGATACGTTCTGCAAGAGATCCATGGGATCAGAGTTGTTCCTAGCGTCGCGGCGGCGCCCAGAACGGGCCACGGCAAAGCCTTGAACGGCTCCCTATATAGCTACCCGGCGCCTCGCAACCGGCCCGGCTGTTCGTTCGTAAGAAGTGCACCCGGTGAGCCAGCGAAAGCGGCCGAGAGAGGGGATACGACTACATGGCTTCGTCCACCGCGCTCACGCTAGCGCTCTCACCAGAACAAGGCCTGCAACGGTACCTTTCCGAAATCCGGAAATTCCCGATGCTGGCCAAAGAAGAAGAATTCATGCTGGCCAAACGCTGGCAGGAACACGGCGACACCAACGCCGCTCACCAGCTTGTCACCAGCCACCTTCGCCTCGTCGCCAAGATCGCGATGGGCTACCGCGGCTACGGCTTGCCGATCGGAGAAGTGATCTCGGAAGGCAATGTCGGCCTCATGCAGGCGGTCAAGAAGTTCGATCCGGATAAGGGCTTCCGCCTGGCGACCTATGCGATGTGGTGGATCCGCGCCTCGATCCAGGAATACATATTGCGCTCTTGGTCGCTGGTGAAGATGGGCACCACGGCGGCGCAGAAGAAGCTCTTTTTCAATCTGCGTCGCATGAAGGGCGAGATGGCGGCGCTCGAGGAAGGCGATCTGCGGCCCGATCAGGTGGCGTCCATCGCCCACAAGCTCGCGGTCACCGAAGACGAAGTCGTCTCCATGAACCGCCGCATGAGCGGCGGCGGCGACGCGAGCCTGAACGCTCCCATCGGCGGCGCCGGCGGCGAAGGCGACAGCGAATGGATGGACTGGCTCGCCGACGACCAGACCGAAGGCACGCAGGAAACGCGTCTTGCGGAGAGCGAAGAATTCGGCGCGCGCATGACGCTTCTGCAGGAAGCCATGAGCGAACTGAACGATCGCGAACGCCACATCATTGAGGAGCGTCGCTTGAAAGATGAGCCGGCCACCTTGGAAGATCTCTCCAAGGAATACGGCGTCAGCCGCGAGCGCGTGCGTCAGATCGAAGTGCGCGCGTTCGAGAAACTGCAGAAGGCGATGAAGAAGCGCGCGACCGATCGCGGCCTTGTGGCGGACGCGACCGCCTAACTTCCCTACGATATTACCGCTCCTGTCTGAGAAGACATTCGCCCTCGGCGCTGAACCGGAACGTCCGGCGCGCTGGGGGCGTTGCTTCTCAGAAAAATGAATAAATACACGCCCGATCTCGAGCCGGACCGCTTCGCCGGACTAAGGCATTGGAGCACGACACAAAGCCGTCGCGTGCGTGCGGGCGCGCAATGGAGTTGGGCGAAATTCATCGCCGCCCCTTGGAGACTGATCGGCGTCGCCGTCGCCGCCGGGTTCGGGGTGCTGATCGCCGCACTCTTGCTGTTCGTCACCTTCGCGGACTGGAACGCATTCCGCGGCCCGATCGCGCGCCTGGCGTCGGCGGCCAGCGGACGCGACATCGCCATCACCGGCGATCTCCGGGTGAACCCGTGGTCATGGACGCCGGAAATCCGCGTCAAAGGTCTGCGCATTGGCAATCAGCAGCGCTTCCGCGCACGAGGACTATTCGCCAATGTCGCCGACGCCAACGCCTCCATCCGCTTACTGCCCCTCCTCATCGGCCGCTTCGAGGTCGAGCGCCTCGATCTCTATGACGCAGACATCGCCCTTTATCGCACCGCGACCGGTGATGCGAATTGGGCGAGCGCGCCTTCCGAGGCGCGCAGCGACCGGCAAGCGAACATGCCGGCGATGCGCCACTTCGGACTGACCAACGGTCACGTCAGCTACATCGATGACAAGATGCGCCTCACGCTCGACGGCGTGTTCACTACTCAGGAGAGCGATGACCCCAACAATCCCGGCCGTTTCGAACTGCACGGCGACGGCGCCATCAACGCCAACCCCTTCGCTCTAACATTCGCCGGCCCCGCGCTGATCCATGTTCGCCGCGACCGGCCCTACGCTTTCACGGCCGATCTGCGGGCGGGCGCCACGCATCTGGTCGGCGCCGGCTCGATCACGCATCCGTTCGATTTCAACCATTGGTCCGTCGATCTTGAAGGCGCCGGCGCCGATCTCGCCGATCTCTATCAGTTGACCGGCCTCACGCTGCCGAACACGCCGCCCTACGATCTGCGCGGCCGTCTCGAGCGCAACGGCGATGTCTATGGCATGCCGCGCCTCGCCGGCCGCGTCGGAACCAGCGATATCACCGGCGCCTGGACGGCGCACCACCGCGATGGCCGCCTCTTCTTCGACGGCGACTTCCGAACCGGCACGCTGACATTCGACGATCTTCTCGCCGCGCTGGGGGCGCCGCCGATGCGGTCAGGACATCCCGCCTCGCCGCGGCAACGGCGGATGGCCGCGCGCTTGAACGCCGAGGATCGCGTGCTGCCGGATGCGCGGCTCAACATCAGCCGCGTCCGTAATATGGATGCGCGCGTCTCCTATCGCGCCGGCCGCGTGCGCAGCAATCGCTTCAACCTTCGCGGCTTCGCCGTCGACGTTAATCTCGACCGCGGCCTCTTGCGTATGAACCCGCTGACGCTAGAGCTGGGGCAAGGACGCATAAGCGGCGCCGCCTCGATCAACGCCCGCGAGAACGCGCCGGTATCGACCATTGACGTGCGCCTCTCAAATGCACGGATGGAATCGGTCTTCGCGCGGCGGGGAGATCCGCCGTTGACGGGCGCGCTTATCGGCCGTGCGCGCTTGGTCGGCGCCGGCGCATCGGTCCGCGAGGCGGCGGCGCATGCGAACGGATCGGTGGCGCTGGTGACCCCGTCCGGCGAGGTGCGGGAATCGCTGGCCGAATTGACCGGCATCAATGTCGTGCGCGGTTTGGGTCTCCTGCTCGCGCACGATCAGAGCAAGATCGATATCCGTTGCGGCGTCGCCCATTTCGACGTCCGCGACGGCATCGCCCATACCCGCAACATCCTGTTCGACACCCGCACCATGCTAATCCATGGTGAAGGCGACGTGAACTTACGCAATGAAACCTTGGATCTGCGGCTGCGGGGCCAACCCAAGCGCGTGCGGCTGATCCGCGTCGCAGCGCCGATCATGCTGCGCGGCCACTGGCGCGATCCAAGCATCGGCGTCGATGCGGGCCGCGCCGTCGGCCAAGGCGGGCTCGCCGCCCTGTTCGCGTCGGTCTTGTCGCCTATCGCGGCGGTGCTGCCCTTTGTCGACGCCGGTCTCGCGCACGACGCCAATTGCGGAGAGCTGCTGGCGCAAACTACGCCAACAGCTCCCGCTCACCGTTCAGATCGAGGCTAGTTGTCTATTTCGGCGCGCTCAGCGCGCCCATGGCGGCGCCGGCCATGCTGAAGCCCATCGTCGCCATGACCATCGCCATGATGTAGCCGATAATCACGAACACAACGATGCAGGCGATGATCAGCACCGCGACGTAAGCGATCTGCTTATCGGACGGCGTGCCCATCGTGGCTGGCAGCCCGAAGTAAATCAGCACGATCGAATAAATGCCGCCGACGATGGCCAGCATGGCGAGCGGCGGAAAGATCGCCAGCACGCCTGCGACCAGGCCAGCAGTCGAACCATAGACGACGAGCTTCTGAGCCTGTCCCATGTCTTGCTTCGAACCGAATGTCGGCGCGAGGGCGTTGGCGATGAAGGCGGTGATGAAGAGCGTGATGAAGCCCATCACCACTTTCGAAATCGCGTCGGTCAGCGCCCACACGATCGGCAAGTGACCGATGAACGGAAGGCCGATGAAGGCCATGCCGATGAAGCTGCAGATCGCGCCGAGCAAGATGAGCGGCAATGCATAGCCAATGTAGAGCTTGCCGACATCAGCCGGCTCCGGTCCGATGCGCGCCCACTCCGCCTTCGGCGTGAGCAGGATATTCTTGACGCGATCGATGAGGCCCGACGAGGCAGCGCTTGTAGGTGTGGTGGTCATGTTCCCTCCCTGATCGGCAAGTCGTCGGGCGCGATGCTAGGAGCGAAGCGTCTTGGGGCCAACCGAAAAGCGGTCAGCGGGTGGTGATGCAGCTCGAGAGCGAGAACAAAACGACGCCGGCGGCCATGGCGGCGATCGTTACGGTGGCGGCATAGCCCAGCGCGCGATCCTCGGGCGCCTTCATCAGTATGGGCAGGCCGCGATACATCAGGAACACCATCGCCGCGAGTGCGAAGAGCGACACCCACCAGAGCCATGGCAGCAGCGAAAACACTCCCGAGAGGAAGGCTGGCGTCATCGAATAGGCGGCGATCTTTTGCGCGGCGAGATCGTTTTGTTCGGCGTCGAAATTGGACGCGATGACATTGATCAGAATGCCTAGGAAACCGACGAGCGCGACGCTGACGATCCAGGTGATGACGGCGCGGATGATCGCCTGGCCCGGCTCCACTTGCAGCAAATGGTTAAACAGCGACGAACCGATGAGATCGCAAATCGGCGGGATGGCCGCGAGCGGCGCGACGTAGCCGATCAGAATGTTGGGGATAGTGGTTTGTTCGTCGCGAATCTGGCGCCACTCTTCCTTCGGATCGCGAAACAATCCGTAGCAGCGCGAGAGAATAAACTCCGATTTGCGGTAGGCGTCGTTGGCGTGCTGACGCGCCGCTTCGACAGAAAAACGCCGTTGCGGCTCAGGCTTGTCTTGATCTTCGGCCGTCATCGGCTCTCTCTAGCCGCTCCAGCCGCGTTTGGCCAAGGGCCAATGGGACGCGCCCCGCGTGGGGCTGGCGCCGATCGTTGCAGGCGTGGCCTCACGCCTTGAACGGATCGCGCATTAAGATGACGTCCTCGCGTTCCGGGCTGGTGGAGACGAGCGCGGCTGGGCAACCGATGAGTTCCTCGATGCGGCGGACATATTTGATCGCCTTGGCCGGCAGATCCTTTGACGAGCGCGCGCCTTTGGTCGTTTTCTTCCAGCCGTCGAGGGTTTCGTAGATCGGCTCGACGGCGGCCTGATCCTTCACGCCGGCGGGAAGATAGTCGATCAGTTTGCCGTTGAGCCTGTAGCCCGTGCAGATTTTGATCTCGTCGAAACCGTCGAGCACGTCGAGCTTGGTCAGAGCGATGCCGTCGGCGCCGCAGAGCGCGATGGATTGGCGCACGAGCACGGCGTCGAACCAGCCGCAACGGCGCGCGCGCCCTGTGTTGGTGCCGAACTCGTGGCCGACTTCGCCGATCTTCTTGCCGATCTCGTCCTTCAATTCTGTCGGAAACGGACCCGATCCGACGCGTGTCGTATAGGCCTTCACCAGGCCAAGCACGTAGGTGATGGCGCGCGGACCGACGCCGGCGCCGGCGGCCGCCTGCCCGGCCACCACATTCGAGGATGTGACGAACGGATAGGTGCCATGATCGACATCGAGCAAGACGCCTTGGGCGCCTTCAAAGAGGATACGTTTGGAGGCCTGCAATTGAGTGTCGAGCACGCGCCAGGCCGGCTTGGCGTATGGCAGCACTTTCGGCGCGATCTCGGTGAGCTGGCGCTTCAGGTCGGCGACGTCGATCTCGGGCAGATCGAGGCCGCGACGAAGCGCGTTGTGGTGGGCGATGAGGCGCTCGATCTTCCAATCCATCGAGTCTGCATCGGCGAGATCGGCGACGCGCAGCGCGCGGCGACCGACCTTATCCTCGTAAGCGGGTCCAATGCCGCGTTTGGTGGTGCCGATCGAGGCGGCGCCCGCTTGCGCCTCACGCGCAGCGTCGAGATCGCGGTGGAATGGCAAAATCAGGCAAGCTTGATCGGAGAGCACGAGAAGATCGGGCGAAATGGCCACGCCAAGCGCGCTGATCTTTTCAATCTCGGCGTCAAGCGCCCAGGGGTCGACAACGACGCCATTGCCGATGACGGAGAGCTTGCCCTGCACCACGCCGGAGGGCAGCAGCGCCAGCTTGTAAGTGGTCTTGCCGACGACGAGCGTATGACCGGCGTTGTGGCCGCCTTGGAAGCGCACCACGACATCGGCGCGATGGCAGAGCCAATCGACGATCTTGCCTTTGCCCTCGTCGCCCCACTGGGCGCCGACCACCACGACTGCGGACATTTGGATACGAACCCTCACCTGCCCGGTGAGACCTACGCGCCCTTCGACAGGTGCTCGGCGCGTCGGCTTGGCCAATTTGTGCGCGAAGTCCTAGCCGAACGAAGCGACGAGGTCAAAGCGGCTCTAAGCCTGCTCGGGTCCCGCAGCTTCGCTCGCGCCGCGCCAATTCGGCAAATCGAAGTGCGGCGGCGGCCAATCGGGCGCAATTGCTGCGCCGCGGACGGGATTGGCCTCATCGCGCGTGTCGCGGTGAATGAGCTGGGCTGCGCCGAGCGCCTCGCCGACGCGGTAGAGGATGTCGAGCAAGGCGGCGTCGTTGATGTCCATCTTGCGCAATTCCGCAACCTGCTTGATCGGCAGTTTCTCGCCAAGCAGCGATTCGATGTGCTCGGGGCGGAGATATTCAGATTCGTCGACTTCGATGCGCGCGTCCAGACGCTGGTAGCTCAGCACCGGCTGGGGCGTGAGCGGCGGGGTGGCGAGCTGCATTTTCACTTCGGAATTGACGTACCAGGGAAAGCGCGGGCGCGAGAGCGTCTGCAGCGTCGTCACCTGCTGCTGACTGATGTCGTGATTGTAGCCCTCGAGCGCGGCCTGCACTTTGGCGGAATAAGCGAGGTTCTTGAAGTTGGCGATCGGCTCGGCGCTTGAGCGGCGCTTGCGATTGCGCTTCTCGAAACGCTTGCGCACATAACCCGTGCCGATCGACCAGAGCAGCAAATTGTCCTCGCCGGTCGGCCAGCCGAAACCGAACGCAGGCTCGGTCGCGGTCAACAACATTTGCAGTCCGGGATTGTTGTTGGGGCTGACGCCGCCGTCGAAGAAATAGGCGTATTGCGACACGCTTCCCCGCTTATTGCGGCCGATGCCGACGCGCACATCGTCGAAATAGGTCGGCGCCGCAGCCGAGCCTTGCACGAGATCGCGCAGATAGAATTGCGCATTCGGCACGCCCTGGCTGTTTGACGGGGCGTTGAAAAAACACCAGTCGGGGTTGTTCACCAGGATCCAAGACGAGCCGGTGTCGATGCGCTTGGCGCAAATGGCCAGACCGGTCTTTAGAAGATCGGAGTTCAGGGTTTGATCGCCGAGGTGCTGGTTGAGCGCACGCGTCAGCGCCGTGTTGCTGAAACCAGGCATGAAGATGCGCAGGAAGGACGGCGCTTGCGGCCGCGCGAAAATCGACGGCAGCAGATCGAAATAGAGCGCAACAATGTCGCGGACCTTCCATTCGAGCGCGAGCGTGGCGGCGATGATCGAGCCAGTCGAAGTGCCGCCGATCAGATCGAAATAATGGGCGAGGCGGAAAGCGCCGGGATTGCCGCTGCGGCGGCCAAGCTCATTCTCGAGCTTTTGCAGGACGCCGAGCGTCAACAATCCACGCGCGCCGCCCCCATCAAGCGCCAGAATGCGCTTCGGTCCAGGCTGACGAAATCGCTCGCGCAGATGCTCGCCCATCGCGTCCCCCTTCTGGAGCGCGCACACTCTAGGGCGCCGGCGGCCCGGCGAAAAGCGCCGCGGCCGAACATTCACGCCGCCTCAGTGAGCGATGTTGTCGTGGAAGCGCCAAATGTAGCGCAGGCCGATATTGTTGAGGCCCTGATTGCGCCCCTGATCCAAGATTTGGCCATGGCTCGCGTGCTCGTAGTAGAGTTGCAGGGCTGAGTGCTCGCCGAAGCTGCGCTCAAGCGCCAGGGTGACGCGGAAGAGATCGCGCGATCCGAGCAATTGATGTTCGCTCTGGAATTGCGCCGCCTCGGGCGAATTGTCCGGGAATGGATTGTCGAATTCGCCGTTATGGACGATGTAGCCGAGGCTAGGTTCGAAGGCCCAGTGGGCGCCCCAATTCCAACGCCACAGCACGCCTGCGCCGAGGAAAGAGGTTTTCCTTTCGGTGTTGAGCGAGCCGACCAGATACGGGCGCGGCGAGCCGATGAGAGCGAACAATTCCGGCGATCAGTTCGCCTTCGACATTGTCGCCCTCGCGGCCATCGGTGAGGCGCTTGTGTTCGACGTTGAAATTGTGGGTGACGCCGAAGCGAAGCTCATCGACCTCGGCGCGCGCGGGGGCCGCCACGGCGAACAAAAGCCCCAGGCACGCCGCTGCAAGCAGTTACGGTTTCATGAGCCGTCCCCGTCGTGACGAGACGGCGCACCGCCTCCGACGCCGCCAACGCGGCGCGCCGCGCCAGGTTCCAGCCTAGAAATGCAAAAGCTTTGCGTATCGAACCTGCGGCAGCGCCTTGATCTTCGCCATCACTTCGGCGCCCGGCGTGGAATCGACGCCGACGAGCGCGATCGCCTCGCCCTGCGCGTCGCGCCCGAGATGGAAGGTGGCGATGTTGATCTCCGCGTCGCCGAGCAGGGTGCCCAACGCGCCGATGAATCCGGGCTTGTCGGAATTGTTGATGTAGAGCGTGGTGGCGCTGAAGGGCGCTTCCAGCGCCATCCCCTTCACCTCTGTAATCCGCGGCTGACCCCCTATCACCGCCCCGGCAAGCGTGCGCCAGCCGCCGCCCGTCTTGACCTTGATGCGGATGAGGCTGTCATAGGTTGGCGAAGCGTCGCGCGTGCTTTCGGTGAGCGCCGCGCCGCGCTCTTTGAGCAGCGCGGGCGCCGAGACCATGTTCACGTCTTGTAACAGCGGACGCAGCAGGCCGGCGAGCGCCGCCGCAGTCAGCGGCTTCATATTGAGTTTGGCGACATCGCCTTCGTATTCGATGGCGACCTCGTCGAGGCCTTCATCGACGATCTGGCCGGCGAACAACCCCAGTCTTTCCGCCAGCGCCGCGAACGGTTTGAGGCGCGGCGCTTCTTCGGCGGTGATCGAGGGCATATTGAGCGCGTTGGTGACGGCGCCGCTGAGCAAATAGTCGCTCATCTGTTCGGCCACTTGCAGGGCGACGTTCTCCTGGGCTTCGTTGGTGGAGGCGCCGAGATGGGGCGTGGCGATAAAATTGGGCGCGCCGAAGAGCGGATTTTCTTTGGCCGGCTCGACGGTGAAAACATCGAAGGCGGCGGCGGCGATGTGTTCGCTGTTCAGCGCATCGAGGAGCGCGGCCTCGTCGACGAGGCCGCCGCGGGCGGCGTTGACGATGATGACGCCCCGTTTGGTTTTCGCCAGGCTGTCGCGTGAGAGGATGTTGCGCGTCTTGTCGGTGAGCGGCACGTGCAGCGAAATGACGTCGGCGCGCGCCAGCAAATCCTCCAGTTCGACTTTCTCGACGCCGATCTGGACGGCGCGCTCAGCGGAAAGGAACGGATCGTAGGCGATCACCTTCATCTTCAGACCAAGCGCGCGATCGGCGACGATCGAGCCGATATTGCCGCAGCCGATGAGGCCGAGCGTCTTGGCGTAGAGTTCGCGCCCCATGAAGCGGTTCTTCTCCCACTTGCCGGCCTGCGTGGAGGCGTTGGCTTCCGGCACTTGGCGCGCGGCGGCGAACATGAGCGCGATGGCGTGTTCGGCGGTGGTGATGGAATTGCCGAAAGGCGTGTTCATGACGACGACGCCCTTGGCGGTCGCCGCCGGGATGTCGACATTGTCGACGCCGATGCCGGCGCGGCCGATGACTTTGAGTCGCGTCGCCGCGGCGATGATGTCGGCCTTCACTTTCGTGGCCGAGCGGATGGCGAGGCCGTCATAGCCGCCGATGATCTGCTTCAGCTTGGCGGCGTCGCCGCCAAGCTGGGGCTGGAAGTCCGCCTCGATGCCGCGGGCTCTGAAAATGTCGATGGCGGCGGGCGAGAGTTCGTCGCTGATGAGAACCTTGGGCATGTCAGTTTCCTTGGCGCCAATCGGCGCGTTCGAGGCGATGGACCAAACAATCGTCTTGGCCATTGAAGAGACGCCGCCCAATTGGTTTGAAGCCGAGGCGGCGATAGAAGCGGTGGGCGTCGGCGTTGCTGTTGAGCGGATCGATGATGATGGCGTTGACGGCGCCGTCGGCGAAGCAGGCGTCAATCATGGCGCTCATCATCTGCGCGCCCCAGCCCTTGTTGCGATCGGCGGCGTCGCCGATCCAGATATCGATGGCGCGCAGGTTCGCTTCGATCTCGCCCCAATAATGCGTTGGCTGTTTTTGCGGGTCGATCACCTGCATCGCGCCAATGGGGCGGCCATCGAGTTCTGCGATGTAGTAGCAGCTGAGATCGCCAATGGCGGCGATTTCGTCTTCCCAGACCACGCCGGCAAACGCCTGCTGCGCGTTGGCGTCGTCGGTCGTGCAGGCGATCACGCTGGGCTCGGCGTCCCAGCGCGCCAGCGTGGCGGCGTCAGCTTGGGCGGCGACGCGGATGGCGAGAACGCCCGCCTCGCCCGCAGCGATCGCGATCGGCGGCCACATCAGGCCAGCCATGACCTCTAAACCGCCTTGTCGGCGAGGTCGGCGACGCAGGCGGCGAACGCCCAATCGAGCCAGGGCGTGAGCGCCTTGAGATCGGACGCCTCGACGGTGGCGCCGCACCAGATGCGCAGACCTGGCGGGGCAGCGCGATAAGAGCCGGCGTCGAGCGCTGCGCCCTCCTTCTCCAAGAGCGCGGCCAGCTTCTTGGCGAATTCGGCTTGCGCCTCCTCGCCAAGGCGCGTGACGCGCGGATCGACGACCTTGAGGCATACGCTGGTGTTGGAGCGAAGGGCGGGATCGGCGGCGAGAAAATCCACCCAATCGGCGGCGGCCGCCCAATCGGCCAGCACCTTTGTGTTGGCGTCGGCGCGTGCGTGCAATGCGCTCAAGCCGCCGATGCGCTCGGCCCATTTGAGCGCGTCGATATAATCTTCGGTCGCCAGCAGCGAGGGCGTGTTGATCGTCGAGCCCTCGAAGATTTCCTTATCGACCACGCCCTTCTTGGTCAGGCGGAAGATTTTCGGCAGCGGCCGATCCGGCGTGAAGCTCTCAAGACGCGCGATCGCGCGGGGGCTGAGGACGAGCATTCCGTGCGCGGCCTCGCCGCCAAGCACCTTCTGCCAAGAAAACGTCGTCACGTCGCACTTGGTCCAATCGATGGGCTGGGCGAAGACGGCGCTGGTGGCGTCGTTGATGGTTATGCCTTCGCGGTCGGCGGCGATCCAATCGAAGCTCGGCACACGCACCCCCGACGTCGTGCCGTTCTGGGTGAAGATGGTGTCGGCGTCCTTGCGGGCGAGGCTGAGATCAGGCAGGCGCCCGTAGGCGGCGGTGTGCACCTTGGCGTCGAGCTTCAATTGCTTGGCGTCGTTCACCCATTCTTCGCCGAAACTCTCCCAGGCGAAAATGTCGACGCTGCGCGCGCCTAGCATCGACCACATCGCCATTTCGACAGCGCCTGTGTCGGAGGCCGGCACGATCGCTATTTTGTGAGTGTCGGGCACGCCGAGGATCGAGCGCGTGCGGTCGATCGCCTCCTTGAGCTTGGCTTTGCCGGGCTTGGCGCGATGCGATCGGCCGAGAACCGCGCCATCGAGCGCGCTCGTGGTCCAGCCAGGGCGTTTCTTGGTGGGTCCCGAAGAGAACCGGGGGTCGGCCGGACGCACGTCCGGCTTGGCGGGGGTCGTCATCAATTGTCTCCCATCCTCACAGATGGGCGTCCGCCGTTGGGAGCGGATGGCCCGGAGCGAACCTGCGTGCGTTCGGGCGCCGCCGCAAGGGCGCCTGCTCATAAGCCGCAGTCGCTTGCGCAGGAGACTATTTCGGGTCTGCGGGGACCACGCGCGGGGCGTGCGTTTCGGCTTCGATGGGAGGCGCGGGGTGTGAAGTTGGCGGCGGCGGCGACGGCTGCTCTGCCGGCGCCGGGCCCTCCTCCATGCTGGGCGCGGCCGGGTCTTCGAAAATCGGCGGCAAGGCGCGACGCGCACGGCGGCGCTTGCGTTGCGGCGCATCCGGCGTCTCGATGCGATTGCTGAGACGCGAGATCGAAGCATCGAGTTCGCCGCGAATATAAACCGAGACCTGGCCGAGCAAGCGCACGCTGGAGAGCGTTTGGATGGCGCGCACATAGCCCCCGCGCGAGGAGGCCTGATAGCCCACGACACTCTCCATATCGAAGCGGTCACACCAATACGGGGCGATGTCGGCGAAGGCCGAACCCGTAACCGGATCTTCGTTGATGCCGACGCCTGGCGCGAAAAAACGCGAGATGAAATCGTAGGGCTTGCCTTCATCGCCCGGCGCGGTGACCGAAAGGCAGCCCTGCTTGGGGCCGCGCACGAGACGGTTTATGGCGGTGAAGTCGGGCTGGAGAGCGCGCACGGCGGCCTCGTTTTCCAGCACGATGGTGGCGTAGCCGGCGACGAAGGCGTCGACGAGGTTCGGATTGCCGAGCGCTGTCAGCAAGTCCGGCTGCGGCGCCCATTGCGTGCGCTGCACGCGCGGAAGATCGAGGGTGTAGCCCTCCTGCGTCGTGCGCACGATGAGCGCGCCGGCGTGCGTGTCGAAGACAACGACTTCGAGGGTGGGCTCCAGTTCCGACAACAGCATGGCGCCCGCCGCCAGCGTGGCGTGGCCGCAGAGTGAAACTTCCGTCGTCGGCGTGAACCAGCGGAGCTGATAATTGCCCTTAAGCCCGGTCGGCACAAAAAACGCGGTCTCGCTTAGATTGTTTTCTTTGGCGATCGCCTGCAGCGTCGCGTCCGGCAGCCATCGATCGAGCGGCACCACCCCGGCCGGATTGCCGGTGAAGACACGGTCCGTGAAGGCGTGGACGATCCAGATTTTCATCGCGGCCAGATATGGCGTCGCAGGCGCTTCGCCGCCAGCGACATCGCCGCTCAAGTGTTCGCCTTTGAGGCGAGCGGCCAGTTGTGGCCAAGCGGCTGATGGCCCTGGCCAAAGCCCGGCGCATGGCGAATAGCCTCAAGCAGATAGGCGCGCGCTTTCTCCACCGCTTCATCGATTGCAACACCCTGGGCGATGTGGGCGGCGATCGCCGAGGCGAATGTGCAGCCGGTGCCGTGGGTCGCTTTAGTGTTGATGCGTTGGCTCTCGAAGACGCGATAGCCGTCACGCGTCAGCAGCACGTCGCGGATGATGTCGCCGGCGATGTGGCCGCCTTTGATCAGCGCGGCGTGGGCGCCGAGCTCCTCGACGAGTTTTTCCGCGGCGTTGATCTGACCGTCGAGATCGCGGACTTCGAGTTCGGTGAGCCGCTCGGCTTCCGGTGCGTTCGGCGTAATGATGGCGGCGCGCGGCGCCAGTTGGGTGGCGATGATTTCGACGGCGTCGTCCGCAAGCAGCGCCGCCCCGCCCTTGGCGATCATCACCGGATCGACCACCAGGGGCGCATTCTGGCCGAACGCGTCGTAGGCGTCGGCGACGGCGCGAACATGAGCGGCCGAGCCAAGCATGCCGAGCTTCCAGGCGTCGGCGCCGAGATCGCTGATGACAGCGCCGATTTGCGCGCGCACGAGCTCTGGCGGGACGGCATGCACGCCGGCGACCCCAAGCGTGTTCTGCACCGTGATCGCGGTGATGGCGGTCATGGCGTAGCCGCCGAGCGCGGTGACGGTTTTGATGTCGGCCTGGATGCCGGCGCCGCCCCCGGAATCCGAACCGGCGACGATCAGAACCCGACCTTTGGGTTTGGTGGTCATTCGCACGCACAATCGCATGCGAGAAAAGCCCCGTCATCATGCGATAGCGCTTCCGCGCCTTGGCGATGAGAGCTCAGATGTTTTGACCGGCGCGCCAAACTTTCAGCGCCTGCACCGTCTCGGCGACGTCATGCACGCGCAGCATGTCGGCGCCCGCTTGCGCGGCTTGCAAAGCTGCGGCGAGGGAGCCGCCGAGACGGCCGGAGCCTAATTCGCCGCCCGGATCGATCTTGGCGATGAAGCTCTTGCGCGAGGCGCCGATGATCACCGGCTTGCCGACCTCCCGGCGAATGCGGCCCACCGCGTTCAAGAGCGCCAGATTGTGCGTCAGGTTCTTGCCGAAGCCGATGCCGGGATCGACCCAGATGTCTTCGACGCCCTTGGCCTGCGCCGCCGCCACG
The DNA here is from genome assembly GCA_963847165.1 of uncultured Pseudomonadota bacterium. Classification (GTDB taxonomy): domain Bacteria; phylum Pseudomonadota; class Alphaproteobacteria; order Caulobacterales; family Aquidulcibacteraceae; genus Vitreimonas. The sequence continues at coordinate 119,137 of CAWJYY010000011.1, forward strand.
CGCTCGGCCAGAAAGCCGATCACCTCGGCGACGACATCGTCATAGCGGGGATCATTTTGCATGGTGCGCGGATCGCCCAGCATGTGCATGAGCACGACCGGGCGATGAAGCGAGGCCGCGGTTTCGAGTGCGCCGGGGCCGCGCAGCGCGTTGACGTCGTTCCAGATGCTGGCGCCGGCGGCGATCGCGGCGCGCGCGACCGCGGGTTTCATGGTGTCGATGGAGATGGGCGCTCTGGTCGCGGCCCGAAGCGCGGCGATGACCGGCACGACGCGGGCCATCTCTTCGCCCTCGTCCACCGGAATGGCGTTGGGTCGGGTGGATTCGCCGCCGACATCGATGAGATCGGCGCCGGCTTCCAGCATGGCGAGGCCGTGGGGAGTTGCGCGCCCGTCCCACTTGCCGCCATCGGAGAAGGAATCCGGCGTTACGTTGAGCACGCCCATGATGTAAGGGCCGCCGGCCAGCTTCGGCGGCGGTAAAGGGATGTTCATGGGCGGCGCGGATGGCAAGTTGATCACACCTCTGCAAGCGGCATATGCAGTTGGCGGCGTGCGCATGCGCCGCACTCACGATTATGCGACCAACAAACACAAAAGCTTGCGCTGGTGCGTCGCCGCGCTTGTGCATGCTGGCAAACCGTTTTTGCGCGGGCAAGCTGACAAATGACCGACTGGCGCATTCGCTTTTCGCCGTTGCTGACGCCGGTTTTTCGCGCCTGGTGGCGATTGCGTCGGCCCGCAACCTTGGGCGTGCGCGCGCTGATCTGCGACGAGGCGGGAAGGGTGCTGCTGGTGCGGCACACCTATGCGAAGGGCTGGCACTTGCCCGGGGGCGGGGTGGAGCGCGGCGAGACGGCGGTGGATGCGGTTTTGCGCGAGGCGGCCGAGGAAGGCGGCGTTGAGGCGACTTCGCCGCCGATCCTGATCGGCTTTTACGCCAACCACGCCAATTTCCCGAACGACCACATCGCGCTTTATCGTTTTGAGGCCTGGCGGCCTTGCCAGCCGAAGGCCGGCAGCGAGATCGCCGAGCGTGGCTTTGTCGCCCGCGACCAGCTGCCGGAAGCGACGACGCCGGGGACCCGGCGGCGTTTGGCGGAAGTGTACGCCGCCGCCCCGGTAAGCGCGGCCTGGTGAGGGGAATCGACCTTGCCCGGCCCCCGCGCGCGCGCTCAAAGAGGGATCGATGTGGCGCACCGTCTTTCTCTACGCCCTGGCGCTGGCGGCGGGCGTCTTCGTGCTCCAATGGCTGCAGTACCGATACTTGGTGCGGGCGTTTCCGGTCGAGATTTATGTCGCGCTCATTGCGGTGGCGTTTGCGGGACTGGGCGCTTGGGCGGGGTTGAAGCTGTCGCGGCGCCCGCCGCCGCCGGGGTTTGAGAAAAACACGGCCGCGATCCATTCGCTAGGACTGACGCCGCGCGAACAACAAGTGCTCGCCCTCCTCGCCGCCGGCCAGTCCAACAAGGAGATCGCCCAGAAACTGGGCGTCTCCCCGAGTACAGTGAAGACCCAGGTCGCCAGCCTTTATCAGAAGCTGCAGGTGCAGCGGCGGACGCAGGCGGTGCAAAAGGCGCGCGAATTGGCGATCATTCCGTAAGCGGCGCGGCGGCAAACGGCTGATTTTGCTGAATTCATCCTTTCGGGTGATTTATCGGCGACGCGATATTTGCCTTTGCTTGCGCATCACAGCACGGAGGACGAGCATGTTCGGCACCGCATTGCGCTACGGCGTCGTCTCTGGGGCGTTTATTCTAGGCGTCATTGTCCTGGGCGTCGCGCTCTCGCGCGGCCACGCCAATGGCGGTTTCTTCTCGTCGGAATATTTTGGCTATCTAGTGATGCTGGTGGCGCTCTCCACCATCTTCCTGGCCATTCGCGACTATCGCAACAAAGAGCTCGGGGGCGTGATCAAGTTCCTGCCGGCGCTGGGCTTGGGGCTCATGATCGCCGCTATCGCCGGGATCGCCTATGTGGCGGCGTGGGAAATCTATCTCAACGCCACCAACTACCAGTTCATGAACCACTACGCCGCGGCGATGGCCGAGCGGGCGCGGGCGGCGGGTCTGACGGGGGCGGCGCTCGCAGCCAAGTTGGCGCAGATCGAGCAGATGCGCGTAGGCTACGCCAATCCGCTGATCCGGCTGCCGATGACGTTCCTGGAGATTTTCCCGGTCGGCGTGCTGATCGCGCTGATCTCGGCGGCGGTGCTGCGCAATCCGAGAGTGCTGGCGGCGCGGGGGTGAGGCGCGGCCTAAACGAAAACGCCGCCGTGGAGGGTTTAAGCCTCCGCGGCGGCGTTGCGGCGCACGGTCTGGGACGGCGCCGCGGCGTTATTTGAAGCTACTTGCGCTTCGCCTTTTTCGGCGCCGCCTTCTTCGCCTTCTTTGCCTTCTTCGCCATGACTTGCTCCTCGATGGCAGAGACCTTTATCGGTCCGGCGTGGACGATGCTTCACAATTCCAAACTCAATCGTTAACGCGATCGGATCGCGCGCGAGACAAATTCAGCCTCAACGCGAGCGTTCGAACAATCGCCCCGACCGCAACGCCAAGTACAGGGCCATGCCAAGCGCGGGCCATTGCACCCAGAACGGGGGCCCGGTCATCAGATTGAACACCGCCAGCACAGCCAAGATCACGCCCAGGCGCATGGCCTGGGCGATGAAGCGCGCCCGCCTGTCGCCCTTGGACAGGGCCGCTCGGTCAGCGCCGCGCGTGGCGGGCGGCCTTGCCGGCTCGGCTGTCGCTGGCGCCAACGCTATAGACGGCGATGCTCTCGGCGAAATTCTTGGGGCGCTTTTCACCCAGATATTCAAAGCCGACCGAGAGCTTCTTTTGCACCTGATCATAGACTTGCTGCGAGATCAGGATGCCGCCGGGTTCAGCCATGCTTTGAAGGCGCGCGGCGAGGTTGACGCCCTCCCCCAGAAGGTCATCGCCGTCGACCATGACGTCGCCGAGATGGACGCCGATCCTGAATCGCAACGCGCTTTGGGCGTCACCGCTCAACTCACGCTGGACTTCGATGGCGCACTGCACGGCTTCGACGACGGAGGGAAACTCAGCGATCAGGCCATCGCCGGCCGTGTTTGCAATGCGGCCGTGATGACGCTCGATGAATTGAGAAAACACGCCCCTTGCCGCTCGCAATGCGCCGAGCGCGCTCACCTCGTCGGCTTCCATGACCCGGCTGTAGCCGTCCGCGTCCGCCGCCAGGATCGTCGTTAGCTTGCGCTGTACCTGAGGACATCGCAAAACTCGCGAGTCGATCACCGCTCCACGCAGAGCGCGATGCCCATGCCGCCGCCGATGCAGAGCGTGGCGAGGCCGCGCTTCTTGCCGCGGCGCTTGCAGTTCGTAAAGCAGCGTGGTCAGCACGCGCGCGCCGGAGGCGCCGATCGGGTGGCCGATGGCGATGGCGCCGCCATTGACGTTCACGATCGCCTGCGTCCCAGCCCATGTCCTTGTTCACCGCGCAGGCCTGCGCCGCGAAGGCTTCGTTGGCTTCGACGAGATCGAGATCGCCGACCTTCCAGCCGGCTTTCTCCAGCGCGGCTTTCGACGCCGGGATCGGGCCCGAGCCCATGAGCGCCGGATCGACGCCGCGCGAGGCCCACGAGGCGATGCGCGCCAGCGGCGTGAGGCCGCGCTATCTGGCTTCATCCGCGCGTCATCAGCACCAGGGCGGCGGCGCCGTCATTGATGCCCGACGCGTTGCCGGCGGTGACGGTGCCGTCCTTCTTGAAGGCTGGGCGCAACTTGGCGGCGGCTTCGAGCGTGGCGCCGGTGCGGATGTATTCGTCTGTGTCGACGACGATATCGCCTTTGCGCCCCTTCATGGTGACCGCGACGATCTCGTCCTTGAACTTGCCGGCTTTCTGCGCGGCGCTCGGCCTTGTTCTGCGAGAGTGTCGCGAACTTGTCCTGCTGCTCGCGCGTGATCTGCCACTTCTCGGCGACGTTCTCGGCGGTGATGCCCATGTGATAGTGATTGAAGACGTCGGTGAGGCCGTCCTTGATCATGGTGTCGCTGAACGACACCTCGCCCATCTTCACGCCGCCGCGCAGATATTGCGCATGCGGGGCGAGCGTCATGTTCTCCTGGCCGCCGGCGACGACAATCTTGGCATCGCCGGCCTTGAGCTGCTGGTAGCCGACGACAACGGCGCGCAGTCCCGAGCCGCACACTTGGTTGAGCGACCACGCCGGGCTTTCGTCGGCACGCCTGCGGCGCGCGAGGCTTGGCGCGCGGGGTTCATGCCCTGGTTGGCGGTCAGCACCTGGCCGAGCACCACTTCGGAGACCTCCTTGGCGTCGATTTTTGCGCGCTGCAGCGCAGCTGTGATCGCGGTTTTGCCGAGCTCATGTGCGGGCGTCGCAGCAAAGGCGCCATTGAAGGAGCCGACGGCGGTGCGGGCGGCGGAAACGATGACGATGTCGGTCATTGCGACTGACTCCGAACTGGCTAAGCCATGGTTGATAAAGGAGACTTCCGGCCTCGTATTGCACAAGCGACGCGCGAATTCCAAGCGGTGCTCCAGCCTTTCACAGGCGAAAACAGCTTGTTTGTCTTGCATTGCGGCGGGGGAAGCAGGAGTTTGCCGCCCCTGCCCGCTTTTCGCGGGCGCGAGATGGGGACATGGACGTGGCGGACGGAAACGAGCAGGCGGAAGCCAGCGGCGGCGCGGGGGCGCAAAGCGAGCCGGTCATCATCAAGAAGTATGCGAACCGCCGGCTCTACAACACGGCGGCGTCGCAATACGTGACGCTCGAGCACCTCTCGGAAATGGTGCGCGAAGGCGTCGATTTCATCGTCCAGGACGCCAAGACCGGAGACGATATCACCCGCTCGGTGTTGACCCAGATCATCTTCGAGCAAGAGAGCCGCAGGTCAGAATTTGTTGCCGGTGCAGTTCCTGCGCCGGCTCATTCGTTTCTACGGCGATCAGATGCAGGGCTTCCTGCCGCCTTATCTCGAGATGAGCATGGAAAGCTTCACCAAGGCGCAGGAGAAAATGCGCGAGAACATGTCGCGCGCGTTCGGCGCGACCACGCCAATGGCGGCGTTCGAGGAGCAAGCGCAGCGCAACATGCAGATGTTCCAGCAGGCTTTGCAGATGTGGACCCCGTTTGCGGGGCAGATGCCGGGCGCGCAAATGCCGGGGGGCGCGGCTTCCGAGGAAACCGACACCGCCAAGGAAGCGCAGGTCGCGGAACTGCGCCGGCAAATGGAAGCGATGCAAAAGCAACTCGACGCGATGTCGCGCAAATAGGACGGCGTTCGCAAAGAAAACGGGGCGATTGTCCCGCCCCGCCTTCTCGTTGGGTTTTTCAGCGGCGCCCTTTAAGACGGCGTCCACTGCCCTTGCGAATTCCGGCAATAGGTTTCCGGCGGCAATTGTTGCGTGCCGTGGCTGGGATCGCTGATCGTCGCGGTCACGCGCCTGCAGCCGCCGCCGGCATTGTCGGGGCGATTGACGGTCAGGTATTTGGCGTCGCCGCCGCCGCCCCAAGTGTCGCGCACGCGGCGGTCGCTATCGAGCGCGCGTCCGTAATTGCGTTCGACGCGGCGGCGATCGCTGTTCGACAAGATGTTGCACACGGCATAGGCGCCGACCCCGCCCACGGCTGCTCCGAGGGCGGCCCCGCGCAAATGATGACGCGAGAAGAGCGCGCCCGCTAGCGCCCCGGCGCCTGCGCCGAGCAGCGCATTGTGCCCGCATTGCGACAGATGCGTGCCTTCGGCGCTCGCGCCCATCGGCGCAACCGCCACGCCCGACAGCGCGAAGGCCACGGCAACGACGACATTCTTCATTTTCATTGTGCACCTCCGCAGCGGTTCAAAGATCCCTTGAAAACCCGTTTGGCAGATGCAAATGGCGCTCGCCGTGACTGCCGTCACGATGGCCACAGGCCCACGATGATGTGCTTTGCGCCACAAGCTCTATCGGTGCGGCAAACAGCGAAACGGCCTTCCAACTTTGGGATTGGAAGGCCGCTCACGCCGAGGCGGGGGTATGTCCAAAATGGGGGGAAGGCTCCCCGCCTCCTTGTTCTCAGCCGCTGCGCGTTCTCAGCGATGCGCTTGCAGGATGACGCCGACGGTCCAGCCGAAACTCAAAAGCGCCCAGGCGCCGATAACGAACCAAGGGATGAATTCTGAACGGGGTTTGCGCATACGGACTTCCCTTAGGCGGATGCAAAGCGTCTCTCGGGCGTGGGCGCCCAAATCTCCTGAAGAGCGAAGCGGGAACTCTACCCAGAGGGCGAACGGCAAGGCGGTACGGGAGCGTACAAAGCCCCATTACAAATGCGGAAAGAAGCTGACTATTCGGGCTTCTCAGCCCGCTTCTCAGCCGCCGCGCGCGGCGCGCGCTCGCTTGACGGCGATTTGGCCTTTGACAAATTTCCGACACCTGGACCACGGCGGTGCTGCATCCCGCCCCGCTCTTGGAACCTCAGTTCGGCCGCGGCCAAGCTTCGCTGCCCTCGGTGATGAGATCGATGATGCGGGCATGATCGGCGCAATGGCGTCTGACGCCATCCTCGGCGATCTTGCGCGCGGACGCCTGTGAACCCGAATGCATGAAGCCAGCGACGCGGACGCCACCCAGGATGTACTCGATCTCGTACATTCCAGACTTATGCGCCGATGGCGCAAGGCAATCTATGCGATGGCGAACGCCCCGCGCCCCTGAATCTGGGACCTATTTTGCGCCACAGACCCACAATCGAGGCCCGCAATAGAGGCCCGCAGACCGAGGACTCGCAATCGAGGCCGCTTAAGACCCCGCAAACGCTCTTCCCGGCCCGCGCGTGCACGGCCGTTGCAATCCGTCTTGGCGCCTTTCGATGATCCAGGGACGCGCCAATCGACCGGCAACAGCGGCGCCGGTTCGTGAAATCCCTTCAGCATGCGCCGGCCGAGCGGCGCGGTGGGGAACTGACCATTGATGCTTTCATGCACGTCGTTGGAGACGGACCACGGCCTCAACCGCGGCGTCCTGGCGGATGCGCGAAGCCATCTGCACGGTCGCGCCGATTTGGTGGGTCGCGCGCAAGGTCCTCGGGCGAGGTGTTTTGCAGGATTGTGGCGATCCATAAAGATCGGCGTCGCCATGCCTCCTGGCTCGCGCCTTAGCCGAGGCCAGATCTAGCGCACTAGGCAAATCCCTCAATTCCAGAGCGGCGGTTTGCGATCCTTCCAGGGCAGTTCTTTCTCGAGTTGGCCGGCGAGTCGGAAAAGCACGCCTTCATCGGCGTAGCGGCCAGTGAACATCATCGCGATCGGCAGGTTGGACTGCGATTGCCAGAGCGGCAGCGACAGCGAGGGCTGGCCGGTCATGTTGAAGGGCGGCGTGAAGCCGAACGTCGCGGCTTGGCGGCGATCGAATTCCTTCAGGTCGTCGGTCAGCGTGTCGAGATAATCGACGCGCGGCGGCGGCGTGCAGAGCACGGGCGTGAGATAGACGTCCCAGGTTTCGAATTTCGCCAGGATCTGGCGGTTCATCAAGCGCAATTGCTGCCAGCCCCACATCGCGTCCATGCCGCTGATCGCTTTGCCCGCTTCGTAGGCGCGGCGCGCGAGGCCTTCGATATCGTCGCCGGGCTCACGGCCCTTGATCTCGATCCATCTCTTGATGCCCGCAGCGAAGTTGGACGCCGAGACCAGCCCCTGCGCGCGATAGAGCGCCCGGTAGTCGATGCTCAAGCCCTCGTTGCGGACATCATGGCCGAGCTTGGCGAGCGTTTCGGCCGTGCGTTCGATCGCGGCTTGCACTTCCGGATCGATCGGCGCGCCGCGCGGCGTTTCGCTGCACCAGGCGATGCGAAGCTTGCCCGGGGCGCGGGTGATTTCTTCGACGTACGGGCGCTCCTTCGGCGGCGGCGCGTACGGGCTCGCGGGCTGCGGATAGCCGGTCGCGTCCAGCATGGCGGCGCTGTCGCGCACGGTGCGGGAGACGACATGGTCAACGGAAAAGCCGATGGCGCGATCGCTATCGTGAAAGCCGTTGGGGTTGCGGTCGCGCGTCGTCTTCAAACCCACAAGGCCGCAGCAAGCGGCGGGAATGCGGATGGAGCCCAGACCGTCGCTTGCGTGCGCAAGCGGGGTCATGCCGGCGGCGACCGCGGCGGCTGCGCCGCCCGATGAGCCGCCCGAAATGTGATCGGTGTTCCAGGGATTGCGGCAGGGGCCGAGCTTCGCCGAGGTCGTCACCCCCGGGATGCCGAACTCTGGCGTGTTGGTCTTGCCGGTCAGCACCACGCCGGCGGCGCGATAGCGCTTCACCAATTCACTATCCTCGGCGTCGGCGTCGATGCTGGCGAAACGGCTGCCGGAGGTGCGCGGCCAATCCTTTACGCGCAGGCCGAGGTCCTTGATCAAAAATGGGACGCCCTTGAACGGTCCGTCCGGCAGCGCGCCCTTGGCGGCGGCGCGGGCTTCGTCATAGGCCTTGTAAACCACGGCGTTGAGTTTGGGATTGTGCCGCTCGATCCGCTCGATGGCCGCTTCCAGCAACTCGCTTGGCGTCACGTCACGGTTAGCGACCAGTTCCGCCAGACCAAGGCCATCGTAATCGCCGTAATTCTTCATCGCGCACCTCTCATGCGCGACGATAGCGGTTAATTTTCGTTTGGCACGTGGAATGCAGCGCGAGCCGAGCATGAGCGCCGCCCGACCCTCGCTCGTTTACGACGCCGCCTTCGAAGAAGTGCGTGAACGGCGCGCCGATGACCGGCGCGCGCAAGACCGGCGCGTGCGCCGCGAAGGGTCAGGCTTGCGGCTCGATGCGCTGTTCGCCGCCACCCTCGTCAACCACATCGCCGCGCCCGAACGCCTCATCATCAATGGTTATCGCCGCCAACCAACACTGCGCGTCGGGCGTCGCCGTCAATGTGAGGGTCTAGGCGCGCTTCGCGCGAAGCTTCGAACTCTTCAAGCCAGGCATCCACCGCATCAAGCCGCGCTTCGATGTCTTCGATGCGGGCGGAGGTCGTCTCGCCGCTTTCAGACCGCGGCTCGGCGAAGCGACGCCGGCGCGCAAAGTAACCTCAACGAGATCGGCGCTCAGCAGCGTCGCGAACGCCTGCAGCTCTTGGGCGCTCGGCGCACGTTCATTGGTGAACAGCCGATCCGAGTTCGCTGCCATCGATGCCGGCGCATGCGGCCAGCGCGTTGCGGTCAAGCCAGCGTTCTGCAAGGCGCGCGTCAAACCAGTCGCGTCGAAGAACAGCGACATCCACCCTCCATCCGGCGCCGATCCTGCAGGACCGCGCCCATGGCCGCATTCATCATTCCGCGATTCGGCCGCTGGCTCGACTTCTCCATCGCCCTGGCGCTGGGTTTGTGGTGCATGTAAACGCGCAAACGGCAGCCGGTTAAGGCTGCCGTCGCGTTTCCAGAGATTTCGTTTCGGTTAGTGTTGACCGGCGAACTCAACGTCGCGGCGGGCCGAGACGATCGTCACCACAACGCCTGCGAGCACATCCAGCAACGACATCACCAAGATCAGGAAGAACGGCGTCGTCGCGAAGGCCGGGTGCAGCAGGAATTCGACCAAGCAGATGATGAACACGAGCATCGAGAGCGCGTGATTGAAAATCGCGGCGGTGCCCGTCGACGTCGACTTCAGCAATTCGATGAACAAGCAGGATCAGCGACAACAGCACCATGACGTCGCCGAACGTGACGATCCATTCGACGCCGGAAGCCATCGGCACGCGCAGCCACGCGTCAAACAGATGCTGGCGCACCGCGTTCAGGATCGTGGTTTGCAACGGTGGAGCCGAAGCCCCAAACATTGTAGATCAGCACGGGGATCAGCAGCAGCGGAAAGACGTTGAAAATGGCCCCCATGGGACTCCCCTCGTTTGCGCCTTAAACCGGCTGATCCGGCGGCCTGCCTTACAATTCGTCCGCTCCCCCGGGCGGCCGCGCTCGGCTTCTGAGCCACATAACGCCGAACAGGTCGGACATGTTCGCGGCAAGTCGGCCGAGATTGGTGTATTTGGAGCGGCCTGCGCCCCGATGTCGATGATTAACCTCCAGAAACTCGACTGCATAGCCTTCGCGTAACATCAGCGCGGGCATGTAGCGATGCATGTGGTCGAAATAAGGAAGCGCAAGAAAAGCGTCTCGTTTGAATACCTTGACGCCGGAGCCGCTATCGTCGGCGCCGTCCTTCAAGAGGCCGCGGCGAACGTTGTTGGCGATGCGCGAGGCCATTCGCCGGCTCCAATCGTCCTGACGCTTGGCCCGTTTGCCGGCGACCATGCCGAGATTCGCCGGCGCATCCGGGCGCATCAGTCTGGCCAGCAGGCGCGGCAAATCGGCGGGATCGTTCTGGCCATCGCCGTCGAGCGTGCCGACGATCGGCGCGCGCGCCGCCATGACGCCGGTGCGTACAGCGCGGCTTTGCCCGGAATTGCGGCGATGGCCGACCAATCGCAGCGCCGGCAAATCGCCGCGCGCGGCGGCGAGTTCCGCGCGCGTTTCGTCGCGGCTGGCGTCGTCCACAAAAATCATTTCGTAGGAGCGGCCATCGAGAACCGAGGCGATCTCGCGCGCCAGCGCGGCGGCGTTGCCGGCCTCGTCGCGCACCGGCACGACCACGCTGAATTCAATGCTTTCGGCCACGCCGGCTCCCTGAAGCGGGGTCTCTTAGCGGCTGAACCTGTGGAAGGCGAGCCTTCGCACCTGCGGCAGGAAGGCGCCGCGCCGAGACAAGCCGCACGAGCGCGGCTAAGCACCGGCGCGTGGCGGCGCTTGCTTCACCGACCTTGTTCGATCAGTTCGCGCGCGGCTGGCGCGGCTATGCGCTGGTCGCGCTGATCGCGTTGGCCTCGGCTTTGTTCGGCGCGGGCGCGATGCCGCCGCTGGATGCGGACGAGGCGCAGTTCGCGCTCGCCACGCGACGAATGCTGGAAACCGGGGCGCGACCTGCGGAGGCGATTTTCGCGCACGACCTGCAGGCGCTGGCGCTCAACGTCGTGCCCGGCGCCCGCAGCGGCGATATCTGGGCCTATCGGCTCCCGTCCGCGCTCGCGCTCGCTCTCGCAGCTCTGGCGTGCCTGTGGGCGGGTAAGGCGCTCATCGGTCGGCGCGGGGCGTTTATCGGCGCGGGGCTGTTCGGCGCGGGGCTGTTTGCCGGCTTCCAAGCGATGTGCGCGACGCCAGCGGCGCTGACGCTTGGGTTCACGACGGTGGCGTTTGCGGCGCTGGCGCAGCTTTACGCGGGCGAACCGAAGCGCACGCGCGCGTCGGCGTCGGTGTTTTGGGCCGCGCTCGCCTGTGCGTTCCTCATCGACGCGGCGATGGCGCCGCTGCTCTTGGTTCTGGCCGTCGCCGCGCTGGTGATTTGGGAGCGGAACGCCGCTTGGCTGCGGCCGCTTTTGTGGTGGCCGGCATTGGCGGGCGGCGCGCTCATCATTGCGGCTGGGTTTTGCGCTGGGCGGACAGGTGTGGACGAGCATCCACATTTTGAACCGCCACTTGCAGCTTCCCGGATTTCACACATTGCTGCTGCCGCTTCTGGTGTTTCCGGCGACTTATGCGCTGCCGGCTGCGGCGCGCCTGGTGATCGAAGCGGTGGCCGCCCCGCGCACGCAGGCTCTGCCGTTTCGCTTCTTGATTGCGTGGGCGGGCGCGGTGTTCTTCTTCTCGGAGCTTTGGCCGACCAAGCTGGCGAGCTATGCGCTGCCGGCCTACCCAGCCATTGCGCTCATGTGCGGGGCCGGCATTGCGGCGATGGCGGGACGGCGTTGGCGTTCGGCGCATCCGGCTGGACTTGTGCTGTTTGCGGTCATCGGCATGGTGCTGATCGTGCTGCTGGCGGCGACGGCGACGTTCATGCCAGGCGACCTTGGCGCCGATCTGCGGCGCGCGGTCTCGGCGGGACTGATCGGCCTTCTCATTTTCGGCGGCGCCATTGTCGGTCTGTTGCTCTGGCGCCGCTCGGCGACGCGCGCGGCGGTGCTGATCGCCGCTGCGTTGGCGTTCGCCTATAGCGTGCGCGAGCACATCTTGCCGGATGCGCGCGAATTCAATGTCAGCGGCGAAACCGTGGCCGAGTTGCAGCGCACGCGCTTGACGCCGCGCCAGGGACATCCGCTCTGGGTGGTGGGCTATCCGCAGGCGAGTTTCTTGTTCCTGTTGCGCGGACCAACGCGGCTGGCCAGCGCGGAAGCGGCCGCCCGACAGGCGCAAGCGGGCGACGCGCTGGTGGTGGAGATACGCCAGCTCGACCTCTTGCAAACCGGGCTTGGCGCCCGGCAGCTTACCTTCGCCAGCGTCGACGATCCGGTGCGGGGGGTGGCGCTGGACGACGGCAAACGCGTGGCGCTTTCGATCGGGCGCGTCAGCGCAGCGGCGGGCGACCAGCCACGAAATTCCGCAACGCCACGATCACGCCCAAGGCGGGAGCGGCGATAATCGCGAACGCTTTTTCGATCGGCGTGCGGGCGCTGCGTGCGGCGAAAAGCGCAAGCCCCTGCGCTTGCTGGCGGCCGCGCGTTTGCGGGCGAAGGAACTGCACGCCGGCCGCGACAGGCTGAAAAAGCACGCTGCCGCCGGCGGCCGCGGCGCGGCGGCAAAGATCGAGATCGGCGGCGTCGGTGAGGAAGCCTTCGTCAAAACCGCCGAGTTCTTGGAAGTCGTGCTGCGGCACCAGCATGAAAGCTCCCGACACCGCGCCGACCTCGGAGGGAAGCGGCGTGTCGTGGCGTCCAACGGCGCCGCGGCGCTGTGAAGGCTTTGCCCCATCCCAACCGATCGCCACCGCGATCGCCGACCACGTGTTGAGCGAGCCGGCGCGCGCGACGCGGCGTTCGCGGCCCTCAGCGTCGGTGAGCTTGCCGCCGACGATCCATGGCGTGCGCGCTTGGCCGCCGGCGGCGGCCAAGCGTTCCGCAGCGCCGCGCTGAAGGACGACGTAAGGGGCCAGGAACAAGAGCCAACGCCCGCGCGCCTGCGCCGCGCCTAAATTGGCCGCAGCGCCCGCGCTCGCGCCGACGGGCGCTGCCACGAGCTTGGTGTCGCGCCGATCCATGTGCAGCGCGCGCAAGGAGGAGGAGATTTCAGGGGCGTTGCCGGCGTCGACGATCACCAGATCATCGATCCACGGCTCCGCCAGCGCTGCGCGCACGCTTAAATCCAGGGCGTGCTGAGCGCTCAACGATTGAATGTTGCGCACCACCACGATCGCGGAAACGCGCGGCGCAAGCGCCAGCGCGGCCTCCCGTTCGCGTGAGGGGAATTTGTCCACTTCCTGTCTCTGCCTGCCCCGCCATCCTGTCCCGGGCTTGTGGCGGCGTCTAGGCGGCGCCAGGCGCGGCCGGTGAACAAACGCCGGCCCGCGCGGGGGACGGGTGCGCGGCCATGGGCCGCCTTTACGCTCACTTAACGCGCCATGCGCCAAATCCGGCGCGAGGGGAGGCGCCGTTCATGGATCAAGCCCAGGTCGCGCTGGTTCAGCGAAGCTTCGATCGCGCCTCGCGTCTCGGCGCCCATGTCGCGGCGACCTTTTACGCCGAACTTTTCGCTATCGATCCGACGCTTCGGTCGATGTTCAGGGGCGACATGATCGTCCAGAGCGAAAAACTGATGAAGACGCTGCGCGCCCTCGTGGAAGGATTGGCGAGCCCGGAAACCATCCTCCCGGTCATTCGCCGGCTCGCCGTCAAGCACCTCGACTATGGCGTCGAGACCCACCATTACGCGACGGTCGGGACCGCCCTGATGCGCACGCTCCGGCATGAACTCGCCGCCGAGTTCACCCCGCCGACGCGTGAAGCCTGGGATGCGGCCTATCACTTGCTGGCCGAGGCCATGATCGCCGCCGCCTACGGGCAAACCCCGGCGGCCGCGATCTAACGCAAATCGGGGGGACGCGCTTCCTCGGCGATCGCCTTGGCCGCGGCGTCCAGACCCGCCATTGTTTGCGCCTCGCCGCCGAAGCGGCGGAGCGCCACGGTTTTTTCTTCCGCCTCCTTGCGCCCGACCACGGCGATCACCGGGATCTTCTGCAAGGAATGCTCGCGCACCTTGTAGCCGACCTTTTCGTTGCGAAGGTCGATCTCGACGCGCAAGCCGGCCGCGCGCAGCGCGTCGGCGACTTCGCGGGCGTAGGCGTCGGCCTCCTGGGTGATGGTGGCGACCACGACCTGCACCGGCGCCAGCCAAATTGGGAAAGCGCCGGCGTAATGTTCGATCAAGACGCCGATGAAACGTTCAAGCGAGCCGAGGATTGCGCGGTGCAGCATCACCGGGCGATGCTTGGCGCCGTCTTCGCCGACATATTCCGCTTCCAGCCGATCGGGCAGCACGTAATCGAGCTGGATGGTGCCGATGGTCCATTCGCGCCCAATCGCGTCCTTGATCGAGAAGTCAAGTTTGGGCGCATAAAAGGCGCCGTCGCCCCGCCGCGATCACGGGCTCAACGCCGGCTTTGTGCGCGGCGTCGGCCATCAGGCTCTCGGCTTTGTCCCAATATTCGTCGCTGCCGGCGCGGATGGCCGGGCGGGTGGCGAGCGCGATCTTGTCGGTGACCAGGCCAAAATCAGCGTGGATCGACTTGGCCAAGCCGATAAAGGCCTTGGTCTCATCGACGATCTGATCTTCGCGGCAGAAGATGTGGCCGTCGTCCTGGGTGAAGGCGCGCACGCGCATAAGGCCGTGCAACGAACCCGACGGCTCGTAACGATGGCATGAACCGAACTCGGCCATGCGCAGCGGCAAATCGCGATAGCTCTTCTGGCCGAACTTGAAGATTTGCACGTGGCCCGGGCAGTTCATCGGCTTCAGCGCGAGGGTTTCACTCTCCACGGTTTCGCAGATGAACATGTTGGGCCGGTACTTTTCCCAGTGTCCGGATTTTTCCCAGAACACGCGATCGAGCACTTGCGGCGTGCGCACCTCGAGGTAGCCGGCGGCGGCGAGCCGCCGGCGCATATAGGCTTCGATGGTGCGCCAAAGGGTCAGGCCCTTCTCGTGCCAGAACACCATTCCGCGCCCCTCTTCCTGCATATGGAAGAGATCCATCTGGCGGCCGAGTTTGCGGTGGTCGCGCTTTTCGGCTTCTTCGAGACGCGTGAGATAATCGCTTAATTGCTTATCGTCGGCCCAGGCGGTGCCGTAAATGCGCTGCAACTGCGCGTTCTTCTGATCGCCGCGCCAATAGGCGCCGGCGAGCTTCATCAGCCTGAAGGCCTTGCCCAGACGCCCGGTCGAGGGCAGGTGCGGACCGCGGCAGAGATCTTTCCACTCATTGCCTTGGCGATAAACGCTGATCGGCTCGCCCGGCGGGATGATGTCATCGATGATCTTTGCCTTGAAGGTCTCGCCGATGGCGTTGAAGTGCTTGATCGCTTCCTCGCGCGACCACACCTCGCGCTGAATTGGCAGATCGGCGTCGACGATCTCGCGCATGCGCGCCTCGATCTTCGGGAAGTCGTCGGTGGAAAACGGCTCCTCGCGCGCGAAGTCGTAATAGAAGCCGTCCTCGATTACCGGGCCGATCGTCACCTGCGTGCCGGGAAATAAATCCTGCACGGCTTGCGCAAGCACGTGGGCGGCGTCGTGGCGAAGGATTTCCAAGCCATCGGCGCTATCGCGGGTGATGAGTTCGAACTTGCCGCCTTTTTCGAGCGGCCGGGTCAGATCCCACCAGGCGCCGTCGATCTTTGCGGCGACGACCTTCTTGGCGAGCGACTTCGAAATGCCTTCGGCGACCGCGAGCGGGGTGACGCCATCGTCGTACGATCGCTCGGCGCCGTCGGGAAATCTGAGAGAAAGGCTCATGACTTGCTCTTGCTTGCACTGTCGGGGGGGCCGCGCCAATCGCCGTAGCGCCACGGCCGCCACCACGAGTTCGGCGGCACGCTGCTCGGGACCGGATCAGCCCCGTGTCCGCCCCAGGGCGCGCACCGGCAAAGGCGCGCGCCGGCGATCCAGCCGCCGGCCCATGCGCCGTGTCGGCGGATGGCTTCGGCGGCATAGGACGAACAGGTCGGCTGATAGCGGCAGGCATTGCCGATCAGCGGCGACAGCGTCCATTTGTAGAGCTGGATGAGGCCCAATAGGCCTCGCGCGGGAAGACTCGGCGACATGACGATTGAAATTTGGGTTGCATCGACCGGGACCACGACCGCCGCTGCGGCGCGCCCGATCCCGCGCCGCCGGCCTTCAGCCAGTGGTCGTCGTCGTTCGGGCGGTGGCCAAGAGTGCGCGCATGGCCGGGCTCATAGCAGAATTCGCGAGCCTGGCCAGCCCCGTCAGCTCCGTTTCACCTGGCACTTCACGATCGTAAAGGCGCCGTAGCATTCGACGTATTCGGGGCCCGGCATGTCGAGTGTGTAGCGCGAGGCGACATAAAAGCTCTGATAGCTGCCTTGCCCCGCGAACATGCCCTTGGCGTAGCCCGCGACATCGTCGAGCGAAAAGTGCTCAGCCTCGGCGCTGGGATGATAATTCTGCATGGTCGCGCGCGCTTCGGCCTCGTGTTGGGCGCGCGTGGGCGCGGTGAAGTACGCCGCGACCGCGGCGATGAGCAAGACCAGCAGAATGCGCATGACTAGCCGTTCGAGCCGGCGGCGCCGGAATGCTGCTGGGCGCGGCTGCATTGCACTTGCGTGAAGGCGCCGTAGCAGGTGACGACCGGATCGTTGTTGAGCGTCACTGTGTATCTGGCCGCGACATAATAATTGTCGTAGCTGCGATTGCCGGCGAGCGAAGCGCCGACGCTTTCAACGCCTTGCGATATGTTGCCTGGATTGCTCAGGAGAGCGTTGGCGGCTTCGCGCATCTTGGCTTCGTCGGGACGCGTGAAATAACCGGCGATCCCGGCGATGATGATCAGAACGATGAGCCACTTCATAGGCGTCCTCCGAACTCCCCGCCTGGAGGCTAGCCACGCGTGACGCGGAAGTCACGACGCTTTGCGTCGCTTGGGAACCGCGGGCGGGCGTGTGCGGCCGAGAGTTTCGCCGCCTCATGCGCGCCAATCCGTGAGCCAATCCAGCATTTTTGTCATGGGAACTTTCGATTTGGCGGTGAAGGTGAAGCTCACCCAGCCGGACTTGCCGAGACCGTACGGCCGTGGGCCTCGCATTCCTTCAAGCTTCGAGATACGGAGCCTCATGGAGCGCCGAAGCCACGCCGCAGCTTGCCCAGAGGGAAAACTCCTCGACCTTCTGCGCGATCGCGGCGAGAGCGGCCTGAGGCGGTTTCACGCCGTCGCCATGCTTGCCATCGGCGGCTGACCCTCACTTGGCTTTACTTGGCTTTGGCCTTGGCTTGCTCGAGCGCGTCGACGGCGGCGTCGAACGCCAGCATGGTGGAGGCGTGGCGCGGCGGGTAATCGCGCACGCCTTGCAGATGGCGCAATTCCCAGAAGCGGCCCGCCGGCGGTTCGGCCCCCTCTTTCAGCATGGCGCGCAAAGCGTCACGCGCTTCGCGAACTTCGCCGGGGCTCGCCCCGATGGCGTGCATGGCGAGCACGCCGGTCGCCGCCTGGCCCAGCGCGCAGGCCTTCGGGTGCACGGCGATGGCGCTGATTTTCCCGTCCTTCAGTTTCAACTCGACCGTCACCACCGAGCCGCAGACGCGGCTCACTTTGGTGGCTGCGCCATCGGGTTGATCGAGCCGTCCGAGATGGGGAATATCGGCGGCGAGTTCGAGCACGCGCGGGTGGTAGAGGTCTTCCATCGGCCTTTATGTGGCCTTCCTTGCGGGGCACGCAACAGGCCAAGCATCGGGCGTCACGGAGGCGGGAATGCGCAGCTTAGTGTTGGCTGTGGCGATAGCGGGGCTGCCGGCGCAGGCGATGGCGCAAGCAGGCGCCGCCAGCGGCGCATCGGCGGATCAAGCAACGGCGACGACAGCGGATGCGCCGCAAACGACGGCGGATGCGCCGACGCAAGCCCCGGCCTCGCCGCCGACGGGTGTGGCCGCGCCAGGCATCAATGTCTCGGAAACCGGCGACGCACATGCGCCCGCGGCGGCGACGAGCGCCTCGCCGCATCGTCGCAGCACGACTGACGCAGCGCATGGCGGCGCGGCGCATGGCGCAGCAGTGCAAGGCGGGGCGGCCGCTTCTGGTGTTGCGGCGCCGGGCATCGCTGCACCGGGCGTCAGCGCCAACGGCGTCCAGAACGCTTCTGCGCCGCAACGCACCACCATCGAACCGGCGAATGCATTGGAGCGCGCCTTTGTCGGCGCCGCGCTCCAAGAGAGCCAGCGCGCCGCATTCCGCCGCATATTCTTGGACGCCGAAGTGGCGCTGGCGACGGTTTCAGCTGACGCCAACGCCGCGCCGCGCCTGGTTCGGCTCGGACCCGCGGGCGAAGCCTGCCTTATCTTCACCAGCGATGCTCGCGCCACCCAAATCATGGGCGCGCGTTCACCGCGTCAATTGATGACTGGCCGCCAAGCCCTGCAACGTTTGCGCGGCGCCCACCTTGTCATCATCAACATCAATCTGGATCCGTACCTGACGCTCGACGCCGCCGGCGTCGAGGCCTTCCTCGGCGCTGACGCCGCGCCGGCTGCGCAACCCCGATCAGCTGGGCCCGCCCAATAGGCCTTCGCGGCCGCAGCGTTTGTCAAACAATGCGCGCGCCCGTGCGATGCGGCCATCGCCGCTTGTATCGAAGAGATGCACTTGCCAGGTGCCGGTGCAGGTGTCGGCGGTGACGGTCTTGCGACAGATTTGCGCGGGCGGATCGCCGCGTCCGCTGGTGTCGTTGTTGGCGGCGCAGGTGAAATCGTTGCGCCGAAGATCCGCGGCGGCGTCGCTGACCGGTGAGCCGACTGCGTAGCGGCTGGCGACCGCGCTTTCAAATTGCGTCAGCGTCGCCGCCGGCGCGGCGTTGCGCCAATCGCCCAAGTCGAGAGCAGTGGACGGCGCACTGGCCGCGCTTGGTGCGCTCTGAGACATCGTCTCGCATCCCGAGGCGAGCAGCGCCAAACCAAGCGCGAGCATTGCGTACTTCATCGCGGGGCCTCTATCGCGCCGCGCTGCAACTCTTTTCGAAGGCGGCGACCGGCGCGGCCCGGCCGGCTTCGACCACAACATACCACTCGTAGGCGCAGGGATGCTCGCGGATTTCAATGCGGCAATCCAGGCGCGTGGCGTCCTCGCAGGCAAAGCCGTTGGCCTCGAGATCGGCGCGGACTTGCGGGGCGTCGCGGCCCTGTTCCCGGGCCTGGATCTGACGCGCGAAATTGGCCGAGTACGAGGCTTCTTCCGCGCCGCGCCACAAGCCGAAATCGAGCCCGGCCGTGGTCTGCCCTTCCGGCGGCGGCGTCTGCGTGCTCGCCCCCGGCGCGGGCGGGGGCGGCGCCGACCCGCGCTGGACCGGAAACGGCGAGCGCGTCGATGGCGGATTGTCGGCGGCGGTCGCGAACGCTAGGCCGCAGCTGAGAGCCGAGGCGAGAATGCCAAGCAGAAATGCGCGCATGATGGTGTCCCGGAATTGTCCCCGGCGCCCGGCTTAGTCGGGCGCCGGGGTGGGTTCAAGGTGGCGCAGTCAGTAGTCGCAAATCCGGGCGCCCGTACTCGCCCACCTGCGGCGTTCGCTTGTCACCAGGCGCGAGAGCCTGGAATAAGGCCAATGGGACGCGAGAAATCGGGGAAGGCATGACAGCAGCGGCGATCCAGGCGCAAGCGCCTGCGGGCAAGGACGTACTCGGGCATCCGCGCGGGCTTTGGTACCTCGTATTCTGCGAAGGCTTCGAGCGCTTCTCCTATTACGGCATGCAGTCGCTGCTGGTGCTTTACCTCACGCAGTATCTGCTTTTGCCCGGCCACATCGAGCAGGTCGCCGCGTTCGTGCCGTTCCGCGGCTTCCTGCAATCGCTGTTTGGTCAATTGGCGACCCCGGTTGCGACGGCGACCGCGATCACCGGGCTTTATTCCGGCGGCGTCTATCTCACCCCCATTATCGGAGGTTGGATCGCGGACCGGTGGCTTGGCCGCACCAAGACGGTCGCCGCCGGCGCGCTCATCATGGTGCTTGGCCACTTTCTCATGGCCTTCGACGTCGCCTTCGTCGCCGCGATCCTGTGCCTTTTCATCGGCGTCGGCTTGTTCAAGGGAAACATCGCAAGCCAAGTCGGCGAACTCTACAAGCCCGACGACCTGCGCCGCTCGAACGGCTACCAAGTGTTTCTGCTCGGCGTGCAAGTCGCGGTGATCGTGGCGCCGCTGATCATCGGCACGCTCGGACAGAAGGTGGCTTGGCATTGGGGCTTCGGCGCCGCCGGCGTCGGCATGGCTGTGGCGCTGGTGATCTATTTGGCCGGGCGTAAGAATTTGCCGCCCGAACGAGCGCGGGGCGCGGCGGCGAGGGCCGCCCAGCAAAAGCTTTCCGGACGCGACTGGGCGACGATTGCGGTCTTGGTTGCGCTGCTGCCGGTGCTCGCCGCGACCGCCATCGGCAACCAAGAGATCTTCAACGCCTATCTCTTGTGGGGCAACGACCACTATAATCTCGTCGTCCCGCAACTGCCGGCATGGATCCCGGGCGCAGCTGCGATCTCGGGTCAAACCATGCCTGTCACCTGGCTGGTGTCGCTCGACGCCTTCATCTCCGCCTTCACGGTCGGCGGCGCCTTGGCGTTCTGGACGATCTGGGCGCGCTACGCCAAGGAGCCCGATGAGATCATCAAGATCGCCATCGGCGCGGCGATTGCGGCGGGCGCGCCGCTCTTGTTGGCGGCGGCGAGCGCCCAGGAAGCGGCGACCGGCCAGAAGGCGTCGCTGATCTGGGGCCTGGGCTTTCACATCGTCAACGACATCGGCTTTGCGATGATCTTTCCGGTAGGCCTGGCGCTTTATTCCCGGGCCGCGCCCAGCCAGGTGAGCGGCGTTTTCATCGGCGTCTATTATCTACATCTCTTCATCTGCAATTTCGCCACCGGCCGCATCGCCGGGCTGATCGAGACCATGAGCGGGACCGCGTTTTGGACGATGCACGCCATTATTATCGGCGTTGGCGCAGTCGTGCTGCTCTTGTTTGCGCTACTGTTCCGAAAACTGCTTGCGCCGACGAGCGAAGACAAGGGCGAGAGCTACGCCGAAGCCGTCACTACACAAGCGTGAGCGGCGCGAATTGAACGCTCTGGCCGCCGTCGCGGCTAGGGCATAACCTACCGCAATCGCGCGCCTTTGTGCGCGGGTGGGGAAAGCGTCCATGTGGACGGGGTTATCCAACGGCGCCGCGACCGCGGTCGCGCCTGATGGCGTGCGCCGCGATCAGCTCTTGTGCGAGGCCGCCTACGTCGATCTGTTCGATTGCGCCGAGCGCGACCTCGCCGCTTCCAGCCATTGGTCGCCTCCGCCCCAGGCCCAATTCCTCGCCGCAAAGAGCGCCGATGGTCCTGAAAAGCCGGCGCCTGCGCCGGTTCACGAAAATCCGACGCGCGTCACTTACACTCTGAGCCTCCTCTCCGATTATCGTCGCGGCGGCGTCAGTCGCACCGACGGCAAGCCTGCGCTGCAGGGCGGCGTCGATGTGCGCTTGCCACAGCAGTGGAATTTCGGCGCACGCGGTTCAAATATCGCCAAGCATGGCAACCTGGAGATCGCGCTCTATGGGGCCAAGAGCATCGAGATCGGCGGCGCCGATCTCAGCATCGGCGTCACCGCCATCACCTATCCTCGCGATCCGAACGGGAATTACATCTTCATTCAGACCAGCGCTTCACAAACCTTGGGCCCGTTCGACACGACCTTCTCCATCATTTACGCCCCCCATCAGGCCAACCTCGCTGGCGAGGACAATTTCTACGCCGTGGCGCGGGCGCGCACGCCGATCGGGTCCGCGCTCGGCGTTCCGGTGACGCTCAATGGAAGCCTTGGCCGCATGCGCGGCCACTTCGCCGATGCGCGCTCTCGCTCGGATTGGTCGCTTGGCCTGGTGGGGCGGTTTGACGCCTTCGATATCGGGCTCACCTATGTCGACAGCGATCTCGGCGGCCCCCGCGGCCGGCCCACGACTGTGTTTTCGATAACCCGTTCGTTCTAGAATGAATGCGAGGAGAATTCCGATGCAACGCTTCATGCTGGCGGCGGCGGTCATCACCGCGCTGATGTCGGTTTCCGCCGGTCGCGCCGAAGCGCGGCTCTTCGAGCCGCAGCACGATTGGTGGAGCTCGGGACGCACCTGTATTGACAGTCGCAATCCGCCGGGTTTGGCGTGGGATGATCTGGCGCCGAGAGCCTGCGTGGCCCAACCCGCACGCGCTTTGGAAAAACCGCGAGCCGATGCGTTCGCTGAGCAGGCCGATTATGCGCTCACTAGCGGCGAGGAGACGCTCGCCGACAAGTTCGCTGCAAAGATCGCCGCAAAAATCGCCGCAAAAATCGCCGCAAAAATCTAAGTGTCGCTTTAGAAATTCTCGCGCAGCCAGTTCCAGGCATTGGACGCGGTGCTGCGCATCAGCATGGCCGCATGCGCGAGCGTCGGCTGGTAAGCGTCTTCCACATCGTCGAGCGTGGGATTGTCGAGACGATGGCGCAGCAGGCCTGCGGCGACGGCATAGGCTGGACCCGCCTCGCCGTGATCGAAGCCGCAGAGTTCGAACGGGCGCCCCACCCGCACCGGCATGCGCAGCACTTCAGCGGCGAGGTCGCGCGCCCCGGGAATGAGCGCGCCGCCGCCGACGAGCACGGCGCGCTTGGGCGCCTTGTCCCCGACATAACCCGCGCGGGCCAGACGATCGCGCACCACGAGCAGCATTTCGCTCAGACGCGGGGTCATGGTTTCGGCGATGACGCCGCGCAATGTGGTTGAAGCTTCGAGCCGCCCATCGAGGCCCAGACGCGGCGCCTGGACGGCTTCGCGCGGATCGCAGGCGCCGCCAACCGCACCGAAGGCGAGCTTCACGCGTTCGGCGGCGGCGAATGTGGTTTCGAGGCGCAGCGCCAGGTCGCGCGTCAAGCGCACGCCGCCGGCGGAAATGGTTTCGGCGTGGACGAGGCCTTCGGCGGCGAAGGCGCTAATGCCGACCGCGCCGGCGCCCAGATCGAGCAACAG
The DNA here is from genome assembly GCA_963847165.1 of uncultured Pseudomonadota bacterium. Taxonomy (GTDB): domain Bacteria; phylum Pseudomonadota; class Alphaproteobacteria; order Caulobacterales; family Aquidulcibacteraceae; genus Vitreimonas. The sequence continues at coordinate 142,178 of CAWJYY010000011.1, forward strand.
CGCGCCGGCGTCGCGTTCATCGGCGGTGAGCGCCGAAAAGCCGGCCGCTTTCGGGCCGGCGACAATCTCTTCGACTTCCACCCCGGCTTGCTGGATGCATTGCTTCAAGGCGTTGAGCGCGATCGTCGGCGCGGTGACGACGCAGGCTTCGAGCGCCAGCATGGCGCCGGATTGGCCGACAGGGTCGGCGATCGGCTCGCCGTCGTCGATGATGTAACGAAGCGGTTCGACGTGCAGGAAGGTGAGTTGCGGGGCGGGCGCGGCTTGCATGGCCGCCTCGACGACCGCGTCGACGTCGCGCTCGGTGATGACCTTGCCGCGTATGCGCGCGGCCCCGCGCACAAGGCGCGCGTTGAGGCCGGGACCGGAATAAGAAGCCACGACCCGCGTGATCGGCGCGCCGGCCATCGACGACGCTTCTTCGATGGCGACCTCAATGGCGCGCGCGCAGGCGTCGAAGTCGCCGGCTTTGCCCGAGGCGATGGCGGGCGCGGTTTGCATGCCGACGCCCAGCACACGCAGCGGCCGATCGGGATGCATTTCGAGAATGGGATCGCGGCGCGCGGCCAGACACACGGTCTTCGACACGCCGACGTCGAGCGCGGCGATCAGCGGCGCAAGCGGACGCTGTTGGGGCATGTCGTCTTCCACCGGATCGATAAGATCGAGGACAGCGCTCATCAAACCCCTCCCAGGAGCGGCTGTTGGGCGCCCGCGAGTTCAGGCGACACGCGGACCGCGAGACGGCCAGGCGTGCGCAGGTCGATCGCGGCGACGGGACGATCGAGTAGGCGATAGCGGCCTTGCAACAATTCAAGCTCGGCCAACGCATGCGGCGCATCCGCTTCCGGCAGCGCCACGGTCGCGCCGGACGGTGAGTTGCACGTTCCAGCGGCGATCGCCGACGCGCACGAGCGCTTTCAGATGCGAACGCACTTGCGGCAGCGCTTCGAGGGCCACGAGCAGCGGTTCGGCGGCCGGACCTGCGCCTTCACCGACGACGAGGGGCAATTCGGGATGGTCGGCGGCGCGCTCGGCGAGCAAGCGCTCGCCATTGGAATCGATCACTGCAATTTCGCCGTCTTCCTGCCAGCGCGCATAGGCCTGGCGGCGCGCGACTTCGACTTGCAGGGTCGACGGCCACAAGCGCCGCACGCGCGCGGAAGCGACCCAATCGAGGCTTTCGACCCGCGCCTTCACAGCGTCGGGATCGAGCGAAAGAATGGAATGACGGCCCTCCGGCACGATCACGGCGCGGACTTCCTGCATACGCGCCGCTGAGAGGGGCGCGGTGTGCGCCATCGCCGCAATGTCGAGGTGGGTGATGGTGAAGCCGGCTTGCGCCGCGCTGATGTCGGCGGTGCGGGCGAAGGCTTCGCGCGCGTCGAAGAGCGAGGAGCCGAGCCAAGCGGCGCCGGCGATGGCGGCGCCGCAGAAAAGGAAGAGACCGGTCAGCGCCAAGGCGAGGCTCTTGCCGGACACCTGCGCATCATCGACCGAAAGCCCGCCGCTCAACTTGATCGCCGCCAAACGCGGCATTCCTGATGATCGGCGGCGGCGAGGCGTAGCGGCGGCCGCGGCCGGGAGCCCCCGCGCCGGTGCGGCCAGGACGGCGGGCTCTCAGCGCGGCCAAGACGCGTCCTCCAGGATCCAGGCGACGAGTTGGTCGTAATTCATGCCAACATGGGCGGCCTGCTCGGGCACCAGCGAGGTCGGCGTCATGCCGGGCTGGGTGTTCACTTCGAGCAGCGCAATGCGATCGCGCTTGGGGTCGTAGCGGAAGTCGCTGCGCGTCACGCCGCGGCAACCCAGCGAATGGTGAGCGGCTTCCGCCGCGCGCATGAGCTGGTCGGCGACGGTTTGCTGAATTTTCGCCGGCACCTCGTGACGCGAACCGCCTTCGGAATATTTGGCGTCGAAATCGTACCACTCGCCGGTAGGCAGAAATTTCGGTGACGGCGAGGGCGCCGCGATTGTGCATCACCGCGACCGTGAGCTCCTTGCCGTCGATGAATTCCTCGACCAGCACGTCCTCGCCAAAGGTCCATTCGGGATCGAGCAATTGTTCGGGCGGGCGGTTGGCGCCTTCGCGAACGATGAACACGCCGACCGAGGAGCCCTGCGCGTTCGGCTTGACCACGTAAGGCGCCGGCATCGGATGCGCCTTCGCCGCCTCGCGGCGATGCATCAGCTTGCCGTTGGCGAGCGGCAGTCCGGCTTGCGCGAAGATCGCCTTGGACTTGTCCTTATCCATGGCGATGGCGGAAGCGAGCACGCCGGAATGCGTGTAGGGGAGCTTCAGATAGTCGAGCACGCCTTGCGTGCGTCCATCCTCGCCCCACTCGCCGTGCAGGGCGTTGAAGACGGCGGCTGGCTTCACGTCTTGCAGTTCGGCGATCCAGCCCGGGTTCTGCGGATCGATCTCGACGACCTCGTGGCCCAAACGCGCAAGCGCGGCCGCCACGCCGCGACCCGAGCTCAAGCTCACAGGCCGTTCGGGGCTCAAGCCCCCAAGAAGGACCGCAACACGGGCCATGCGACGCCTCACCAACACCCGGGGCTTATGCGCCTTGTCTCGCGCACACACCGAAGTCTCACAATGAAACGCTTTGGGGTTAAGGCATGATGATGGCGAGCGCGTTAGTTGCTGTTTTTTATAGTAAATTATGCATTCAGAGGTGTTGCGCGGCGCTAACCACGTCGCTTGCTCTGCGGCCTTAGTCGATCGTCGAAGCCGGGAAACGCCCCCCGCCGCCGGCGCAAAGTCAAACCCGGCCTCAGGTCCGCCCGACGCGCTTGATCTCCCATTGCAGCTCGACGCCGTGCTTGGCCTTCACCCCCGCGCGCACCTCTTCGCCGAGGCCTTCGATATCGGCGGCGGTCGCCGCGCCGGTGTTGATCAGAAAGTTTGCGTGCTTTTCGCTCACCTGTGCGCCGCCGCGGCGAAGCCGCGCATGCCGGCTTCATCGACCAGCATCCAGGCGGAGAGCTTTTCGCCATCGCGCCGTGAGGGGTTCTTGAAGGTCGAGCCGCCGGTCTTTTCGCGGATCGGCTGGCTGGCTTCGCGCTTGGCGGTGATCTCGGCCATGCGCGCGCTGATCGCCTCGGGCGCGTCCGGCGTCCCCTGAAACGTCGCGTCGAGAAAGATCAGATCCCGCGGCAACGCGTTGCGGCGATAGCTGAAGCCGAATTCCGAAGCAGGGATGGTCACGCGCTCGCCCGTGCGGGTCAGCACCGTCGCTTCAACCAACACGTCCTTGTGTCTCCCGCCCGTAGCAGCCCGGCGTTCATGGTCAGCGCGCCGCCAATGGTGCCGGGCACGCCCACGTAAAACTCAAGTCCGGCGATGCCGGCGTTCGCCGCGCCTTTCGCGACCATGGAATTGAGCGCGCCTGCGCCGGCTTTGATTTTTTCGTCGCCCAGCGGTTCGATTTGCGCGAAGGCGCGCCCCGCCAGGCGGATCACGACGCCTGCGACGCCGCCATCGCGCACGATCAGGTTAGAGCCGACGCCGATCGGCAGCACCGGCATGCTAGCCGGCAGAGCCGCCAAGAACTGCGCGAGATCGTCCGCGTCGGCGGGCAAGAACAGCGCGTCTGCGGGCCCGCCCGACGCGGAACCACGTGAACGGCGCGAGAGTTTCGCCGCCAGGAGCTGGCCACGCACCGGCGGCAAGTCGACTTCACTCATTGTTGATGGCGTACCGGTCCGCTTGCGCGCCGTCAAAGCGGCTTGGCGGCGGCCTATTTTGGTGTAAGCAAGGACCGGGGAGAAGGAGACATGCGAAATGCTGCGTTGGTCGTTGTTCGCCATTCTGTTGACCTGGGCGCGTGCGCGACGCCCGCCGCCGAGCGCGACCGCCCCTGCTGGGCGCGACTGCTTCGCCTCGCGCTCGATCCTCGGCTATTCGATCGTCGACGAGCACAATGTGAAGGTTCACGTCGGCGCCAGCCGCGACTATATTCTCGACGACCAACTGGAATGCGAGAAATTTGGATTGGGGCGAAGCCATCGCGCTGCGCTCCGACGACCGGCTGGATTTGCACCGGCAACGGCCTCGGCGTCGACGTCACCGGCGGGCGCCCGGCCAAACCTATCCGATCACGGGCATCACGCGCGCGCCCGACGCCCGCGCCGCAAGGTTCATAAGGAGTACACCCATGAAACTCAAACTGGCTTTGGCGGCGGCCTTGATGGCGGCGTCATCCGGCATGGCGCCAATCGTGGCGGCGAACGCATCCGAAACGGGACCGGATGCGCGATTGCTTCCCGACCCGCGCCATCACCGGCTACGGCATTAGCGGCGAACACACGGCCTACCTGACCGTCGGCACGCGCCACTACTTCCTGCACATCAATGACAGCGCGCGCGATCTCGATTGGGATCACAACATTCGCGTCCGTTCATTGTCGACGTTCATCTGCACCGGCAACGGCCTCGGCGTGTCAGCTGATGGGCGGCTATCCGCCGATCCCGCACCAAGTTGTCGGGATTGAACGCGCGCCCGCCGGGCGAACCGCCGCATTGGTCGGCCGGCTATCACGGCGAGCACGACGACTACGCTAAGTAACCGCTCATTCCGGCGCGCAGGGCGATGCGGCCCAGCGCGCCTTTGACGATGACGTCGAGCTGGCTCTTGGGCTGGTAATCGGCGGGCGCGACATAGTTGACGCGATCCTCGGCGATCAGCCGGCTGATCTTGTCGAGGCTGCGCGGCTCGGTCCATTGATAGGGATCGAGCACCGCGATGGCGCAGCCGCCTTGGCTTGAAACCATTTTCATCGACGGAATGTCGGTGTCGCCGTCGCCGATGAAGATCATCCGCTCAAACGGCAATTCGCGCGCATCATTGTGCATCCAGCGATTGATCGCTTCGGTGTCGTAGACGTTGTCGATGCCCTTATTGATGCGGAAAAGGAATTGCGTCTTGGTGGTGTAGTTGATGGCCACGCTCGGCCACTTGGCCTCGCCGTTCTTGTCATAGAGAAAGCGCGACGCGAACACGTTGCGGAAGCGCGGGAAAAGCGGGCAGCCTTCGATCATCTCGTAAATGCCGGATGAGACGATATAGTGGTCGAGTTGCAGGCCGAGATCGTCGGCGAACGCGTCGACGCGATCGAACCAGTGATCCAGGCCATCGAAGAAATCCGGATCCTTGCCGCTCTCTTGCAGTTGTGCGCGCGTGACCGGACGGCCCGCGGCGCGAGCGCGATCGAGCATCAGGTGCATGTAGACGAGGATTTCGTCGGCGTCCTCGGCCTTGGCCAAGCGCTTCACTTCCATCCAGAAGTCGGCGTGCTTCATGCCGGCGATATCGGGAATGAAGCTGCGCTCCTGCAGATTGCCGCGCGCCAGCGTGCCGTCGAAATCGTAGATGATGGCGGCGCGGAGCGGCTCGCGTCGGGGCTTGCGGTGAGCTGTGTCGGCCATGGCTCCGACAGGGAGAGAGTCGCGCACTGCGTCAATCGTTTCGGCTGCGGCTCAAGGGCGGCGCGCTCTTATCCGAGGCGGGCGCGTCACGCCGCGGCCGCCGCGAGCTTGCCGGGAAGCGCGTTGGCGTAGGCGCTGATGTCGCCCGCGCCCAGGCAGACGACGATATCGCCGGGCTTGGCTTCAGCGCGCACGAATTCGGAAAGCGACTCCAAATTGGCGATGCGGCGCGCGTCGCGATGGCCGTGGCTCTTCAGGCTGATGACGAGCGCATCGGCGTTGACGCCGTCGATGGCGCTTCGCCGGCGGTATAGACATCGCCGACGCAGCACGGTGTCGGCGTCGTTGAAGCAGGTGGAGAAATCCTGGAAGAGATCACGCAGTCGCGTGTAGCGGTGCGGCTGCACCACGGCGATGACGCGACCGTCGGTGAGTTCGCGCGCAGCCGCCAGCACGGCCGAGATCTCCACCGGATGGTGGGCGTAATCGTCGACGATACGCACATCGTTCCAATAGCCGGTGGTGGTGAAGCGGCGCTTCACGCCGGAGAATTTCTTCAGCCCGTTGCGGATGCCGGCGTCGGTGACGCCGAGTTCGCGCGCCACAGCGATGGCGGCGACTGCGTTTTGCACGTTGTGCCGGCCCGCCACCGGCAGGAAGAGGTCGTGCATGCGTGACGCCTGGCCCCTCGCCCTTCTTGCGTGCGACGACGTCAAATGTGGCGCCCTCGCGCGATGGGCGCACATTGACGGCGCAGACATCGGCCTGCGGATTGAAGCCGTAGGAGATGACGCGCCGGTCCCTCACTTGCGCGGCGAGCGCCTGCACTTGCGGGTGATCGAGACACATGACGGCGAAGCCGTAGAATGGGATGTTCTCGACGAATTGCCGGTAGGCGTCATTCATCGCCTCGACCAAACCGTAATGGTCGAGGTGTTCAGGGTCCATGTTGGTGACGACGACGGCGGTGCCGCGCAGGCGCGTGAAGGTGCCGTCGCTTTCGTCGGCCTCGACCACCATCCACTCACCCTCGCCGATGCGCGTATTGGCGCCGTAGGCGTTGATGATGCCGCCATTGATGACGGTGGGGTCCTTGCCCCCGGCGTCGAGCAGCGCGGCGATCATCGAGGTGGTGGTGGTCTTGCCGTGCGTGCCCCCGATCGCCACCGTCCACTTCAAGCGCATGATCTCGGCGAGCATCTCGGCGCGCTTCACCACCGGCACGCCGCGCGCGCGGGCGGCGTCGGTTTCCGGATTGCCGTTCTTGATCGCCGACGAAACGACGACGACGCCGGCGTGCATGGCGTTCTCGGCCTTGTGCCCAATCGTGACGGTAACGCCCTGCGCGCGCAGGCGTTCGGTGTTGGCGCTCTCCTTGGCGTCGGAGCCGGTCACTTCGTAACCGAAATTCTTCATCACCGAGGCGATGCCGGACATGCCGATGCCGCCGATGCCCACGAAGTGAATGGCCCCAGTGTCGAACGGAATGGCGCGGCGCTGCATGCGGGTCCCGACTTCTATAAAGCTAAACGCTCACGTCACAGCACGTCACAGCAGGTCACAGACGGTTACAAATGGTCACAGGCGATGCATCGCCGCGAATGCTCTCGGCTCGTGCGCCATGACCTCTTGGGTGTCGGCGACGCGCACCTCGTCCAGTCCGTCCTTTTCCGCCTTGAGCGCGCCGCGATAGGCTTCCGCCGGGCTATCGGTTTCACTGATGACGATGGGCGCGCCGTGCAAGCGCGACACATAACAGACCGCGTAACGTTTCATAAGCATTGGTCCCGGCGACGTTGACGGGCGGATTGTCGCCAAGCGCCCGCCAACGCGCAAGCCGGGAAACTCAGGCGCTAATGGATTCCGCTAAGTCGGCCAGCGTTTTCGCCGCCTCGGGCTTCGCCGCGGCCCGCGCCGCGGCGGCGCGGACGGCAAGCCCGTGGGGATCCCCGAGGCGGCGCTCGAGCAGACTGGCGAGCGCGGTGGGCGCGAATTCCGCCTCGGTGAAGAGATCGGCGGCGCCGACGGCCAGTCAGACCTTCGGCGTTGGCGGTTTGGTGATCGTCGGCGGCCGCCGCGAACGGGACGAGGATGGCGGGGCGACCGGCGACTTGCAGTTCTGTGACGGTCGAGGCGCCGGCGCGCGCGATGACGAGATGCGCTGCGCCCAGGCGCTGGCCCATGTCGGTGAAAAAGGCGGCGACTTCAGCGTTGACGCCGGCGCGCTCGTAGACCTTGCGCACCTCGGCGATCTGCTCCTCGCGGACCTGATGGACGACCCGCAGCCGAGCGCGCAGCGCCTGGGCAGCATGGCGATGGCCTCGGGGATGACATCGCCGAACAGGCGCGCGCCCTGGCTGCCGCCAATGATCAGCAAATGCAGTTCGCCCCCGGCCGGCGCTTCCGGGTATGGGCGCTCGCGCACGGCCAGGATCGGCAGCCGCACCGGATTGCCGACGACGCGCTTGAGCGAGGCCGCGCGTTCGCGGAAGCCGATCGAGACGCTCAAAGCCGCAGGCGACGATCTTGGCGCTTGTGGCCATGGCGCGATTGACCCGCCCGAGCACGGAATTCTGCTCGTGAATGAGAATGGGCGACTTCCTTGCGCGCGCGGCCATGAGCGCTGGGAAGGAGGGATAACCGCCAAAGCCGGCGACGAGCGAAGGCGGCGATTCGGTGAAGCGGCGCTTGGCGGCGTTGACGCCGCGCCAGATCTTGAACAGCGAAGGAATAATGGTGACGGGATTGGGCGAGAGCGACGCAGCGGAGACATCTTCGATGCGCTCGGCGGGAAACCCTTCCGCGTAGCGGCGCCCGCGCGCGTCGGTCATCAGAAACACCCGCCAGCCGCGGCGGAACATCTCTTCCGCGAACGCCGCCGCTGGAAACAGATGTCCCCCGGTTCCGCCCGCGGCGATGACGACGATCTTTTTGGCCATTGTCCTAATCGCGCCTATTGCGCGCATAGAGATAGGCGCCGGGGCGGTCGCGGAGAAGCGACAAACAAAAACCGAACGCCAGCGCCGAACCAATCATGGAAGAGCCGCCGAACGAAATGAAAGGCAGGGTCATGCCCTTCGCCGGGATGAGACTCAAATTCACCGCGACATGAATACACGCTTGCACGACGAGCAGCGTCACCAATCCGGCGGCGGCGAGCTGCTCGAAGGGATCGTTCAAGCGGCTCGCGCGCGACAATCCCCGGAACGCCAGCGCGCCGAACAAAGCGATGACGCCGAGCGACGCCAGCATGCCAAACTCTTCCGCGGCGACGGCGAAAACGAAATCGGCGTGCGCATCGGGCAGTGAGCGTTTGATGATCCCCTCGCCCGGCCCGCGCCCGAAAACCCCGCCGGATGCGATGGCGTCGAGCGCGCGGCCGACTTGATAGGCGGTTTCCGGATGCAGGAACCCATCGACGCGTTCGCGCGCATGCGGAAACACGCTATAGATTGCAAAGCCCGAAACGCCGGCGAAGGCGGCGCCGCCCAAGAGCCAACGCAGCGCCAGGCCGGAGAGGATGAGCATCGCGCCGATGACGACCGCCAGCAGCGCGGTTTGGCCGATGTCGGGTTGTGAGAGCAGCGCTGCGGCGGTGAGGAAAAAAAGCGCGATGGCGATGATGCGGCCGGGAAAGCGACGCTGCTTCATGTTCTCACTCAGCATCCAGGCCCAAAACACGACGATGGCGGGTTTCAGGATTTCCGACGGTTGCAGCGAGAAGAAGCCGAAATCGAACCAGCGGCGTGCGCCGCGGACCTCCGAACCGAAAAGCGCAGCCAGCACGCACAAGACCAGCGCCACCGCGAAAATGATCACCGCGGCGCGGCGGAGCTGGCGGGGATCGAGCGCGGCCGCGCCCAGCATCACGATAAGGCCGATGAGCGCATAGGCGGCTTGGCGGGCGGCGAAATAGAAGGCCTCGTCGATGCGGATGCGGGCGGTGGCGACTGGGCTTGTGGCCATCGAAAAGAGAATGCCAAGGCCCAGCAAGATGGCGGCGATGACGATGAGCGGCCGATCATAAGTGCGCAGCCGCTCGAGCGTTGAACCGAAACGCTCGGTCACGGCCGCGATCACGCCTTTGCTCCCGCGCGAGCGCCGTTACGGGGGCCGTCGGCGAGCGCTGCGACAGCGGCTTTGAACTGGTCGCCGCGCTCTTCGTAACTGCGGAATTGGTCGTAGGAGGCGCACGCCGGCGAAAGCAGCACGACCGGATGGGGTTCGCCCGAGGCGCGGGCGTCATCGAAGGCGAGCTTCACCGCCGCGTCGAGAGCGCCGGCCATGGTGACCGGCGACTTTGTCGCGCAGGGTATCGGAAAATTCGCCCGCCGCCTGGCCGATCAGATAAGCGCGCGCCATGCGTGGGAAGAACGGCGCGAGCTCGGCGATGCCGCCCTCTTTGGCGACGCCGCCGGCGATCCAATAGACGCGCGGATAGACCGCGAGCGCTTGGGCGGCGGCATTGGCGTTGGTGGCTTTGAAATCGTTGATGAAACGCACGCCCTGCACGGTGGCGACGCGTTCGAGGCGGTGCGGCAGGCCCGCGAAGGTGGTGAAGGCTTGCGCGATCAGACGCGCATCGACCCCGAGCGCGCGCGCGGCCGCATAGGCGGCGGCGGCGTTTTGGGCGTTGTGGCGGCCAGCGAGCGCGGGCGCATTGGCGAGATCGGCGACGGTTTCGGAGCGGCCGCTGAGCGCATCGATGATCTTGGCCCCGAGCGCCGAGACCCCGCGCCCCAACACTTGCCCCGCGGAAATCGGCGCGACGTGCTGGACGGCGGCGCGCGTGAGTTCGGTGCAGACGGCCGCGCAATATTCGTCATCGACGCCGATAATGGCCCAATCGGCCGCGCCTTGGTTGGCGAAGATTTGGCGCTTGGACGCAACGTAATGGGGCATATCGCCGTGGCGATCGAGATGATCGGGAGTGGTGTTGAGCCAGATCGCCACATCGAGACGAAGGGTCTCGGTCAGATCGAGCTGAAACGATGAAAGCTCGATCACATAATAAGCGCCCGCGTGCAGCGGCGCGAGATCGAGCACCGCCTCGCCGATATTGCCGCCCAGACGCACGTCCTTGCCGGCCGCCTTCAGAATGTGGGCGATCAAGGCGGATGTCGTCGATTTGCCGTTGGTGCCGGTGACGCCGATGAGTTTTGGCCGCTGCGCCGCGGGCAAGGCGTTGACGGCGCGGGCGAAGAGCTCGATGTCGCCGAGCACGGGCACGCCGACAGCGTCGGCCAGCGTCACGACGCGATGCGGCTCGGGCAAGGTCAGCGGCACGCCGGGCGAGAGAATAAGCGCCGCGAAGGTGCGCCAATCGCGATCGTTGATGTCGGAAACCGGAACGCCCGGCGGCCTCGGCTTTGGCGCGCGAGGCTTCGCTATCGTCCCACGCGTGCACGCGCGCGCCGCCGGCGGCGAGCGCGCGCGCAGCTGCAAGGCCCGTGCGCGCCAATCCGAACACCGCAACGTCGCGGCCCGCGAATTCCGTGATCGGAATCATCCGATCGCCTCCCAACCTCCGAAGAGGTGCGGGTGTGCGCTGCTTCGCACCGTTAACGCAACTTCAATGTCGCCAAGCCCGCGAGCGCGAAAATCACCGAAATGATCCAGAAGCGGATGACGATCGTCGGCTCCTGCCAGCCCAGTTTTTCGAAATGATGGTGGATCGGCGCCATCAAGAAGACGCGCTTGCCGGTGCGCTTGAACACCGCCACCTGCACCATCACCGACAAAGTTTCGAGCACGAACAGACCGCCGACGATGGCCAGAACGATTTCGTGCTTGGTCGCCACCGCCACCGCGCCGAGCAAACCGCCCAGCGCCAGCGAGCCGGTGTCGCCCATGAACACGCGCGCGGGCGGCGCATTGTACCAGAGGAAGCCGAGCGAAGCGCCCAGCAGCGCGCCCAGGATCGTCGAGAGCTCGCCGACGCCGGCGACGTGGGGAATGCCCAGATAGGTGGAATAGTCGACGCGGCCGACGAGATAGCAGATCACGCCGAAAGTGCCTGCCGCGATCATCACCGGCACGATGGCCAGGCCATCGAGACCATCAGTGAGGTTCACGGCGTTTCCGAAGCCGACGATCACGACCATCATGAACAGGACGTAGAGCGCGAAGAGCTGAATGCCCCAGCCGATCACGAACGGCAGCGCCACGGCGGTCAGCGGCTCGCCCGCCATCAGCGCGTTCAGGAAGTGCGGAATGTCATGCGTGGCGTTCGGCGTCTTGGCGACCCATTCGGCCACCAGCATGGCGACGGCGGCGACAAGCGCTGTGAGAAACTCAAAGAACAAGCCGCATGCGCGCCGAAAGCCCGCCATGATGCTGCTTGGTGACCTTGGCGAAATCGTCGACGAAGCCGATGGCGCCGAAACCATGGTCACCAGCAGAACCGCCCACACGTACGGGTTCTTCAAGTCCGACCAGAGCAGCGAGGTGACGCCGAGACTGATCAGAATGATGAGCCCGCCCATGGTCGGCGTGCCCTTCTTGGTCAGCAGATGGCCTTGCGGGCCGTCTTCGCGGATCGGCTGGCCTTTGCCTTGACGCTTGCGCAGCCAGGCAATGAACGGCGCGCCGATCACGAACGCGATGATCATGGCGGTGAACATCGCCCCGCCAGTGCGGAAGGTGATGTAATTGAAGAGGTTGAAGAATTGAGACTGCGCCGTGAACTGAGCGAGTAGCTGCAGCATCAACCTTCCCCTTCGAGCCGCGTGAGCGCGTTCACGACGCGGCTCATCTTCGACCCGTTCGATCCTTTCACCAGCACAACGTCGCCTGCACGCAGGGAACCCGCGATGATGCGGAATCAGAGCGTCCGCATTCTCGGCATAGCCGCCGCGGCGGCTCTGGCGGAAGCGCCTCCATGAGTGCGGCCATGCGGGGCCCGGCTGCAAAAACCAGATCAACGCCTGCCTTATCAAGCGGTTCGGCCAAACCGGCGTGGTAGGCGCGCTCGTCGGGCCCAATTCCAACATATCCCCAAGCGCTGCGATGCGGCGCCCGCCCGCGCCGGGTCGGCGCGCGGCCAGCGTGGCAAACGCCGCCGCCATCGACGCGGGATTGGCGTTGTAGGCATCGTCCACAAGCATGAACTCGCCGAAAGGCGCCTGCACCTTGGCGGCGACGCCGCGTCCATCGAAGGCGCGCAAATGTTCGAGCGCGTGCGCGGCGGCATCGAGATCGGCGCCGACGACATCGGCGGCGGCGAGTGCGGCGACCGAGTTGAGCGCCCAGTGCGCGCCTTCGACGCCGACGCGATAGCGGATGACGCGGCCAAGAATGTCGGCTTCGGCGTTGGAGCCGCTTTCATCCATGTCGAACTTGAGCAGCCGCGCTTCGCACACAGCGTCGCGGCCGAAACGAATGAGTGTCGCGCCATTGCGTTCGGCGGCGGCGACCAAGCGGCTCGCATGCGGCGCTTCGTTGGGCACGAGCGCTGCGCCGCCAGGCTCGAGGCCCGGCGTAAACATCGCCCTTCTCGTCGGCGACGGCTTCGAGCGAGCCCAGATTTTCGACGTGCGCCGGCGCGATAGTGGTGACGAGCGCGGCGTGCGGGCTCACAAGTTGCGTCAGCGGCAGGATCTCGCCGCGATGGTTCATGCCGATCTCGAACACGCCAAACGCGCTCTCACGCGGCATGCGCGACAGCGTCAGCGGCACGCCCCAATGATTGTTGTAGCTCTTGATCGAACGATGCGTCGCGCCGCTGGCGGCGAGACAGGCGGCGAGCGCTTCCTTGGTGGAGGTCTTGCCGACCGAGCCGGTGACGGCGATGCGCTTGGCGGCGCTGCGATCGCGCGCCGCTTCGCCAAGCTTGCGCAGGCCGTCGAGCACATCGTTGACGACCAGCGTCGGGCCGAGGCCCTCAGCCTTGGAGGGATCGGAGATCAGTCGCCGCGCACTGCGCCGCTGACGAAGGCTTGGGCCAGAAACTCGTGACCGTCGCGCACGTCTTTCAAGCGCGACGAAAAGATCGCCGGGCTCGAGCGTGCGCGTGTCGATGGAGACGCCGGTGGCGCTCCAGTCGTCGCCGCCTTGCAGCGCGCCGCCGGTGGCGCGCGCGGCTTCCTCGGCGCTCCAGAGCTCACTCATGCTTGGCTCTCCAGCACCGCGCGCGCCACGTCTTGATCGGAGAACGGATGCACGACGCCTTTGATGATCTGCCCGGTCTCGTGGCCCTTGCCGGCGATCATCACCGCGTCGCCGGGCTTCATCATGGTGATGGCGGCGCGGATGGCTTCGGCGCGATCGCCGATCTCGGTCGCCGATGTCGCGCCGCGCAGAATGTTGGCGCGGATGGCGTTGGCGTCCTCGTTGCGGGGATTGTCGTCGGTGACGATCACCACGTCGGCTTGGCGTTCCGCGATGGCGCCCATCTTGGCGCGCTTGTCGACATCACGGTCGCCGCCGCAGCCAAACACCGCGATGATGCGCGCCCGGCGCATGCGGCCGCGCGGCGCGCAGAAGCACGTCGAGGCCATCCGGCGTGTGCGCATAGTCGACGAACACGTGCCCGCCGCTCTTGCTCTGGCCGACATGCTCCATGCGGCCCTTCACCGGCTTGCAGCTTTTCCATGCCGGCCCAGACGGCTTCCGGCGCTATCGCCGAGCGCCAGAGCCAGCGTCGCGGCGCAGACCGCGTTGAGCGCCTGGAATTCGCCGATCAGCGGCAGCTCGACTTTGTATTCTCTGGCCCGCCCAGAGCAGCGTCATCGTCTGCGCGTTGGGGCGCGGCTGGATTTCGACGATCTTCAGCGCGTGCGTCGCGCGGCGCGCGCCAGCCGCAGAGCCAAACATCGAGCCCCGCGCTTTGGCGCGCGCGCTCGAAAGCCTCGCCTTCGGACGCATCCGCGTTGATGATCGGCGGGCGCGCCATCGTTCGACGAGCGACCACGAGCTTAGCTTGGCGTCGCGATAGCTCGCCATGTCGCGGTGATAGTCGAGATGGTCTTGCGTCAGATTGGTGAAGGCGCCGGCGGCGAAGCGTCAGGCCGTCGATGCGATGCTGTTCGAGGCCATGGCTCGAGGCTTCCATCGCGACATGGGTGACCCCGTCGTCGGCCAGTTGGTCGAGCATGGCGTGCACGCGCGCCGGGTCGGGCGTGGTGTGGCCAAGATCGATGAACGCCGTGAGGGAGCGATGGCGCCGAGCGTGCCTAGACTGGCGGCGCGCTTGCCGGCGTTGCGTCCAGATCTGGCGCAGGAAATCGACGGTGGAGCTTTTGCCGTTGGTGCCGGTGACGGCGACGATCGTTGCCGGGCGGCGCGGATAGAAAGCGCGAGGCCGCGAGCGCAAACGCGCGGCGCGCTTCGGCGGCGACGATGTGGGGCATGCCTGGATCGGCGCCAAGATCGCCGGCGGAAAGCACAGCGACAGCGCCATTGGCTTTGGCCTGCGCGACGAAATCGCCCCCGTGCGCGGCCACGCCTTGCAACGCCGCGAACAGAAAGCCCGGTTTGACCGCGCGTGAATCGGCTGTGAGCCCGGCGATGTCCACAGACGCGGCATCCGCCGGGACGCCGGTGTCGAACAGTTCGCCAAGCTTCATGCGCCCTTCCTAGTGGGTGGGCGGGCGCGGCTCAACACGCAGACCGAGCATCGGCGCGATCCTGCGCAGCGTGCGCGCAACCGCGGGCGCCGCGACCGCGCCGCCTGCGGCGCCAGCGCCGGTGTCGTCCAGCGCCAGGAAAATCACGTAGCGCGGATCGTTGACCGGAAAGACCCCGGCGAAGGAGGAAAAATTGTGGTCTTCGGCGTAGGTATGTCGCCGCGAGCTTTTCGGCGGTGCCGGTTTTGCCGGCGACCAGCAGGCCCGGGCACGTCGGCGGCGCGGCCGGTGCCGTCGGTGACGACCGAGCGCATGTAGCTCAGCACTTGCTGCGTCACCGCCGGCGAAAACACCTGTGTGCGCGTCGACCGGCGCATCCGGCGAACGCATCAGCAAGGTCGGCGCGACGCGCGCGCCATTGTTGACGAAGACCGTGTAAGCGCCGGCGAGCGATGCCGGCGTCGCGGCGAGCCCATAGCCAAAGCCCAGACCCGCAATATCACGCCGCGTGCGCGCGACCGGCGCGATCGGCGCTTGGCTGCGCGCCAGCTCAAGCGTCGGCTGCGCAAGCAAGCCCAGGCGCGTGAGATAGGCGCGCTGCCGCTCACCGCCGATACGAAGCGCCAGGCGCGCGGCGCCGATATTGGACGAACGCGCGAGAATATCGCGAAGCGTCGACGGGGCCGAGGATGCGCTCGTCATCGACGATGGCGCTGCCGTCGACGATCGAAGGGCTGCGAAAGATCGAAGAGTTCGCCGGACGTGGTCAGCCGCTCCTGCAGCGCCATCGCTTCGGTGAACGGCTTCAGGGTCGAGCCGAGTTCGTGCACGTCGCCGGCGACACGGTCGGTGCGCGCATGCTTCGGACGCGCCGGCGAATTCATTGGGATCGAAGGTCGGGCCACGAGGCGAGCGCCAGCGTTTCGCCGCTGCGGCCGTCGAGCAAGATCGCTGCGGCGCTGGCCGCGTGGGCGTCGCGTGCGGCGGCGTCGAGTTCGGTTTCGAGCGCATACTGCATGCGCACATCGATCGAGAGGCGCACCGGCCGCCCTTCCGCGCCGGCGCGGCGGATTTGGTCATCGAGGCCGAGTTCCACGCCGGCGAGCGCATGCCGGTCGACATTCGGTGAAGCCAAGCGCGTGCGCGGCGAGCGTGCCTTGCGGATAAACGCGGCGCTCCTCCGGCGCGAAGCCAATGCCGGCAAGACCAAGCGAGAGCACAGCTTCGCGCTGGTTCGGCGTCAGCCCGCGGCGCAGAAACACCAGATCGCGCGAACGATCGCGAAAGACGACGCATGGTGGCGTCGCGATCCATGTCGGGAAACAGGCGCGCCAAGGCGGCGGCGGTGTCGTTGGCGCTGCCAAACGCGCTCGGGTGTCGCGGTCAAGCGTGAAGGCGCGCACGGTGGTGGCGAGCAGCACGCCATTGCGGTCGACGATGTCGGCGCGCTCGACTTGAGCCGCAGCGAGGCTGCGATGCGGCTCGGCCGTGGGATCGCCGGAGAAGGCGAGCTCAATGGCGCGCCCGGACAAGGCCAAGAGCACGACAAGCAGAGCCGATCGCTAGGAAGCGCACGCGATTGCGCGCCGGCGCCGCTTCGATCGCGACGGGCGCGTCGGGCGCGTCGGGCGTCAACGGCTGCTCGGCGGCGAACACCCGCGCTGGCGCGATCGGCCTCACGGATAGGCGCTTTGGCGGGCGCTCTGGTGGGAGCTCTGGTGGGAGCTCTGGCGCGGGCTCTGATGCGGGCTTTGGGCGCGCGGCGCCGGCAGGCGGCGATTGAGATCGGCTTCCGGCAGCGCCGCGCTTTGGCCGCCCGGCGCAAGCGTCAAGGTGCTCTTGCGCCAGCTGTTCGACGCGCTCCGGGCTTTCCAGGTGGGCGATCTCGGCGTTGAGCGCGCGGTTTGCGGCTTCGGTGTCGGCGATCTCGTTGCTGCAATTGGCGCACGTGCGCTTCCGCCTTCGAGGCGTCGCTCTTGGCTTTGTAGAGGCCGACAACCAGCACAACGACGAGGATGGCGGCGGCGATCTGCAGCGCGCGGATCAGTTGAGCTTTGCCCATTCGGCCTCCGCGCGCGGCGCCAGCGCCGGCGGTTCGAGTTCATCCCATGCCGGCGCCTCGGTGCGCGCGGCCCAGCGCAAACTGGCCGAGCGCGCGCGCGGATTGGCTTCGGTTTCGGCGTCGCTCGGCGCGGTGGCGCGGCGGCGTTCGAGGCTGAAGCTGGGCGCGCGCACGGCCGGCAGATCCGGCGCGTGGCGCGAACCCCGCCCCTGGGCGTCGGCGCGCTCGGCGATGAATTGCTTCACCATCCGGTCTTCGAGCGAATGGAAGGAGACAACCACAAGGCGCCCGGCGGGGGCCAAAGCGCGCTCGGCGGCGGAGAGCCCGCGCGCGAGTTCGCCGAGTTCGTCGTTCACCAGCATTCTGAGCGCCTGAAACGTCTTCGTAGCCGGATGCACGCGCGCGCCTTTGCGTCCGCCGACGGCGCGTTCGATCGTATCCGCAAGCAGGCCGGTGCGGGTGATCGCGTGGGCGGCGCGCTCTTGCACGATGGCGCGGGCGATGCGGCGGCTGTCGTCGTCCTCGCCATAGCGATAGATCAGCTCCGCCAGCGCCGGCTCGGAGAGCTTGTTCACCGCATCCGCGGCGCTGGCGCCGTCCTTCTCCATGCGCATGTCCAGATCCGCGTCCGACCGAAACGAAAATCCGCGCTCGGCCTGGTCCAGCTGGAAGGAGGACACGCCGAGATCGAAGACGACGCCGGCGACCGGCTCGTCTGCTCTCAACTCGCCAAATCTCTCTTGCAAAAGCGTGAAGCGAGCGGCGGGCAAATCCGCCGCCCGCGCCAGCGCGTCGGGGTCGCGGTCGTAGGCGATCACCCGGCAGCGGGCGCGCTCAAGCATTTCGCGCGAATAGCCCCCGCCTCCGAAGGTCGCATCGATGTAGAGCTCGCCGTCCTTCAGCGCGAGCGCGTCCATCGCTTCTTGGAGCAATACCGGGGCGTGGCCCATCGCCGATGAATCTCACGATTCACGCTTTATTAGCCACACATTGCCGCAGCGCTCTCACGCCCCCTTAACAACAGCGGCGGTTAGGAAGGCGTTTCGCTAATGGAACGCCCGTCCATGAAACCGATCGTCCGCGACATCATCGAGCGCACGGCCCTGGCGGCCCTGACCGGCTCCCTGGCTTGGCGCATCGGCGCGGCCATCCTGCAAGGCGACGAACCCTGGGTGTCGGCGCTGGTTCTGGTCGGCGAGCTCTTGCTGCTTTTCTTTGTGGTCTTCGCCCGGCCCGCCTCGCAGGGCTCGACCAGCACGCGCGAATGGCTGATCGCCTTCGCCGGCACCGCCGCGCCGCTCTTGGCCACGCCCGGCGGCTCGCCGCTCTTGCCGGTGAACATCATCGCCGTGATCTTCCTCATCGGCATCGCGCTGCAGGTGACGGCGAAGCTGAATTTGAACCGCTCCTTCGGCATCGTGCCGGCCAATCGCGGCGTCGTGACCAGCGGCTTTTACCGGCTCGTGCGGCACCCGGTCTACGCCAGCTACTTCATCGGTCACGTCGCCTTTCTGCTGGTCAATCCGACGCTCTGGAATTTCTGCATCTACGCAATCGAGCTCGGCTTCCAGATCGCCCGCATGCGCGCCGAGGAAGGCCTCCTGGCGCGCGATCCGGTCTATGCGGCCTATCTGCGCAACGTGCGCTACCGGCTGGTGCCGGGCCTTTATTGAGAATAACGCCAGTCGGCCTGTAAGCCGGGTTCTGTACCCTTTCGGGTGACGACCATTCCTCTGGACCATGCGTCGCCGCATGGTTCTCGCGACCTACCCGGATGCGCGCTCACGGACGAGCTGAAGGCTTTGCGGCCTTCGTGCATCCCTATTCGGTCTTGCTCCCGGCGGGGCTTGCCGTGCCCGCTTCCTTACGGTCGCGGCGGTGGGCTCTTACTCCACCGTTTCACCATCGCCTGCGCCCATGGCCTTTCGACCAAGGCGCTTTCGGCAGACTATTCTCTGTGGCGCTATCCCTAAGATCACTCTCGGCGGATGTTATCCGCCGCCGTATCCGCGTGGAGCCCGGACTTTCCTCGACTGCGCCCTTTCGAGCATAGCAGCCGCGGCCGTCCGGCCGACTGGCGCGACGAATATAGAGAGCGCGCGCAAGCAACGGAAGCGCCGCCTTGTTGCATCGCCGCTGCGCGCGATAACCAAGCGCCCGCGAGGACGATTTGGAAAACCCGCCCCATGACGCGCTGCGCCGCCTCGCTGAACTCTATCAGCAAGGCCGCATGCAGGAGCTCTCGCAGCGCGGCGGCGCCGCTGGCGCTGCAATTCCCGAACTCAGCGCCGCTTTGGACCCTCGTGGGCGCCGCTGGCTCTCGCACCGGCAAATTCGACCAAGCCCGCGCGGCGTTCGCCAAAGTCGCCCAGTTGAGGCCTAACGACGCTGACGCCCACAACAATCTGGGCATCGCGCAAAACGAGATCGGTCAGCGCGAGGACGCGATCGCAAGCTATCAGCGGGCCTTGGCGCTGCAGCCGGACAATGCGGCCGCGCACAACAATATGGGCAATGCGCTGCGAAGGCTCGGGCGACTTCCCGAGGCGATGGCCAGCTTTCGCAAGGCGCTCGCCCTCAAGCCGGACTATGCCGAAGCCCACAACAATCAAGGCAACGCCCTTCGCGACAGCGGACAACTCGACGCCGCCGTCGAAGCCTACCGCCAAGCGCTGCGCCTTCGCCCCGCCTACGCCGATGCGTTGACCAATCTCGCCGGCGTTCTTGGCGAAACCCGCCGGCGCGAGGAAGCGATCGCCTGCTATGAACGGGCGCTCGAAATCAACCCCGATCACGCAACCGCGCGCGCCGAGAAACTGCATCAACAAGCGCACATCTGCGATTGGGAGGCGATGGCCGCCGACCAGGCGCTTCATCCCGCGCCTTGGCGTCAGCGGCGAGCCGGTCTCGCCGTTCGCGATGCTTGCGCTGGAAGACGCCCCCGATCGCCATCTTATCCGCGCCGAGCGCTTTGTTCAAAAGAAGTATGCGCGCACGCCGATGGCGGCGCGCGAACGGCCCCCGGCGCGACCAGAGATTTTGCGCATCGGCTATTGCTCGGGCGACTTCTTCGATCACGCCACCATGCAATTGATGGCGAAGCTGTTCGAGATCCATGACCGCGACCGCTTTTCATTGCATGCATTCTCATACGGGCCGCCAAAGCAAGATGCGATGCGCGCGCGCGCCGAGGCGGCGTTCGATCGCTTTCACGACGTGCGCGGCCAAAGCGATGAAGCGGCCGCCGCACTGATGCGCCGCGAAGCGATCGACATCGCCGTCGATCTTAAGGGACATACAACCGACGGGCGCCTCGGGGTTCTGGCCTACCGGCCCGCGCCGGTGCAGATGAGCTATATCGGCTATCCGGGCGCGATCGGCGCGCCGTTCATCGATTATATCGTGGCCGATGAGACCGTCATTCCGAGCCAAGAGCGGCGGCATTATTCGGAGCGCGTCGTGTTCTTGCCGCACTCATATCAAGTGAACGACGACAGCCGCATCATTGCCGACGCCGCCGTCACGCGCGCCGATGCGGGCTTGCCGGAAAACGGCTTCGTGTTCTGCTGCTTCAACAACAGTTTCAAGATATCGCCGGCCGAATACGACATCTGGATGCGGCTGCTGCGCGAAACCGACGGCGCCGTGCTGTGGCTGTTGGAAGCCAATCGCACGGCGGTCGAGAACTTGCGCATGCAAGCCCAGCGCCGAGGCGTCGATCCCAGCCGCATCGTCTTTGCGCCGCGTGCAGGCGTCGGCGAGCATCTGGCGCGGCATCGGTGCGCCGACCTTTTCCTCGATACGTTCAATTATAACGCCCACACCACCGCCGCGGACGCGCTGTGGGCGGGATTGCCGCTGGTGACAAAGGCTGGCGAAGGCTTTGCCGCCCGCGTGGGCGCAAGCGTGTTGAACGCCGTCGGATTGCCTGACTTGGTGACGGCCAACGCCGCCGACTATGAACGCCTGGCCCGCGCGCTTGCGGCCAATCCCGACAAGCTCGCCGCCATCAAGGCAAGGCTCGCCGCAAACCGCGCCGCAGCGCCGCTCTTTGCGACCGAGCCATTCGCGCGCCGCCTTGAGCAAGCCTTCGATCAGGCCTATGGGCGCTATCTCGACAACCAAGCGCCCGCCGACATCGTCGTCGCGGCTTAGGAAGTGGGCGCCAGAGCGGCGAGCAATTGGGCGGTCTCGTCGTCGGGCGCGCCATCGATCAGGGCTGGCCGGAAGCGGCGCTGGAAGGCCATCAGCGCGGCCTTGGTTTGAGCGTCCATGACGCCGCTTTGGCCCACCGCGTAACCGATGCCGGCGAGCTGGGTTTGCAGGGTGATGACAGCGACGCCGGCGGCCCGCGGGGCGCCGCCAGGCCGCGGCCAGATCGCGGCGCCCGCATCGGCCAGACGTTTCCAGGGAAATTTCTCGCCCGGGTCCTGTTTGCGTTCCGGGGCGATGTCGGAATGGCCAACCACCTGGTTTGGCTGCAGCTGCTGGCGCTCCAAGATGTCGCGCACCAGTGCGATCACCGCCTCAATCTGCGCACTTGGATAATCGGGCAGCCCAAAATCGTGGCCGCCATTGACGATCTCGACGCCGATGGCGCGCGAATTGACGTCGCCCTCGCCCCGCCAACTTGAAGCGCCCGGCGTGCCAGGCGCGGCTTTGCTCGGGGACGATCCGATAGATCACGCCGTCTTCGCCGACGACATAGTGCGCCGAGACGCGCGCCAGCGGCGCATCGGGCGCTGCGGTCTTGTCTGCCCAAGGTCCGGGATATTTGCCCACGACGGGGGCGGGATCGGTCAGGCGACGCAGCGCCGTCTCGCCATCCTGCATGCCGGTATAGTGCAGCACGACAAGATCGATCGCGCGGGTGCGTGCGTCGAAATTCGGCGATGGGCGATCAACGAAGCGCAGAGCGCTCACAAAGGCTGCTCCCCGCGCCCATGCTTCACGACTTCCGGCCGCGCCGTCTCGACCACCCAGCCGGCCGGGGTGTGGCGCGCATCGAGGATGTCGCTCGGCGCGCTCGCCCGCTTCGGCGCCAAACGCAGCGCGATGGCCGCGCCCGCCACCATGAGGCCGATTACAATTGCGGCCGCGGCCGCGAACATGAAGGCGAGCACCGCGCCGAACACCAAAGCCGCCAGACCCGCGGCGCGCACAAACGCGCTGAGCGCTGCGTTGCCGGTTTCGGTAATCATGCTCGGCATGAAGGACCCCGTGACTCCTCAAGGCGAATAATGGCCCCTTGAGGCTCGCCGATCAATGCGGCGCCCGTGCGGCGCGCACACAGCGTTTATTTTGCATCGACCGATAATTTCTCGCGAATGCGCGCATAGGCGCCGTTGATCGCCGCGGTCTTTTCGCGCGCGATGGCGACGAATTCCGGCGGCGCGCCGCGTTGCGTCATCCGGTCTGGATGGTTCTCGGCCGCCGCACGCCGCCAAGCGTGGCGCACTTCGTTCATGTCCGCGCCCGGCAAAAGCCCAAGGATCGCATAGGGATCGCCGGCGTCAGGGCCGAGATTGGTCGCCTTGATGCGGCGGAATTCGAGTTCGGAGAAGCCGAAATGGGTGGCGACCCGCTCAAGATAGGCAAGCTCGGCCTCGCCGGGAAAACCGTCGACGGAGGCGATGTGGAAGAGCCCGTCGAGCACATCCTCCAACAGGCACGGCCGGGCGCGATATTTCTTGCCGATCTGACGCGCGTAGGAATCGAATCCTAGGACGGTTTGCTTGGCCAGCGCGAAGGCGCGGCGGAATGCGACCTCCTCGCCCGGCGGGGGCCGAAATACTTGCGCCGCGGCCCGCAGCTCGGATTTCAGTGGCCTCGCCATCGGCGCGCGCCATCTTGGCCGCGAGCCCAATGACCGCGGCGGTAAAGCCGACATCGTTGACCTGGGGCGCGCATTCCTGACCGAACATCGGCGGTTCGGCCTCCGGATCGAAGGCGCGGCCAGCCATATCGACGATGCGGGACCAGACGGACATATCCCCATCTTCGCTCATGCTGCGCTGCGGCGCCAGTCACGAACAAATGAAACCTTGTCGGCCGCCAGCCGTTTTCCCGCCATGAAGATTTCCCCTCTCGCGCGCATTGGCTTCGTCGCCGCCCTATTGGCGTGCGCACCGGCGGTTTTGGCTGAGACCTCGGAGCGTTTCCTGGTCGACCTTGCAACGACGACCCGGCCGAACCCGGCGGGCGATGTGCTCGAAGTCGCCGCCGCCACCGGCCAGTTTCAGCGCTTCCTTTCGGCGGTCCGCGCCGCCGGCTATGAAGACACCCTGCGCGGCCCCGGCCCCTACACCATCTTTGCGCCGACCGACGACGCCTTCCGCGACATGGACCAACGCAATCTGGCGCGCCTGCTTGAGCCGCGCAATCGCGACGAACTCCGCTCGCTCTTGGCCTATCACATCATTCGCGGCCGCTTGACCAGCGACGCCCTGCACGCCGGCGTCCAATCGATCGAGACGTTGAACGGCTATCGCGTCACCGTCGATGGCGGCGATGGCTTGCGCGTCAACGATCAGCTCGTCGCCATGCGCGACATCGGCGCCAGCAACGGCGTGCTTCAGGGAATCAATTCAGTGCTGGCGCCGCCGGTGATGGTGGCCAGCGCCAATGGCGCCGGCCGTTAGCTTGCCGCGCGCATTTCAATAGAAGTCGTCTGCGCACTCTGCGTTTGCGCGTGCGCGCTCTTGGCGTCCTCGACCATGTTCAGAATGAAGCCCTGCACGTCATAGGTGCGTGCGCCCCATTGGCGGCTCGGCACATACCAAACTTGCACCTGGCTCCAATCGTTATTCGGCGACACATCGCGCACCGGCACATCGCGGGTGATTTCGCCGTGATTGAGCCAGTTGGCGTGATCAACGATGATCATCCGCGGCGAGACGATCTCGCGCACCACGGCGACGTGGCCGCGATTGGGATCATTGTAACCATGCAGCACAAGCACCGCTCCCTCCGCCGGCGTGTTGCTGCGTTGGTAGCGATCGGCGGCCTGATCCCACCAAGTGTAGGCGTCGCCGCGAATGTTGACGCCAGATTCAGCGCGCGCAAACGGCACGCATTGCAGATTGGCGCGGCGATTGGTGATGCGCGCGATCGGCTCGTAGGCGGCGTCCGGCTGACGCTCGAACGCCGAGGGCGCAAGCGTTGCGTGTTCTGACGGGCCGTCGGTGACGCCTGGATCGATGGAAAGATCCGTCGACAACGGCGTCAACGCCTCAGCGTTCAGCGCCGGAAGCCCCACGACGGCGGCAGCCGTCAGCAAAATCGTTCGCGTGGTCAACATGCCCTGTCGAAGCCAAGCGGGGAATTTGCCCCAAACCGGCACACAGAAACGCCCGCCGCCGCTTAAAGAACACTTAATCGCGCAGGCATGAACTCAGCGAAAGACGCGCGTTCTATGGTAAACGAGACGCACTCAGACGATATCTAGTGATGTATAGTTCGTAAGGTCAGTTAAGAAGATTGGTAATCAACATATCAATACTTCTTAACGCGCCTCTCAACCGAGCGCGGCGGTGAGCAGGAAGGGATGGATGAAGCCGTTGGCGCGATAGATCCGCGCGCCCCATTGGCGAGCGCGGGATGTACCACACGCGCACTTCGCTCCAATCGTTGTTCGGCGAAACGTCGACCACCGGAACGTTGGTGCTGATCTCGCCGCGATTGAGCCAATTGGCGTGATCGACAAGGATCATGCGGCTCGAAACCACTTGCGTCACGACCGCAACGTGACCCCGGCGCGCGTCGTGATAGCCGCGCATGACCAGCACCGCGCCAGGCGCCGGCGAATTCGAGCGCGGATAGCGTCCCGCCGCCTGGCCCCACCAGGTATTGGCGTCGCCGTAAATCTCGATACCGGATTGTTCGCGCGCGAACGGCGCGCATTGCAGCGGCGCGCGCCCTGCGAGCACGCGCGGGGGCGCGCTTTGATCGTAGGGAATGGAGGTTGGCGCGGTCGGCGCCGCGGCGCCTCGCCCCATACGCTCGCCGGCGCGGGCATGCTCGCGCACGCGGCCAACAAAGCCCCCGCCAGCCCGAGCCCGGAGGCGCGGGCCGCCCACATCCATTCTAGAGCCGCCATTTCGAGGCCGATCCTAATCTAGGCTGGTTGGCATCGCGTGAATGCGCCCGGGGGTCGCGGGGGCCTTACCGGGGAGTTAATCTTGACCCAAGGCCGCAAACGGGTTCAGCGCATGCCAACACGCCATGTCCGGCAGCAACGCCCCTCAGCTCATCATCCGGCCCTGCTTTCAGCAGGACATCGAGACCGTGCAGCTGATTTATGCGACTCACGTCCAGACCGGGACCGGGTCTTTCGAGATCGATCCGCCCTCGCTGGAGGAAATGACGGCGCGCTGGAGCAAAGTCGTCTCCAACAATTGGCCCTACCTCGTGGCCAGCCCGCTCAGCGATCTTTCTCGCGTCGTCGGCTTCGCATACGCGGCGCAATATCGCGATCGCCCCGCCTATCGGAAGGCGTTCGAGGTGTCGGTTTACACCGCCCCGACCATGGTGCGCCAAGGCGTGGGCGCCGCTTTGCTTAATGAATTGCTCGCCATGCTCCAAGGCGACGGCGCCCGCGAAGCGCTCGCTTTCATCGGCGACAGCTACAACGCCGCTTCTATTGCACTGCATCAAAAGGCCGGCTTCGCCTATGTCGGCACGCTGAAAGGCGTCGGCGAGAAATTCGGCCGCACGCTCGACGTCGTGATTATGCAGAGGTCGCTGCACTAGCGCGTGGACGGCCCGCTCAGCGCAAGTAACACTTCATTAGCCAAGCTTACAGCATCCTCATGCGACCAGGAGGGATCGCGATGCTCAGGAAGCTCGTGCTCGTTGGCCTGGTGGGGGTTACGAGCCTAATCGCCAACATCGCCGCCGCCGACGACGCGGTTGCGCCAACGGTATCCGTTGTCGGACTAAGCAATGTCAGCTTCGCGGACAATCCGCGCACAACCGATGTGGCGCCATTCGCCATCAGCTTCGAAGACGCCGACGCGCCGCGTTTCGCAAACCTGACATCGGCGCCGCAACCGATGTCGAGTTCGCCGCTCACGCGTTATGAAGTGGCGCTCGTGGCCCACGGCGCCGCCAACGTCGATGTTTCGCTGTCGCATCGCGACGGCTTGGGCTTCGATGAAAACGGCGACCTCGCCAGCCGCAGCCGCGGTTCGGAAATCCGCGTCGGGCGTGGGCTTTTGCCGATGGAGCGGCGCGCCTCGCCAAACAATTCACGTTGGTATTTGTTCGCCGGCTCGTCGGATCAGGCCATCATTTGGCAGCCTGGCGTGCGCAATGAATTTGGCGGCGTAGGCTCCTCCTTCGCACTGCAGGATCGGGTCGAAATCGGCGACCGCCAAGCCGGCATCACCTACGAGACGCATGGCATTCAAGCCTCGCTCGCTTATGTCGAGCGCAAGGTGCGCATGTATGTCGGGGCGCAGCGGCTCACCGCCGACGAAAACTTCACGGGAATTACGTTGACCATGCGCCACTGAAAGGTAGCGTGACGTGGGGACGGTCATGCCACGGCCACCAAAGTTAACCACGCCGGGAACCTCTGGCAGCTTCCATGCATTGGCTTCCCGAGTGTGGCTTGGAGAGGTTGTCATGTCGGCGTTGCCGGCGGTTCGGGCGGCGGTTTTGGTCGGGGGGATGCTGGCGGCGGCGTCGTTCATCACTCAATCGCAAGCCCAAGAAGCGCCCCAAGCGCCGGCGACGGCGCAGGACAATCCCGCCCCGCGCGTCGATTTCCGCGATCCAACCACGGCCCTGTCCCGGGGCGGCGAGGGCATTAACGTGTCGGCGCGCGCCAATGACGCCCGGTTCGCCCCGCCGGGGACTTCCGAATCCCAAGGCGGCCACGGGCCGCAACCGGTCGAATTGCAAATCGCCGCCGATGGCGCCCACACGGGCGCGCCGGTGGATGTATCCATCGCCCAACGCGGGCTAGTCGGCGCCGATGACGATCGCCAAGGCCATGGCTCGGAAGTGCGGATTGGGCGCGGTTTGGTCGCCCGCGACGACGGCACGCGCCGCCGCGGCGATAGCGTTTACGCGTTCGTGGCCTCCGATAACCAAGCCCTGACCTGGCGCCCGGGCGCGCGCAGCGAATTCGGCGGAGCGGCCAATTCGCTGGTGATCCAGGATACCGTCAATGTCGGCGACAATTCCGCCGGCGTCACCTACGAGCATGACGGCGTCCAGGCCTCGCTCGCCTATGTGCAGCGCACGGTCAGAACCCGGGTCGGCAATCGCGGTTACTCGCAGGACGAGAATTTCGCCGGCGTCACCGTCACTATGCGCCACTAGGGCTTGCGGCGCGGTTTTTGTCCACAACCGGTCAAGACCAGCCTGCTTCCGCAGGTCATGAATCGCTGCAAGGTCCGAGACGCCCGTCCGGTAACCTTTCCTAAACCGGACTCGGCCCCGAATACGCAGCATATGGTGGTCTTTCGGTCGCCAAATCCCTATATCTTGGGGACGTTTCGGTTACGAACGGGGAGCTACGCTTATGGTTGGGGACACTTCGGCCAAGCTGACGGGGGCCAAGCTGACGGGGCGCTGACGGCCAAGCTGACGGGGGCCAAGCTAACTGGGCTCAGAACGCCCTCCATTGGCTACAAGCCGTTCCGCTATCCCTGGGCCTACGAATTCTGGCGCCGCCAGCAGCAGGTCCACTGGATGCCCGAAGAAGTCCCGCTGGGCGAGGACGTGAAGGACTGGGCCTCCAAGCTCAACGACCAGGAGCGCAATCTGCTGACCCAGATCTTCCGCTTCTTCACCCAATCCGACGTCGAGGTGAACGACAATTACATGGAGCGCTACGCGCGGGTGTTCAAGCCGACCGAGATCAAGATGATGCTGGCGGCGTTCTCGAACATCGAGACCGTGCACATCGCCGCCTACGCGCTGCTGCTCGAGACCATCGGCATGCCGGAAATCCGAATTCGCGCGCGTTCATGGACTACCAGGCGCTGCGCGACAAGCACGATTACATGCAGAGATTCGGCGTCGACACCGACGCCGACATTCTGCGCACCGTGGCGATGTTCGGCGGCTTCACCGAAGGCCTGCAGCTGTTCGCGTCGTTCGCGATGCTGATGAACTTCCCGCGCTTCAACAAGATGAAGGGCATGGGCCAGATCGTGACCTGGTCGGTGCGCGACGAGAGCCTGCACTGCGAAGGCATGATCAAGCTCTTCCACGCCTTCGCGAAGGAGACCGAACGCGCTCACCCAAGGCGTGAAGGACGACATCGTCGATTGCTGCAAGACCGTCGTCGGCATGGAGGACAAGTTCATCGACCTCGCCTTCGAGATGGGCCCGGTGCAGGGCATGACCGACACCGACATCAAGCAATACATCCGCTACATCGCCGATTGGCGCTTGGGCCAGCTCGGCCTGCCGAAAGTCTACGGCGTCAACGAACACCCGATCCCATGGCTGACGTCGATCCTGAACGGCGTCGAACACGCCAACTTCTTCGAAGCGCGCGCCACCGAATATTCGAAGGCCGCGACCAGGGGCGATTGGCACGGCGGCGAAGGCGTGTGGTCGAATTTCGATCAGATGATGGACAAGCGCAAAACCGCCGGCGCGGGCTAGCTTTCAGCCGACGACTGCATTTTTAGGAAAGCAGGTTGGCGCGCAGTTTTTCGCGCGCCGCCGCATCCACGCCCAGGGCGTTCGCGAGATAAGCGTCCCGCGAGCCGTATTGTTCGTCGATCGCCGAAAACGCGGTTCGTAAATAAGCCGGCTCAACCGAGAGCATCGGCCGCAGCGATGCGGCGTCGAGCTTGCGCGCCAGCCGTTCCTCCATGCGCGCTTGGATGCGCGGCAGGCGCGCATCGATATTCATCGCGATATTGGTGTATTCGTAGTCGGCGAAGATCGTCTCTTCGTCCACCCCGAGCGCATGCAGCGTCAGCGCGCAGCCGAGGCCGGTTCGGTCCTTGCCGGCGGCGCAGTGAAGGATGCCCGCGCCGTTGTCGGCGCCGAGTTCGCGGAACCATTGCGAATAAAGTTGGATGTGGCGCGGCTGGCCGGCGAAGTCGCGATAGAGGCTATGCATATAGGCCTCGACCGAGGCCGGGCTTAAATCGCTTTGCAGCAGCGCTTGCAGATGCGGCGGCAGCGCCGAAGCGGGGCCCTCGTCGCTGAAGATCGAACGGACGTGCGCGCCCGGCCAACGGTTCGGTTCGCCGCTGCGCTCTTCGCTGCGCCGCAGATCTACGACAAAGCGCACGCCGAGCTGATCGAGCCGGGCGATATCGGCGTCGCTGGCTTCGTGGAAATGCGCGGAGCGATAAAGCCTGTTGCGCGCGACGCGGCCATCGGGGGTGTCGTAACCGCCGAAATCGCGGAAGTTCAAAACGCGCTCGAGTTCGACGAGCCGGTCAGGTGTCATGCCCGCTTCCCATGCCGGATCGCTGGCGCCGCGTCAAAGGTTGCCGGCGCGGCATACGCGCGCCAGGATATCCGGCGATGTCTTCCGCACGCTTTGCAAGCTTTGACGGCGCCTGCCTCTCCTACCGCATCGAAGGCCAAGGCCGGCCCGTCGTCATGCTGCACGGCTTTCTCGCCAATTCGCGCTTCAATTGGATCGAGCCTGGGCTCGCCAAGGCCATTACCGACGCCGGGTTTGCGGCGATCATGCTCGATTTGCGCGGACACGGAGCATCCGACGCCAGCGAAGATCCGGCCGCCTATCCGAGCGACGCGCTCGCCCGCGACGTCGAAGCGCTGCTGCAATGCCTCATGCTCACCGACTACGATCTGGTCGGCTATTCGCTGGGCGCACGCACGGCGGTGCGGGTGCTGGTGCGCGGAGCGCAGCCCCGCCGATGCGTGCTCGGCGGCATGGGCGACAGCGGCATCCTCGGTTCGGCGGCGCGCGCGGCGTTCTTCGCCGAGGCGATCAGCCAGGGCGACGCCTCGCAGCATCCGCAAGCCGCAAAAATCATTCACGCCATGATCGCGCGCGGCAAGCTCAATCCGAAGGCGATGCTAAACGTGCTCAATGCGCAGGTGC
Source organism: uncultured Pseudomonadota bacterium (assembly GCA_963847165.1). GTDB lineage: Bacteria > Pseudomonadota > Alphaproteobacteria > Caulobacterales > Aquidulcibacteraceae > Vitreimonas. The sequence continues at coordinate 172,288 of CAWJYY010000011.1, forward strand.
AGACGACGCCGGCGGAGTTGGCGCGCATTGAGACGCCCATTCTCGTCGTCAGCGGCAGCGAGGATAACGACAATGGCGACGCCGAAGGGCTGGCGAAGTTATTGCGGAACGCCGTCGCACAGCGTGTCCCGGGCAATCATCTAAGCGCGGTGCAGGCGCCCGAATTGGCGCAAGCGATAACCGCCTTCCTGAAGCGCTAGCGAAACGGCGGCTCGTCGAATGCGCGCAGCTTGCGCGAATGCAGACGGTCGCGGTTCTGCTTCAACGCCGCAATCGCTTCCAGGCCAATGCGCAAATGCGCGCCCACAGCGCTATCGTAGAAGCGATCGGCGACGCCCGGCAATTTGATCTCGCCGTGCGCGGGCTTGTCGGAAATGCACAAAAGCACGCCATAGGGGACGCGCATGCGGAAGCCCTGGGTGGCGATGCAGGCGCTTTCCATGTCCACCGCGATGGCGCGCGATTGTGAAAGCAGCTGACGCTCTTGGTTGTAATTGAGCTCCCAGTTGCGGTCGGCGTAGGAAACGACCGTGCCGGTGCGCATGCGCCGGCGCAACTCGGTCCTTGTCGTCGCCCACCACCGTCGCCGCCGCCTGTTGCAGCGCCACCTGCACTTCGGCGATCGCCGGGATCGGCACTTCCAGCGGAACCCGATCGTCAAGCACCTTGTCGCGTCGCAGATAAGCGTGCGCGAGCACATAATCGCCGATGCGCTGGGTGTGGCGCAGACCGCCGCAATGACCGATCATCAGCCAGCAATGCGGACGCAACACCGCCAGGTGATCGGTGATGGTTTTCGCGTTCGACGGGCCGACGCCGATGTTCACAAGCGTCACGCCGTCGCGATCCGGCGTCATCAAATGGTAGGCCGGCATTTGATATTTGCGCCATGGCGCGTCCATCGCCTTGCGCTCGCCGTCCTTGTCGCCGCGCGCGACGCAAACGCCTCCCGGGCATGAGAGCGTCCAGCCTTTGGGGCCATCTTTCACGCCGGCGGCGGCCCAACGCACGAACTCGTCGACATAACGCTGGTAGTTCGTGAACAGAATCCATGGCTGGACGTCCTGCCACGGCGCCCCGGTATAGTGCTCGATGCGCTTCAGCGAATAATCCGTGCGCGGCGCATCGAACAAAGCCAGCGGCCGCGAGCGATCAAGCCGCTCGACCCGCAAACCGTCGACAACGGCGTCGCCGACTTGGGTCAAGCGCGGGTTGGGAAAGTAGCGCGCCAACTCTTCAGCCGGCACATTTTCAAACGCCGCCGAACCCGCCGCGTCGAGCACGAACGAGTATGGAATCTCGGTGTCGCTCAGCCGCACGCTGAGATCGGCGCCGTAATCCTCGACAAGCAGCGACAACTGCTCAATCAGATAGTCGCGATAATAGCCCGGTTGCGTGATCGTCACCGCATATTCGCCCGGCCACATCAGCTGCCCGTAAGCGCGCGCGAGCTTGGGGGCGAGTTCGCCCATATAGGTCACCCGCAATTCGGGGTAGCGGAAAAGCATGCGCTCTTCGGCGCTGGGCGGCGTTCCCTTCTCGGCGAAGCGGCGCACCGCTTCGATCAACGCGGCGACGGCGCTGGCATGCAGATGTTCGAGACGGTCGACCGCTTCGGCTGGCGTTTTCGGATCTTCCATCGCGGGAGTTCTCGCCTCTCCGCGTTCGCAGCGTCAAGGCCTCATGGGACGCGCGGGATCGGATCGACCAGGCGCGAGCGGCGATAGACAGTGTGATTGAAGTCGACGGGTCCGGCGAACAGGAAGTTTAGGGGCGCGGTGTAGTGATAGGTCGTTTCGGCCATGATCACGCTGGTGCCGGCGGTCATCATCGCCGCGGGCAGGGTCACCGTCGAGTTGGCGGTGCGAGCGGTCGCGCCATTGTGCGCTTCACTCCACACCACCGTCGCATCGGTGGCGGAATTGACCATCACGCTGCTGACCCGCTCGTTCATGCTGGCGTCGGCGTCGGGATACATAAGCAGCCCGACCGCCGACCACAGCCCGCTAATCTCACTGTTTGACACCGAGGTGTCGCGCGAGACGACGTCGGCGAGCGACGCGGCGACGTTTTCGGCGCGGCGATACGTGCTCAGCGCATCGATCAGATCGACGGCCGCCAACAGCACAAACACCATGGTCGGCAACAGAATGGCGAATTCGAGCGCCGCCAGACCTTTGCGCGCCTCGCCGAAGCGGCGAAGAGAGTTGCTCGCCGGCCTCATTGATAAGGCTCGTTGCGGAACATCATGGTCGACACCAGAATGCGGTCGCCGCCCGAGACGTTCTGGAAGATCGGCTGGAACAAGGGAGTGATCACTTGCCAGCGATAATAAGCGCGCACGACGACGATGTCGGAGGCGACCCCCGGGCTATAGCCGAAACCGTTGGTCTGAAACTGATTGTTCTGAATGGGGTTGGTCTGCCCGTTGGCGGCGTCGACGAAGGACGGGTAGTGGTTTACGTCGAGATAGAGATTGCCGTTGCAGGTCATCACCATGAAGCTGTTCATGCCGTTGCAGATCGATGTCTGCATGGCGGTGTAGCTCGACCCGGCGGTCTGCGCTTCGCCGGTGCGGATGCGCCGGGCGGTGTCGTTGACGGCGTAATCGAGGCTCGTCTGCGCAAGCCCCATCATCGACACCTCGCCGACGCCGAACATCAGCAGAAAGAAGGGCACGGCGACAAGGCCGAACTCAACCGCCGCAGCACCTCGCTTGGCGCGGCCGAAGCGCCCAAGCGCCCGCCCTGCCCTGTGCATGCGCAAAAACATACGGCCTCCGAAACGCAAAGTTTATGCGAAGGAGGTTTCCAAACTGGAGCAATGACGTGGTGAATGGGCTGTTTTTCTCAGCGCGGGCTGCTGCTTGCGCCGCTGCTGGCGGCGGATGCATGCGCCGTCACTTGCTGGTTGACGGCGTCGAACGTTCCGTCGCCGATATTAGGCGTCGCCCGGCAGGTCGGCGTGCACTCGTAGGAGGCGGTTTCGTTGCTGCGCATCACCCGCACGGTGTTGGACTCATCGGGTATGACCACGACTCGGCCCGCGAACATGACATGGTTATTGGCGTCAACCACGGTCAAATTGGTGGTTCCGTAGGACCGGCCCGTCACGAAGAAGAAATGATCGTTTTGCATCGACACGCCGGCGATCGAGGGATTGCCGATGGCGACGCCGGCCGCGGAATTGGCGAGGCGGACCGGGAAGGATTGATCGATCGCGACGTGGATGTCCTGGGCTTGCGCGGCGCTCGCAGCCAAAAGGCTTGCAGCCGCAGCGGCGAGCATGACTTGGCGAGCGGTGAGGCGCATCGGCGTTCTTCTCCTCTTTATCTTAGGAGCTACCCGCCAATAGTTGCAGCATCGCTAAAGCGGCCGGTCGGGCGCGCCTCGATGATGAAATGCGCGAAAGCTGCGCCGCGGTAAACGCAATCTTCACCCTTCTTGTTGGGCGGAGCGTTAAGCGCTCTCGGGTAATGTCGGATATGCGTCTGGGTTGGGTGTCGGGTGCGACGCTTGGCCAGGCTTAGGTGAAAGCACTCGACAGTATGGAGTCTCCAATGACCTCTTTGAAGCGTTTCCTGAAGAACGAAGACGGCGCCACCGCGATTGAGTACGGCCTGATCGCCGCACTCATCGGCGTCGCCATCATCACGGCCGTTGGCCTCGTTGGCTCGGGCTTGAACACCACGTTCAACACCATCTCGACGAAGCTCAGCGCGGCTGGCTAAGGCTAGCCAAACGCTTTCGCGGATCGCCTGGCCTTGGCCTCGCGATCCGCTTGGAAGCGCCCTTCTTTCCTCTCCTCAACGCCGCTTCCCTCGGAAGCGGCGTTTTTCTTGGCTAAATCGCCGATTTTCATAATTTATTAGCGTTGCTTGCTGGGCGATGCATTAAGTGTGCATGGGGTACCTTGCGCTCGGCTTTGAGAACCAAGGCTTTCGAACGAGTACTCGGGCAGCAGTATGGAGCCTCGCAAATGTCTTTGATGCGTTTTCTCAGGAATGAGGATGGCGCCACCGCGATTGAGTATGGCCTGATCGCCGCGCTCATCGGCGTCGCCATCATCACCGCCGTCGGCCTCGTCGGCTCAGGCTTGAACACCACGTTCAACTCGGTCTCGACGCAGCTCAACGCGGCCGGCTAATTTCCGCGCCACAAGCGTTGAAAAGATTGAGCGCCGCTCCCCCGGAGCGGCGCTTTTTCTTAAGTCTTTCTTGAGGCCCAACAGGTCAAGTGATTCATGATGCTGGAGCTTCTTGCACTCGCCATCTTTGCAGGCCTGCTGGTCTATGCGGCCTGCACCGATGTCATGTCGCTGACCATTCACAACTGGGTCTCGATCGCGCTCGCCCTCCTCTTCGTTCCGATCGCGCTGATGACGCGGATGCCGCTCGCTGAGATCGGAATTCATTATCTATTTGGACTTGGATTGCTCGCCGTCGGCTTCTTCCTCTTCCAGGCCAACGTCATCGGCGGCGGCGACGCCAAGCTCTTGGCCGGCGCGGCGGTCTGGACCGGCTTCACCGCCTTCGTCCCCTTCATCTTCTGGACGGCGATGGCCGGCGGTTTGATCGCGCTTGGGCTGTTGATGGCGCGCCAACAGTTTGCGCCGGCGCCGGTGCAGCCTGCATTCGTAAATCGACTGTTAACGCCGAAGTCCGGCGTGCCCTACGGCGTCGCCATCATGCTGGGCGGCTTGATGGCGCTGCCCTCGCTGCCCTTTGCGGAGCATGCGTTAACCCTGCCTTAGCCACGAGCGTGATCCATTCGCCCCCGAATGGTTCGGGGGGAGCCATTCACGCGGGGAGTGAAGTTTCATGTCGGCGCGTCAGATAATCGTCTTGGTCGTCGCCGCGGTCGCGGCGATCGGCGCGCTTCTGGTCATTCGCGGAATGGGCGCGCGTCATCCGACGACGACCGCCGAGGCCGCCCCCTCGATCGCCGGCCAGCAAGTGCTCGTCGCCGCGCACGACGTGGCGCAAGGCGCGGCTCTAGCGCCCAGCGACTTGGGCGTCGCGCTGTTTCCGACCCCGTCGGTCTCGGCTTCCTTCATCCGCATCGACCAGCAGCCGTCGGCGCAAGCGCAGTTCGTCGGCGCGGTGACGCGCCGCCCGTTCGCGCAAGGCGAGCCGATCACGATGAGTTCGGTGGTGATGCCGGATGGACGCGGCTTCATGGCGGCGCAGCTGCCGCCGGGCTTCCGCGCGGTTTCCGTTGAAGTGCAGCAGAAGGACGCCGCCGGCGGCTTCATTCAGCCGAACGACCACGTCGACGTGATCGCGACCAGCCGCGAGAACGGCGCTGGCGGTCAGGAAGTGCATAGCGCCATCGTTCTGCAGGATGTGCGGGTGTTGGCCATGGGCGACGCCACCACGCCGCAAACCAATGGCGACCATCCCACCACCAGCGACGCCCATATCGCCGTACTCGAACTCTCGGCGGAGGACGCGCGCACGCTCGCGCTCGCGCACGGCATGGGCGACATCAGCCTCGCGCTTCGCGGCGTGCAAGCCGAAACCGTCGGCCTGCATACCGGACACGGCGGGGAAACTCTCACCCAAGGATCAGGGGGCGTGAAGCTGCATGCCTTCGGGACTGTCAGCGGAGGCGGTCGATGAACGCCTACAAATCACTTCGCGTCTCGGTCGCGACGGCGCTTTCGGGCGCTGTCGCATTTGCACCCGCCTACGCCACCGCCCAGGTTGAGCCGCCGAACGCTTCCACGGTGCGCATCAGCAATGGCGGCCAGAGCGGCCCGCAATCGGCCTCGATCGTTCTCCCGTTCGGCAAATCGGCGATCGTGGATCTGCCCGCCGACGCCCACGACATCCTCGTCTCCAATCCGCTCATCGCCGACGCGACGGTGCGCACGGCGCGTCGCGCCTATGTGATCGCGCGCGCCCTTGGTCAGACCAACATCTTCTTCTTCGACGCCGGCGGACGCCAAATCGCCAACGTCGAAATTCGCGTCGAGCCCGATGTCGGCGCGCTCAACGAATTCCTTCGCCGCCACGTGCCGAATGCGCAAGTCACGGCGCAGGCGATGAACGCGTCGGTGGTGCTTACCGGCACGGCGCGCAACCCCAGCGACGCCGACCAAGCCTTCCAGCTGGCGCAGACCTTCCTCGGCATCGCCGGCGGCACGGGCGCGGGCGCAGCGACCGGCGCGGGGGGTCCGCAAGCGCCGGGCACGCCCTCGCCGGGCGGCAACGCGCCGCGCGTGATCAATCTCATTCAAGTCCAAGGCAGCGAGCAAGTTCTCGTCCGCGTGCGCGTCGTTGAGATGAGCCGCACGCTGATCCGCCAACTCGGCATCAATCTGAACTATCAGGAAATGGTCAACCAGCTGGTCGGCAGCGACAATTTCGTCACCGCCGCGGTCGCCAACGGCTTTTCCGTCAACGGCGTGTTGGGCGGCCTCTCCGCGTCCGGCGGCGTCGTCCAAAATATTTTGCGTCCCGATGGGCTCGCCTATCCGTCCGGCGCGGTCGATCCCTCGATCACGCCGGGCCAGGCCGGCGTCGGCGGTTATCAGGTCGACGCCGACGGCACCATCCATTATGGCCCCGCCCACGTCGATCAATCGCAGCGCACCGACGCCTCCATTCAGGCCTTCGAGCGCGCGGGTCTCTTGCGCGTTCTCGCCGAACCGAACCTGACCGCCATCTCAGGCGAAGCGGCGCGTTTCCTCGCCGGCGGCGAATTCCCGGTGCCGATCAATTCCGATGACGGGCGCATCTCGGTGCAGTTCAAACCGTTCGGCGTCGGTCTCGCCTTCACACCGATCGTGATGTCGGGCGGCATGATCTCGCTCAAGGTGTCGACCGAAGTCAGCGAGCTCACCTCGGAAGGCGCGGTCAGCACCGGCGACACCCCGATCCGCAACCAGGACGGCACCACCACCGTCATTCACGGCATCACCATTCCGGCGCTGCAGGTGCGGCGCGCGGAAACGACGCTCGAGATGTCGTCCGGCAGTTCGATGGTGCTCGCCGGCCTCATCCAGGAACGCACCCGTCACGCGCTCGAAGGCGTGCCGGGGGTGATGAACACGCCGGTGATCGGCTCGCTCTTCCGTTCACGCGACTTCCTCAACAACGAAACCGAACTCGTCATCATCGTGACGCCGTATCTGGTGCGTCCGACCGCGCCGGGCAACATCCACACGCCGGCCGACGGCTTCATGAACCCGACTGAAGCCGAAAGCCTGCTCACCGGGCGTCTGAACGCCATCTATCGTCCGCCGGAATCGCACGACGGACGCCCCGAAGGCCTGCAAGGGCCGCATGGACACGTCATCGAATGAGATCCCTCATGTCCTCCCGCCTCCCCTTGGCGTTGCTGAGCTTCAGCGCGCTCGGCGCCTGCGCGACAAGTGCGATCCCGCCCACAAACATCGGGCCGGCCCCCACGCGCGCCGACAGTCACGTCATCGAGGTGACGCAAGCCTCCGCCCGCCTGGAGATCGATGTCTCCCCGCAAGACACGATGCTCACCGACAAGGCGCGCTCGGATCTCCATGATTTCGCCGCCGCCTATCTGCGCTACGGCCACGGCGCGCTTGATCCTGAGCACGCCCTCGGGCAGCGCCAATGCCGGCGCGGCGTCCATGCTTGCGGGGCAAACGCGCATGTCGCTGGTTGACGTCCGGCGTCTCGTACGGCGCGGTCGCCGGTTCGACCTATGACGCCGGCGACAACGCCGGCGCGCCGATCGTCGTCACCTTCGCGCGCTTCGAAGCGCAAGCGCCGCAATGCGCGCCGATCTATGACGCAAGACCTCGCGCACCAGGAAGACAACCAGGCTTGGGATAGCTTCGGTTGCGCGATGCAAGCCAACCTCGCCGCGGAAGTCGAAGATCCGGCCGATCTGCTGCAGCCGCGGCCCGATGCGCCGCGCAACTCCAACCGCCGCGGCACGGTCATGCAGGCCTATCGCGCCGGCACGACAACCCACGCGATCCGCGACCCCGACGAGCGCGCCACCGTCAGCAACGTCGCATCACAATAGGCAAGGGTAGTCATGAGCAACCCCGATCCAGCTTGGCGGCTCGACAACGAAGAGGACTTCGTTCTCGAAGAAGACACCAATTTCGGAATCGGCGACCTCGAAGGCGTCGACCTGCCGCCGTTCGACGCCGAACCGAGCGCGTCACCGAGCGCCTTGGCCGACAAAGCAGGCTCGCCGCCCTCGCCCCTGAGCAGCGACGATGCGTTCGCGCCGACGCGCGCCCAGGTTCACGCCACCGCGCCTGCGGCGCTTTCGCACGAAGACACGCGCACGACCGAACAACCGGTTCCGCGCATCACCATTCACGCCAGTTGCGACCGGCCCGAGATCTCCGACGTCATGGCCGCGATCAGCACCGACCGCCGCATGGCGCGCGCCGAGATCAGCGTCGAACCCGGCGGCATCGACGCGGCCGTCGTCCGCTTCTCGTCGCAATCCAGCCCCAACCTGCTCATCCTCGACAGCATGCTGCAGGGTCCGGCGCTCCTGCACAGCCTCGATCGCCTCGCGCAGGTGATCGAACAAGGCACCAAGGTCGTCATTATCGGCGCGGTCAACGACATCGCCCTGTTCCGCGAGCTGATGGCGCGCGGCGTCAGCGAATACATCGTGCCGCCAATCCAGCCGATCGACCTCATCCGCACGGTTTGCGGGCTCTACGTCAATCCGGACAAACCCTTCGCGGGGCGCGTCATCGCCGTCATCGGCGCGCGCGGCGGCATCGGCGCCTCGACGATCGCGCACAATCTCGCCTGGTCGATCGCCGAGCGTCAGGAATCCGGCGCCACCCTGCTCGATCTTGATTTGTCGTTTGGCACCGCGGCGCTCGATTTCAACCAGGATCCGCAACAATCGATCGCCGACGCGCTGATGGCGCCCGATCGCGTTGACGACGTCTTCCTCGATCGCGTCACCACCAAGCACACGCAGCGCCTGCAGATGCTGACGGCGCCGGCGACCCTCGAGCGCGAATTCGAACTCGATCACGCCGCCTATGACACGGTGATCGAACGCGTGCGCCGCACCAGCCCCTTCGTCGTGCTTGACCTGCCGCACGTGTGGACGTCGTGGGTGAAGCAGATCCTGCTCGGGGCCGACGACGTGATCATCGTCGCCGGTCCCGATCTCGCCAGCTTGCGCAACACCAAGAACATTCTCGACCTGTTGAAGGCGATGCGCCCCTATGATGCGCAACCCACCGTCGCGCTCTCGATGGTCGGCGTGCCGAAGCGGCCGGAAATTCCGTTCAAGGATTTCGCCGAGGCGTTGGGCGCCCAGCCGGTCGCGCAATTCGCTTTCGATCCGCAGCTCTTTCGGCATGGCCGCAAACAACGGCCAGATGATTGGCGAAGTCGCCGCGCAGTCGAAGATTGCGCTGGCGATCGACGAACTCGCCGCCTCCCTGACGGGACGCAAACCGGTCGAGACGAAGAAGGCGTCTTTGACCGACAAGATCCCGTTCCTGAAGCGCTAGAGAGGCTAGATGTTCGGAAAGCGAAGCCAGGGCGACGTTCCGAACGCCGCGCCCGCACCGGCGCCAGCGCCCGCAGCGCCCAATGCCGCGCGCGTGCAATCCGCCGTCGGCGCCAAGGCCGCCGGCGCCGCGCAGCCCCAGCCGCGCGCAGCGGCCGCGCCGCGCGCCGGCCAACGGCAACGCGCGCATGCAGCCGTCGGCGGAAGTCGGCGGAAACGCCGGAATTTCGCTCCGAGGCGTACTACCGCGTCAAATCCACGATCTTCAACGCGCTGATCGAAACCATCGACCTGACGCAGCTCGCCCAGCTCGATCCCGAAAGCGCGCGCGAGGAAATCCGCGACATCGTCGCCGAGATCGTCTCGATCAAGAACGTCGTCATGTCGATCGCCGAGCAGGAAGCCCTGCTCGAGGACATCTGCAACGACGTTCTGGGCTACGGCCCGCTTGAGCCGCTGCTGGCGCGCGACGACATCGCCGACATCATGGTCAACGGCGCCGGCGCGGTGTTCATCGAAGTCGACGGCAAGATTCAGCAAGACCGACATCCGCTTCCGCGACAACGGCCAGCTGATGAACATCTGCCAGCGCATCGTCAGCCAGGTCGGCCGCCGCGTCGATGAAAGCTCGCCGATCTGCGACGCGCGCTTGCCGACGGCTCGCGCGTCAACGTCATCGTCCCGCCGCTGGCGATCGATGGCCCGACGCTCACCATCCGGAAATTCCGCAAGGACAAGCTGAAGCTTCAGCAACCTCGTCGAGTTCGGCTCGATCTCGCCGGCCGGGCGCGAAGATCCTGCAGATCATCGGCGCCTGCCGCTGCAACGTGCTGATCTCCGGCGGCACGGGCTCGGGCAAGACCACGCTGCTCAACACCCTGACCGCGTTCATCGATCCGAGCGAGCGCGTCATCACCTGCGAGGACGCCGCCGAACTGCAGCTGCAGCAGCCGCACGTCGTGCGTCTGGAAACGCGCCCGCCCAACCTCGAAGGCCCGGGCCAGGTGACCATGCGCGACCTGGTCAAGAACTGCCTGCGGATGCGTCCTGACCGGATCATCGTCGGCGAAGTGCGCGGCACCCGAAGCGTTCGACCTGCTGCAGGCCATGAACACCGGCCACGACGGCTCCATGGGCACGCTGCACGCCAACTACGCCGCGCGAAGCGCTGTGCCGTCTGGAATCGATGATCACCATGGGCGGCTTCACCCTGCCGCCGCAGACCATCCGCGAGATGATCGTCGGCTCCATCGACGTCGTCATCCAGGCCGCGCGCCTGCGCGACGGTTCGCGCCGGATCACCCAGATCACCGAAGTGATGGGCCTCGAGGGCGAGTCATCATCACCCAGGACATCTTGCTCTACGAGATCCACGGCGAGGACAAGGACGGCCGCTCATCGGCCGCACCGGCACCGGCGTCGGCCGCCCCCGCTTCTGGGAGCGCGCCCGCTATTTCGGCCTGGAGAAGGAACTGGCGCAGGCGCTGGACGAAGCGGAGAACGCGTAAATGGACCCAGCCTCCTCGTCGCCGCGCTCGCGTTCGTCGCCATCGGCGGCGTCGGCTTCGCCTTTGCCGGCCACAACCAGCCGGCGAAGCATCAAAGCGCGTGAAGGCGGTCGCGTCAGGCGCCAAGCGGAGCGACCGACGCAAGCAAGCGGTCGACGCAAGCCGCGCTCGAAGCGCAAGCAGACCACGCAAGAAGCGCTGAAGGAGCTGACCGCGCACCGAAAAGCAGTCGCGCAAGCGTCGCCTTTCGGTGAAGGGTCAGCTCGCGCAAGCCGGCGTCAGCATGACCCCGACAGTGTTTTGGATCCTGTCCGGCGTGCTCGCGCTTCGTCCTCGCGTTTCGCCGGGCTCATGCTGCAAGGCTGGATTGCCGCGGCGGCGTGGCTTTTTCGTCGGCCTGTTCGGCTTTCCGCGCTGGGTGCTCGGCTTTCTGGTCGGCGGCCGCCAGAAGAAATTCGGCAACCAGCTCGCCGACGCCATCGACGTCATCGTCCGCGGCGTGAAGTCGGGTCTGCCGCTCGGTCAATGCTTGCGCATCATCGCCAGTGAAAGCCCCGAACCGCTGCGGACGGAATTCCAAGCCCTCGTCGACAGCCAAGCCATGGGCGTGCCGCTCGAAGTCGGCTTGCAGCGCATGTACGATCGCACGCCGCTGCCGGAAGTGAACTTCTTCAACATCGTGCTCATCATCCAGCAGAAGACCGGCGGCAACCTCTCGGAATCGCTGGGCAACCTTTCGTCCGTGCTGCGGTCGCGCAAACTGATGAGGGAAAAGGTGAAGGCGTTGTCGGCCGAAGCGAAGGCGTCGGCGATGATCATCGGCGCGCTGCCGATCTTCGTCATGGGCATGGTCTACTTCACCCGCCCGCAATACATCTTGATCCTGTTCACCGATCCAATCGGCAATTTCATCCTGATTTGCTGCGTGATCATGATGTCGCTGGGCATCTTCATCATGCACAAGATGGTCAACTTCAAGTTCTGAGCGCGCGCCCCATGGTCAACCAGTTCATCGAAACCCTGATCGACCCGACCACCATCGCCGCGGTGCTGGGCGCCGGCGCCTGTTCGCGACGGTGGTGACGGTCGCGGGCCCCATGCTCGCCGAGGACAAGCTCGGCACGCGCTTGAAGGAGGTGGCCAAGCGGCGCGAGGAATTGCGCAAACGTTCGCGCGCCGAGCTCGCCAAGGGCGCGGGCACGCTGCAGCACAAAAACGCCAACCAGTTCGCCAAGAGCCTCGTCGACAAGCTGCAGCTGCAAAAGGCGCTGGCCGACGACACCCTCATCGAAAAGCTCATCCGCGCCGGCCTTCGCGGCCATGCCGCGCAGACGATGTTCTATTTCTATCGCGCCGCGCTGCCGATCGCGTTCGGCCTGATCGGCCTCTTCTACGTTTTGTTGATCGGCCACGCTTGGCCGCTCCACTTCAAATTGGCCGCCATCGTCGGCGGGGTCGCCGCTGGGCTTCTACGCGCCGAACCTCTATCTGAAAAACCGGGCCGACAACCGCAAAACCAAGATCATGCACGCCTTTCCCGACAGCCTCGACATGATGCTGATCTGCGTGGAAAGCGGCATGTCGGTGGAAATGGCGCTGCAGCGCGTCGGCGGGGAGATCGCCACCGCCTCGGTCGAGCTCGCCGAGGAATTGCAGCTCACCTGCGCCGAGCTCTCCTATCTGCCGGAGCGACGCATGGCTTACGAAAACCTGGCCCGACGCACCGCCCATCCAGGCGTGAAATCGGTGGCCATGGCGCTGACGCAGGCGGAGAAATACGGAACGCCCGTGGGCTCGGCGCTGCGCGTCATGGCCAAGGAAAACCGCGATCTGCGCTTCTCGGAAGCGGAAAGGAAGGCCGCATCGCTGCCGCCGAAGCTGACAGTGCCGATGATCGTATTCTTCCTGCCCGTCCTGTTCGCCGTCATCATCGGCCCGGCGATGATCCAAGTCAGCCACATCCTGGCGAACCGCCATTAGGCGCGAGCCAGAGCCGGCGACACTTCGTTTGAGTTAGCGTCCGGTGCGCTGTTGGGCGACATCGCCCCAGCGGTGCGGATCGCTCAGGAGCCCGCGCAAATACTCGATGTTGGCCGTCGCCTGCGCCGGCGCCAGATCGATGCGTTCAAGCTGCTGGGCCTCGTCAAAACGCCCCTGCAAAGCGACCGCGATCGCCAGGTTCTGCCGCGACTCCGCCGGTGCATTGGGTTGCGCCATGGCCTGACGCAAGAATGGCTCAGCGCCGGCAGGATCGCCTTCCATCAAATGCGAAACGCCGAGATTGGTGAGCACGCCCGGATCGTTGGGCTCGATGGCGAGCGCTTCTTGATAGGCCTGCCGCGCTTCGGTGAAGCGGCCCAGTTGGTCGAGAGCGGCGCCCAAGGCCGAGCGCACGCGCCAATCGCGTGGGTCTCCAGCGGCGATGACCGCCAACGGCCGCAAGGCTTCCTGCGGATTGCGCGCGGCGATCTGGGCGAGGCCATAGGTCAAGGTCAGCGGCTTGTCGTTCGGGAAACGCTGCAGCGCTTCTTGCGCAACCGTCACCGCGCGATCGGCCCGCCCCCCCTTGCGCAGCGTCTCGGAGAAACGCTGCGCGGCTTCAAGATCGTTCGGGAAGGTGTCGTACTCGCCCGCCCAGAACGCCATTTGCGTCAGCATGTCCTGGTGTGTGATCTGCTCGCGGGCGCGCCGGTCGGGCGTGCGCGGGCTCGCATGCGCAGGCTGCTGGCGCGCCGCGGCCGGGGGCGCGTTGTCGGCCAAGCTGGCGGCGCTGTCGGCGCTTGCGTGATGGCCGCTGGCGGCGCACGCGCCAGCCGCCGACGCCACCAGCAAGCTCAGGGCGAAACGAGACATGTGGACAAAAACCCTCACATTCGCGTGGACGCTGCTCCTGACATGCTCAACAAAGCGCTAACGGCGTATTAGGCGAACGCAGATGACCGAAGCCCTTCCCTTCCTGAACGGCGGCGACGCCTCCACCACCCCGATCCACGCCATCCGCACGGCCGAATGGAGCCAGTGGGTCGAGCGGCATTCGGAGATGGTGCGAAAATTGGCGGCGGCGCACGATTTCAGTGCGCAGAACGGGCGCCTCTTGCTCGTTCCGGCGACGGACGGATCGATCGAGCGGGTGCTCTTCGGCGTCGGCGACAAGGCCAACGCCATGGCCATGGGCGCGCTCGCCCAGAACCTGCCCGCCGGCGATTATCGCATCGCCGCAGCGCCCCGCGAGTTCGCCGCCAGCTTGGTGGCGACCGCCTGGGGTTTGGGCGCCTACGCCTTCGACCGTTATAAGAAGCGCAAGCGCCCCGCCCCAAGGCTTGCGGCCCCGGACGGCGCCGACATGGCCGACGCCAGCCGCATCGTCTTGGCGTCGTGGCTTGCGCGCGATCTCGTCAACACGCCCACAAGCGATATGGGGCCCGAGGCGCTGCACGAAGCGGCCGCAGCCGTGGCGCACAAATACGATGCGTCGTTCAAAGCGATTGTCGGCGAGGCTCTGCTCGACGCGGGCTACCCGCTCATCCACGCCGTGGGCCGGGCGGCTCTGCAGGCGCCGCGTTTCCTGCACCTCTCGTGGGGCGAGGCGAACGCGGCGCGCTTGGCGCTCGTGGGCAAGGGGGTGACGTTCGACACTGGCGGCCTCGACATCAAGCCATCGGCGGGCATGCGCCTGATGAAGAAGGACATGGGCGGGGCCGCGCACGCGCTGGCGCTCGCGCAAATCGTCATGGACGCGAAATTGCCGGTGAAACTCGATCTCTTCCTGCCGGTTGTGGAAAACGCGATTTCCGGCGACGCATACCGGCCAGGCGACGTGATCAAGAGCCGCAAGGGATTGACCGTCGAAATCGACAACACCGATGCCGAGGGTCGCTTGATCCTCGCCGATGCGCTGGCGCGCGCCAGTGAAGATCAGCCCGCGCTGCTTCTGGATTTCGCCACCCTGACCGGGGCGGCGCGCACAGCGCTCGGTCCCGACATTCCCCCCTTCTACGCCAATGATGAGGCGCTCGCCGGCGAGCTTGCATCGGCATCGAGCGAAACATCGGACCCGATTTGGCGGATGCCGCTTTGGGATGGTTACGAAGGCGACATGGATTCGCCGATCGCCGATCTCAAGAACACCGGCGACGGCGCCTTCGCCGGCTCCATCTACGCCGCCCTCTTCCTGCGCCGCTTTGTGGAAGCGCCCGCTTGGGCGCATTTCGACATTTTCGCCTGGGCCCCCAAGGAGCGCCCCTCGCGCCCAAGCGGCGGCGAAGCGCAAGCGCTTCGCGCCTGCTGGCGCGTACTTAAGAGCCGGTTCGCGAGCTGAAGGCGCGCGGGCGGTCTTCCAAAGCGCGCCGGCTCGCATCGGGCGCAATAAGAGGGAAGCGACCGCCTCGGCCGATGCAGCGCCCGCCTGGCCCGCCCGTTCCGGCTACGAAATCTACAATTTGTGTGGAAAGCTGCTTCGGATGCACAATATCTTGTGTTTCGGGCTTGAACCAACTCAAATCGATCGGCAGATTTTGCCTATCGACAACGAAGGGGAGCTGACATGGAGCTCGCGCGCAACTCGACAGAAGCTTTGGATTTGTGGCGGCGGGTCACGGTTTCGACCGTGCGTTCTGACGCCCCTGACCTCACCGCCCGACAAATGGCCGTCTTAATGACGGTGCGCCTGCAACCGGCGCCGCACACGGTGCGCGGCCTCGCCAGCGCGCTGAACGTCGGCAAGCCGGCGATCACGCGGGCGCTCGATACGCTGACGAAACTCGGCTTCGTGCAACGCCGGCGCGACCCCAAGGACGGCCGCAACGTGTTTGTGGAGCGCACCGAAAAAGGCGACGCTTTCCTCGATCTCTTGGGTCAAACCATCGTTTCGGGCGAAGCGCTGCAACCGGCGCAAGCGCCGCGTCCGGTGTTCGGTCTGGCCTCGTAATCGGCCGCCATCTAGAAACCGAAATGGCCGCGCTCGCGAGAGCGCGGCCATTTTTCTTGCGCGCGCAAGCGTTCAGTGCGCGCCGCTATGCGCCGCATCCGATTGCTGGCCGGTCGTCGTCGCGGTTGTAGTCGTTGTCGCCCCGGCGGCGGACGCGGGCGCGGCTTGCGGCAAGGGCGCCGGCAGCGGCACGTTGTTGGGCGAGATCGAACGCAGATAGGCGATCGCAGCCACGCGGTCGTTGTCATTGTGGATGCCGGCGAACGCCATGCGCGTGCCCGGCACCGCCGTGCCCGGCGAGGTCAGGAATGTGTTCAGCGTCAGATAATCCCAGCTGACATTGTGGGCCTTCATGGCGTCGGAATAAGCAAAGCCCGGGTGCGAGGCCGAGTGGCGGCCAAACACGTCATGCAGGTTCGGCCCGGTGCGGTTGGGGCCGCCGGCGGTGAAGTCGTGGCAAGCGCCGCACACCGCCGTCACCTGCTGGCCGTGGGTGACGAGCGAAGCGAGCTGGGCTTGATCTGCGAACAAGCGGCCGAAATCCGGCGGGCCCGCCGCCGGCGCCGGTCCCGCGCTTGTGTCTTCCGCGGCCACCTCCGGCAAATATCCGGCCTTCTCCGGATAAGTCGGGTGCACCAGATTGCTCGCGAATATGCCGATCGCCATCACGCCAAGGACCGCGCCCAAGGTTGCACCGAGAATCGAATTGGTCCTGAGATCGCCGCTCATTCGCTGTCCTGCCCCAAAGCCCCGTGTTTGAAGACGCGCCGCTTATGGCCTGCGTTGCGCGCCTCGCCAAGACGGGGCCGCAAATGAGCTGGCCGCTTGGACGTTGTTGGGCGGCCTTGCGCGGCGAACCGCCGCACGGCATGTCGCCACCATGAACCCGGTGATCGTGATCCCAGCGCGCATGGCCTCGACGCGCCTGCCCGGCAAGCCGCTCGCCGACATCGCCGGCAGGCCGATGATCGCCTGGATGGTGGATTTGGCGACCGCCGCCAATGTCGGTCCGGTGCTGGTGGCGGCCGCGGAGCCGGAAGTGGCTGACGCCGCGCGCAAGGCGGGAGCGCGAAACGGTGATGACCGATCCCGCGTTGCCCTCGGGTTCGGATCGCGTCCATGCCGCGCTCGCCGCCTTCGACGCCGGTGGGCGTTTCGATGTCGCGGTGAATTTGCAGGGCGACATGCCGACGATGGCGCGCCGGCGACGTCGCCCGCGCGGTCGCGTCGCTTAAGCGCGGCCGCCGATATCGCCACGCTGGTTTCGCCATCGATCCGACAGACGCGACCGAAACAATCCAAACGTCGTGAAAGCGATCCGCGCCGCCGATGGCCGTTGCCTTGCGTTCACGCGCGCGCCCGCGCCATGGGGCGAAGGCCCGGTCGAGCGTCACGTCGGCATCTATGTCTATCGCCGCGAAGCGCTCGCGCGATTCGTGGCTGCGCCGCCCTCGCCGCTCGAGTTGCGCGAGAAGTTGGAACAATTGCGCGCGCTCGAAATGGGCATGAGCATTTACGCCGACGCGATCGCCGATTTTCCCAAAGGTGTCGACAGTCCAGCCGACCTGGAAGCGGCTCGCGCATTCCTGGCGAGACGGTAATCCAAGCAAATTGCGCTTGCCGTTTTAGAGCCGGCGGCAGAACCTTGCGCGCGGTGGAGACGGCTCATGCGCGGTGCATTGGCGTTGGCGGCGTCGGCGCTGGCTTTGGCGGCGGGCGCGGCTTGGGCTGAGCCAGCGGCCGCGCCGCCCAATCCGGCGCCCAGCGCCCCGACAGCGCCCCGACCAGCACGCCGACCAGCACGCCGGCCAGCACGCCGACGCAAAGCGCCTCCGCCGCCGTCCCGGCTTCGCCCGCCGCAGCGCCAGCTCCCGCCGCCAGCCTGACGCGCTCCCAGCTTTGGGCCGCGTGCGTGAACGTCGGCGCCGCACAACAGGCCATCGACACCTGCTCGCAAATCATCCAGAGCAACCGCGAATCCGACGTCAATGTCGGCATCGCCTATTTCAATCGCGGCAACGCCCATATGAGCTTGCACAACGCTCAAGGCGCCGCCGAGGATTACACCCAGGCGCTCTCGCACAATTTCCAGCAGCCGGATGTCTATTACGGGCGCGGCACCGCGCGCAACGCGCTCGGCCAATTCGCCGAAGCCATGACGCGACTACAATGCAGCCATCACGGCCAATCCCCAACCACGCCGAAGCGATCAACAATCGCGGCAACGTCTACGAAACTCGGCCTGCACGATTTCACGCACGCCATCGCCGACTACAGCGCCGCCATCGCGCTCCGCGACGACGCGCTCTTCCGCTACAATCGCGGCCACGCCTACCAATATGGCGCTCACGATCTCGCCAATGCGCTGGTCGACTATAACCGCGCCATCGAACTCAATCCCCACACGCCGACGCGCACATCGAGCGCGGCAACGTCTTTTTCTCCGAAAACAATTTCGACGCCGCTGTCACGCGACTATCAGGCGGCGCTCTCCGCGCATCCCGACTACGCCCTCGCCTACTACAATCTCGGCAAGGCCTATGAGGCGCAGGGCCACAAGCAAGACGCGATCGGCCAATGGACCGAAGCGATCCGCGTCAATCCGCAATACGTCGGACGCGCTGATCTCGCGCGGCAAGGCCAATTACGACACCCACCGCTACGAGTCCGCGCTTGCCGATTTCAGCGCCGCCATCGCCCTTGGCCCGGACGCCATCGCCTTCAATGGCCGCGGCCTCGTCTATCAAGACGCGCAGCGACGCCGATCACGCCATCGCCGACTTCGATCGCGCCGTGACACTTGCGCCCACCAACGCCGAGTTCAACAACAACGCCTGCTGGGCGCGCGTGCTCGCCAGACCGCGAACTCGACGCCGCGCGCACGCTGTGCAACGCCGCCATAACCGCCTCCGACAAGCGCCCTATTTCATGAGCCGCGGCCTCTTGAGCCTGAAGCAGCGCCACGATCAGGACGCCTGGAACGACTACAATTCAGCCGCGCGCCGCACCGAAAACAACGCCGCATATCTCTACGGCCGCGGCATCGCGGCGCTGCGGCTGGGACGCACAAGCGAGGGCCAAGCCGACATCGCCGCAGCCACCGCGCGCGACGCCAACATCGCCAGCCTCTATCAGGGTTACGGCGTCACCCCTAAAAGCGCGCGCCTTTAACCCGGGAAGGTCTGCACGCCGACTTTCGTCATCTCGCCGTTCTGCAGCGCCACGCAGGCTTGGCTTTCCATGCCTTGCACATAACAAAACACCGGCACATTGGCGGCGCGCAGCGCCAGATAGGCGTCGCGATCGAAGTCATGTTCGGGATAGAACGGGAATTCGCCGTTCTGCGGCGCAGTCCGCGCCTTGCGGCCAATCCGGCAGCGCCGAGCTTGTCGCGATGGTGCGGTTGTTGGAGTCGATCCATTCGCTCAAACGCGCGCTCCATCGCCGGAAGATCGTGCGCTTGCGCCAGCGTCATCAGGTGCTCGCTGGGCGCTGCATCCGTCCACAAAACCTTGCCGCTCACGTCGCGCACCGCGATCGTGGCCACAGCATGCGCGCAATCGGGGCCCGCGCTGGTGGCTTCAACTTGCAGAGGTCTGGTTTGCGCTCGCGCGCCAGGCGCCGACAGCGCTGGTCTGACAGCCGCGCAGCGCGTCGGGCGAACTTGGCCGCGTCGCGCCGATGCGCGAACACGCGCCCAGCGCCAACACCGCCATGCACACGATCAAGCCAAGACGCATTTTGCCCTCTTCCAACAGCTCCCCGCCGGTCAGGTTAGCGCGCGAGTTCGAGGTGCGCCAGTTCCCCAACCTCCTGGAGCGCGGATGTGGCTATTTTCGAGTAGGCGGTGAAATTGAGCCCGCCATGCATCAAATCCGGGTATTTTTTCTCGATTACGGGAATCTTCGCCGCGCGCAGCTTGTCGACGAACGCTTTCACATCGGCGCGCACCGGATCCATAGCGCCGCCGCCGGCGATAATGGTCGGCGGCGCATGCGATAAATCGACGTCGAGAAGCGAGGGAAGATTTTCCCCGCCGAGGCTGCGCGCGATGTAGAAGGCGGCCAGCCGCCCCAAGAAGCGGAAATTGCGCAGCTCCTCGCTCGGCCCAAAGCGAATCCTGCACATGGATCAGCGGATAGAGCAAGATCTGCAACGCGACCGCGCCGGCTCGATGCGCGTTGATCTCCAGCGCCATCGTCGCTGCAAGATAGGCGCCGGCGGAATCCCCCGCCACGGCAATGGCGTGCGCAGCGGCGCCGAAACCGCGCGCGTTCTGAAACGCCCACGCGCAGGCTGCACGCCCATCTTCGATCTGGCCGGGGAAACGGGTTTCCGGCGCCAGTCGATAGCCGACCGAAAGCACACGCCCGTGCGAGGATTTCGCCAGCCACGAACACAGTGAATCGTGCGTGTCGATGTCGCAGCAGACGAAACCGCCGCCATGGAAATAGACGATGAGCGGCGCGGCCGTCGCATCGGCGCGCTTCGTAGTATCGCGCCCGCAAGGCGCTTGCAGCGCCTGGAATTTCGAAATCCTCGACTTTCGCCAATCCGCGCGCGCGCGCGGCCGGCAACGGCCATCAGGGTGCGCAACGCCTTGCGGGTTTGCCGCAGAAGCGCGGTTTCGACGGATTGAATGACGCTCATGACAGAAACGCCTCTACCGCAATCTTGGTCGTCTAGGCTAACCAGCGCCGCATGAACGAGCGTATTGCCTTTCAGGGAGAGCCTGGCGCGAATTCGGATATCGCCGCGCGTGCGGCCTATGCCGAGCTTCGAGCCGTTGCCGTGCCCAAGCTTCGAAGACGCCTTCGCCGCGGTGCGCGAGCGCCAGGCGCGCTACGCCATGATCCCGGTAGAGAACTCGCTGGCCGGCCGCGTCGCCGACGTTCATCACCTCATTCCGGAATCTGGTCTTTTCATCGTCGCCGAACGCTTCCAGCCGATCCGCCATCAATTATTGGGCGTGCGAGGCGCAACCCTCGCCGGCCTGCGCGAAGTGCGCTCGCATCCCCAAGCGCTCGGGCAATGCCGCAAGCTCATTCGCGATCTCGGCGTCAGGGCCGTGCAATCGGCCGACACCGCCGGGGCCGCGCGCGAGATCGCCGAACTCGGCGATCCCGCCATCGCCGCCCTCGCCTCCTCGCTCGCCGGCGAGATTCACGGGCTCGCCACGCTTAAAGCCGATATCGCCGACGCCGACCACAACACCACCCGCTTCCTGGTTTTCGCGCGCGAGGCGCAGAACGCTGCGATGCAAAATCGGGTCCGTGTGTGACAAGCTTTGTCTTTCGCGTCGGCAACGTGCCGGCCGCACTCTATAAATCGCTCGGCGGTTTCGCCACCAATGGCGTCAACATCACCAAGCTTGAATCCTATATCGAAGGCGGCTCGTTTGAGGCGGCCATGTTCTTCGCTGAGATCGAAGGCCATACTGAGGACCGCCTGGTGGAGTTGGCGCTCGAGGAATTGCGCTTCTTCTCGACGTCGCTGAAGGTGCTGGGCGTCTATCCCGCCGACCCGTTCCGGCGCAGATATCGGCGCTGACGTAACCGCGCCGCAGCGGCCGGCGAAGGAGTGCTCATCGGGGTCATGGCCGACGAAGCGGAACTTCGCGCCTTGCTGCTGAAGGGCCTCGCCGGCGACGAGGCGGCGCACCGCGCGTTCCTGAGCGAAGCAGCGGCGTTGCTCCGCGGCTATTTCCGCAATCGGTTGCGGGGCGCGCCCGATGACGCCGAGGACTTGGTGCAGGAGACTTTAGTGGCGTTGCACACCCGCCGCGAGACCTACGATCCGAGCTTACCGCTGACGGCCTGGATGTACGCCATCGCCCGCTATCGCTTGATCGATCTCATCAGACGCCGCAAGCGGCGCGGCGAGCAAACGGCGATCGATGATCTTGAGATCGGCGACGCCGATCCGCAATTCGAGGCCAGCGACGCCAAACGCGACGTGACGCGGCTGCTCGCCAAGCTGCCGGAAAAACAGCGCCGCGCCATCGAGTTGGTGAAACTTCAAGAGCACAGCGTCGAAGAAGCTTCCAAGCTCACAGGTTACGGGGTGTCAGACATCAAAGTCTCGATCCATCGCGGGATGAAAGCGTTGATGAAGCTGATGGCGCAGGAGAACGCGCTATGAAGACCGACGATCTCATCGACATGCTGGCCAAGAACGTCGAGCCGGCGGAGCGCCCACGCTGGCGCATGCGCATGATAGCGACGCTGCTGGTTGGGCTGGCGATCGCGGTTGCGCTGGTCGTCACCTTCATGGGGCTGCGCCCCGATATCGGCGCGGCCACTTGGGCGGTGTTGCTCAAGGCCGGCTTCTCCGCCGCGGCGGCGGCGAGCATCCTGCCGTTGGCGATGCGGCTGATGCGCCCCGGCGCGCCACTGGGCTGGCGTTTGCTGGCGGGGCTGATTTTCGCGGGCTTGAGCCTGTTGACGGCGTTCATCGCGCTGATGGGCATGCCCAGCCAAGAGCGAATAAGGGCTTGGATGGGCGGCGGCTTCCCCTGGTGCATCGTCCTCATCCCAATCTTTGCGGCGCCGGCGGCGGCGCTGATGGTGTGGCTGGCGCGCTCGCTTGCGCCGACGCGGCTCACGCTTTCGGGCGCGGTCCTCGGCGCCCTCTCCGGCGGCTTGGGCGCGATGGCTTATGCAATGTACTGCCCGGTGGATTCGGTGGCTTTCGTGACGACATGGTACGTCGTCGCCATCGCCATCTGCGCCGCATTGGGCGCGGTTGTCGGGTCGAGGCTGCTGCGCTGGTAGGGCGCGCGCTTTGGGCATAAAGCGCCGCACCTCGCGCCGCATTGACGCAGCAAACGCCGCGCCGCTAGTGTCCGCCCGCGCTTAGAGCGGCTTGCCGCCCCGTCAATTTACTTTCAAGGATTTCAACGATGAAAGTCCTCGTCCCGGTCAAACGGGTGCTCGATTATAATTTGAAAGTGCGCGTCAAGCCCGACGGCTCCGGCGTCGACCTCTCGAATTTGAAAATGTCGATCAATCCGTTCGATGAAATCGCCATCGAAGAAGCCGTGCGCATGAAGGAAGGCGGCGGCGGGCATAAAGCGGGCGCGGCGAGCGAAGTGGTGGCGGTCTCCATCGGCCCCGACCAGGCGCAAGAGACCATCCGCAACGCGCTCGCCATCGGCGCCGACCGCGGCATCCTGGTGAAGGCCGACGGCGAGGTCGAGCCGCTGGCGGTGGCGAAGATCTTGAAGGCGGTGATCGAGGCCGAAAAGCCCGATCTCGTCATCCTCGGCAAGCAAGCCATCGACGATGATTGCAACGCCACGGGCCAGATGCTCGCCGCTCTCCTCGATTGGCCGCAGGCGACGTTCGCTTCGAAGATCGTGCTGCACGACAATAAGGCGACGGTCACGCGCGAAGTCGACGGCGGCCTGCAAACGCTGGACGTCGATTTGCCGGCGATCGTGACGACGGATCTGCGCTTGAACGAGCCGCGCTACGCCTCGCTGCCGAACATCATGAAGGCGAAGAAAAAGCCGATCGACGTTAAGACGGCGGCGGATTTCGGCGTCGACACCACCCCACGCCTAAAGGCGACGAAAACCAGCGAGCCGCCGAAGCGCTCCGCCGGCGTCAAGGTGAAGACCGCCGAGGAATTGGTCGGCAAGCTCAAAGAAGCTGGGGTGATCTAATGGCGGTTCTGGTTGTTGCCGAACACGACAATGCGTCGCTGAAGGACGCGACCAACAAGGTCGTCACCGCGGCGAAGGCGATTGGCGGCGATGTCGACGTGCTGGTCGCGGGCTCGAATGCGGGCGCGGCCGCGCAAGCGGCGGCCAAGATCGAGGGCGTCCGCAAGGTGCTGCAGGCCGACGGGGCCACGCTCGCCAAGCAAATGGCCGAGCCGATGGAAGCTTTGATCGCGCCGCTGATGGCGAATTACGACGCGGTGCTCTTCGCGGCGTCGACAACGGGCAAGAACGCCGCGCCGCGGGTGGCCGCAAAGCTCGATGTGAGCCAAGTGTCGGGCGTCATCGGCATTGAAGGCGCCGACGTCTTCGTGCGCACCATCTATGCGGGCAACGCCGTCGTCACCGTCAAGGACGGCCAAGCCAAGCACGTGCTCACCGTGCAGCCGACCGCGTTCAAGGCCGCCGGCGCCGGCGCCAGCGTCGGCATCGAGCAGATCGCGCCGCCCGCGGGGCCATTCAAATCAGCGTTCGTCGCTGAAGAAATGGCCAAGTCGGACCGTCCGGAATTGACCGCCGCCAAGCGCGTCGTCTCCGGCGGGCGCGCGCTTGGATCGGCGGAGGAATTTCACCGTGTGCTCGATCCGCTGGCCGACAAATTGGGCGCCGCCATCGGCGCCTCGCGCGCGGCGGTCGATGCAGGCTACGCCCCCAACGATTATCAGGTCGGCCAGACCGGCAAGATGGTGGCGCCCGAGCTCTACCTCGCCATCGGCATTTCCGGCGCCATCCAACACTTGGCGGGGATGAAGGATTCCAAAGTCATCGTCGCCATCAACAAGGACGAGGAGGCGCCCATCTTCCAGATCGCCGATTATGGGCTGGTGCAGGACTATAAGAGCGCGGTGCCGGAATTGATGGACGCCTGACCAAGGCAGGCGCCTGAAGCGACGTGGGCATCTTTCGCAAGCGCAGGCTCCCTCCGCAAGGCTGCTGAGCCATGGAAATTGTTGCTGCACTGCAACATGACTCTGTGCTAAGCCAGCCTCAGGCGTTTGGGAGACGGGCGATGGCCGGGAGCATGATGAACGACATTCGCACGGTAGGCGTCGTCGGCGCCGGCCAAATGGGCAACGGCATCGCCCACGTTTGCGCCCTGGCGGGCTACGAGGTCTTGCTGAACGACGCCGAGGCCTCCCGCATCGATGCGGCGCTCGCCACCATCCGCACCAATCTCGGTCGCCAGGTGCACAAGGCGACGATCAGCCAGGCCGACATGGATGCCGCGCTGAAGCGGATCCGGGGCGCGGCCAAATACGATGCGTTCGAAGCCTGCGACCTGGTCATCGAATCCATCGTCGAGCAGGCCGACGCTAAAAAGAAGGTGTTCGCCGATCTGCGTCCGGTGTTGAAACCGACCGCGATCCTGGCCTCCAACACATCCTCGATCTCGATCACGCGCCTCGCGGCTACCACCGACCGTCCCGACAAATTCATCGGCGTTCATTTCATGAACCCGGCGCCGGTGATGGAAGCTGGTGGAATCATCCGCGGCCTCGCCACCAGCCAAGAGACCTATGATACCTCGATCAAGTTCGTCGAAAGCCTCGGCAAGAAGATGGCCAATGCCGAGGATTTTCCAGCCTTCATCGTCAATCGCGTGCTGGTGCCGATGATCAATGAAGCGATCTACACGCTCTATGAAGGCGTGGGCTCCGTCGAAGCCATCGACAAGGCGATGAGAGCTGGGCGCCAACCATCCAATGGGGCCGCTCGAACTCGCCGATTTCATCGGCCTCGATACCTGCCTCTCCATCATGCAGGTGCTCTACGAGGGTCTCGCGGACTCCAAATATCGTCCCTGTCCGCTACTGGTGAAATATGTCGAAGCCGGCTGGCTTGGCCGCAAGACCAAGACGCGGCTTTTACGACTATCGCACCGATCCCCCGACGCCCACGCGCTAGAGCGATCGAGTTTCAGCGACCGTGGCATGAGGCGGCGTGAAATGGGAGGCGCGAGCGCCTTCTGGGGCCCGCGCCTCCCACGCCACAGCCGCCTTACAAGACAGCGCCGGCGATCAGCACCAGGCCGTGAACGATATACGCGCCCAGACCCAGCAGCAGCGCCCCGCCAATCGCCATCTCTAGAAACTTGATCGTTGTGCGCATCTCGCGCATCCCCACAATTGCCGCGAACAATGTTGCGTTCGCCGGCGCGCAGTGTGGCGCGCGCGCGCAACGCGAATGTGGCGCGCGCGTTAAAGCTTTGTGAGAAAATCCGCTTATGCGATGGAGCGTCGCTTTTCGAACACCAGCGACAAATTGTTCGCCGGCATCTCCACAAGTTCGCGCAGAATAAGGCCATGCGCGCGCGCCGCCGATGTCACATCCGCCACATCGCGCACGCCCCAGCGCGGATCGCGCGCTTTCAGCGACGCGTCGAACGCCTGGTTCGATGGCGCGGTGTGGCGGCCATCGCGCATATAGGGTCCATAAGTGAAGAGCACCCCGCCCTCTCGCAGCAACGCGCGCGCGCCCGCCATCAAGCCGAGCGTCGCGGGCCAAGGCGAGATATGGCCATGTTGATCGCCACCAGCGCATCGAAGGGGCCTGGCAAGGCCCCAATCCTCGTCGCACGCATCGATCGCAACAGGGGCGAGCACATTGGCGACGGCGCCGGCCTTGATCCAGGCCGCGATGCTGGCGCGCGCATCGGCATCGGCATCGCTCGGCCGCCATGTCAGGCCTGGCATTGCGTTGGCGAAGAAGATTGCGTGTTCGCCGGCGCCCGACGCGAGTTCCAAGACGCGCGCGTCGGCCGGCAAAATGCGTTGCAGGACGGTAAGGATCGGCTCGCGATTGCGAGCGGTCGCGGGTGAGGTGAGGCGCTCGGGCATCGCTCGCAGCCAAACACGCTCTCTGGCGCTGCGCGAAAGCGGAAGCCTCCCGGTTGCACCCCCATGACGCCGCAAAGTTTGCAATTAGAGTAGCGTTTCAACATGGCCCCACCGCCGATCCCGCAGCGTCATGCCGCCGCTCACCTGGCGCCAACCGGCGTTGCTTTGGACGCCGCTGGCGCTCGCCGTCGCGATCGGCTGGCCGGCTGGGCTTTTCTACAATGATGCCGGCGTTCAGCAGCTTGTGGTGATCTCGGGCGCGGCCGTATTTGCGTTCGCGCTCATCACCCTTGGCGCAAGTTGGATGATCCGGCGGCCGCCGAAGACGCGGCGCACCGCGGTGATGCATGTGATCGTGGCCGGCGCGATCGCCTGCGTGGCCGCGCCGTTCGTGCTGACGCAATTGCTCTCCGCGGCGGCGCACTCTTCCCTTTCAGGCGCGGCGACGAATTTCTCGCTGCCGATGGCGATGGCGATGCTGCCGCTGGCGGTCGTCATCGGCCTGCCTGTCGCGCTCGTGTCAGCGATCGCGTTCGCCTGGATCGCGCTCAAGCGTCAGCCGCCGCCCGAGCCCGACGAAACGATCGACGCCGGCCTCTATCATACCGATGTCCAGCCGTTCCGCTGATTATGCCGCCGCGATCGGCTCAGGCGTTGGCGCCGCACGCGCGACGAGGCCGTTCAATTTCACGTTCAGCTGGTGACGCAACAGCACCAGAGCCAGCAACATTTGCAGATATACCGAGGTCACCGACAATAGCCAGAAAGTGTGCAGCGTCACGCCCGGTTGGTTGGCGAGCCAGAGCGCCGGCGCCGCAAACGTCAGCAGCCGCGAGCCGCTCGCGATCAGCGACGGCCTTGTGTCCCCCAAGCCCTGGAACATGCTGGAGCAAGTGAAAACCACGCCGCTGGCCACGAAATTCCACGAGGCGATGCGCAGATAGTCCGCCGCCACCGCCAGCGCCTGGGGATCGCTGGTGAATGGCGCCAACAGCATTTCCGGCCGCCATTGCGTGAACAGCGTCATCAGCAACATCAAGCTTGCGCAAATCAGCGCCGCGTCGCGGAAGGTGGCGCGCACGCGATCGCCCAAGCCGGCCCCGAAATTCTGCCCCGCAATCGGCGCGGCCGCGAACGCCACGGCCATCACCGGCAAGAAGATCGATTGCATGATCCGCATGCCGACGCCGAAGCCCGCCTGCGCGTGGGGTCCAAAATGCCGGATCACCAAGTAGACGACGGCGAAGATCACAAACATGAGGAAGAACTCGCCAGCCGATGGCAGGCCGATGCCGGCAATTCGACCCCATTGCTTCAGCTGCGGACGCATGGTCGCGCGGTTGAGCGCGACGAATTTTTGCACGCGTGGAAAGATCAGCCAGAGCGCGATCAAGCCGATCGCCACCGAGATCGTCGTCGCCAGCCCCGCGCCCATAACGCCTAACGGATGACCGGTGCC
This sequence comes from uncultured Pseudomonadota bacterium, assembly GCA_963847165.1. Taxonomy (GTDB): domain Bacteria; phylum Pseudomonadota; class Alphaproteobacteria; order Caulobacterales; family Aquidulcibacteraceae; genus Vitreimonas. The sequence continues at coordinate 200,227 of CAWJYY010000011.1, forward strand.
CCAGCCCGCGATCAGCACCGGCGCCAGCGCCGCGTTCAACAGCACCGTCAGCGTCTGCAGCACCATGGTGGGGCGAACCACGCCCGCGCCTCGCAGGGCCGATCCCAACGCGGCGGTTGGAAACATCAAGGCCAAAGACGGCAGATAAGCGAAGAGATAGGCGCGCGCGGCTTGTGAGGTCTGCGCATCGGCGCTCACCGTCTGCACCGCTGCCGCGCCCAGCGTGTAGCCGAGCATCAAGGTCGCCACCGTGAAGACAAGCGACAGCGAAAAGGCCTGACCTGAAATCAGATTGGCTTCGGCTTGGTCCTTGCGACCCGCCGCTTGCGCAATCAGCGCCATCGCCCCCACCGCCACAAGCTGGGAGGCGCCCATCACCACAAACGAACTCACCCCCGCGGCGCTGACGCCGGCGATCGCCCATGAGCCCAGATGCGACACGAAATAGAGGTCGACCAGAAAATAAAGCGTCTGGAAGAGAAGGCCGAGGCCGATGAAGACGGCCATGGCGATGATGTGGCCCGTGATCGAGCCTTTGGTTAGATCGTGCACGCCCGCTCGCCTCCCGACCGGCCGCGTTAGAGACCGCTTTAGCGCGGCAGCCGCCGAAATAGGATGGTTGGCGCATCCTTGTAAGTGCTGCGGGCGAATTCCTTGTAGCCGTGCCTTTCGGCCAACCGAATGGACGCCGCATTGCCGGGATCGATCATGCACACAAGCGGCGCGGGCCCGAAATGATCCCCCGCCCAGGCAAGCTGTGCGGTAAGCGCCTCGGAAGCGAAACCGCGCCCATGGGCCCAGCTCGCCAAAGCCCAGCCGTGCTCGGGCTCGGTGAACGGGTGTTCGATCGAACGTTTGAAATCGGCGAAGCCGGCTTCGCCGATGAGGCGCCCGGTGGCTTTTTCCTCAAGCAGCCAGAAGCCATAGCCCATCAGCGCCCAATGACCGGGATAGCGCATCATCCGCGCCCAGCTTTCCTCGTGCGTCGACGGCTTGGCGCCAATATGGCGCGTCACGTTCGGATCGGCCCACATCGCCGCGCTGGCTTCGAAATCGGCGTGCGTGTGGCCGCGCATGCGCAGGCGCTCGGTTTCGACGATGGGGATCATGTCGCGTTCCCTGAAAGCACGGCCTCGATCAGGCGCGAGGCCGCCTCGCTGGACCAATCGGCGCCGCCGGCCAAGCGCGCCACTTCATGCCCGCGCCGGTCATAAATGATGGTCACCGGCATGCCGGGCGTGTTGACGTCGAAAAGGATGCCGCGCGAATTGTCGTTATAGAGCGGCAGCGACCCTCTCGTCAGACGCGCCAATTCCTGCTTGGCCTGCTCCAGATGGGCGGTGTCGTCGACATTGACGGGAATGACGCGGATACGTCCCGAAAATCGCCGCTGCAACGCCCCCAAGGTCGGCATCTCCTCCATACAGGGCGCACACCACGTCGCCCACAAATTCACCACCAGCACCTGGCCCATGAAAGCGTGCAGATTGGTGATCCGACCTTGGCCATCCTGGATAGCCCGCATCGGCAGCGGCGGGGGATGGTCCAACACGGCCAGACGATGCATCGCACCGGTGGCGAATCGCGCCATGCCTTGGCTCTGGGCGGGCTTTGAACCGGCGGCGAAAAGCACGTAAAGGATGGCGACCCCGGCAAAGGCCAGCATCGCCGTTGCGCCCCAAAGAGCCCAGTTTTGGGGCCAAAACCTGCGCGCGGGAGTGGAGCGAATGTCGGTGTCCAAGTCTTCCTCTTCGTCAGGCGGCCAAATGATGTGGGGCGGCCGCTTTGCGAGCACGCCTGGCGATGCGATGCAAGCGATCAATGCCTCCATCGATGTCGACAAACGCTTATGGCGCGAAGACATCGAAGGCTCGAAAGCGCACGCCGAGATGCTGGCGGCGCAAGGCATCATCAGCAAGGAGGATAACGCAGCGATCCAGGCCGGACTGGATCAGATCGCCGCCGAGATCATCGCCGGAAAATTCCCATTCTCGGTGGAACTCGAAGATATCCACCTCAATATCGAAGCGCGCTTGAGCGAGCGCATCGGCGAGGCCGGCAAACGCCTGCACACCGGCCGCTCGCGCAACGATCAAGTCGCCACCGATTTCAAACTGTGGACCATGCGCGCCTCGCGCGAAGCCGCCGATGGCTTGCGCGGCTTACAGAAGGCGCTCTTGAAGCGCGCCGACGAGCATGCCGACTGGATCATGCCGGGCTTTACGCATTTGCAGACGGCGCAGCCGATTACGCTCGGCCATCACCTGCTCGCTTACGTCAACATGTTCGAGCGCGACCGCGTGCGCATTATCGGCGCGGCGCTTGAGGCGGCGTGGGAATGTCCCCTCGGCGCGGCGGCGCTCGCCGGCACCTCTTACAAAATCGATCGCGACATGACCGCCGAAGCGCTCGGCTTCCATGCGCCTGCAAGCAATTCGCTCGACGCCGTCGGCTCCCGCGATTTTGCGTTGGCCGCGCTCGCCAATCTGGCCATCGCCGCCACTCATCTCTCAAGGCTCGCCGAAGAAATCGTGCTCTGGACCTCGCCGCAATTCGCCTTTGCACGCTTGAGCGACGCGTGGTCGACCGGATCATCGATCATGCCGCAAAAGCGCAACCCGGACGCAGCCGAACTCATCCGCGCTAAGGCCGCGCGCATCGGCGCCGATTTCGCCGCGTTGAACGCCATCGTGCAAAAGCTGCCGCTGGCCTATTGCAAGGATTTACAGGAGGACAAGGCGCTGACGTTCAACGCCGTCGATTCGTTTGCGCTCTGCCTCACCGCCATGATCGGCATGATCGAGGGGCTGGCCTTCAACCGCCAAGCCATGCGCGAAGCCGCCGCTCGCGGCTATTCCACCGCCACCGACCTCGCCGACTGGCTGGTGCGCGAATTGAAGACGCCGTTCCGCGACGCCCACGAGATCACCGGCCGCATCGTCGCCCGCGCCGAAGAAACCGGCGTCGGCGAACTGGCCCACCTCCCGTTAAGCGAATTTCACGCCATCGATCCCCGCATCACCGCAGCCGCTTGTGCGAGCCTGACGGTTGAAAAATCGGTCGAGAGCCGGGATAGCTATGGCGGAACCGCGCCGGAGCGGGTGCGCGAACAAATCGCGCGCTGGAAGGAGAACTTCAAATGAGCCGCCTCTTGCTTGGCCTTGCGGCCCTGACGCTTCTCTCCTCGTGCGGAATCAAGAATAGCCTCGAGCGGCCCAATCCGCTGTGGAACGCCCAAAACGCCGTCGCCCACGAATGCGCCCGCGAACGGTCTTACAATACCGAGCACCCGGCCCATCCGCGCCCGCTCGACAGCCGCTGCGGCGCCTCGCCAAGCGGGACCCAGGATGCAAGTCCGCCGCCGCCGCAGAGCCCCACCGCACCCAGATGAACCATTTCACTTATCGCGGCGGGGAATTCTGCTGCGAAGACGTGCGATTGAGTGAGATCGCGCGCGCCGTCGGCACGCCTGTCTATGTCTATTCCACTGCGACCCTCGAACACCACTTCGCCGTCTTCAAAGCCGCCTTGGCGCCGCGTGACGTTCTGATCGCCTTCGCCGTCAAGGCAAACGCCAATATCGGCGTCCTCGCAACCTTGGCCAGGAGGGGCGCCGGCGCCGACGTCGTCAGCCAAGGCGAAATCGAGCGGGCGATGGCTGCGGGCGTGAGCGCCGATCGCATCGTCTTTTCAGGGGTTGGAAAAACTCAAGCCGAACTCGCCTTCGCCGTCGACGCCGATCTCCATCAGATCAATGTCGAGAGCGCCGCCGAGCTCGAAACGCTCTCCAACATCGCCCGCGCCAAGCATAAGCGTCCCGCCATCGCCCTGCGCGTCAATCCCGATGTCGGCGCCGGGGCCCACGACAAGATCTCCACCGGCGGCGGCGAGGCGAAATTCGGCGTTGCGTTGGCGACGGCCGCCGAACTCTACGCCCGCGCCGCCGCCGATCCAAATCTGAAGCCTGTGGGTCTTGCGGTCCATATCGGCAGCCAAATTCGCGATCTGGCGCCGCTGCAGCGAGCGTTCCGCGCGCTGCGCGCCCTTGCCGAAGACTTGCGCGGCGGCGGTTTTGCCGTTGACCGCCTCGATCTTGGCGGCGGCCTTGGCGTTCCTTATTTCAACGAACCGGCGCCGCCCTCGCCGAACGACTACGCGGCGGCGATTGCAGCTGCGATCGGCGACCTCGGCGTAGATCTCATCTGCGAGCCGGGGCGGATGATCGCCGCCAATGCCGGGGTTTTGCTGGCGCGCGTCTTGCGGGTGCAGATGCGCGCGCGCCCCGTTCTGGTTCTCGACGCCGGCATGAACGACCTCATTCGTCCCGCCATCTACGGCGCCTTCCATGAGATAAAGCCGCTGGCGGAACCCATCGGCGAGGACATCGAGAGCTATGATGTCGTCGGCCCGATCTGCGAAACCGGCGACACCTTCGCACGCGCTCGCGCTTTGGCGCCTCTGGCGGCTGAGGACGCCGTGGCGTTCATGACCGCAGGCGCTTACGGGGCGACGATGTCATCCACCTACAATGGGCGGCCTTTGGTTCCCGAAGTGCTGGTGCGCGGCGGCGCCTTTGAGCTCGTGCGCCGCCGCTGGAGCATCGCCGATCAGCTGGCGCTCGAGCGGGTCCCCTCCTGGTTGAAGACCCCGCCGGCTCAGGGAAATTGACGCTGAAACCGCATCTCGCGCCGTGGGAGCGTCATGGTTTGGCCAGATCGCGCCTGCTAGGGTCGGCGCCGACGGGATGAAGCTCCAGGACGCCCTCGACCAACTGGCCCGCGAGACCGAGCGAGCCCGCCGCCGGCTGATGGTCGAGCGCGGATTGCGCGCCGGGCTGATGCTCATGCTGGCAATCGGCGCCTGGGCGGTGGTTGGGCTGACCGGCGCACACGCCATGCTGCCGCTCTTGGCCCAGACGCTCACCGCGACATTAGCGCTGGCGATTTTCGTCTGGCTGGGGTGGCGGGCGAAGCGGGCATGGCGCACGCCGACGGAAACCGAGGCGCGCGCGCGGCTTGCATCCGATTCCAAGCTCGACCTCGGCGCCTTCGAGGCGCTGCGCGACCAGCCCGCGCAATACGATGTCTTCTCCATGGCGCTGTGGGGCCGCGAGCGTGAACGCGCGCTTGAACGCGCCGAACGCGCGCGCGTCGGCCCGCCGCGCCCCGAACTCGACGACATCGACCCCCACAAGCTGCGCTACATTGTGGCGATTGCGCTCGTCGGCGCGCTGCTGGTCGCTGGGCCCAATGCCGGCGACCGGCTGAGCAACGCCTTCATTCCCGATCCCGGACCGCTCCTCGGCGACGGCCCGATGGCGATCGAAGCATGGGTGACGCCCGGCGAGTACACGCACGCGGCGCCGGTTTCGCTCAGCGACCGGCTCAATCAAACCATCGTCACGCCGCCATCGGTCACCGCCACCGTCCGGCTCACCGGGCCGACGGGAGCGCCGCGTCTTGTCTTCAACGGCGTCGGCGGCGATCGCAGCGCCATATTCACGCGCGCCGCCGACGGCGCCTGGGAAGCGCACCTCACGCTTCCCGGCCCCGGCTGGCTGAAGATCGTGCGTTTTCACACCCGCGCCGCCTGGCGCATCGCGCCCGCGCCGGATGCGGCGCCGAGCGCGGCCTTCACCCAGCCGATCGAATTCATGGCTGGCGAGCGCGCGACAATCGGCTGGCGCGTCGGCGACGATTACGGCGTGCGCCGCCTGTTGCTGCGCGTACGCCCGGTCAGCCCCCCGCCCGGGCTTGCGCACGCCGATCCCGTCGACACCGAACTGGAAGCGCCCGCCGGCGATCCGCGCGACGCCGATGGGCAAAACCAAGTCGACCTCGCCGCCCACCCCTACGCGGGCATGGAGGTTGAGGCGCAAATCGTCGCCGTCGATGCGCTGGGCCAAGAGGGCGCGAGCCAGCCCTTGCGGGTGACGCTGCCGGAGAAGGTCTTCCTGCAGCCGCTGGCGCGCGCCGCCATCGAAATTCGTCGCCACATCCTCACCGATCGGCGCGCCTATCGGCCCGCGCCCGACGAGCCGCGCCGCACCATCCCCGCCGGCGACATTTTGCTCGGCAGCGAGCGGATCGAAATCCGCGACGCCAGCCGTCATCCCGCGCTCGAACGCGCCCCCGAAGGAGTGCGCCACGCCGCGCGCCTGCTCGATGCGCTGATGATGGAGCCCCAGGACGGCTATTTCCGCGACCTCGCCGTCTATTTTGGCTTCCGCATGGCGCGCTCCGAATTGGAGACCGCCCGCAACATCGACGACACCGGCGTCGCCGCCGACATTCTCTGGCGCACCGCGCTGCGCGCCGAGTATGGCGGCGCAGCCGACGCCCGGCGCGCGCTTGAGGAGGCGCAGCGCGCCTTGAACGAAGCCTTGGCGCAAAACGCGCCACAGAGCCGCATCCAGCAATTGATGCAAGCGCTGCGCGACGCCACCCAGCGCTACATGCAGGCGCTCGTCCAGCAAGCGCTGCGCAATGGCCGCCAGGAAAGCGCCGAGGACACCCAAGACCAGGCCCAGATCAGCCAACGCGACATCGAGGCGATGATGGCCCGTGTGCAGCAACTCTCCGAGCAAGGCCGCAACGCCGAAGCGCAAGCGCTGCTGCAGCAGCTGACCAACATTCTCGCCAATCTCGATGTCCGTCTGACCCAGCGCGCCGAGCAAGGTCAAGGCGGTCAAAGCCAGGGCGCCCATCAGCAGCAGATGCAGCAGAGCATGGATCAGCTGTCGCAAGCGCTCGGGGCCCAGCGCGCGCTGCGCGACGACACCCAACAACAGCAGGGCGAGCGACAAGATCAGCAGGGCGGGCGACAAACTCAGCAGGATCAGCAGCAAAGTCAGCAGGGCGAGCAGCAGCGGCAATCGCAAGCCGGCGGCGGCGGCGCCCAACAAGGCGGCCAGGGCGGACAAAACCTCGCCGACCGCCAATCGCAAATCCAGCAAGGGCTCGCCCAGGCGCAACGCTCCGCCAACGAGGCCGGCGCCGATCCAAGCCGCGATCTCGACGCCGCCGGGCGCGCCATGCAGGAATCCGAACAAGCGCTGCGTTCCGGCGACCTGCGCGCCGCCGAAACCGCCCAAGACGCGGCGCTCGATCGCATGCGCCGGGGCGCTTCTCAGCTCTCGCAGCAAATGCGCGACGGCGAGCAAGGCGACGCCGCTCCCGGCGCCAGCGGCAATGACGACGGCGGACGCGATCCGCTGGGCCGCGCGCCGAATGGCGCCGGCGACACCTCCAATCGCGAAATGCGCCTCAACGGCGATCTTTCCACCGATATGCGCGCGCGCGAACTGTTCGACGAAATCCGCCGCCGCGCCGACGACCCCAACCGTCCCGAAGCCGAGCGCGAGTATTTGCGGCGATTGCTCGACACCTTCGACGGCGCCTAATCGGCGCGCTTTTCCTTGCAGCCCGCCGCCAGCGCGATACGACACCTGCGCGACGCCGCTGATGGACGCTTTTCATGCTCAAAACTCTGGCTCTCATCGCCGGGCTTTTTCTTGCATTCATGACCGCGGGCGCGGCGGTCGAGCCGCCGCCGCTGCGTCCGGTTGGCGCGCCAGGCTTCGACGCACGCGCCGCGCAAGCGCGGCTGCGTGCGATCATCGCGCCGCAGGTCGCCCACCCCGTCGATAGCGCCGCCGCCGATCTCGTGCGCGGCAATCTCATGCGCGAGATCGCCGCTTTGGGCTTTACGCCGGAAGTCCACGAGGCCTTCGCCTGTCGGCCGCAGCCGCATTATCCGCTGATCGATTGCGGACACGTGCGCAATGTCGTCTTCAGCATGGGCGGCGCACATGGGCCACATGGGCCCGCCATCCTCGCCGCCGGCCATTATGACAGCGTGCCCGCCGGGCCTGGCGTCAGCGACGACGGCATCGGGCTTTCGGTTCTGCTCGAGGTCGCGCGCGAGCTCTCGCACAGGCGACTGAACCGACGCGTGATTTTTCTCCTGAGCGATGGCGAGGAACAGGCGCTGCTCGGCGCCTGACGCCTTCGCCCAGTCCGATCCGCTCATGGCCGAGGCGCAGTCTTTGATTGAGCTTGAAGCGCGCGGCACGCGCGGGCCGGCGGTGTTCTTTGAAAGCAACCAACCAAACGCCGACGCCGTACGCGCCTACGCCGGCGTCGCGCGCCCGATCGCCAATTCGATCACCGCCGACATTTATGGCCTTTTGCCCAACTCGACCGACGTGACGGTGCTGAAGCGTCCAGGTCTCGACGTCATCAACATCGCCGTGCTCGAAGGGCTGGAAAACTATCACACGCCGCGGATTCCTTCGCCTCGCAAGACCTCGCCAGCGTGCAGCACATGGGCGATCAAGCGCTCACAATCATCGGCGCATGGGCGGCGCGACCCGACCGCGGCGAGCGCCAGGACCTCGTCTACACCGATATTGTCTCACGCTTTTTCATCAGCCTGCCGGCGTGGCTGTCGCTCACCCTGCTGGCGCTGAGCGCGATCATCGCCGGCTTGGCGTTCTGGCGAGCCAAACCCGAGCAGCGTTGGCGGACGCTGGCGCTGCCGTTCGCGTCGATCCTCGTCTCGGCGCTGCTTGGCGGGCTCGTCTGGGGCGTGTTTGCGCTGCTGTTGCGCCCCGGCGAGGCCTTCTGGTGGGCGCATCCGGAGGTCTCGCGCGCCTGGTGTCTCGCCCTTGGCCTTCTGGGCGCCCCGCTCATCATGCTCGCCTTCGGCCGCGCCATCAGCGCCCAACAGGTCGAAGCCGGCGGTCAGCTGGCCTTCGCGGCTCTTGGCCTGGCTCTGACCTTGGTGATGCCCGGCATCTCCATTCTCTTCCTGCCGCCGGCGGCGCTTTTCGCCTTGGGCGCGGTCGCGTCGTTGGCCTGGAGGCCGGCGGCGATGATCGGCGCGGCGATGGCGGCCATCGCCGCGCTCATCATCTGGGCGCCGATGCTGGCTCTCAACGAATTGGCGCTTGGTTTTCAATTTCCATTCGCCAACGCCCTGTTGTTTGCGCTGGCGGCGCTGCCATGGGCGGGACCGCTGGCGCGTCTCAAGAGCGCGGCCAGCTGGCGAACGCCGGCTTTGGTCCTCGCCGGCGCCGCTCTGGCCGCGGTGATCGCGGCCGCATTCACGCCAAGCGCCACGCGCCAACGGCCGCTGCCGCTCAATATCAGTTATTTTTACAACGCCACGACCAACCAGGCGCGACTTCTCGCGGGCTCGGCGCGCCGCGCCTTGCCGCGCGAACTCAGCCGCGCTTTCAGGTTCGCCCCAGAGATCATGCTCGCCGGCGATAAGACGCCCTATTGGTCGGCGCCGACGCGGGTGCTGCCCGCGCCGGCGCCGACATTGGCGAACATCACCATCACGCCTGCAGAAAATGGCGAACGCCAACTGCACGCGCACCTGCGCATGAACGGCGTCTATCGCATCTATCTGCGCATCCCCAACGCGGCGCATGCCGTGCGCGTGCGGATGAACGGCGCGGAAGCCGATTTCGGCGAGGTCGGCAGGTCCGAGGAACTGCCCGACTATGTCATGCTCGGCTGCGAAGGACGCTCCTGCGACGGCGCCGAGCTGACGGTGACGCTTGGCGGCGAGGCGACGGAGTGGTCGGTCATCGGCCTCACGCCCGGCGCGGCGGCGCCGGCGCAGGCCGCCATCGCACGCCGCCCCGAAACGCGCACCCCCGTCCAGTTCGGCGACAATACCGTCACGCTCAGCACGCTGCGGATTTGACTTGAGGAAGCAAGCAGGAAGCAAGCGGCGGCGAAAACGCTCGCCGCCTATTCCAGCGCAGCGATATAGGGCAACCCGCGATAGCGGCCCTTGTCGTCCATGCCGTAGCCGACCAGGAAGGCGTCTGGACCATCCCAGCCCACGGCGTCGATCGGTTCGCCCAGAGCTTGCGGCTTGCGCACGAAGGCGCAGGTCAACACAAAAGTCGCGCCTTTCGCCAGCAAATGCGCGCGCGCAAAGGCGATCGTGCGCCCGCTGTCGAAGACGTCGTCGATAATGAGCGCCGGACGCCCTTCGATCGGTCGCGAAATATCGGCGCGCACCACGACCTTGCCTGAGCTTTCATGCGCATCGCGATAGCTCTCCAGCCAGAGCGAGTTATAGATGGGATGGCGTCCGCGCGCTTCGAACGCGCGCATGAGGTCTGCGGCGAACGGAATGGCGCCTTGCAGCAGCGCGACCACAGTCCAGCCGTCGTCAACTTGCGCGCCAAAGCCATCGGCGAGCGCATTCACGCGCGCTGCTATGTCAGGAGCATCGAGAAGAACGCGCAGACGCGCGTCAGCCATTCGTGAAGCGCGGCTGCAAACCTTCAATCGGCTGCGCTTCCGCGGACGGCGTGGCGTTGGCCGGATCGACGTGTTGAGCCGCGGGCTGGGTCAGCACCAACGGCTCTCGATCGTCGCGCATGCCGGGCGTTACGTGCGCGGGACCGCCGGCGACCGCCGCTTCACCAGGGCTTGCAAACGTGGCTTCGAGATCGACCGCATCGGCCGGCGGATTGTCGACGCGCACCTGGAACGGCACGGCCGCGCCGGCGGCGACGGGATGATCGGCGATCGTGTTCACCAGCTGGAAGATTTCGTGCGATTGCGCATCGCGCAGCGACAAGCGCACCGGCGGGATCGTCTTGCTGTCGCGCCCGATATTGCGCACCTCGCCGCTGACCATCAGCACCGGGGTGTCGCCCTCGAAGGAGCGCTGAACGCCAAGATTGTAGAACTCGAGCCCGTAGACATTGACGTCGAGGCCCAGAGCCGCGAACGCACTCGCCGAGCGCGGCCACAATTCGGCGACATCTTGGCGGAAAACCACCATGCCGGTCGCGGATGCCGCAAGGGCAGCGCCGGTCGCGCCCCACACCGCGACGGCGGCGCGGGTGCGTTCACGGCGCATGCGTTCGGCTTGTTGGGCGCGGAATTTCGCAGCTGCCGACGGCGCCGGGCCCGGCTGCTGCGCCGCCTTGCGCAATCTTTCGACACGCTCGCGTGTCAGGGGTTCCGGCGCGGCGGAAATCGCGGCCTCGGCGCGCGGTTCGGGGTCACGCAATTCGAGATGCGGCTCGGCGAACCAGGAGAACCCGCAGGCCGCGCAGCGCACGGTTCGGCCCGCCGGCCCGATGGCGGCGTCGTCAGCGTAATAGCGTGTCGAGCAAGACGTGCAGGTTAGGATCATGGTAATGAAACGTTCAACAGCCCCAGTAACTGTCCCTCGTGCATTGATTCTATTCAGCTTGTCCAGCCATGGCCCGTCCCATCAACCCTGACCTTGAGCTGTTCGAGCGTGGCGTCTTCGCCCGCCTCTCAGGCGTCGACGCCGGCTACGGCCCCGCAACCGTTCTGGTTGGAATAGATTTCGAAATTCATACCGGCGAAGTCGCGATCATTACAGGCCCCGCCGCCGCTGGGAAGACTACGCTCACCCACTTGCTGCGCCTAGCGCTGACCCCGCGCGGCGGACGCGCCGTGATCTTAGGCGTGGACCTCGCCCGCGCCAGCCCTTCAATGCGCGCCCGCGCCAAGCGGCGCATCGGCTATGTCGGTGAAAACCCTGTGTTTGTTGAGCATTGGAGCGCCTTCGACAATATCGCCATGCCGCTTAAGATGACCGGCATGAAGCCCGTCGAATACGAGCACGACGTGCGCGAACTTGTGGATTTCGTTGGGCTTGGCGGCGCTTCCGACTTGGCTGTCGAAAAATTATCGGGGGCGGAGCGACGGCGCGCCGCGCTGGCGCGGGCGCTCGCCGGCAAAGCCCAACCTCATCCTCGCCGACGACCCGACCGCGGGCATGTCGCCCGGCGACGGGCGGCGCATCGTGCGCTTGCTGGGCGAGATGCGCCGGGTCGGCGCCGCGGTGGTGATCGCCACCCAGGACGAAACCCTGGCCGACTGCGCGCCGATGCAGCGTTGGCGGATCGAGCGTGGCCGGCTGACGGCGGTCGATGAAGGGGCGCCGGCGGAGGCGCTGGAATGAGAAACGCCCTGACGGGCGTTGAGCGCGCCCTGTTCTGGACGCTGGCGTTCGCCGCCTTCGCGGCCGCCGCGGCGGGGCTGGCCGCCCGCGCCGTCGACCGCGCCGCCCTCGCCTACGAGCAGGCCCGCGCCGGATATGCGGTCGTGCGCGTGCTGGCGCCTGAGGGCCAAGGCCGGCATTGACGCCGCGCGTTGCTGCATTGCAGCACGCCCCCCACGTCACCAGCGCCGCGCCGATGACGGCTGGGCGCGCCGCCGAACTCTTGGCGCAATGGGGCGGCTCGCGCGTCAATGCCGCGCGAAATGCCCGCACTTGCGGCTGATCGAGATCGACCTCGCGCCGACATCGGCGCGCACCGATATTTCCGGTGACATTGTCGCGGCCCTGGCGCAGGGCGGGGTCACCGCGCAGGTGATCGAAGCGCCCGACAACGCCAGCGGCGCCGGCTGGGCTGGGCGCGCCCGCGCGATTGCGTTTTGGGGCTCGATCGCCTTCGCCCTGGTGATGGCGGTGATCATCTCGCTGGGCGCGCGCAGCCTGGCGGCGCGCCGGCGTGAATTGGTGACGGTGATGACCGACCTCGGCGCCACGCGCGGGCAAGCCGCCGGGCGCATCGCCGACGAAGCCGCGATCCTTGGCCTTTACGCCGGCCTGGTCGGCGGCGCGCTCGCCGGCATTGTCGGTCTTGCGCTTTTGTTCGTAGCCATGCCGGGCATGAATGTTGAAAATCTGCGGCAAATGATTCTACCAGTCGACCTTGCGCCCATCATCGCTGCGCCGTTCGTCGCCGCCCTCGCCGCCGGCGCCGGGCGCGCGCGGAGCGGCTGGATATTTTCACGGGCAAGCCGCGAGGCTTGGCTGATGCGGCGGCTGGCGCTGTTGGCGGTCGCCGTGGCTGTGATCGCCTTCATCTGGGGCTTCTGGAATTTCGCAACCACCGTCCGCCAGCCCGCGCAGGACCCGCCGCGCGCCGACGCCATCGTCGCGCTCACCGGCGGCTCGCATGGAGCGACTTTCCACCGGCGTGCGTTTGCTGAAGCAGCACAAGGGCGAGCGGCTGCTTGATCTCCGGCGTCAATCGCCTGGTCACCGATGACGAGCTCTTCCATGCGCTCAACATCGATCAGCGCGACGGCGCGCTGCTGCGTCGATCTCGGCCGTTCAGCGGAAGATACGCTCGGCAATGCGTCGGAAACCTCGGCCTGGGCGCGTGAACACCACTATCGCCGCCTCATCCTCGTCACCGACGATTATCACATGCCGCGCGCCGACGCCGAGCTGTCGCTGGCCATGCCGGAAGCGCAAATCTATCGCTATCCCGTGCGCACGCGCTGGACCGATCCCCACTCTGGCGCAGCGATGTCTTGGCGGCGTTGCGCGTCGGCGGCGAGTACGTGAAATTTCTTGTCATCCGCGGCCGCGAAGCCTTGATCGACATGAGCAGCGGCGCCGCCGGCCGCGCGAAACAATGAAACTCATCCGTTCGCTCATCTTCGTCATCTGGCTCTACGGCTCGATGGCGGTTATCGGCCTGGCCATGCTGCCATGGGTGGCGTGGGACGAACGCAACGTTTGGATGGCGCTGCGCGCATGGACGCGCACGATCCTGTGGGGCCTGCGCTGGATCGTCGGCGCGCGCGTGAAATTCGAGGGGCTGGAGAACCTGCCGCAAGGCGGGGCGCTGATCGCGTGCAAGCACGAAGCGATGCTCGACACCGTGGTGCCGTCGCTGTTCTTCAAAGAGCCGGTGTTCATTTATAAGCGCGAACTCGCCAAGACGCCGATCCTTGGCCTCTATCTCGGGCGCAATCAGCTCGCGGTGGACCGCGGCGGTTACGCGACGGCGCTGAAGAGCATGGTGCGCGGCGCGCGCGATGCGGTGAGCAAAGGCCGGCAAGTGCTGATTTTCCCGGAAGGCACGCGCCAGGAAGCTCGACGCGCGCGCCCGACTACAAGCCCGGCATCGCCGCCATGTACCGCGACCTCAACATCCCGGTGACGCCGATCGCGCTCAATACCGGGCTGATCTGGAAGCCCAAAGGCATCATGCGTTCGCCGGGAACGGTGACGTTCAAGATATTGCCGCCAATTCCGGCGGGTCTTTCACGCGACGCGTTCATGCGCGCGAACTCGAAAAAACATCGAAACCGAGATCCCAAGCCTTGCTCCCGCCGGATCGCCGCCGCACTTGAGCGGCATGAATTTCGGACGGCTTGCTTGGCTGATTGTTCCGTGGGCGCTGTTTGTCGCGCTGGCGCTGGGATGGGTCGGCTATTGGAATGTACGTCGCCTCCCAAGCCGAGCGGCAGCTCACGGCCTGGCAGTTCAATCAGAACGCCGCCGGCGCCCAAGTTTCGCACGGCGCCATCGTCCGCCACGGCTTTCCGGTGCTGATGCGGCTCGAGATCCCGAACATCTCCTACGCACCCGCGCGCGCCGGCTGGCGGCTGCAAACGGCGCGCGCGGATCTAAACGTCGATCTGCTCAATCCTCAGCACATCATCTTGAAGGCGGCCGCGCCGATCTCGGTGTCGCGCGCCGACGGTGCGGTCACCAACGTGACCGCGCAATCGCTTGTGGCCAGCGTGCGCATGCAGGACAGCAATACGCAACGGTCGAGTAGGTTACACA
>CAWJYY010000012.1:0-62062 GCA_963847165.1 uncultured Pseudomonadota bacterium
GCGAGGTTGGCCATCACAAACAGAATGTCGCCCATCTCTTCGTCGATGGCGTCTGATGGTCGTGGCGATCGCGCGCTTCCTTCAGCTCAGCCAACTCTTCGTCGAGTTTCTCCAGCACGTGCTCAGGCGTCGGCCAATCGAAATTGATTTGCGCCGCGCGCTTGGTGAGCTTCTCGGCGCGCATGAGTGCCGGCAGCGCCATAGCGACATCGTCGAGCAGGGAGGGGGCGCGCCGTCTTAAGTGCGCTTCTTCGCGCGCTCTTCGGCCTTCAAGGTCTCCCACGCGCGCGTTTGCTCTTCCGCTGTGCGCTCGTCGCGCTCACTGAAGACGTGTGGATGGCGTTCAGTCATCTTGGCCGTCAGCGCTTCGGCGACGTCGATAAAATTGAAGAGGCCCGCCTCTTCCGCCATGCGCGCGTGAAAGACGACCTGGAAGAGGAGGTCGCCCAATTCTTCCTTCAGAGCTGGCATGTTATTGCGTTCGATGGCGTCGGCGACCTCGTAGGCTTCTTCAATCGTGTAGGGCGCGATGGTCGCGAAGGTTTGCTCGGCGTCCCACGGGCAGCCATGCTCGCGATCGCGCAAGCGCGCCATGAGCTGCCACGAGCGCGCGCGCGGCATCGCCGGGGCGATCGGCCTCAAGGTCGGTCTTGGGGTTGGACTTGGGGTTGGACTTGGGGTTGGACTTTGGGTCTGATCAGACTTAGGATCTGGCGCCATATCGTTCTCGCTTAGCCGCGAACGCGGCGGCGGCTGGCGGGTGGGCGTTCGCCACGCTGATCGAGCCAGGCCAGGCCTCGGCGAATTTCCTCGGCATTGTCCTGCCGCGACCGCTGCAGACGCTGGGCACGATCGCGCGGTTGAATAGGCTTGGCCGGGGTCCTTTGAGTATCGTCGCATCACGGGATGCTCGCGGCGGTTCGCGCAACGCCGCCGGCACATCGAACCGCAAGATGATGGAAAACCGCCCGCAGGTAATGGTCGGCTCTCCCAGAAACTCATCGAAATCCATGCTGAGCATCCTTTCGGCCAGGCTTTGGACAGGCGCTTTTGCGTCATGCTCTCGGCAACCAACTCATCGCCGCGGCTTCGCCTTGCGAGGCCACGCCCGGCATGGGCGCGTCAAGCGATGCGCAGGCGCTGCGCCCTCGGGAGCCTTGGCGTCGAATCGCGCCTCGGCGAAGAGAGCTGAGCAACATAGGCCTCCGCGCCAACGTTCAAAAGGATCGCCCTGGCCTCCGGCGCGTCTTGCATCAGCCGCTCGCCGATCCGCGCGGTGTCGCTCGTCGCCTTGACAACGACGCGGTCGTGTTTCGCCGTAACCGCGCCGCCAAAGGCGCACCTGGGTGCCGAACGCGATGTCGAATTCTGGCTTGAGAAGGGGCTTTGGGCGGGAGAGGGCGTCGTGCATGGCCGCGAGCGTGCGCAGCGTGGCCGGCTCGCGCAGCGCGAGCACGCCTGTGAGCTTCTTCGATCAAGTCTGCTGAGCAGCGTCGATCCGACATGGCCGGCGTGAAAAATGAAATGAATGGGCGCAGGCGGTTCGGTGACCGCATGCGATCCAGGCCACGAGATGATCGTACGGCAAGACGAAGCCTTCGGCGTGTGGGCGCAGCAAGCGACTGTCGAGAAAACTGGTCGCGCGATACGACCTCGGCGGCTCACAGCGCAACACCGTGCCGTCCCCGCAGCGGATCGATCTGCTGCACGAAGAGGTCTGGACTGTTGAAGCCGCGGCGCGCCAGGTGATCGGAAAGCGCGGAGGCGGCCGCGGGATCGTCGTCTATCTCATTGTTTTTACGCGTCTTATCGTGCACTACGTCAATTCGCATAAGATAGATTATGGGAAATGATCAGGAGGTTAGATGGCCAGATCAGCGCTCCAGCCATCGTAGCCAGGTTCGACGCCCGGCGGCAGCCTCGCCTTCAGGCTCTGATAGTCGAGATCGACATGCATGTTGGTCAAAACCGCGCGGCGGGGTTTTAAGCGCGCGATCCAGTCCAGGCTCTGTCCAAGGTGGGTATGGGTCGGGTGCGGCGTCTCGCGCAGCGCATCGACAATCCAAAGCTCAAGACCGCCAAGCGCCGCGAAGCTCGCTTCCGCCATCGCCACCAGGTCGTTGGAATAGCCGAAGCCGCCGACACGAAAGCCCAAGGATTTGGAGAAGCCATGCTCTTGATCAAGCGGCAGCAGCTCCATCGGCCCGCCAGGTCCGGAAACGACGATGGGCACGAGCGGGGCGATGCGATCGGCGCGGCGCGCGATCGCTGGATAGCCGCCCTAGGGAGCGAAAGGCGTAGCCGAAGCGCACCATGAAGGTCGAAGCCGTCGTCTCATCCATGAACACCGGGATGGTGTGGCGCTGCTTGAGGAAGTAGGCGCGGATGTCGTCGAAGCCATTGGTCTGGTCGGCGTGGTCGTGGCTGAAGACGACAGCGTCGATATGGTCGGGCATCGCGCCGGGCCAGCTGCAGGCGCAGATCGGGCGCGGTGTCGATCAGCACGGTGGTGGCCGCCGCCGCCGGCCCGGCCGCTCCTGCGCCAAAGCTGCAGCAAGAGCCCGCAGCGCGAGCGATAGTTCTTCGGTTCGTCGGGATCGCATTTGCCCCAATCGCCGGTGGCGCGCGGGACGCCGCCGAGGAGCCGCAGCCGAGCAGCGTGACGCGCAGCGCGCCCATCAGGCGGCGCCTCTCGCCATGCTTGGAAACAGGCGGAAGAAGTTGTCGGCGATGAGGGCGGCGCCCTCCTCCTCGTCCAAGCCCCGCAAGGCGCAGAAGGCCTTCTGCACCTCCCGCACATGCATGGGTTCGCAGCGCGCCCCGCGATACGGCGCAGGGGCCAGATAGGGACAATCGGTTTCGACGATGACGCGATCGAGCGGGATCTCGCGCGCGATGGCGCGCACATCATCGGCGTTCTTGAACGTCAAGATGCCGGAAAACGAAAAATAAGCGCCGATTCTGAGGGCGCGCCGCGCCAGCTCGGCGCCTGAGCGTGTAACAATGCATCAGGATCCGAAGCGGGCCCTCCCCGCCGCTTCCTCCAACAATTGCGCCATCGCCGCATCGGCTTGCGCGCGTGTGGATGATCAGCGTCTTGTCCAGTTTGCGCGCCGCTTCGCGCGTGAACGCGAAAAACCGCGACTTGATCCTCGAACGGGCTGAATTTGTAGTGCAGATCAAGCCGGTCTCGCCCACGCCCGCCACCTTCTCATGGCCGCCCAGCGCGATCAGCGTGGCCGCGGCGAGGCCCGGATGATCCTTCGCATAATGGGGATGGGCGCCGACGCTGGCGTAGATGTCTTCATGCGCTTCGGCGATGGCGATCACTTCGGCGAAATTCTCAATTTTGTCGCAGATCGTCAGCATGCGCGCCACGCCGGCGTCGCGGGCGCGGGCGATGACCGCTTCGCGGTCGTCTTCGAACGCTCTGGTGATGCAGGTTCACGTGGCTGTCGATGTACATCAGCGCTTGCCCGCCGCTGCGCGATCCAGGATGGCGACCGCGCGCGCCAGCGCATGCCGCGGATCCATGTCGAGGTCTTCGGCCTCGACGCGCAATTGCTCCAGCGCCGACCAGGCCTCGGCCCAGCCTTCATGGGCGTGTTCAACGCCGGCGCTGCGCGCCCATTCCGCCGCAAGATCCAGAACCGCGGCAAGTTTTTCAAACGGCTCGCCGCGCATGCGATCGTACATCGCCTGCAGGCACTTGGCGCGCTTCGCCGCGCGAGAGCGCGTCCAGCGCATCGCCAAGATCGGCCGAGGCCGCGTCGAGCCCTTGGCCCCGCAGCGCAATCGCCCGGCCGGGCCTGCCTTTCGCCAAGCTTCACCAGCGCTTCGTCGGGCTCGCCGCCGAGCGCTTGGCGCACGCACGTCGTCGCTCAAGGGCTTCAGCGCAAGGCGCCGGCAGCGCGAGCGGATCGTGGCGAGCGCGGCGCCCGGCGCGTGGCACGACCAGCAGCAGCACCGAGCGCGGCGGCGGTTCTTCCAGCGTTTTCAAAATGGCGTTGGCGGCGTTGCGGTTAAGGTCGTCGACCGCGTCGATGATCGCAACCCGCATGCCGCCTTGGCTGGGCGCGAGGGAAAAGAAGCGGCCGAGCTCGCGTGCGTCATCGACCGCGATCTCGCGGCGCGGGCGGCCGCGCTCATTATAGCCGCGGCGGAGCACGAACAAATCCGGGTGCGCTTGGGCGGCTATCTGGCGCGCGATCTGGTCTTCAGGATCGACATCGAGGGGTCGCCTTCCTGTAAGCTTTGCGCCAAGCGCCGCGCGCGCGAAGCGATAGGCCAAAGTGGCCTTGCCCAAGCCCTTGGGACCGCAGATCAGCCAGGCGTGGTGCATGCGCCCGCCCAAAGCTTCGCTGAGCGTCGCCTCGGCCGCTTCGTGACCGGTGAAGGCGTAGGTCAGACGCGGATGCGGCGCGCCCGGCTCCTGGTCGGTCTCGAGGATCTCCTTGTCGGCCACTAGAGCCGCGCCTCGATCGCCGCGAGCGCTTCGGCCAGCACCTGCTCTTTCGATTGCGCCGCGTCGATCAAGATGCAGCGTTTCGGCTCGCGCTGAGCGATCGCCTGAAATTCCGCGCGCACGCGCGCGTGGAAAGAGCCGTCCTTGCGTTCGAAACGATCTTCGCCGACATGCTCGCCGCGCGAGCGGGCAAGCCCCAATTCCGGAGCGAGATCGAGCACCAAGGTCAAATCCGGCGCGGGCGCGGCAATGAGAAGATTGAGCGTCTCAAGCGCGCTTGGGGCCAAACCGCCGGCGGCGACCTGATAGGCGCGGGTCGAATCGTAATAGCGGTCGCACACCACCCAATCGCCGCGCGCGAGCGCGGGCAAGATGGCGTGGGTCAGATGATTGAGCCGGGCGGCCGCAAACAAGCAGCGCCTCTTCGGCCGCGCTCCAGCGATTGGCGTCGCCCGAGACAAGCAGCGCGCGAATGGCGTCAGCGCCCGGCGCGCCGCCCGGTTCGCGGGTGACGACAATGTTGGCGCGCCCGCTCAGCGCTTGCGCAAGCGCGCGCGCGAGCGTCGATTTTCCCGTGCCTTCCCCGCCTTCGAGGGTGATGAAACGGCCTTGCGCCATGCCCTCAATGTGCGCCCGAGAGGGTCACGCGCAAGCCCTCCCAAGCCTGCACAAACCAATTGGCGCCGCCGATGCGCTGGCTTGTCACGAGCGGGAACTGCGTCGTCTGATAACCCGGGCCTTCGACGACGAGATGGGCCACCACCTGTCCTTGCGCGAGCGGCGCGCGAAGCGGACCGCTATAGACGATGTGCGCCCTAAGTCCGTGCAGCACCGCCTGCGGTCCCCCGACGATGATGTCGTTTTGCGCAACCAGCGGCGCGCTGGCGCGCGAGCCGAGATAGACTTGCGCTTGGCCGAGTTGCTTGCCCGCGCTGCGCGATGCGGGCGGTGGCGTATCGCTCAAAGGCTTCGCCCATCAACTCGACGCCGACCGTGCGCCGATCCGCCATCGAGCTCAGGCCATTGAACACGATGATGCGGCGATGGCCGTTTCGGATCGCCGAGCCGACGAGGCTATAGCCCGCCTCGTCGGTGTGGCCGGTCTTTAAGCCGTCAGCGCCGTCAAACGCGCCCAGGAGCGGATTGCGGTTCTCCTGCGTGTGGTTGTTGTAGGTGAAGGTCCGCTCCGCATAGAGGCGATAAAGCTCGGGGTGATTGGCGATCAAATAGCGCGCAAGGCGCGCCAGGTCGGCTGAGCTGATCACGTGAGCGGGATCGGGCAGGCCGGTGGCGTTGGTGAAGTGGGCGCTGGTCAAGCCAAGCTCGTGCGCACGGCGGTTCATCATGCGCGACGAAATTCGCTTCAGAACCGCTAAGACCTTCGGCCAGGACGATGCAGGCGTCGTTGGCGGAGACGACGATCACGCCTTGCATGAGATCGCGGACGCTGACCTCCGAATTCAGATCCAGGAACATATGCGAGCCGTCCGACATGGCGCCGTGGCGCCAAGCGTTTTCGCTGACATGGTAACGGGTATCGAGCGTGATGCGGTGCTGCCAGCAGCGCATCGCCGACGATGAGCGCGGTCATCAGCTTCGACATCGAAGCCGGCTGCATCGGCGTGTTGCAGTCCTCGCAGTGGAGGATGGCGCCGCTATCGCCATCCATGATGGTGACGTGCAGAGGTCGGCCCGGTGCGGCCGGCTGGGCGGCGTGATGATGGACGCTGGCGCGGCGCACCCGGGGGCGAGCCTCCGCGAGCGGCGCAAGCGAAGTTATGAACAGGAGCGCGCACGCCGCCCACACAGCCGGTTTCATCGCCGCCCCTTCTGGTCGAAATCGAGAGATCACGTCGCTATTGAAGCACAGCGCGACGCCGATTTTTACGGCGCGACAACGACGCTTTCGGCATATCCGCGGGCCGCGGCGCTGGCCCGCGCGGCTTCGGCCTCATCGCGGCTAGCGAAGGGACCGATCCGGACCCGGAACAATTCCGCGCCCGCGCTGTTGCGGCGGACGTCGACCGCCACTTGGCCGGCGCTCGCCACAGCTGGCCTGAACGCGATGGGCGTTATCAACATCGGAGAAGGCGCCGACTTGGACGAAATAGCCGCCGCTGGGTGCGGCCACCGGCATTGGCGCGGGCGGCGCGAACGTGACTTGCTGGACTGAAGCCGGAAGAGGGCTTCGGCGCCTCGGACGCCGGCGGCAGCAGCGAAGCCGGACCCCCCTCCTCGGCGGCGTTTGCAGCGGCTGCGATGAAGAGGGCGCTGGCGCCTGGAGCGGCGCGGCGGGATCGCTGAAGTGGCGGGGCGCGGGACCGAGATAACGGATGTGCACGCGCGCGGTGCCGTTGCGCTCGACGCCCAGCACTTGGGCTGCGCCATGCGAGAGATCGAGAATGCGATCGCCGACGAACGGGCCGCGGTCATTGACGCGCACGATCACTTCGCGGCCATTTTCAAGATTGGTCACTTGCACCAGGCTGGGGATCGGCAGCGTCGGATGCGCGGCCGTGATCGCTTCTTGATCGTAGATCTCGCCGCTCGCGGTGCGCCCGCCATGGAAGGTCGGGCCGTACCAGGAGGCAAGGCCGGTGGCTTCATAGCCGGGCTCGGCGGCCGGAACGTACCAACGGCCGTTGGCTTGATAGGGCGGGCCGACGCGCTCGTTTTCAAGCCAAGCGGGCCGGCCCTGCCCCTGCACTTGCGCCGGCGCCTGTGATTGCGCTTGCCCCTCGGCTTGCCTCTCGGCTTGCCTCTCGGCTTGCCTCTCGTCTGGCGCGAGCGGCGAAGCGGGCGCTTGCGCGCCTCGACGCAGATCGAGCACCGCGGCGTTTTGCGAGGAACTGGCGCCATAGCCGTAGGAGCGCTGATCGCCGCCAGCCAAATCATTGGCCGAAGCGGCGGCAGATCTGTCGCCTACATATTCGATGGGCGCCTGACGCGCCGCCGCCGCGCCTGACATCGCCATCAGGCCCGCGCAAGCAGCGACCGCGAAAGAGAGCTTGTTCAACGCCGACCCCACGATTTCTCGTGACCTTCTACGCCGCGCTCTCTTGAGGCCGCGTAAGCTTTTATCGTTTTTTCAGGTTCACGAATAACACGGCGTTAAAGCCGCCGGCGCTGACCGGGGAGCGGCGCCATTGAGCCACTGCAAAGGGCCAGGTGACGCCCGAACCCTCTTTTCCCAAGGGTCCGATGTAGGTCGCCAATCCGTCTTTCGCGCTTGCACTGAAAACCGGCTCTGCGGCACTTTTCAAAGCAGGTCTCAACGGCCGCGTAAGCAGCCCTTCGCCCTTTTTCCAGCGTTCCCAAAGCTCAGCATTCTGGGCCGGGGCGCGAATGGATTTTCACGCTGACACTCTTAGCAGGTGCAATATTCACAGCACCTGCCTCTGCAGACAGTCCTGGAATTCGCCTTCTGGGCAAATCGTTTGGGAGCGAGACATCGGCAATACATCTGTGTTCACGTTTACGACCCCGGTCGGGAGCGGGGTCGTTACAACGCACATCTTCATCAATGGTCTGCCCGCAACTATGAGCGCTGGGCGTAGCGCCTATTCGGGCTATTGGACGGACGATAGCGGTCGAAACCTTTGCGAAGCGGGCTTGGTGGATCCCTTGGGCGTACGCCGCAACGCTTGGGGTCGGTTCCACATCACATTCGCCAGCCGCCAGTTCCCGAGCGACTGGTCGGGACGTTGGGGGCAATGCTTCGACGAGCCGACAAACCGCCTGGACGCCATCTCCACAGCCAAGTGAGTGTAGAGCACGGCGGTGGTCGCTCGCGACCGAGATTGCGAACGCTACAACCACCGGACTTAAAGACAAATGGTGGGCGCGGTACGAACGACTTGAATTTGCCTAACCCGAAGCGCTCTCTGGCCATCATCACAGAAAGCGCACGAGAGCGCTGCGCGAATCGGAGAGAACCATGCCGCGCGTTTTTGTTACGTCCGCTATCGTGGTGGCAAGCATGATCGCCAGCGGTTGTATGACAGCAAACGGGACGCCACTGGTTGCGGCGCCGGCGGAGACGCCCCGCCCGTCAGCAGACGCAGTTGCAACCCTTGCCCCAGATACCGACGAAAACCTCGCGTGGGCCGCATCCGTCGTGAGAGTGGATTTTGTAGCCAACCAAACTGGCCTGACCGTCAAGTTGTTCGGCACGGCCGGCGGCGATCCAGCAATGAACGGTCTCTATACCTATATCGCCTTCCTTGGCGATCCACACGAAGATTGGCGAACCTTCCAACTCGGCGATTTCATAGACTATCGCATCGTTTCGTCCTCATCAGGGCGCGTTGCATTGGAGCTTCACGAGAATACGATGGCCAGCAGCGGCGAAATAGGCAGTCGAAATCGACGCGTCATCGTCAGCTGGATTGTCGGCGCGGATGGCACGCCGCCGGCGACCGTAGTTGTGACACAGACCCGATGAGGCGCCTCGATCCACTGGGTGTAAATCCTGATGGCGTCTGGCCGTCCAACCACAAAACGCGATCCCAACGGCGCCAATAATGTGGGCCTGCGCCTTGCGCCACCCTCCGCTTTGACTCCTCAGGTTCGCGCAGGTCGCGATTCCATAGGCGCCCGCCCAAGCATTATATTTGCGTCCGTCTGATTTCCGCCGGCGCGCTCAACGGGTCGCTGCAACACATTCGTTAAATCGCCCAGCGGAGGTTTGGTAGTCCAGCGCTTTTCGCGGCCGCTCATTGAGTTCGCGGGCGATTTTGTTGAGCTGCGCCTGAGAGTGGCGCGATAAATCACTCCCCTTTGGCAGGTGCTCTCGGTGGCGGAGGGAGTGGGATTCGAACCCACGGTGGGCTTGCACCCACGCCGGTTTTCAAGACCGGTGCCTTAAACCACTCGGCCATCCCTCCGCTTCTCGTGGATCAAGGCGGCTATCAGGCGCGGACGCGCCTGACAATGCGCCACCGCGTCGGTGCGCCGCAAGAAATTCACAATTGGGCCGAAATTCGGCGCGCTGCTGCGGCTTGTCCTGATGCAGCGCCCGGCTTAGGTGCTGCTGCTCAGCTAAACTTAAGCTTGCCCGCGCTACGGAGACACGAATGAAGCGTTTTATCGTTGCGTGCGTGATTTTGCTGGGCGCGGCCGCCCCGGCGCAGGGCCAGCTGGCCATGCCGGCGCGGGTCGAGCATCAATTATAACGTCAACGTCTACGGCGTGACCGCGGGCGAGGCGCTTTACACCTTCAATTTTCAAGGCGGCGACTATCAGGCGACGGCGCGGCGTCAGATCACCGGCATGGCGCGCAACTTTCTGGGCGACAGCCAGGACTTCTCCTATTCCTCGCGCGGGCGCATCGAAAATGGCCAGGTCCGTCCGCTCGCCTATCGCCATGAAGACGATCATCGCCACCGCGTCGTGCAGGTCGCCTTCAATGGCGATGAAGTGATCACGACGGCGACGCCGCGCATGGGCATGGGCCACCCGCCCGCCACGCCTGAGCAAAAGATCGGCGTCATCGACCAGGTGTCCATGTTCGCGCAAATGCTGATGGGACAAGAGGCGCCGTGCAACCGCACCTTCCGCGTCTTCCTCGATGGCCGCTCGCGCTTCGATCTCGTGCTGCGCCCGAACGGGACCCAGCAGGTCAGCCTGCCGAGCTATCGCGGCGTGGCGCAGCGCTGCGCGGTGCAATTCAACCCGATTGCGGGCTTCTCCGACCCGCAGCGACCGGCGCGGCTGACCTTCCTCTTCGCCAACATCAATGGGCTGACCGTGCCGATCGTCGTTGAAATGCCGACCGACTCCGTTGGCGTCGTGCGCCTGCAAGCCAGGAGCTTCCGCACCGCTGCGAGTTAGGGTCCAGCTTCAGGGACGCGCTAGGCGACGAGTTGAGCGACCGCTGGATAGTTCAGCGATTGCAGTGAAAGCCAAGTCCACAAGAAGAGCCTGTGGTCGCCTTGGCCGCGGCGGTGAACCGCCCAGGCTTCGCCGACGCGGTCCATGCGCACGCCTGCGATCGGAGAAAGCGGCGGCGTCTTTGGAATGGAGCGCAGCCAGCGCGCGGTCGGCACCCCAAAGCCCTTCTTCGGCCGCTCGATGATGTCGGCCGGCAGCACGCCCTCCATCGCCTTCTTCAGCAGATACTTGCGCTTGCCGTTGCGGATCTTGAACTGGTGCGGCAAGCGGCGGCAGAAATCGACGAGGTCGTTGTCGAGCAGCACCGCGCGCGATTCCAGCGCCGACATCATCGTGGCGCGGTCGACCTTCATCAAGATATCGTCTTGCAAGGTAAAAGCGCGTGTAGAAGGTGAGCGAGCGATCGATCAGCGATTGCGAGGGCTCGGCTTCCCACGCTTCCAACGCTTCGGAATAGAGCTCTTCCGGCGTCAACGGCTCTTCGAAGATGTGGCGGATGAAAGCGGGCTCGGCCGGCGCCATCCACACCGGGTTCCAAAGCGATGGCCCGTGATTGAGGCCGGTCAATGTGCGGCGCAGTTTGAAATCGAGACTCATATTGCGCGACGAGACCGGCAGCCGATGGACGGCCTCGCGCAAGAGCGCGTGCAATGGGCGCGGCACGAAGCGGCGATAGAGTGTGGCCGGCGCCAGAGCGCTGAACGGATCGTAGCCGGCGAAGAGCTCATCTCCCCCATCGCCGGAGAGGGCGACTTTCACACGCTCGCGGGTGAAGCGGGCGAGCAGATAGGTCGGCAGGATCGAGGCGTCGCCGAGCGGCTCGTCGAGCCGCGACAGCACCGATTGGGCGATATCGCGGGCGGTGTCGATTTCCAGCCAGTCGGTTTCATTGTTGACGCCGAAATGGGCCGCGACTTTGCGGGCGTATTGGGATTCGTCGAACGAGGGCTCCTTGAACCCGAGCGTGAAGGTTTGGATATTTTCCTTCGGCAGCACCTTGGCCGCCGCCGCCAGCACAGCGCTCGAATCCAATCCGCCCGAGAGGAAAAAGCCCAACGGCACGTCCGACAAGCAGCCGCCGGCGCGTCGCTTCGACGATGTGGGCGCGCAATTCCTCGACCAAGTCGCCTTCGGCCCGGTCGAGCCAGGACTGCTCGGTTTCGAGATTGAATTGCCAATAGCGCTTCGTCCGAACCGCGCCGGTTTGCGAGGTCGAGGCTCATCCAGGCGCCGCCTGGAAGCTTCTCGCAGTCTTCGAAAATGGCGTTCGGCGCCGGCAGAAAGCCGTACGCCAGCACCTTCTGCAGGCTGCGCGCGCGAAGCTTGGCGTGAAACTTCGAATGCGCGGTGATGGCGTGAAGTTCGCTTGCGAAGGCGAAGAGATCGCCTTGTCTGGCGATATAGAGCGGCTTTTCACCGAAACGGTCACGCGCCAGAAAGAGGCGTTTGCGCGGCTTGTCGTAGATGCAGAAGGCGAACATGCCGTTCAGCCGCCGCGGCAGATCCTCGCCCCATTCGGCATAGCCGTGAACCAACACTTCGGTGTCGGCGTGATCGGTGAGGAAGCGATACCCCTTCGCCTGCAATTCGCGGCGCAATTCGAGGTGATTGTAGATCTCACCGTTCTGCACGACGCAGATCGCGCCCTCGGCGTTCCACATCGGCTGGGCCCCGCCCGCGATATCGACGATCGCAAGCCGGCGATGGCCGAGGAAGACGCGGGCTTCGCTGTCGATATAGGCGCCTTCGCCG
This sequence comes from uncultured Pseudomonadota bacterium, assembly GCA_963847165.1. Lineage (GTDB taxonomy): Bacteria > Pseudomonadota > Alphaproteobacteria > Caulobacterales > Aquidulcibacteraceae > Vitreimonas. The sequence continues at coordinate 12,110 of CAWJYY010000012.1, forward strand.
TCCGGCCCGCGATGGGCGACCGCCTTGGTCATGGCGGCGAGATCGCTCCGCTCGCCAATTCCGACAAAGCCCGCGATCCCGCACATGCCTCAATCGTCCCCGTCGGGAGCGCGCACGGTGTAAGGTCGACTGCCTTGCGATTCAAAATAGGTGCGGGTCATGATTTCCGCGAGCAGGCCCAAGAGAATGCTCATGCAGCCCATGAGGAAGAGCATCGCCGCCAAAAGCGGCAGCGGCGTCTGGATGAGAGACGTGTGGGCGAAGAGCTTCAGCCCAATCGCCACCGCCAGGGTGATGAACGAAAGCACGATCGAGAAGAGACCAAAGCCGCCGAACACGTAGATCGGCTTGACCAAATAGCTCTCGAGGAATTTCAGCACCATCAGGTCGAGGACGACCTTGAAGATGCGGTTCAAGCCGTACTTGGATTTGCCGAAGCGCCGCGCCGCGTGCCCGACCGGCATTTCCACCACGCGCGCGCCGCGCCAGCTCGCATAGATCGGAATGAAGCGGTGCATCTCGCCATAGAGCCTGACCCCGCTCATCACATCACGGCGGTAGGCTTTCAATGTGCAGCCATAATCGTGCAGCTTCACGCCGGAGATGTAAGAGATGACGCCATTGGCGATGCGGCTGACGAAATTGCGGCTGATGGCGGCGTCCTTGCGATCCGCGCGCCAGCCGGAGACGACGTCGTAGCCTTCGTCGAGCTTCTGCAACAAACGGGGAATATCGGCCGGCTCGTTTTGGAGATCGGCGTCGAGGGTGACGATGACGTCGCCGCGGGCATGATCGAAGCCCGCCTGCAGCGCCGCTGTCTGACCGAAATTGCGGCGGAAATCGAGCACGTGCAGCGTGCTGCGGCGCTTGGCGATGTCATGCAGGATTTCACTGGAGCGATCGTGGCTGCCGTCGTTCACGCACCAGATTTCGTAGCTGCGGTTGAGGCCGTCGAGCACCGCAAAGAGATTGTCGAGAAGCTCGCCCAAGCTCTCTTCTTCGTCATAGATCGGCAGCACAACCGAAAGGTCGACCTTTGACGGCCGCGGCGGCGGGACTGGCTTCAACTCAAAGGACATATTCTTCAGAGGCCTTGGTGCGGATAGGATACATCGGATCGAGCGTTGGGCGCACCTGCCCTCTCACGCGATAAAGGAAATAGCGTTCAACCACCACGCCGCGGTGCACGCGGGCCGCGTCGCCCACCAATTGCGCCTCCGCGAAGCGATTGCGCAACTGGCCGGCGTACCGGCATGGCGCTTTGCAGACATAGAGCATTTGCTGGCTGAACAGGGCCGCCGGCGGCTGCGGCTCGTTGGCCCAGCGAACGCGGTCATTCATCTGCTCGGCCGGGGTGTGCGAGGGCAAATAATAGGTGAGCGAGCTTGCAATCGTGTAGTCGGTGGTGAGCAGGACCTGGGCGCCGACGCTTGCTCGGACGTCATCGATCTGGCGTGCGAGCTCCGGCCACCCTCCCCCAAGCAGGCGCGAAGTGGGATCGCGCCGCAGCGGCACGACGGAGAAGAGGGCCTGTGCGTAAACCAGGCCCGCCAGAAGAACCGCGACCGGGATCGCCAGCCGATTGGACCAGCGCGCGCTCTCTGCGACAGCGCCGGTTTTTTCAGGCGCCAGATGCATGGCGAGCGCGGCCGCGCAGACAAGCGCGGGGGTGATGCATTCGGGCCAATTGCCCTGCACGCGTTCGTGCAGCGAGTGCCAGAGGAAATAGACAAGGATCGGCGGCGATCAGCGCCAGGAGCAAAGTGGCGGCGCTTCGATAGGCGGCGTCCTTATGACCCCAGATCAAGCCGATCACCGCGAGGATGAAGATCGGCGGGGTGGCGATACCGATCTGCGAGCCGATCAGTTCAAGCGGATAGGCAATGCGGAAATGCTGCGTGACGATGCGGCTCGATTGATAGGCGACCGAGGCCCATTCGTGGTTGGCGTTCCAGATCAGCACCGGCGCAAAGACGATGAGGCCGACGAGCGCGCCGAGATAAGGCCAGGGACTGAAGAACCATTTGCGCTTGTCGAGGACGGCCAAAAGCCAGATGGCGATGCCGAAGGCGAAGAAGGCGGTTGTATATTTCGCCCACATGCCGAGGCCGAGGCTCGCGCCCACCGCCAGCCACCAGAGGCCCCGCCCGCTCTCGTTGAGCTTCGCCAGCGCCCAAAGGACGAAGGCGCTCATCATCACCACCGAGGCGTCCGATGTCGCCAGCATCGAGCCCACGCTCATGGTGAGGGTGAGGTTGAAGAACAGCGCCGCGGCGGCGCCGGCGCGCTCGCCGCCGCACAAGAGCGCGCCCGCGCGCCATACCGCCCAGCTGCCGGGCAGGGCCGTCAAGCACCGCAAAGAGCCGGACGCCCAGCGGGGTGTCGCCGAACAGCATCGTCCCCAGCCTGATCAGGAACGGGTTCATGGCCGGGTGGTCGAGATAGCCGGGGGCCAGATAGCGCGAATAGCGCCAATAGAGCGCCTCATCGCTCGCAAGCGGCATGTTGGCGGCGACCGCCAGGCGCAAAACCACGAGCGCGGCGATCGCTCCGATCACCAGGCGTTCATAAGTCCATGGTTTCGCATCGCCGGCTTCGGCCGGCGCGTCCCGCGTCGTCGTCATCGTCCCGCAGCTCGGCTCTGAAGTCGCGACTTATAGGGCCAATTAAGGCAGCGCCAAGCCGCCGCCCCTGCCCCAGCGCATGGCTCTCTTGTCGCGGGAAGAGGGCTCGCCCCGGCCTTGGGGCCCCAGCGGCGGATTGCGCCCCGGCGCCAGCGATGCTTTGTGCGCACCCATGTCGGATGCACGGCAGGGAAAGCGCCAACAAGCCCTCCGGCGGGCGGTGGCGCAGATCAATCCAGCTCAGTTCCTGCGCTTTGCGGTGGTGGGCGCCATCGCCACCATTATCCAATTCTCGATCCTGGTGGCGCTGGTGGAACTGGCGCATGTGAACGAGCTCATCGCCAACGCCGTGGGCTTTGCATTCGCCGCGACCGCCAACTACCTCATGAACCGCTATTTCACGTTCGCTGGAACCAGCAGCCACGCCGGCTACGGCATGCTCAAGTTCGCGGTGACGAGCCTGATCGGCCTTGGCGTCAACTCGCTCATCTTCAAGGCGTTCATGAGCGTGGGGATCTATTACATGATCGCTTGGGCGCTTGCGACCGGGCTTACGCTCATCTGGAATTACTCGGCGGCGCGGCTGATCGTCTTCCGCGACCGCTAGGCGCTGACGAACGGCGCTTGCGTCTTGGCCGTGATCTCCTCAAGCGAGACCCCCTCGGCGCGTTCAAGCAAGCGCATCGGCGCTTGCCCATGTTTGTCGATGGCGAAGACGCCAAGATCGGTGATGACGAGATCGACGACATTCACCCCGGTCAGCGGCAACGAGCATTTCGTCAACAGTTTCGAGGCGCCGTCCTTGGAGGTGTGCTCCATCACCACGACCACCCTCTTCACCCCGGCGACCAGATCCATCGCCCCGCCCATGCCCTTCACCATCTTGCCGGGAACCATCCAATTGGCGAGATCGCCGCGATCATTGACCTCCATGGCGCCGAGAATGGAGAGATCGATGTGGCCGCCGCGGATCATGGCGAAAGAATCCGCGGAGGAGAAATAAGATGTCTTGGCCAGCGCCGTGATCGTCTGCTTGCCGGCGTTGATCAGGTCAGGGTCCTCCTCACCCTCGTACGGAAACGGCCCCATGCCGAGCATGCCGTTTTCCGATTGCAGGGTGACTTCCATTCCCTTGGGAATGTAATTGGCCACCAAGGTCGGAATGCCGATGCCGAGATTGACATAAAAGCCGTCGCGCAATTCCTTGGCGGCGCGCTGGGCGAGCTGTTCGCGGCTCCAGGGCATTAGGCGTGCTCCCGCTTGCGTGTGGTGCGTTGCTCGATGCGCTTTTCAAACGCGCCTTCGACGATGCGGTCGACGAAAATGCCGGGCGTGTGGATGGCGTCGGGATCGAGTTCGCCGGTCTCCACCAGGATCTCGACTTCGGCGACGCATTGCTTGCCGGCCGTCGCCATCATCGGGTTAAAGTTGCGGGCGGTTTCGCGATAGATGAGGTTGCCCTCTTTATCGCCCTTCCACGCTTTTACGATCGACAAATCGGCGACGAGACCGGTCTCCAGCACAAAGGTCTCGCCGTTGAAGACTTTCGTCTCCTTGCCTTCCGCCACCAGCGTGCCGACGCCGGTCTTGGTGTAAAAGCCGGCGATGCCGGCCCCGCCGGCGCGGCAGCGTTCGGCGAGCGTGCCCTGCGGATTGAATTCAAGCTCCAATTCGCCGGCCAGGAATTGGCGCGCGAATTCCTTGTTCTCGCCGACATAGGAGGAAATCATCTTCTTGATCTGCTTGGTTTCAAGAAGCAGGCCTAAGCCCCATCCGTCGACGCCGGCATTGTTGGAGACGACGGTCAAATCCTTGGCGCCGCTGTCGCGTAGCGCGATGATCAGATTCTCCGGGATACCACACAGCCCGAAGCCGCCCGACATCACCATCATGCCGTCGAACGTCAGCCCTTCGAGCGCCGACTTGGCGTCGCCATAAACTTTGTTTGCCATCAGCGCGTGTTACGTAAGCTCGCGCTGCGGCGCAACATTCCGCCCCGGAAATAGAAGTTCAAAAATGCCCTGAAAACAGATTGCGCCAGCCGCTGAGCCGGCGGCTGGCGCTCTGTTTCGTCCCCGGGATTGGGAACGAGAACTTGGCCCTGGTACGAGCGAGGGACGAAAATCGTCCAGGACCGGGGATGATAAAAGCAAACCCCGCTTGAACCCCCCATGAACGGCGCAATCAGCTTGGGCGCGCCGAGATTTTCCAATCGGCCAGGATTTCCGCGGTTTGCGCCCCAGGCTGGGCGGCCGGCCCCTGAATGGCGCCGGGCGTGCGCGAAAATCGAGGCGCCGCATTGGGCTGGACCAGCCCGGCGATGTCGACGAAGGCGCCGCGGGTCACATTGTGGGGATGGTTCGGCGCTTCCGCCATCGACAGCACCGGCGCAAAGCAGACATCGCTGCCTTCCAGCAGCGCGCTCCATTGTTCACGGGTTTTTGATTTCATCAGCGCGGCGAGCTTTTGCTTCAGCGGGGCCCATTGGCTCTTCAACATTTGCGGCGCGGCGAATGCGGGATCGTCCTTGAGGCCCGCCTTCTCCAACAGCAGCGCGTAGAATTGCGGTTCGATCGCCGCGATCGAGACGTATTGGCCGTCTTGGGTTTCATAGACATCGTAGAAATGGGCGCCGCCATCCAGCAGATTGGCTTCGCGATCGTCGGTCCAGATCTGTGATGCGCGCAGGCCGTACATCACGCCCATGAGCGAGGCCGCGCCATCGGTGATCGCCGCATCGACAATCTGCCCCTTCCCCGATCGTTGCGCTTCGATGAAGGCGGCGAGCACGCCCATGGCCAAGTAAAGCGCGCCCCCGCCATAGTCGCCGACGAGGTTCAGCGGCGGCGAGGGCGGTGTCACCTTTGCGCCCCATCGCATAGAGCGCGCCCGAGAGCGCAATGTAGTTGAGATCGTGACCGGCTGCGTGCGCCAGCGGGCCGCTCTGGCCCCAACCGGTCATGCGTCCGTAAACCAGCTTTGGATTGCGCGCGAAGGCGGCGCTCTGGCCCCACGCCCAAACGCTCCATCACGCCGGGGCGAAAACCCTCAATCAGAATATCGGCCTTTTCGATCAATTGCAGCGCCACGTCGGCGTCGGCCGGCTGCTTCATGTCGAGCGCGATCGAGCGGCGCCCGCGGGCGGTGACGTCGTTGCGCATGGCGCGCCCGTCGGGGCGATCGATGCGCACCACGTCGGCGCCCATGTCGGAGAGCAGCATGCAGCAGAACGGCCCCGGCCCAATGCCGGCGAACTCCACCACCTTCACGCCGTTGAGCGGGCCGTTAGCCATTGCAATAATCCCGTTTACCTTGTCGATTTGCTTCCTCGCGCGAAGCCGCCATAAGTGCAACCCAATGTCCGCGCGGGGCGGGCGGTTAAGGGCTGGAGCCTTAAGCTTTGCGCATTGTGGTGCGTGCTCACGACGCCCGGCTCGCGCGCGATGCGCAAGCGCAGCTCAACGCCGCCGGCGTCAACGCACAGGCGCTCGTGGGCGACTGGCGTCCCGCGCCCGAGGGCGAAGACATCGTTATCGCGCCCTTCGGCGATGAGGCGAGCGCGCAATCGCTTGCCGGGGCGGCCCGCGCGCAGGCGCAACCGCCGCTGGCGGTGCTCGCGGGTCTGCGCCAAACCCAGCCGCCCGGACACTCACCGCCGCAGGCGTCGAATGAGGCGTTCAGCGGCGCCATCTCGCTCGACGCGCCGGCAAAGCTGCTGAAAGCCCAAGTCGCGGCGTGGATGCGCGTCGCCGTCGCCGAAGAAGAGCGCGCCCGCCGCGCCGCCACCGCGCAATCGCTGGGGCTGCCATCGCCGAAGCCGCTCGAGCCGCGGGCGCTGAAGGCGCTTTATATCGGTGCGCCGAACGCGATGTTCTTGACCCTTGAGCGCGCCTTAAGCGCGCACGATTGCGTCGTCAGCGCCGCCTTCTCATCCTATTGCGGTTTCGATCATCTGCACGACGAGGTCTTCGACGCGGTCGTCCTCAACGGCGTCCAAGACCCCGCCGGCGCCCTCTCGCTGTGCGCCGCGCTCCGGCGCAACGCCAGCCTTTGCCTCATTCCGACCATGCTGGTCGCGGCCCAAGGCGACGCCAAGACATCGGACGCCGCAATCGAACGGCGCGCCTGCGCCGTGGCGTTCGCCAACGAGCCTTACGGCCCGAGCCTCGGCTGGCTTCTCGAAGCCATCCGCCGCGATCGCCGCCGCCGCGGCGCCGAACACGACATCCGCGCGCTGCGCGACCTGATGGGCGAGCCGCGCACCGGTCTCTTCAAACGCGATGCGTATGACGCCCACCTCGGCCGCCTCGCCAGCGATCATCACGCCAGCGGGCGGCCGCTTTCGCTGTCGGTGTTGCGCGTTCTGCCCGCGCATGGCGCCCGCCAGCCCGCCGAGGACGTCTGGAAACGCGGCTTTGGCGAAATCGCCAGCCTCTCGGCCCGGCTCATGCGCGAATGCGACCTAGGCGCCGCCATCGGCGCCGATTTCATCGCCATCGCCATGCCGGCCACCCGCCTCATCGGCGCCAAACGCACGGGGGAACGCATCGCCGCGGTCGCCGAGTGCACCGCGTTCGCCTCGGGCGAAGGCGGCGCTGGGCCCTTAGTGTTCGAACAGCATGCGGTTGAACTGCAGCCCGGCGAAAGCGGCGGCGCGATGCTGGCGCGCGCGCTGCGGGCGCTCGACGCCGAGAGCATTCCCGCTTAAGCGGCCTTCTTCATGGCGATCCGCGACAAGCCTTCGAGGACGCCGCGAAGGGCTTTTAGCCGTTGCATGCGGCTCGCCCCAGACGCCTTGCACGACGAGCTTTCCGTCCGGGCGCATTTTGAAATCGTCGGGCCGTTCCTGGACGAAACGCACCAGCGCCATGGTGTCGGGAAAGCCTTCTTCGCGGAACGACAGCACCGCGCCTTTGGGGCCCGCATCGAGCTTGGCGATGCTGCAGCGTCGGCAGAGCGCCTTCAGCGCCGCCACCGCGATCAATTGGTTCGCTTCTTCCGGCAGCGGACCGAAGCGGTCGATCAATTCGGCGGCGAAGGCTTCGCGCTCGGAATCGGCGTCGAGTTCGGCCAAGCGCCGATAGAGCGCCAGGCGCACGGTGAGATCGGCGACGTAAGCTTCCGGAATCAGCACCGAGGCGCCGACATTGATCTGCGGCGACCAGGATTTTTCGCTGACCGCGTCTTCGCGCCCTTGCTTGAGCGCCATCACCGCTTCCTCAAGCATGGTCTGATAAAGTTCGACGCCGACTTCGCGGATATGTCCTGATTGCTCCTCGCCCAGGAGATTGCCGCCGCCGCGCATGTCGAGATCGTGGCTCGCCAGGGTGAAGCCCGCGCCCAGATTATCGAGCGAGGCGAGGACTTTGAGCCGCTTTTCGGCGCCCAATGTGAGCGCGCCTTCCGCGGCCGTGGTCAAATAGGCGTAGGCGCGCACCTTCGAACGTCCCACGCGCCCGCGCAGCTGGTAGAGCTGGGCCAGGCCGAACATGTCGCCGCGAAAAACCACGAGCGTGTTGGCGCGCGGAATGTCGAGACCGGATTCGACGATGCTGGTCGACAACAGCACGTCGTATTGGCCGTCATAGAACGCAGTCATGATCTCATCGAGCGCGCCGGCGGCCATTTGCCCGTGCGCGATCGCGAAGCTCACTTCCGGGGCGTTGCGTTTCAAGAAGTCGCCAGCCTCGCCCAGATCGGCGATGCGCGGGCAGACAAAAAAGCTTTGCCCGCCGCGATATTTCTCCCGCAGCAACGCCTCGCGCACGGTCAGGGTGTCGAACGGCGTGACATAGGTGCGCACGGCCATGCGGTCGATCGGCGGCGTGGTGATCAGGCTCATCTCGCGGATGCCGGCGAGCGACAACTGCAGCGTGCGCGGGATGGGCGTGGCTGAAAGCGTCAACACGTGCACGTCGGCGCGCAATTCCTTGAGCCGCTCCTTGTGCTTGACGCCGAAATGCTGCTCCTCGTCGATGATCATGAGGCCCAGGTCGGAGAACTTCACGTTCTTCGCCAGCAGCGCGTGGGTGCCGACGACGATTTCGACTTCGCCGGCTTCGAGACCGGCTTTCGTCTCACTCGTCTCCTTGGCGGCGACCAGGCGCGAGAGTTGGCGTACGCGCACCGGCAGGCCGCGGAATCGTTCCGAGAAGGTGCGGTAATGCTGTCGACACAGCAAAGTGGTGGGCGCCACCACCGCGACCTGCTTGCCCGTCATCGCAATCAGAAACGCCGCGCGCAGCGCCACCTCGGTCTTGCCGAAGCCGACGTCGCCGCAGATCAAACGATCCATCGGGCGCCCAGCGCCCAGATCGTTGACGACGTCATCGATGGCCGCAAGCTGATCCTCGGTCTCCTCGTAAGGAAAGCGGGCGCAAAACTCGTCCCATAAGCCCTCCGGCGGCAGCACGATTTCGGCCGTCTTCGAAGCCCGCGCCGCGGCGATGCGGATGAGTTCGGCGGCCATGTCGCGCAAGCGTTGCTTGGCGCGGGCCTTTCGGCTCTGCCAGGCGACGCCGCCCAGCCTGTCGAGCTGGGCTTCCGCGTCTTCGGAGCCGTAGCGGCTGACGAGTTCGATATTCTCGACCGGCAGATAAAGCTTATCGCCGCCGGCGTAAGCGAGATCCAAGCAATCGTGGGGCGCGCCTTGGACGTCGAGCGTCTTCAGCCCGTCATAGCGCCCCACGCCGTGCTCTTGATGGACGATAAGATCGCCCGGCGTCAGCGCCGCAGCCTCGCTGAGCACGCTTGAGGCTTTGCGTTTCTTGCGCGGCCGCGCCAGGCGATCGCCGAGAATGTCTTGTTCGGCGATGAGCGCGAAGGCGTCGGTTTCAAAGCCATGCTCGACCGGCAACACCACCAGCGCCGGGGCGCCCTTCGGCAGGCCGGCGGCTTGCTTCCAGTTGGCCGCGCGTCGCGGGGCCTCGACGCCGTGATCCTCAAGCACCCCGCTTAGACGCTCGGCCGAGCCTTCCGACCAAGCCGCGATCAGCACCCGGCGCTTCTTCTGCAGCGTCTCGATATGCTTGGCGGCGGCTTCAAAGACGTTGGCGTCCGCGGTCTGGCGTTCCGGCGCGAAATCGCGCCCGACGCGGCCGCCGAGATCGAGGCTCTTTTTGGCGTTGTTGTCGAAATGGGTGAAAAAGCGCACCGCGCGCTCGCCCAGCGCCGACTTGAGCTCCTCCTCGCCCAAATAGAGTTGGTTAGGCTCCGGGGCGCGGAAGATGTTGGCGCCGCGCGCGACCGGGGCGTTCTTGCGCGCATCATAATGGTCGCGGGCGGTCTCGACCCGCTCCTTGAGAGCCTCAGGCGCCAGCGCGTCGAAAGCGATCAGCGCATCGGCGCCGGCATAGTCGAACACCGTCTCCAGCCGTTCATAGAAGTAAGGCAGCCATTGCTCGACGCCCTGGCGGCGAATGCGGGCGCTGACGCTGTCATAGACAGGGTCGCTCACCGCGCCATAGGCCTGGGTGAAGCTGCGGCGGAAGCGCCCAACCGCGGCGTCATCGAGCAGGACTTCGCTGACCGGGGTGAGCAGCGCCTGCTTCAGCGTCGTCTTGGAAATCTGGGTCTCGGCGTCGAAAGCGCGGATGGTCTCCAATTCGTCGCCGAAAAAATCAAACCGCAACGGCTCGGGGCCGCCAGGCGGAAACACATCGATGAGCCCGCCCCGCACCGCGAATTCACCGGCGGTGCGCACGGTGGAGGCGCGACTATAGCCATTGGTGACGAGATAAGCCTCAAGCTCCGCCATCGAGGCTTCGCCGCCGGCCAATGCGGCGAAAGCGCCCTTGGCGAGGCGATCGCGCGGCGGCACGCGCTGCGCCACCGCCGAGGCCGTTGCGATCACCAAGAGGGCGCCGCGCGCGGCTTGGTCGCGGCGCGCCAAGGCTGTCAGCGCCGCGCAGCGTTGCGCGGCGATGCCTTGGGCCGGCGAAATGCGATCGTAAGGCAGCGTATCCCAGGCCGGCAGCCGCAAGGTTTCCAAGTCTGGCGCAAAAAACTTCGCCGCCGCTTCGAACTGCGAGGCGCGCGTTTCATCGCGCGCGATGAAGAGTGTCACGCCGCCGCGTTTGATTGCAGCGCCGGCGAGCGCTGCGGCGTCCAAGGCTTCGGGCGCGCCGGCGACGACAAGGGCGCCCTTTGTCTTCGACAGGGCGTCGATCAGGCCAGAAGCGAGGCTTTCGTCTTTCATGCGTCGGGTGAGTTCATCTCGAAGCGGAATGCGCGAATCAGCGCAAGCGTTGGCGTGTCGTGTTCAGGCGGCGCGTGCGCGAGTTCGGTGATCCACTCATAGACATCCTGGTCGTTGGCGTTGAGCAGCGCTTCGAACGCCTGCAAGCCGGTTTCATTCAAAGCCTCAAGCTTCCGGTCGGCGAAGCCGCCCAGAATCAAGTCGATTTCCCGAAATCCTCGCCGCCAGGCGCGGAATTTCAGTTTCTTGCGGCGGCGGTCCAATGGCTCCGCCGGTTCGTCGCTCATCGGTCCTCAGAAAAGCAGCCGGACAGCGAAAGGGGCCGCGCTATAACCCATATGGGCGGCTGAGTCAGCGCCGTCGACGGGGCCCATGAACGACATTTCCTCCCCTCTCGCAGCGTTCCTCGCGCCCGCCCGGGCGCCCAAGGGCGCGCGCAAGGAGACGATGGACTTGATCGGCAAGGTCGCTGGCGGCGGCCATGTGCGCGACCTGGTGTTTCTGGCGCCCAATTCGGCCATCGACCGGCGCAAGCGCGCCCCCATCGCCGAGACCCAGGATGGCGAAATCGCCACCATCGAGGCCGAGGTCGAGGCCCATATGCCCGGCTACAAGAACCTCCCCTACCGCATTCGGCTGCGCGACGAGACCGGCTCTTTGACCGTCGCCTACTTCCGCGGCCACGAAGACATGCTGAAACGGATGTGGCCGGTCGGCCAGAAGCGGCTGGTCAGCGGCAAGGTCACGTTTCATGACGGCTTGCGGCAAATGCTGCATCCAGATCACGTCGTCGACCCCGCCAAGGGCGAGGCGCCGCCGCCGGTCGAACCGGTCTATCCGCTGACCCAAGGCCTGCCGGGTCGAACCCTTCAGCGCGCGATCGGCATGGCGCTCGATTGCGTCCCGGAAGTTCCCGAATGGCTGCAACCGGCCACGGTGCAGGCCCATGACTGGCCGGATTTCCGCACCGCTCTTGAACACATCCATCGCCCGACAACGCCTGAGGATGTCGCCCCCGAGAGCCCGTTCCGCACCCGGTTGGCTTATGACGAACTCTTCGCGCGCCAATGCGCGCTGCGCTTGCGCCGCGCCCATCGCCGCAAGGAGCCCGGGCGCGCCATCGCCGGCGATGGCCGTTTCGTCGCTAGACTGCTTGCATCCCTGCCCTATGGGCCCACCGGCGCACAGCAGCGCTCGACCGCGGAGATCTTCGCCGACATGGGGCAAGCCTCGCCGATGTTGCGTTTGCTTGAGGGCGATGTCGGCTCCGGCAAGACGCTGGTTGCGGCTTTGGCGATGGCGCGCGCCGGCGAGGCGGGCCTGCAAAGCGCCTTGATGGCGCCGACCGATCTGTTGGCGCGCCAGCATGGCGCAACGCTGGCGCCGCTCTTGGCGGCCGCCGGCGTTTCGATGGCGGTGCTGACGGGGCGCGATAAAGGCAAGGAGCGGCGCGACATTCTCGCCCGGCTCGCATCGGGCGAACTCAGCGTCGTCATCGGCACCCATGCGCTCTTCCAAGAGGAGGTCGCGTTCCACGATCTGGGCCTCATCGTCATCGACGAACAGCACCGCTTCGGCGTCTCCGACCGCATGCGCATGGTGGCCAAGGGATTTGCGCCGCACGTGCTGGTGATGAGCGCCACCCCCATCCCGCGCACGCTGGCGCTGTCGATCCACGGCGACATGGACCTTTCGGTGCTCGACCAGAAGCCGCCAGGGCGCCAACCCATCACCACCGCCGCCATGCCGCTTAGCCGCGCCGAGGAGGTCGTGGACAAGATCGCCGAGGCGGCCAAGCGCGGCGAACGCGCTTATTGGGTCTGTCCGCTGATTGAAGAAAGCGAAGCGGTCGATCTCGCCGCCGTCGAGGATCGTTACGCCGAACTCAAGGCGCGCTTCGCCAACGGCGTGGAGCTGGTGCACGGCCGCATGACGCCCACCGCGCGCGAGAAAGCCATGGATCGCTTCCGCGGCGGCGAGGCGTTTCTGCTCGTCGCCACCACAGTCATCGAAGTCGGCGTCAACGTGCCGGAAGCGACGATCATGGTGATCGAACACGCCGAGCGCTTCGGTTTGGCGCAACTGCACCAGTTGCGCGGTCGCGTCGGGCGCGGCGACAAGCAAGGCGCCTGCGTGCTGCTCTGGAAGCCGCCGCTCGGCGAGCAGGCCAAGGAGCGCCTGGATGCGGTGCGCCGCAATGACGACGGCTTCGCCATCGCCGAGATCGATTTCCGCATGCGCGGCGCGGGCGACATGCTGGGCACGCAGCAATCGGGGCTACCCCCGTTTCGTTTGGTCAACGCCGAAGCGCACGCCAAGCTGCTGGGACCCGCCGATCAGGAAGCGCGCCTCGCCGTCGAACGCGATAGCGAACTCAAGACCCCGCGCGGCGAAGCCGTCCGCTTGGCGCTTTCTCTATTTGGCTACGCCGAGGCGGCCGAGCTTGCACGCTCGGGCTGATGGCCATGGCCAGTGGGAGCGCGTAAGCATGCGCGCGGGGCGCGCGTGCGACCTTCAAAGCCTTTGATCCGCATTGAAAATGGCCTAGCTTTCCAAGCATGCGGGAACCGGTCGCAGCAGCAGAGCATTCGCAATGGGTGCGAGCGACCTCCGCCATCGTGTCCCGTTTGCGAGCGCCGGCGACGGTGAAAGCGGTGATGTTTGGCCTCATGCAGGTGCGCGGCGGCGTCATTCAAGCATCGCTGCCAGACGGTCAAACACTGCTTCTCGGTGAAGAGAACGCCGCGCCCGTCTCGCTCAAGATCAACGATTATCGCTTTGCCCGCCGCATCGTCTTCAGCGGCGATATCGGCTTTGCCGAAGGGCTTATCGCCGGCGAGTGGGAAAGCGACGATCTCCCCGCCCTGCTGACGCTGCTCGCCGATAACGCCGAGCGTTTCATGCGCCTGCTCGAAGGCGGGATGGTCGGCCACCTCATGAACTGCCTCCGCCATCGGCGACGCGAGAACACCCGCACCGGCTCCAAGCGCAACATCCTCGCGCACTACGATCTCGGCAATCGCTTCTATGAGGCCTGGCTCGATCGTTCGATGACCTATTCCTCGGCGAAATTCGACGCCCAGGTCGCCGACCTCGAAAGCGCGCAGCAAGCCAAGTATCGAGCGCTTGCGGAACATCTGGCGCTCAAGCCCGGCGACCACGTGCTTGAAATCGGCTGCGGCTGGGGCGGTTTCGCCGAATTCGCCGCCCGCGAATGCGGCGCCCGCGTCACCGGCATCACCATCAGCGACGAACAGCTTCATTATGCCCGCGAGCGCATGCGCCGCGCGGGATTGGAAAGCCAGGTCGAGATCCGCAGCCAGGATTATCGCGACGTCCAGGGTCAATTCGACAAGGTCGCTTCGATCGAAATGTTCGAAGCCGTCGGTGAAAAATACTGGCCCGCCTACTTCGCCAAGATCGCCGCCGTGCTGAAGCCGGGCGGGCGCGCGGCGCTGCAGATCATCACCATCAAGGACGAACTCTTCCAGCATTATAGCGGCCGCGTCGATTTCCTGCAGCGCTACATTTTCCCAGGCGGCATGTTGGCGAGCCTGGAGCGCCTCAAGGAGGAAACCGCCAAAGCCGGTCTTGCTTGGCGCAAGGCCGAAGCGTTCGGGCAGTCCTATGCCGAGACGCTGGCCGAATGGGCGCGCCGCTTCGCCGGCAAATGGGAAGATATTCGCGCCCTGGGCTTCGACGAAAGGTTCAAGCGGCTCTGGCTTTTCTATCTCGGCTATTGCGAAGCGGGCTTCCGCACCGGACGCACCAATGTCGTGCAATTGGAACTGACGAAGCCGGCTTGAAAGCCGCTCGCACTTGCACTACTTGGACTTGCAAGTGGGCTTGCAACATGGCGTTCAACAGTTGAACGCGCCGCGTCCACGGCCTAATCCCGAAGCCCCATGCCCGACCCTTCCGCCGATCCCATCGTCAGCTGCGCTTGGCTCGCCGAGCGGCTCGCAGCCCCCGACATCCGGCCAGTCGACGCCACCTGGTTTCTTCCCGGCGACGCTCGCGACGCCAAGGCGCTTTTCGCTGAACGGCGCATACCGGGCGCGGTGTTCTTTCCGATCGATGAAATCGCCGACACCGAAACGACGCTGCCGCACATGCTGCCGTCGCCGGAGAAATTCAGCTCCCGCATGCGCAAGATGGGGATCGGCGACGGCAACCGCGTCGTCGTCTACGACAATCAGGGGCTCTTCTCGGCCGCGCGCGTCTGGTGGACCTTCCGGGTCATGGGCCATGAAGACGTCGTGGTGCTGGACGGGGGCTTTCCGGCCTGGGAGCGCGGCGGTTATCCGATTGAGACGGGTCCCCCGCAGCAACGCATGGAGCGTCACTTCACGGCGCGCTTCCGCGCCGACCTGGTGCGCAATCTGGAGGACATGCAGCGCATTGTCGCCAATGGCGGCGCCGGCGTCTTCGACGCGCGTCCTGCTCCGCGTTTTCGCGGCGAAGCAGGCGAACCCCGTCCGGGTCTGAAGAGCGGCCACATGCCGGGCTCAAAGAGCGTGCCCTCAGGAGCGCTCGTCGACGAGAATGGTTCGCTGAAGAGCGCCGCCGAGTTGCGGCGAATCTTCGCCGAGGCGGGCGCCGACACCTCTCGCCCGGCGGTTTGCAGCTGCGGTTCGGGGGTGACGGCTGCAATCATCGCGCTGGCGCTGGCGCGGCTCGGGCGATGGGACGCAAGCATTTATGACGGCGCCTGGGCCGAATGGGGCGGCCGCGACGACACCGCCATCGTCACGGGACCGGCGTGAGCAAGGCCGATCTCTCCAAGCTGCACGTCGAGACCCGACTGGCGCACGCAGGGCGGGCTCCCGCCGGCGACGGCGTCCCGGTGAATCCGGCGCTCGAGCGCGCCACCACCCTCCTCTTCGAAGACACAGAGAGCCTTTATGGGGCGGCGAAGACTTATGCGATCGACGGCATGTCGGTGCAGGAGGCGTTGCGCGACATGCTGGTTGCGGTGGAAGGCGGCGCAGGCGCCGTGCTGGCGCCATCGGGCCTTGCTGCATGCACGCTGGCGATCCTGACGGTGGCGCGCGCCGACAACGAACTTCTCGTCGTCGACAGCGCCTACAAGCCCACGCGCAACTTTTGCACGCGCGCGCTCCGCCGCTTCGGCGTGCAACCGCGCTTTTACGATCCGCGCGTTGGGGCGGGCATCGCCGAACTGATCGGCGACAAGACTTGCGGCGTGTTTATGGAATCGCCTGGATCGCTTACCTTTGAAGTGCAAGACGTCGCCGCGATCGCTGCGGCCGCACGCGCGCGCAACGTGCCGGTTATACTCGACAATACTTGGTCGGCTGGCGTCTACTTCAAGCCGTTCGAACATGGCGTCGATCTCTCGATCCAGGCGATCAGCAAATATCAAGGCGGTCACGCCGACGTCTTCCTGGGCTCGGTGACGAGCGCGACGGGCGAATGGCACAAGCGCGTCTGGGACACCCACAAGCAATTGGGGATGAGCGTTTCCCCCGACGACGCCTTCCTCGCGTTGCGCGGCATGCGCACGCTTTGCGTGCGCCTTGAGCGTCAGAGCGCCTCGGCGCTGACGCTCGCGCACTGGTTGGCGGGGCGAGACGAAGTGGCGCAAGTGCTGCATCCAGCGCTGGCGAGTTCGCCCGACCATGAGCTGTGGCGACGCGATTTCACTGGCGCCAGCGGCCTCTTCGGCGTCGTGCTCAAGGCGCCGCCGGAGCGGGTGAAGGCGATGCTCGAAAGTCTCGAGCTCTTCGCCATGGGGTGGTCTTGGGGCGGTTATGAAAGCCTGATCACTCCGAGCGATCAGCAGATTATCCGCACCGCGCGCAAATGGAGCGCGGCGGGGCCGACTTTGCGCCTCTCCATCGGGCTTGAGCATCCCGACGATTTGATCGCCGATCTCAGCTCCGCTTTCGCGAACCTTTAGCGTCATAAACTGGCGCGGCGGCGGCAATGGACGAGTACATCTTGCGGCTCGCCTAGCCATGAAAGCACTCCCGACCCTAAATTGTGCTCAGGGTCGGGAGCTTGGCCTTCAGGCGACGACTTCCGTCACCAAACCGGCGCCGACAGTCTTGCCGCCTTCGCGAATAGCGAAGCGAACGCCCTTTTCGATCCCGACGGGTTTGCGGAGTTCGAAGTTGATCTCCGTTTGATCGCCAGGCGACACGACCGCGCCCTCGTCGAGCATAATCGTTCCATTGACGTCGGTGACGCCGAAGAAGAATTGCGGCTGGTAGCCGCTGGCGAACGGCGTGTGGCGGCCCCCTTCCTCCTTAGTCAAGACGAAGATCTGCGCCTTGCCCTTGGTATGCGCCTTGATCGCGCCGGGCGCGGACAGGACTTGCCCACGCTCGACGTCGTCGCGCTTCAGCCCGCGGAGCAGAAGCCCGACGTTCATGCCTGCGCGCGCTTCCGGAATGTCCTTCCGGAAAGCCTGCGTGCCGGTCACCACGACTTCGCCGCCCTCATTGTCGAGGCCGACGATCTCGACCTTGTCACCGATCTTCAAGACACCGCGCTCGACACGGCCCGACACGACCGTGCCGCGACCTTCGATCGTGTGCACGCCTTCGATCGGCATCAGGAACGGGCTCGCATAATCCCGAACAGGATCGGGAATGTGCGCGTCCAGCGCCTTCACCAGATCGACGATGCTTTGCACATCGGGGTCGGCGAGCTCGCCACGCGCCACCGCTTCGACGGCGCGAAGCGCGCTGCCGAAGACGAAGGGCGAATGCTCGTAACCTTGCGAGGCCAAAAGCCCGCTGGTTTCGAGTTCGATCAGCGCCTTCATGTCCTCGCGTTCGGACGGATCCAGCATGTCCATCTTGTTCACGAAGACGACCATGTGGCGAACATTGACCTGACGCGCGAGCAGGATGTGCTCGATGGTTTGCTTCGCCGCGCCCTTGGTGGCGTCGACGAGCAGGATCGCGCCGTCCATTTGCGACGCGCCGGTGATCATGTTCTTCACGTAGTCGGCGTGGCCGGGGCAATCCATGTGGGCGTAGTGTCGGGCCTCGGATTCGTATTCCACATGCGTCACGTTGATCGTGATGCCGCGCGCCTTTTCTTCCGGCGCTCTGTCGATCTGATCGAACGACAACCCTTTCCCGCCAAGGCGAGCCGCCTGCACCTGCGTGACCGCAGACGTCAGGGTCGTCTTGCCATGGTCGACATGGCCGATCGTGCCGACATTCACATGCACTTTGCTCATCACTTCACTCTTACTCCAGAAGCGCCGCCTGAGTTCTGGTGATCAGTCCGAACTCAGGCGGCCATTGGCATTGGCGCGCCAATCTCGTGCGGAGCGGCGGCTGGCCGCGCTCCAAAACAAAAAACCCGCCGAGCGGACCCGGCGGGCGGATTAGTGCGGCCCAGGAGTCCATCGGATCCCAGGCGAATGTCGCCAGGGACTAGGTTTCAAATCGCCATGCGCTCGCGGCGCGCCAGGCTGGCGCGCTCGTGAGTGAAGCGATCCTCATGCGCGATGCATGAGCCATGTCTTCCTCCACGCCGACGCAGCGACCCGCGCGGCGACAAAAAACCCCGGAGGCGCCAGCCATCCAGGGTTCGTAAACACGGGAGAGGCCAACGCCTCTCAATGCGAGAGGCTATTAATGCATGCGATAATAGAGCGGGAGCGCGCAGGCTTTCGCCCTGGCGTCCATCTCTAGCGTTTCCATCTCGACTCGCATCATTTTCGCGACCTCTTCGAGGCGGCACGTAACATCAAGCGAGCTGAATTTCAAGGCGTCGGTCGCGCGGTAAGGCACGGACGGCTTTTTCATCGTCAGTCCCCACCGTCCGTCCCAGATGCGCTCAACTTCGCGATCCGAGCGCTCTGCCCCACAAACCTTTCTTGGCCTTCGTCCCCGTTGAAACGATGGCGACCCCAGCAGGACTTGAACCTGCAACCGCTCGCTTAGAAGCGGGATGCTAGCGTCAAACCCATATGTTTCTAAGACTCTTTCTTGCCAGTCGAAAATTTGCCGCCCACTCTTTGCCCAACAGAGATGTTCTCATCCGGCAAAATCTTGCCCTCGTTGGCCGAACGTTCGCGGCACGCATCGGCACTCGAAGGCAATGCACGGGCAACGCGCGGCACCGAGAAAATTGGGCCAATTGATCCCGCGACATGTATCAGCTCGTGGTTAGGTGCGCGGCAAGGCTCTTGGCGAATCCGTCTTCGTCGGTCCAGTCGCCGTCGAACCTGGCGCCGTTGATGAAGAAGGTCGGCGTGCCGTTGACACCGCTGCGCACCCCGCTCTCGAAATCCCTTCTCACGCGCTCAGCCGCTCTCGGGAGAGAGGACTGCAGTTCATCGACATTAAGGGCAAGCTCGCGCGCATATCCCGCGAGGTCGCCGCCCTGCAGCGCGCCTTGATGTTCGAACAGCGTATCGTGCATTTCCCAGAATTGGCCTTGGAAACCGGCCGCTTCCGCGACCTCGGCCGCCGCCATCGCGTCGGGGTGAATCTGCGGCCAGGGGAAAGTTGCGAAACACAAACCGAAGCGGCGCGCCGATGCGCTCCTGCAAACGCTTCACGATCGGGTAGGCTTGCCCGCAATACGGACATTCATAATCGCCGTATTCCACCAAGGTGAGTACCGCGCCCTCCTGCCCTTGAATATGGTCGTCTCTCCCGACAGCTGGCGTGAGCTTGGTCATGGCGCGGCTTTCCCTTCCGAAGTGGCGATACCTTCCAGCGCGGCCAAAATGCCGTCCGCGCCCGGATTTATGTCGATTGGGGATACGTAGGACCAGGCAATGACGCCGGCGCGATCAATCACAAACAAAGCCCGCTCGCTTGTGCCGTCGTGGTCTCGGTAGACGCCATAAGCGCGCGCGACCGCGCCCTTGGGCTCAAAGTCGGCAAGCAGCGGATAACGGAGTTTGCGCGAGGCGGCGAATGCACGATGGGACCAGATGCCATCGACCGAGACGCCGAATATTCTGGCGCCATAATCTTGGAACAGTGGCAACACCTCATTGTAGAGCGCGACCTGGTCACCGCAGACCGCGCTCCAATCGGCGGGATAAAACACCAGGATCACCGGGTTTCCGCGCTCTGCGGACAAGGTGACGCTGCCGCCTTCGCTGCTCTCGAGCGTAAAATCGGGCGCCAGGCCGCCAGGTGCAAGCGCGGTCATATAGTCAAACTTGTATTTCGGTGCGGGCCCTACGCTCAGCGCCGTCGCCTCTCCCGTCGGAATCAATCGCTGAACAATCGCCTGCGTGATGAAACTCGAGTCGATCTTTGTCGCGGCCTCCAACTCGAATTTTGGCCTCGCAAATGGGAAATGTAAGTTCGCGGATTTGCGCCTCAAGCCAGTCGAGATTTTCCTTTTCCAGCGTGAAAGTGCGATCGACAGGCCAAAAGTGTTTCTCCAACGCCTTGCGCAGGGTTTTTTCCAGTGCAGCGGAGTTTGCGTACGATTGACAATCGATGTGTGTCATCATGGACGGCAGCGGCTTTTGGTTGAACGCCTCTTTGCGCCGAATGGCGTAGACGTTGTTCAGTCCGGCTCCGACAGCATGCCCGAACTCGAAAACAACGTTTGAGTTACAGCTCGTCAGATCGAATATCCTGACCCGGCATTCCGTCATCAATTCAGCGGCTCGGTTGAATATCCCAACAGCGTCGTTTGTGTTGTCGCCGTGCTTAATCTTGATGTCGTAAAGATCCTCCAGGACCAACAGCGTCTCTTTGTAGTCCCTGGTTGTGTCGCGGACTTCGAATGGCAGCGCGAGGAACGCCCACCGAGGTTCTTTGAATCCTGCCAGCGCCATTTCCAGCCCCAGGGAAACGCAACTATGAGGGGATGTTAACCATAGTTTTCGCGTCAAACGAGTCCCTTCGAAGAGGCTGATCCTGCCCCGATGGGGTCGTCGGTGGCGGTGGACGTCGCTTAGGGCACGCACCGCTCCCCATCTTGGGTTGCGCTAAAGAAACAACCCCAATTTCCCCCGCTACTTGTCATTCGACGGCCAAAAACGAACAGTGCCTTAAAAAGCTCGGTTTAACATGGGCGTAGGATGCATCTCGTGAATAGAACCCAGCTTGATACTGCATGATTCTTTAACAAGAAAACTTGCAAAATGCCCCTCCATGCCCTAGATGGGGTCTCGAAGGTCAACCATGTCCGCGCTCGCTCAACTCTCGAAGCACCTCCGGCCCGGTCGCGTGTACCGGCGGAAGGACCTTACCCAATGGTCCACCGCGGTGGATCGCCATCTCCGTCAATTGCTGGACGACGGCAGATTGGAGAAGGTTTCTGGCGGGCTCTATATGGCGCCGCGCGAAACTCGCTTCGGAAAGGCGCCTGCGTCGGACGCTGAATTGGTCACCGCCTTCTTGGGCGACGACCGTTTTCTGCTCGTCTCTCCGAATGCTTATAATGGTCTCGGCGTTGGCACCACGCAGCTCTACAACGCGCCTGTGGTCTACAATCACAAGCGTCACGGGCTGATGCAGCTCGACGGCAGGCCGTTCGAGTTTCGCCGTCGCATGAGCTTCCCAAAGACTCTGAGCGAAGAGTTTTTGCTCGTGGATCTTCTGCACAATCTCACCAGCCTCGCCGAGGACACCGAGGCTGTCCGAGCTCGTGCGTTGCGGCGTGCCGAGACGATGGATCGAGTGAAGCTGGAGAAGGTCGTTCGCGAGTACGATAGCGCGCGCGTGCGAAGACTCCTTGAACCGTATTTTGCTGACGACGAATTCAGCCTAGCCGTATGAAACTTCTCCACGAGGAACCAGATTTTGCCAAACTTCTGGCCGTCACTGGCCGAAAGCTAAGCATCGATCTGGGCCTCGTGGAAAAGGACTATTGGCTCATGCACGCCCTCTGGGGCCTGCAGCAGCTCGGGAAGAAATTCGAGCTCAAAGGCGGCACGTCCCTCTCGAAGGGCTTCGGCATCATCCATCGTTTCTCGGAAGATATCGACATTCGCATCGACCCGGGATCCGCACTGCCGGTTGGTCGCAATCACGACAAGCCGCAACACGCGGCAGCTCGGAAAGCATTCTACGACGATCTCGCCACTACGATTGTCATTCCCGGCTTTCTAAGCGCAGAGCGCGACACTGCCTTCGACAACGCCACGTTCCGCAGTGGTGGCGTTCGCCTACTTTATAAAGGCGTCAATCCGCTTCCAAAGGGCGTGAAAGAAGGAGTTTTGCTCGAGGCCGGCTTCGATCAAGTTGCTCCCAACAGACCGTGTGACATTTCCTCGTGGGCATACGATGCTGCTCTCGAACGCGGCCTCACCGGTCTCACCGACAATCGCGCACTCAGTGTGCCCTGCTATGAACCAGGCTACACGCTCGTCGAAAAGCTCCAGACCATCTCGACCAAGTATCGCCAGCAACAGGAAACCGGAAAGATGCCGCAGAACTTCATGCGGCACTATTATGATGTCTATTGCCTGCTGGCAGATCCAGACGTGCAGGCGTTCATCGGCACGCAAGACTACATGGCCCATAAGGCGCTACGCTTCCGGGCTGCCGATGAGAAGGATATCTCCAAGAACGAGGCCTTTATTTTGAGCGATCCGGTTGTGCGCAATATCTATGAGACCGCGTACGTCGCTACGTCGGCTTTATATTATCGCGGCCAACCGGCATTTGCGGACGTGTTGGCGCGAATTCATTCGAACACCGGCAGACTCTAACGGCGGCAAATGGCGACCCCAGTAGGACTTGAACCTACAACCGCTCGCTTAGAAGGCGAGTGCTCTATCCAGTTGAGCTATGGGGTCTGCGGGCTGTCACTAGCATGGTCGACGGATATGTGAACGCTCTTAGGCCGGCTCACGGCGGTCGACCGAGCGCTCCGTTCACAATTTTGCGGGCGCCGAAGTCGGGTCCCGTTCCCCGGAGGTTTGCGCCAATGGCCCGAGTTGTTTTCAAATCGAAACACACTTTCCGGCGGCCCGATCTTGGAGAGCCCTCGCTCCAGAACGCTATCCGGCGATTGACTTCGTGCGGCCGTTATCGCGGTCGCGCCAATCTGCCGTCGTCGTCCAATCCAAGAGCTGCGTGCTGTGATGCAGCCCCGCCTAGGCGCCCTGAAGAGGGCCTCGTGAAATGTCCGATACCGGGCATATTTCCGCCTCTCGACAGGGCGCCGCCCTCGCCCGGATTTACCGCAGGCACAAGGCTCGGAGTTGAGCTAGCGTGCACGAGGCGGCCGCCGGCAAAGCGCCGTCAAGGATTATAGCTATGGCAGCGCGCAGAATAGTGGACGCGCCGGCGAACCGATTGCTCGCTCTTTTGTCGGCGAAGGATTATGCGCGCCTTCGTCCTCACCTTGAGCGGGCGCCGCTTGCTTACCGGCAATCTCTCTACGAAGCCAACAAACCAATCGAGTCCGTCTTTTTCATCGAGACCGGGGTTGGCTCGCTGGTGAACACCATGAGCAACGGACAGGCCGCTGAAGTCGGCACCATCGGCAATGAAGGAGTGGTCGGCCTGCCCATCCTTCTCGGCGACGCACAAGCGCCCACCAGCGTCTATGTTCAGGTCCCCGGGGCCGGCTTGAGCATGTCCGCGGCGCGCTTCAAGGCGGAGCTGGCGGCAAGCGCGACGATGCGAGCCGTTATGCTGCGTTACGCGCACGCCTTGTTCAATCAGGTCGCCCAATCGGCCGCCTGCAATCACTTTCACACCATCGACCAACGCTGCTGCAGATGGCTGCTCATGACCCACGATCGCATGGAATTGGAAGAGTTTCTGCTCACTCAGGAATTCCTGGCCATGATGCTGGGCGTCCAGCGCACCGGCGTCACCCGCGCGGCGGGCGCTCTGCAACGCGCTGGGCTCATCGAATATACCCGCGGCGTGGTGACCATTCTGGATCGGCGGGGACTGAAACAGCGGTCATGTGAATGCTATGGCGTTTCGAAGAAGGAGTTTGACCGCCTCTTGACGAAGTGACGCGCGCCCCCGCAAAGCGCGCGCATTAGCCTAAGAGGCGCTCATACTCCGCCTCTGCGACGCCATAGGCGCCGCCGGCGAGCGCGATCAGACCCTTGCGGTGGACGATCTCGATAACGCCTCGGCCGGAGCGAATGAGACCCTTGCCTTCAAGTTTGTGCAAGGCGTCGGTGACGCCTGGGCGGCGCACGCCGAGCATCACCGCGATGAAATCGTGCGTCAAAGACAGTTCATCCTCATCTTGCCGATCGCGCGCCATAAGCAGCCAGCGCGCGAGGCGACTATCGATCTTGGCCTTGCCGTTTGCGAACGCCGTCTGTGCGATCTGCATCATGAAAACGTGCGCATAACGCTGCAGGCGTTGGCGCAAGCTCTTGCTGGTCTGCAGCGCCTGAGAGAAGCGCTTTGCCGAGATGCGATGAGCGGTTCCGGCCAGCTGCACGTAGGCGTCATTGGGTGAGCGGTGATCGCCAAGCAGCACCGCTGTGCCCGACATGCCCTCGCGGCCGATCAAGCCCACCTCGATCTGCTGCTGAGCCACTTTGGCCACTACCGAGATGAAGCCGCTTTCGGGAAAGTAGATGTGCGTGATCGGGGCAATGGACTTCTCAATGGATAGGCGAAGCTCAAGCGCCACCGGCTCCAGCCAGGGCGATAGCAACCCACGATCCGCCTTGTTCAAGCCAAGCAGGAGCCGATTGCGATAATGTATGACTGACATCAGCTCCGCCTCAGAGGGGCGAGAGCTCCAAGTCTCCAACCGCTTGCGCGCCAGGAAATGGCTAACGATCCCCCACGACATCGGCCTTAGCACGCCAGCGGCGGGGCCTCGGGATAGGTCCGACTTCAGACATTGCCGGTCGCGATCCCACTTCGAGCGACAGGCCGCCGAGCTCGGAAGGTTTTGGTCGCCCCCAACAAGGACCACCGTGGCCGCATCCCGCGGCGCCTCGAGCAAAACTCTAGCGAGCTGACCCAAGGGGGAGCGTGTGAGCCCGATCTTTCAATACCACGCCAAAGCGACCGTCTTGTTCGGATCCTCGTCCTGTCGGCTCACGACCCGGATTTGCAAATCGATCCGGTCCTAGCGTTCCAGCGCCGCGAGCAAGCGACTCTTATCGCCATTGACGTAATCGCCGTGAACGTCACGAACCAATGTCTTGAGCAGAGCCTTCGACGCCATTGCGCGAAAAGCGCCTAGAGCACGTGGGCCCGCCGCCACGATGAGCGCGTCGAAGGCTTTTTCCGCCGCCTTAGCTTCAAGATGCTCAGCCAGCGCTTTGATAAAGCCGTCTTCCATCCGGCGCTCCGGATCGGTGTGATGTGAGACGCCGCTGCGTCCATCGCCCGTACTCGCGTACACGCGGCCCGGGCGATCCTCAAACTGGGGTTTGTGTGGACCAGTTCGGCGCTCGCTTACAATTTCTTCAAGCTGGCGAGGAACCCCGTCATAGGTGAAGACCCGGCAAGCGGCGCCGTCGAAAGTCGCGACCCAGGTTCTTGCTTGCTTCATGATATTGGCCCCTGTCGCGCATCATCACTGTCGCGCAAACGCGCCCATTAGCACAGTCAATGATGTTGATTGTCAGGCTGTGACGCGGTCTGCCGATCCATCTCCGAGGAACCTGCCTGTTGAATGCTTACGGTCGCCATGCCTGGCGCGGGCGCGTTCGGCGACAGCGCAATTGGCGGCGCCGGGGTATCGCCGGCGGCGGCCACGGCGCTCGTTGACGCACGCGTCGCCGCACAATTGTCCGCGCGCGCCACGCCTTTAAGGAAAGCGCGTCTCACCATGCCGGCGAAGATCGCATCTCGCACCGCTTGCGCACGGCTCTCCGCGCCCGACAATCGTCGCACGATACTTCGAAACGGCAGGCCAATGGCGCCGCCAATCGCACCAGCTACAAGCGCCGAGGCATCGGTGCTTGATTGCGCCCGCGGCTGATTGGGGGCATCGAGGTCCGGCCCCAACACGGCGTCGAGCGCGGCAATCTCGTTGAGAATAGCGCCGCATCCCCCATCGCCGGGCAGATCATAGGGCGCCGTCGCCGCGTGGATGAGCACATCCGGCGGGTTCTCACGCATCACGCTCACATCGCGAAACGGCTGTTCGAGCGCGCCTTGAATACGGCTATCGCCGGCATGATGCGCATAGGTGGTCGATGCACACCCGCCCGCGCTCAGCAGAAATATCAGAAGAACAAGCGAGCGTGTCATCGATCAATCCCTCACGCCGTCTCGGATAGCGGCAGGTTTCGAAACTGTTCGACGATTTCGGGCGACCTGGAACGGCTTTTCGACCTTGGCTTCGGCGGCCGCTTGTTCAGGCGATTTCTTCCGCAGATTTGGCATGACCGACAAAACCCATCGTCCTAGAGCGATTACGTTTTGCGGGCGCCGGCAAGCAGCAGCCCCCCGCCAATGACGATCGCCGCAACACCCGCCCAAACCGGAACGTCCACCGTTCGATTATCCTGCACGGCAATGTTGATCGGTCCGATATTCGCGTGGTGAGTGGCGCGGGTGTAGGTGAAGCCGCCATAGACCAACGCAAGAATGCCGGCGGCGATGAGCGCGATCGCTAAGACTTTTGAGCCCTTGCATTTCGATCTTTCCCTGGTTCAGGCCGTACGCCGCAGCAATTTGATGACGAAGAGAAGCACGACCGCGCCAACTGTCGCGCCCAGAATGGCGCTGACGATGCCGTAGCCCGCGCCGATGCCCAACGCGCCAAACAGCCAACCGCCGATGAACGCGCCCAGAATGCCGACAACGATATTGCCGACGAGACCGAAGCCGAAGCCCTTGACGATAACCCCAGCCAGCCATCCGGCGACCGCGCCGATGAAGAGCCAAATCAACAGTGTCTCGAGTGACATGAACCTTCCTCCTGTTACGAAGCCGAGAACAACACAGTGAAGCGCGCGCCTTTGCCGCCAGCGCCTTGGCCGATGAGCAATTCGCCGCCAATTTTGGCGACGAACAATCGAACGATGCGCATGCCCAGGCCTTGGCTGTCGGCGGGATCGAAATCTTCTGGCAAGGCCGGACCATCATTCTCCACCGAGAGCGCAAAGCCCTTGCGCGCGATCTTCATCAAGCCGGACCGCTACAAAGCCTTCGCCGTATTTGAGCGCATTGGTGATGAGCTCATTGACGACGAAGCCGAGCGGAATGCCGATGGTGGTGGGAAGCTCGAGTTCAACGCCTTCGACGGCGACGGCGTGCACCGCGCCCTCTTCCACCGCCAGCATGGCGGAAAAATCGCGGCACAGCTCTTCAATGAAGTGCTTGAAAGCGACAGTCTGGACGCCGTCGCTGGAATGAAGATGGCGATGAATTCGCCCAATCGTGGCGACCCGTGCGGCCGCGAGCGTCAACGCCGCCGCGGCCTCGACATTTTCGGATGCTCCTGCTCTGCATCGACAGCAGGCTTGCAACCATCTGCAAATTGTTGAGCAGCCTATGATCGGCTTCCCGGCTCAAGATCGCTTGGCTCTGGATCCACTCGTTTTTTTCCTGGAGCAGCGCTGCTTCGCGGATGAGCGCCGCCCGCAAAGCGGTCACTGGGCAGACGCCCTCGTTGAGTTCGCATTCAAAGCCAACGCCGCGGCGAGGCCGTTGCGTCGCAAATGGCGTCAGTGCTGGAGACCGGCGCGAAATTCTGTGTGGCGGTCATCTTGTGACCTTTCCCTGGAACGCCGTCTTGGTGACCGGCGCCCCATTACCCAACCACACGCTGCACCGGCGTTGACGGTATCATTTTGCGACAAATCAATTGTGTCTGATTTCAGACATAAGGGTTTCGCGCATCCACCGGCTGCTTCGCCGCGCGATCAGGGGTCGATCTCACCAAGGCTGACGATTTGGCCAGATTTTGTGGGTCCGATTGACATGACTCTTGCGCCCCTCGCTCAATGTCCGAGCGGGCCTCTCGAGGCCCGGTGCGCGGGTCGCCCCAAACAACGGCGCGTTTGATCGAGATAACGATGTCTTGTTCGGCCGATGCGAGCGCGAGATAGCTGAAGGACGTCCTATCGGCCTCGCCTGTTCCTCGCGGCTGACGGCATTCAGTGCGACCAGGGCTCGCGGCGTCTAAACGCGAAATTATCCCCATAGGCCTTGATGATGCGTTTGGGCTCCTCCGGCTCGGTCACCTGATGGGGGATGTTGTGGGCCCGTGCGAACGCGATCGCCTCTTCCTTGGTCTCGAAGGAGAGCTGCACCTGGCCCGAGGGATCGGCCGAACTGAGCCAGCCCATCAGCGCCTCGGTGCGCGGGGCGATGCTCGGAAGCGAACTCCAGCCGCCAGCGTTTGCTGGCCGCCTTGCCAGATTGCATCGCCGATTTGGCGGGGCGGTAAATCTTCGCAAGCATGCGGGGCTGGCTACACGGCGTGGCGTGCAAATGAAAAGGGCGGCCGATTGGCCGCCCCTCCCCTTGGATTGCTTTAAAGACCTAGTTCAGCAATTCCTTGAGCGCCTTGCCGGGACGGAAGCGCGCGCGTTTGCCGGCCGGCACCGTAACTTCTTCGCCCGTCTGCGGGTTGCGCGCTTTGCGCTCGGAGGTTTGCGACACGACAAAGACGCCAAACGCCGGTAGGCGCACTTCGTCGCCACGCTTGAGCGCATTCGAGATCGCCTCGAACACCGCGTTCACCGCTTCCTCGGCCTTCATTTTGGAATCGCTCATGCGTTCGGCGACGTCATTGACCAATTCTGCCTTGTTCATTTCTCGAACCCCCTCGCGTCTCAAGCGCTTCGTTTCGCTAGGAAAATCGAGCCCTCAGACGGGCTTCAGGGCGGACGCTAGAAGCAATCCGCCCTGACTCGCAAGCATGTTGCAGTGCGAAAAGGCCTGAAAATGCGCGCCTTAGTGGGGGCGCGCGCCCTCGCGGTCGTCGGTTCCCGAGGCGCGCGGCGGTCTTCGGCCAACTCGTCCTCGTCGGTCCACACGACCGGCGTCATCGGCCGCGTGAGCGCTCTGGAGACGACTTCGTCGACCGTCGCCACCGGGATGATCTCCAGCCCGGTTTTGACGTTGTCGGGGATTTCGGCGAGGTCCTTCTCGTTATCTTTCGGGATCAGCACCGTCTTGACCCCGCCTCTGAGCGCGGCGAGCAGCTTTTCCTTCAGCCCGCCAATCGGCAGCACGCGACCGCGCAACGTGATCTCGCCGGTCATGGCGATATCCTTGCGGATCGGATTTTGCCGTCAGCACCGAGACGATCGCGGTCGCCATCGCCACGCCCGCCGACGGGCCGTCTTTCGGCGTTGCGCCCTCCGGCACGTGCACGTGAATGTCGCGCGTGCGGAACGTGGGCGGCTTGACGCCGAACTGCACGGCGCGTGAGCGAACGTAAGACGACGCAGCCGAAATCAACTCCTTCATCACGTCCTTCAAATTGCCCGTGACCGTCATCGCGCCCTTGCCGGGCATCGACACGGCTTCGATCGTCAGCAGATCGCCGCCGACTTCGGTCCAGGCCAGACCGGTGACAACGCCGACGCGATCTTCTTCGTCGGTTTCACCGAAGCGGAATTTCCAGACGCCGGCGAAGTCCGGCAGATTCGCCGCCGTGATGACGACCTTCTCGGTCTTCTTCTGTTCGAGCTGGCGCACCGCCTTGCGCGCGAGGTTGCCGATTTCGCGTTCGAGCGAACGCACGCCGGCTTCGCGCGTATAACGGCGGATGAGGTCGCGCAGCGCATCTTCCGAGACCGAGAACTCGTCCTTCTTCAGGCCGTTGTTCTCGTACTGCTTGGGCAGCAAGTGGCGCTTGGCGATCTCAAGCTTCTCATCCTCGGTGTAGCCGGGGATGCGGATGATCTCCATGCGGTCCAGCAAAGGCTGCGGCATGTTGAGGCTGTTGGCCGTGGTGATGAACAGCACGTCCGAGAGATCGTAGTCCACTTCGAGATAGTGGTCGTTGAACGTCGAGTTTTGTTCAGGGTCGAGCACTTCCAGCAAAGCCGCGGACGGATCGCCGCGATAATCGGCGCCGAGCTTGTCGATTTCATCGAGCAGGAAGAGCGGGTTGCTGCTCTTTGCCTTCTTCATCGACTGGATCACCCGGCCCGGCATCGAGCCGATGTAGGTGCGGCGGTGGCCGCGGATTTCGGCTTCATCGCGCACGCCGCCGAGCGACATGCGCACGAAATCGCGTCCCGTCGCCTTGGCGATGGAGCGCCCGAGCGAGGTCTTGCCGACGCCTGGAGGGCCGACGAGGCAAAGGATCGGGCCGCGCAGCTTGTTGGTGCGCGCTTGCACGGCGAGATATTCGAGGATGCGGTCTTTGACCTTGTCGAGGCCATAGTGATCCTCGTCGAGCACGATTTGCGCGGCGTCGATGTCCTTCTTGACCTTCTTCTTCACGCCCCACGGCAGCGACAGCAGCCAGTCGAGGTAGTTGCGCACCACCGTCGATTCCGCCGACATCGGGCTCATCTGGCGGAGCTTCTTCATCTCCGCTTCGGCCTTGGTCTTGGCTTCCTTCGACAGCTTCGTGTTCTTGATGCGGTTTTCGAGTTCGGCGATGTCTTCGCGGCCTTCGTCGCCGTCGCCCAGCTCGCGCTGGATCGCCTTCATCTGCTCGTTCAAATAATACTCGCGCTGCGTCTTCTCCATTTGACGCTTCACGCGATTGCGGATTTTCCGCTCGACTTGCAGCATGCCGACTTCCGCTTCGATCAGCGCCAGGATGCGCTCGAGGCGTTGCGGCACGTCAGCCAGTTCAAGCAGCGCCTGCTTGTCGGGGATCTTCACCGTCAGGTGGGTGGCGATCGAGTCGGCCAGCGCGACGGCTCGGTCGATTGCGCGACGCCCTGCTGCACGTCGCCGGCTTTGCGCGACAGCTTGACGTAATTGTCCCATTGGTCGGCGGCGGCGCGCGCGACGGCGCGGGCTTCCGGCGAATCCGCATTGGTTTCCTCGATTTCTTCGACTTCCGCCTCGAAGAAATCGCCGCCTTCGGTGAAGCGCTTCACGCGCGCGCGATAGCCGCCTTCGACCAGCACGCGCACCGTGCCGTCAGGCAGCTTCAGCAATTGCACGACGGTCGCCACGGTGCCGACCGTGAAGATGCGATCCGGCGCAGGCTCATCCTCGGCCGCATCCATTTGCGCGGCGAGCAGGATCTGCTTGTCCTTGCGCATCACTTCATCGAGCGCGCGCACCGATTTCTCGCGCCCGACAAACAGCGGCGCCGCCATCTTCGGAAACACGACAATGTCGCGAAGCGGCAGGACTGGAAGAGTACGGCTCTCGGCCATTCGAAACTCCTTGTCGGGTTCCTCGGCGAAAGGCCGCCGAGCCCCGGGCATTAACGAATGAAAATGTGGAAGCGTTCGAGCTCCGCTTCAAGTGGATGAACGAGCACAACGATGTGGATGCGCGCGAACGCGAGCAAGTTCCACGCGCATCAACGCGCGTATTGCCAACGATTCGTCCTAACGTTCAGTTTGGATTCAGCCAGCGGCGTCTTGGCCGTTGCGGCGTTCTGAGTAGATTTGGAGCGGCTTTGCGCGCCCTTCCACGACGTCAGCCGAAACGACCACTTCCTCAACCCCGTGCATCGACGGCAGCTCGAACATGGTGTCGAGCAGGATGCTCTCCAAGATGGAGCGCAGGCCGCGAGCGCCGGTCTTGCGCTGAATCGCCTTGCGTGAAATCGCGCGCAGCGCCTCGTCCGGGAACGAGAGGCGCACGTTTTCCATCTCGAACATACGCTGATATTGCTTCACCAGCGCGTTTTTCGGCTCGGTGAGGATCGTCATCAGCGCCGGTTCGTCGAGGTCTTCGAGCGTCGCCAGCACCGGCAGACGGCCCACGAATTCCGGGATGAGGCCAAACTTCAAGCAGATCGTCCGGCTCCACGCCGCGCAGAATGTCGCCGGCGCGGCGGTCCTCTGGATCGCGCACTTCGGCCGCGAAACCGATCGATGAGCCGCGCCCGCGGGCGCTGATGATCTTCTCCAGGCCAGCGAATGCGCCGCCGCAGATGAAGAGGATGTTGGTGGTGTCGACTTGCAGGAATTCCTGCTGCGGATGCTTGCGCCCGCCTTGCGGAGGCACCGACGCGACCGTGCCTTCCATGATCTTCAGCAGCGCCTGCTGCACGCCCTCGCCCGACACGTCGCGGGTGATCGAGGGATTGTCGGACTTGCGCGAGATCTTGTCGACTTCGTCGATATAGACGATGCCGCGCTGCGCGCGCTCGACATTGTAGTCGGCCGCCTGCAGCAATTTCAGAATGATGTTCTCGACGTCTTCTCCGACATAGCCCGCTTCGGTCAGCGTGGTCGCGTCCGCCATCGTGAACGGCACGTCGATGATGCGCGCCAGCGTTTGCGCGAGCAGCGTCTTGCCGCAGCCGGTGGGGCCGATCAGCAGGATGTTCGATTTCGCCAGCTCGACATCGCCGCTTTTGCCGGCGTGGTTCAGGCGCTTGTAGTGATTGTGCACGGCCACCGAGAGCACGCGCTTGGCGTGATCCTGGCCGACGACGTAATCGTCGAGAACGCCCTTGATCTCTTTCGGGCTCGGCACGCCGTCCTTGGTCTTCGCGATCGAGGTTTTGTGCTCCTCGCGAATGATGTCCATGCAGAGTTCGACGCACTCATCGCAGATGAACACGGTCGGGCCGGCGATAAGCTTACGCACCTCGTGCTGGCTCTTGCCGCAGAACGAGCAATAGAGAGTGTTCTTCGACTCTCCGCTGGCCGTGCCTTTGCTCATGCGCATCCTCTGGGGACGATGGTCCGTCTAACCATTATATAGGAAAACGGCGGCCCGATGGCCCCGCGCTTCCCCCCATAACGGATGGTTGACCGCGATCCCTTTCAAAAACGTTCACCACCCAGCCGCCCCGGCCAGGCGATTAGACCTTAGCAAGGATAAGGCC
Organism: uncultured Pseudomonadota bacterium; assembly: GCA_963847165.1. GTDB lineage: Bacteria > Pseudomonadota > Alphaproteobacteria > Caulobacterales > Aquidulcibacteraceae > Vitreimonas. The sequence continues at coordinate 44,771 of CAWJYY010000012.1, forward strand.
GCAAGCCGGGGCGGCAGGCCCAAGTCCTCGCGGTAACGACAAAATCGAGCGCCCCGTTCCGTTTCGGAACGCCAACGATGGCGGGTTCGCCTTCTATTCCAACCAGGCCTGCGCGAGATGGCCCGTCGCCGACCCCGCTTCAAGGGCGCCGCAACGGGCGCTTTCTGCGCGCTTCCAGCGCACCTCACGAGCGGGCCCCAAGCGCCCTTTCGGGACGCTTCAGGGGCGTGCGGCGGGCGTCGCCGGCGCATGGTCGGGAGCGTTCAGCGTCTGGTTCATATGGTCGGCGATAGCCCCCTCCTGCTGGCGCGCCGAATTGGCGGTCCGCGGCGCGCGATAAAGGCCGTCGAGGAAGGCAATGTCCCAATTGGTCATGCCGGTCACCGATCGGTCGTTGGAGAAGAGGTTGAGAACGGACGGGTAAGAGGCGGTTTCGATTGAGGGCGCCAATTGCGCCAGCGACACCATCGCCAAATAGTCAGACAGGGAAGCGAGGGTATGGCCCGCCGCTTGGCGCGCATCGACGACAATGATGATGCGCTCAAAGTCCTGCCGCACCGCGCGACGCAGGCGGGTTGGATCGAACACCCGCACCAAAGCGCCGTTTTCCGACGCCATGCCTCCCATCGGGTCGCCTACGCGCATGCCATCGGCCGTGTAGGTGTTGGACACATGCCACCAGCGCACCGGGCGCGATGATGTCGCAAAACTGTCGAGCGCGGCCATGTTGGGCGTGTTGACGTTGACGTCGCGGCGCAGCGCCATAAGCCCGCGATATTCACGCGCCAGCGTCTGGGCGAGAGCATTGGCGTCGGGGGTTACGAAGATGACGATGTTGGCGCGGCATCCGGCTGGACTGGCGTCGAGGCCGATGGCGAAGGCGCGCTGGGCGATGCGGTCGCCGACGAATTGCGCCTGATCGCGATTGGTCATGCCGAAGACGCCGGTGCAAATGCGATGGTCCCAGCGCGCCAGCTGATTTTCGCGAGAGGAGGCCGGCGCTGCAATGTCGCCGACGAAGTCGCGCAGGATCGAGCGCATGCGCTCGCCCGTGACGACGATTTCGTCGTTGTTCTGAGCTGTGCTCTGCGCTGTGTTCTGCGCTGGCGGCTGTTGGGCGAAGGCCCCTGATTGCAGAGCCAAGACCACCGACGTCATCGCCGCCAAGACCGAAAAGCGCATGGATCCCCTCCTCAAAGAGCTCGGCTCGCGCATCGTGGGAGGCAAAACCTACACATGCAGGCGCCGGCGCCAACGGACGTTCGTCCAGTCGACGCCGGCTCACGTAGGTGTGATGGCCGAGCCCGTCTTAAGCGGCGCCGGAGAAGCCTTCCGGCAGCTCGCGCTTTTCGTAGACGCGGTCGACAATACCGAAGGCGCGGGCTTCTTCGGCGGTCATGAAGTGGTCGCGGTCGAGGGTTTTCTCAACCCGGTCGTACGGTTGGCCGGTATGCTTCACATAGATTTCGTTGAGCCGGCGCTTGGTGGCGATGATGTCTTCGGCATGGCGCTCGATGTCGGAGGCCTGACCGCGGAAGCCGCCGGAGGGTTGGTGCACCATGATGCGCGCATTCGGCAGCGCAATGCGCGAGCCCTTCTCGCCCGCCGCCAGCAGAAGCGAACCCATCGACGCTGCTTGCCCCATGCACACCGTCGATACCGGGCTGCGGATGTATTGCATGGTGTCGTAGATCGCCAGACCGGAGGTCACGATGCCGCCCGGGCTATTAATGTACATGGCGATTTCGCGCTTCGGATTTTCAGATTCCAGGAACAGGAGCTGCGCGGTCACCAAGCTCGCAAGCCCGTCCTCCACGCCGCCGGTCACGAAAATGATCCGCTCCTTCAGGAGCCGCGAGAAGATGTCGAACGCGCGTTCGCCGCGGCTGGTCTGTTCGACCACCATCGGAACGAGGTTGGCGTATCTTTCGATCGGATCGAAGCTCATCAAGGGCCTTTCGAGGTGACGTCGGGAATCGGCTGCTCCGGCGCAAGCTTGCATATTTGACCCCGCTTGGCCGCCTGCAAGCCCCGCGGGCTGAGGCTTAAGCGCTCCGCCGTTTACTCTTCTGCGGCCGCCTCGTCCTTGGCGGCCTTTGCTTTCTTGGACTTTTTCGGCTTCGGCGCGGGAGGCGCTTCCTCTTCGTCAGCGAACAGTTCCTCGCGCGTCACCGTCTCGTTTGTGACGTTCACCAGTTCAAGCACGTAATCGACGACCTTTTCCTCGTAGAGCGGGGCGCGAACCTGGGCGACCAGGTTTGGGTTGCGCTGATAGGCCTCGAAGATCTGGCGCTCCTGGCCGGGGAAGTTGCGCGCTTGGGCGGCGATCGCGTTGGTGATCTCGTCGTTGCTGACCTCCAGCTTGTGGCGGCGGCCGATCTCGGCCAGGAGCAGCCCAAGCCGCACCCGACGCTCGGCGATCTGGTGATATTCCTTGCGAAGGTCTTCTTCGCTCTTGCCCTCGTCGGAGGCGTCGAGACGGCCGGCGATGCGATCGGCTTCGATCTGTTGCCAAATCTGGTTGAACTCGGCCTCAACCATGCGCGGCGGCAGGTCGAAATCGTGCCTGGCGTCGAAGGCGTCGAACAAAGCGCGCTTGGCTTTGGCCCGCGATTGGGCGCCATGTTCGCTTTCGATGCGCTGACGCAGCGCATCCTTGATCGCGCCCAAGCCTTCAAAGCCCAGATTGCTCGCCCAAGCCTCGTCGATCGTCGCTTCCTTCGGGGCGCGCACCTGCTTCACTTTGGTTTCGAATTGCGCGGCTTGGCCTTTGAGGCGCTCGACGCCGTAATCGTCGGGGAAGGTTACGTTGAGCGTGCGCTCATCGCCGGCTTTGGCGCCGATGAGCTGCTCTTCGAAGCCCGGAATGAATTGCTTCGACCCGATCACCACGGGGGCGTCATTGGCCGAGCCCCCCTCAAAGGGCTTCGCCATCGATGCGGCCGATGAAATCGACGACCACCTGGTCGCCTTCCCCGGCTGGTCCGTCCTTGTCTTCAAATTCGCGCTGCGTGCGAGCCAATTCCTTCAACGCTTCTTCGACTTGTTCCTCGGAGGCGGGCGCGATCGGGCGTTTGATTGAGATTGTCTTCAAATCGACGGGTTCGAAGTCCGGCATGATCTCCAGCGAGAGTTCGAACTGCAGGTCGGCGTTGCCGGCCACGACCTCTTGGATGTCGCTCTTGAGATCGAGCGCGGGCTCGGAGGCGGCGCGCACTTTTTCCAGGCTCTCGCGGGTCGAGCTTTGGACCGCATCATTGATGATGTCCTGCATCATCGAGGGCCCGTAGACCTTGCGGATATGGCTGGCCGGGACCTTGCCCGGTCGGAAGCCGTTGATCCGCACCCGCGGCTGCACTTCGGCGATCTTGGCGTTGAGTTTTTGCTGGAGTTCGGAGGCCGGAACCACAACGTCGTAAACGCGCAGGAGACCTTCGGAACGGCGCTCGGTGAGCTGCATGGGTAAACGGCTTTCGTCGGCAGCCCGGCGGCTTGCAAATCCTTTGCCGGGAGTTTTGGAAAGCGCGGCTTATGGCATGCGCGATATGGGCTGTGAAGCGGCTGATGCGTCGCTCCTGGGCGCGCGCGCGAAGAGGACGCGCAAAGCGCTCTCGAACCAGCCTTGGATGGTGCGGGCGGAGGGACTTGAACCCCCACGCCGTAAGGCGCCAGAACCTAAATCTGGTGCGTCTACCAGTTCCGCCACGCCCGCGACCGCAGCGATTTAGGCGCCCGCCAATTCAAAAGCGAGCCATGGCCGCATTTTCCCACTGGCGGCCGGGTTTGGCGCTGAGGCGCCAGCACAGGTTGTGACAGGAGCGCCCGCCCGTGTCGCCATCGCCTTCCCTTCGCTCTCCCACCGCCTCGCTTGGTCGCCTTCCGCAGCCGCTTTTCCGGTTCCCCTGGCCCCGGATCTTGGCCGGATCGGTCGGGCGCTCTCCTGCCCAGCCGCTTTTCCGAAGCCGCTTTCTCTCCCGGGCTTCCGGGGCCGGGCCAATACCACTGCTCGGGTGTCAAAATCACGCCGCTTCCCCCAAGCACCGCGCCTCGAAGCGCGTCCCCAGGTTCGGGCTCGGATTTCGCGCGCGGCGTCATCGGCGTCGCCTTTTCTTGTCGATTTTGGGCGGTCGCTTCCACGGGTCCGCCTGGCCCCAAGCAGGGGCCGGCGCGCCATAGCAAGCCGGCCTCCTATGCTCCGGCGTTTGCAGCGCTTGGCGTTCGCCGGCGCTGGGCTTCTCCCGTTAGTGCCAGCCGCTTGATGCGGCTTCCGCCGCGACCTCGTTTGTCGGGCGCGCAATCAAGCCGTTTTGAGTGATGCGCACTTCGTAGCGCGCGCCGTCGACCATCGGCATGTAAGCGCCGCTGCCATAGAGCGTGTCGACAAGCGGCGCGTACTTGGTGAACTCCCGCGCTAACCCCCATAGATCAACGCCGGATTGGCGCGTCGGGCGAATGTCATAAGCGCTGCGCTCGGCGTTCAGTTCGTCTTGCGTGTTGGTGTAGCGCCCGGAGAAACGGTCCAACCGATATTGAGAATCGAGCCCAAGCACCGTCGCCCATGGTTTCCATTTCAAGACGCGCGCCTCAATGCGCCATTCATCGCCGTGGATGTCGAAGGTGCGGGTAATGCCTTGCGGATCCTGATCGCTCGGCGGTTCAACCATGGTGGCGGAATAGAGTTGGGGTCCCTTGCGGTGGATCTCGATCGTGGCGACCGGACGCTCATAAGTGAGCCGGTGGTAGGTCTGGATATTGAGACCGAGAAGGCCTGCAATCGCCGCGACGCCCAAGAACACGCCGCCGCCGAGCACGCCGCGTCCGCCTTTGAAGGGCCGACCGCGGAACATCCAACCAACGCCGCTAAGCGCGATGGCCAAGCCGATCACGGCGACGAATCCGGGAATAATCCACCACCACCAAACCATCGCGATCCCCTATTGCCTCGCCGCGTCCCGCCACAGCGTTAGCCCAAAACATAGGCGAGAGACAGGCCGGATCAGCCCCTGGGCGAGGCGCTGGCGCCTGCGCCGGCTAAAGCGCTGAGCACGCGGGGCAAAATCTCCGGCAGATCCTCGGCGATCAGACCGGGGCCGAACGCCTCGGCGCATTCGCCATGCAACCACGCCGCCGCCGCCGCCGCTTCGAAGCTCGCCATGCCCTGGGCGATCAACCCTGAGATGAAACCCGTCAACACATCGCCGGATCCCGCCGTGGCGAGGAATGGGCGCGCCGGTCGTATTGACGACAGCGCGTCCATCTGGGGCGGCGACGACGGTATCGGGCCCTTTCAGCAATACGATAGAGCCGGCTTGAACCGCCGCGCTGCGCGCGGCCTCCACACGCGAAGGCGATGTCGCGAGCAGGTTTGGAAACGCGCGCTTGAACTCTCCGACATGCGGCGTCAGCACATCGCGCGCATCGAGCTTCCTTTGCAGCGGCGAAAGCAGGGTGATCGCGTCCGCATCGATGACCATGGCGCAGCGACCTTCAGCGTCAAGTGCGGCGTCCAATTTCTCGCGCTCACGCGCGCCTATCCCGAACGCCGGTCCAATCGCCAGAGCTTGCGCGGTTTGGGCCGCCTTCACGAAGGCGGCCGCGTCGTCGGCGGCGCCCAGCATGATCGCGGTCAAGTGCGCGGCGTTCTCGCCCGACGCTTGGCTGGGACTCAAGACCGTCACCAGCCCCGCCCCGACGCGCAACGCCGCGCGCGCCGCCAGACGCGCCGCACCGGTGTGCGCGCACGGACCGCTCGCGACCATGACGTGGCCGCGGGCATGCTTGTGCGCTTCAAGGCTGGGCCAAGGAAACACGCCGCCCCAAACCGGCGGTCCGTTTTCGAAGAGGCGCACGCGCTCTGCGCTGATCGCGCTTTCCGGCGCCCCGATGTCGGCGACGATCACTTCGCCGCAGAGAGCGCGCCCAGGCATAAGCACGTGCGCCGGTTTCTTGCGCACGAAGGTGACCGTGAGCGCCGCGCGCACGCAGACCTCGCCCAAGGCTCTGCCGGTGTCGCCATCGAGGCCGCTCGGCAGATCGACCGCGACCACACGCTCCGGCGCCGCCGCCATCATCGAAGCGAGCCTTTCGGCCTCTCCCGAGAGCGGTCTCGACAAGCCCGCGCCGAACATCGCATCGACGTAGAGCTCGGCTGCTCGGGGCCCTTGAGCGGCTTCAAAGACGGCGCCGTCCCAGCGCCGGGCTGCATCCGCCGCATCGCCTCCAAGCGCCGATCGCGCGACGAGCGTCAGAACCGAAACCGGCCAACCCATCTGCTTGAGCACGCGCGCGGCGACCCATCCGTCGCCGCCATTGGCGCCGGGCCCGCAGACAATTGTCGTCGGGCGCGGCGTGTGGCGTTTGGCGATCGCTGCGGCGACCGCAGCGCCTGCGTTCTCCATAAGCGTTCCGCTGGGCGCAAGCTTGGCCGCCGCCGCATCAACGGAGCGCATCTGCGCGACCGTGATGATCTCATTACTCACTCGTTGGGGCCTACGATTTCCATGCCGTTTACGACCAAGCGGAGATCCCCGTTCACCAGGGAAAATTCGGTGATCGATGCGAAATCGGGTCGGCACACAGCGGTTACGTCGAGGTGAAGCGCCGCACTCATGATCGCGTTGATATTGGTGTATTGCGTGAAGACGACGCTGGGCTCTTTGAGATCGCGCAGGGCCTCTAGAATTGTCGTTACGCCATTTGCTGAGGTTTGCGTCCACCTGGCTCCAGCGCACGGGTATGTCGAAGGAAAAATCCTGCCCAAGCCAACTCTCCAAGTCAGTTCCCTTAGGCGCCGGCGTCTCGCCGAAACGCGGATCGACCTTCACGGACTTGCCCAATTGCTTGGCTGCGAATTCAGCCGTCTCTCTGGTGCGCGTTGATGGTCCGGCGACAATGTTCAAGGGCGCGAATTCCTGCAGGCGTCCGGCCAAATGGTCGGCCTGGTTGCGGCCAAACCGCGACAGCGGCCAGTTGGCCTGCGGCGCGTCGTTGGCTTTTCGGGTTGAGCGTGGCGGGCGACGATGATCCTGGTCATTGCGGCTATGTAGCGGATCCCCCGCCCGCCGCGCCAGCCCGCGCCTTGGGCGCCGGCGCCCGTTTTTGCGGCGCCCAATCGTCCCGTCGCAGCCGACGCCGCTCGGCCGCCTTTGCGACTCGACCCCGTCTTGGCGCACCACGCTCTCCAACCCGGTGGGAAAGAGCGCATGAAAAAGATCGAAGCCATCATCAAGCCGTTCAAGCTCGATGACGTGAAAGAAGCGCTGCAGGAGATCGGCCTGCAGGGCATGACGGTGACCGAGGCCAAGGGCTTCGGCCGGCAAAAGGGCCACACCGAACTCTACCGCGGCGCCGAATATGTCGTGGACTTTCTCCCCAAGCTGAAGATCGAGGTCGTCCTCGCCGACGACCAGGTCGACGCCGCCATCGAAGCGATCCAACGGGCCGCCAAGACCGGCAAAATCGGAGACGGCAAGATTTTCGTTCTGGATGTGCACAACGTCGTGCGCATCCGCACTGGTGAAACCGGTCCGGCGGCGGTCTGATCGGTTCTCGCGCACTGATTCTCGAGGCTGCCCGGGACCGCGCCCAAGCATCCTCGCTCATCTCAACTTTAGCCTCGCGGTGGAGAATCCGATGTCTGACGAAGTCATGAAGCTCATCAAGGACAAGGAAGTCCAATACGTCGATCTCCGCTTCAATGATTTGCGTGGAAAGATGCAGCACGTCACCTTCGACGTCGGCATGATCACGCCGGACGTCTTCCAGGAAGGGCTGATGTTCGACGGCTCGTCGATCGCCGGCTGGAAGGCGATCAATGAAAGCGACATGGTGATGCGCCCGGATGCGGCGCTCGCCCACATCGATCCGTTCTATCAGCAAACCACGCTGGCGCTCTTCTGCGACATTCTGGAGCCAGGCACGCTGCAGCCCTACTCGCGCTGCCCGCGCTCGATCGCCAAGAAGGCCGAAGCCTACGTGAAGTCCTCTGGCGCCGGGCGACACCTGCTATTTCGGACCGGAAGCCGAGTTCTTCGTGTTCGACGACGTGCGCTGGTCGACCGACGCCAACAACACCGGCTATTCGTTCGATTCCACCGAACTGCCGTTCAACACCGGCAAGTCGTACGAAGGCGGCAATCTCGGCCATCGTCCAGGCCCGAAGGGCGGCTATTTCCCGGTTCCGCCGATCGACAGCCTGCAGGACATGCGCGGCGAGATGCTGCAGGTGATGGGCGAGATCGGCCTGCGTCCCTGAAAAGCATCACCACGAAGTGGCGCCCGCCCAGCACGAACTTGGCCTCAAGTTCAATACGCTGACGCGCATGGCCGACAGCATGAACTTGTACAAGTACGTCATCCACCAAGTGGCCGCGTCCTACGGCAAGTCGGCGACGTTCATGCCGAAGCCCTATTACAAGGACAACGGCTCGGGCATGCACGTGCACATGTCGATCTGGAAGAAGGACAACAACCTTTTCGCCGGCGACCGCTACGCCGATTTGAGCGAGACCTGCCTCTATTATATCGGCGGCGTCATCAAGCACGCGCGCGCCATCAATGCGTTCGCGAATTCAACCACCAATTCCTATAAGCGCCTGGTGCCAGGTTACGAAGCCCCGGTGCTGCTCGCCTATTCGGCGCGCAACCGGTCGGCCTCGTGCCGCATTCCGCATGGCGCCGGCGCGAAGTCGAAGCGCGTGGAAGTTCGTTTCCCCGATCCCGCCGGCAACATGTACCTCACCTACGTCGCGCTGCTGATGGCGGGTCTCGACGGCATCGAGAAGAAAATCCATCCCGGCGATCCGCTCGACAAGAACCTCTACGATCTGCCGCCGGAAGAATTGAAGGACGTGCCGACCGTGTGCTCAAGCCTGCGCCAAGCGCTCACCATGCTCGACAGCGACCGCGACTTCCTGATGAAGGGCGGCGTCATGACCGACGATATCATCGACGCCTATATCGAGCTCAAGAAAGAAGAACTCGACCGCTTCGAAACCCATCCGCACCCGGTCGAATTCGACATGTACTATAAGGCGTGACACGGCCTCAAATTTGAGCATTGCCGGCCGGAGAGCGATCTCCGGCCTTCTTGTATTGCAGCCGCCATAAGCGCCGCGCTTAGGCTCGCGGACATGACCAGACACGCCCAATGCCAATGCGGCGCGCTCAGTGCCGATGTTGAAGGCGATCACGAAGCCGTCGTTGATTTGCAGCTGCCTCGAATGCCAGGCGCGCAGCGGCTCAGCCTTCGGCCTCGGCGTCTATTATAAGCGCGCTCAAGTGTCGCTCAAAGGCGAAGCGCGCGAATACGTGCGCCTCGCCGACAGCGGCAAAGCGTTTCACCAATTTTTCTGCCCGAACGTGCGCAACCACACTCTACTGGTACAGCGATCGCGATCCCGATCGCATCGGCATCGCCGTCGGCGCGTTCGGCGATGCGCAGTTTCCCGGCGCCTTCGCGCTCGGTGTTTGAGCAATCCAAGCACGACTGGTTGACGCTCTGCCGCCGGACATCCCCGGCTTTCAGGAAGGGCCGCGACAGCGAGCGCACCCGCTGACAAGAAACGGACCGGAGATTTCTCTCCGGCCCGCTTCTCGTCACAGATGGGCTTCTTGAACTCAGAAGCTCATCGTACCCGACAGGGACCATGTGTCAGCATCAACGTCCGTCAGCCGCGTGTATTCGCCCCGGATCCCAAACCCCGAGGCGGCGGGGCGCCATTGCACGCCGGCGCCATAGCCCAGGCCTTGCCCATTGCGATCGCTGAAGCCGTGGCGGCCATCAATATTGGTTTCCTGGTAGCCGGCGCGGCCGAAAATATCGAAGTTCGGGGACACCGGCACGCCGACGCGGCCGTAGACGCCCCAAGCATTGCTGAGCCTGCCTTCGCTGGAATCGTTCACACCGGCGCTATATTCGCCTTCGGCGCTGAGATACGGCGTAAACTGATAACCCAGACGGCCGGTGACGGCGCCGAGATCGCCACGATTGGTGTTGAACTGCGTGTAGCCGAGATTGCCGTAGATGTTGTTGCCGGTGGCGTCCTGCGCCGACGCCGGCGCGGCCATCATTGCGGCCGTTGCTGCACACGCTGCGGCGGCCAATAGTGCAAGCTTACTCATTTGCTGCTCCTCGCGTTTCATGGCCCCCGTGAAGGACCGTGTTCTGTGCGAGGGCGAACGGCCTTTATGGGGCAGGGTTTCAACGGGAACTGCCATTTCCTGCGCGCAACAAAGAACCGTTGCCAATGAGACACTTAATTCGCGCAGTGCGGGCATTAACGCTTGGCGAACACATCGCTGTTGAAGTCGCGCTGACAAAACATTGCGGTTCGCACACGAAGCGCCTTAAGGAACTTCACCATGGCGCAAGCGCAGAAGAAATCTCCGATGCCCAACCACGACGACGATGACGGCAAGCTCTGGGAGAGCGGCCTTTTTGGCGAAAACGAAGCGCCGCCCGCGGCGGCTGGCGGCTACACCGCAAAAGACATCGAGGTTCTGGAAGGCCTGGAGCCCGTGCGCAAACGCCCGGGCATGTATATTGGCGGCGTTGACGAGCGCGCGCTGCACCACCTCTTCGCCGAAGTGCTCGACAACTCGATGGACGAAGCAGTCGCCGGCTTACGCCGATCGCATCGAGGTGGAGTTCGAAGCCGACGGCGCGCTGCGCGTGACCGACAACGGGCGCGGCATGCCCGTCGATCCGCACCCTAAGTTTCCGAAGAAGTCCGCGCTCGAAATCATCATGACGGTGCTGCATGCGGGCGGAAAGTTTTCGGACAAAGTCTATCACACCAGCGGCGGCCTGCACGGCGTCGGCGTGTCGGTCGTCAATGCGCTCAGCGACAAGGTCGAAGTCGAAGTCGCGCGCGATCGCAAACTCTATCGCCAGACGTTTTCGCGCGGCGCGCCAACCTCGAAGCTGCAGGAAGTCGGCCCCGCCCACAATCGCCGCGGCACCACCGTCCGCTTTCATCCCGACGCCGAGATCTTCGGCAAGGGCGCGGCGTTTAAGCCCGCGCGCCTCTTCCAGATGGCGCGCTCGAAGGCCTACCTGCAGCGCGGCGTGCAGATCCGATGGAAGTGCGCGCGCGAGCGCATCACCGACGATACGCCCGACCGAAGCCGTGCTCCACTTCCCCAACGGGCTCGCGGATTTCTTCAGCGAACTCACCAAGGCGAAGAAATCGCGTCGTTGTCAGCGAGCCCTTCTCCGGCCGCAGCGAAAAGAGCGGTCCGCACGGCCGCGTCGAGTGGGCGATCACCTGGGTGACCGATGGCTTCGGCGAGGCCGACGGTTTCCTGCGCTCCTATTGCAACACCATCTACACACCCGACGGCGGCTTCCACGAAGCCGGCTTCCGCGCCGCGATTGCAAAGGGCCTCAAGGCCTACGCCGAACTCAAGAACAACAAGAAGGCCTCCGCTCATCACCCAGGATGACGTGATGAACACGGCCGCCGCCTTGGTTTCGGTGTTCATCCGCGATCCGCAGTTCGAAGGCCAAACCAAGGGGCGCCTGGTTTCCACCGAAGCCGCCAGGATCGTCGAACAAGCCGTCCGCGATCCCTTCGATCACTGGCTTGCGGCCAACACCAACGAAGCCAACCGCCTGCTCGAATGGTCGATCCAGCAAGCCGAAGACCGCATGCGCCGGCGCAAGGAGAAAGAGGTCTCGCGCCAGTCGGCGACGCGCAAGCTGCGCTTGCCGGGCAAGCTCGCCGATTGCGCCCGCTCCGGCGAGAAGGACACCGAAATCTTCCTGGTGGAAGGCGACAGCGCCGGCGGCTCCGCCAAGCAAGCGCGCAATCGCGAGACCCAGGCCATTCTGCCGCTGCGCGGCAAGATCCTGAACGTCGCCTCGCCGGCGCCGACAAGATGAGCGGCAACCAGGAGCTCGCCGATCTCGCCTTGGCGCTCGGCGTGCAGATGGGCGCGCAGATTCAAACTCGACGATCTGCGCTACGAGCGCGTGATCATCATGACCGACGCCGACGTCGACGGCGCCCACATCGCCTCGCTCTTGATCACATTCTTCCACAAACAGATGGCGGCCGCTCATCCGCGCCGGGCGTCTCTACCTCGCCATGCCGCCGCTCTATCGCATCACCGCCGGCAAGGAGAGCGTCTATGCGCGCGACGACGCCCACAAAGAGGCGCTCGTCAACGGCGAGTTCAAGGGCCGCAAGGTCGAAATCTCACGCTTTAAGGGCTTGGGCGAAATGATGCCGCAAGACTTGAAGGACACCACCATGAACCCCGCCACGCGCACACTGGCGCGGGTCGTGCTCAATGATGCTGGCGCGCCGGATTTCGAAGTGCTGATTGAGACGCTGATGGGGAAGAAGGCCGAGCTTCGCTACAATTACATCCAAGAACACGCAAAGTTCGTCGAGGATGTGGACGTCTAGCCGCCGTGCAAGAAAGCGCTTCCGCGTTGGCGAGCGTGCTGGCGGTTTGGCGCGCCGAGCATCAAACAATTGACTTTCGGGACAAATCCCCCCATGTGCGGGGTGTCCGTTGTGCGCGCCCGAGGGCGTGCTCGCCCTCGGCTAAACGCCCGCTCATCTCAATTCGGAGACGCTGGGCCGATAGCGACAACCAGAAAGCGGTCCTGTTCTTCGCGTCCCGAGGCGAGAGCGGTGCGGCTTCCCAAGTGAGATTGAATGAATTCCGAGAATACCGCGCCCGAAGGCGCAGACCTTATCCAAACCCAATCCAAAACCTTCGACGATCTGGGTCTCTCCGCCGATACCCTGCGCGCGGTTAAGGAGAGCGGCTACAACACGCCGACGCCGATCCAAGCGCAGGCCATCCCCGAAGTGCTGAAGGGGCGCGATGTCCTGGGCATCGCCCAGACCGGCACCGGCAAGACCGCCTCGTTCACGCTGCCGATGATCGACATCCTCGCCGCCGGCCGCGCCCGGGCGCGCATGCCGCGCACGCTGATCCTGGAGCCAACGCGCGAACTCGCCGCGCAAGTCGCCGAAAGCTTCGACAAGTACGGCAAATACCAGAAGCTCACCAAGGCGCTGCTGATCGGCGGCGTCTCCTTCGGCGATCAGGATGCGCTGCTGGCGCGCGGCGTCGACGTGCTGATCGCCACGCCTGGACGCCTGCTCGACCACTTCGAACGCGGCAAGCTTCTGCTGACCGGCGTGCAAGTGATGGTCGTCGACGAAGCCGACCGCATGCTCGACATGGGCTTCATCCCCGACATCGAGCGCATCTTCAAACTGACGCCGTTCACCCGCCAGACGCTCTTCTTCTCCGCCACAATGCCGCCGGAGATCACCCGCCTCACGCAGGCGTTCCTGCACAATCCAGTGCGCATCGAAGTGGCCACGGCCCGCGACGGCGGCGGCGACCATCGAGCAGCGCATCATCCCGCATTCCCGGCAACGATCCGCGCACGCGCCGCGCCGCTTTGCGCGCGGTGATGCAGCAGCGCCAATGTCCGGAACGGCATCATTTTCTGCAACCGAAAGACCGACGTCGATGTCGTGCGCTCAATCGCTGAAGCGCCATGGTTTCAACGCCTCGCCCATTCACGGCGATCTCGATCAATCGCTGCGCACCAAGACGCTCGATCGCTTCCGCTCCGGCGAACTGCAATTCCTGATCGCCTCCGACGTCGCCGCGCGCGGCCTCGACATTCCCGACGTCAGCCACGTCTTCAATTACGAACCGCCCGCGCCACGCCGAGGACTACATCCACCGCATCGGCCGCACCGGCCGCGCCGGCAAGCAAGGCGCCTCGTTCACGCTGGTCGCCCCCGCCGACCGCAAGAGCGTCGAGGCGATTGAAAAACTCACCGGCAAGCCGATCGAGAAAGCCAGAATTGAAGGCGTGCCCGAAGCGGTTTCGGCGATCCGCGCGACACTGGCGGCCGCGGCCGCCGCGCCGAAGAGCTGAAGAAAGAGCATAGCGAGCGGCTCTCTGAGAAAAAGCAGCGTTATGTGAAGCGCGATCCCGAACGGGGCAAGGCGGCGACCGAGCCGGTGACGCGAGCGAAGCGCCGAAGCCGAGCACCAAGCCATCGACGCCGGCGTCGCGTGAACCAAGACCCACGCGGCAACAAGCGCGACGCCGAACCGCGCGAAGACCAGCGCTCAAGACCCGCGCCAAGACCCGCACCGAACCGGCACGGCAAGGCTTCGGCGACAACATGCCCGCGTTCCTGAAGCGGAAGTGAAGCCGAGATCTCGCTTCGCAATCGCCCGCGAGGGACGAGCTAGCCGAGCCCCGCCTCCTCATCCAATCCCAGCATCAGGTTCAAATTCTGCACCGCCGCGCCGCTCGCGCCTTTGCCGAGATTGTCCAGCAGCGCCACCAGCCGCGCCTGCTCATCGTGTGCCGAAGACGAAGAGCTTCATCTGGTTGGTGCCATTCAGCGCCTTCCGGGATCGAGCGTCTTCAGCGCCGCCGCTTCTTCCGCAGCGAGGCGACTTCGACAAAACGCTCGCCCGCATAGAAGGCGCGCAGCGCCTCGTGCACCTGCTTTAGGGTTGGCGCGCTCGGCAGCGCCGGCAACGCCAGCGGCACTTCCACGATCATGCCCTGGTAATAGCGGCCGACGCTCGGCGCGAAGATCGGCGCATGTGCGAGCCCGGCGTGCGCCTGCATCTCCGGCACGTGCTTGTGCTTTTGCGTCAGCGCGTAGATCCGATAGCGGCGCGCGCGTGAAGTCGGGATCGCTCTCGTCCTCGAACTCGGCGATCATCGCCTTGCCGCCGCCGGAATAGCCGGAGACCGCATTGACGCTGACGCGGCCAATCGCGCGGCACAAGCCGCGCTTCCACCAGCGGCCGCACCAGGCCGATGAAGCCGGTCGGATAACAGCCGGGATTGCTGACGCGCTTGGCGCGCCGCGATTCTCGCGCGCTGGCCCTTGGTCATCTCGGCAAAGCCGTAGGCCCAGTCCGGGGCGACGCGATGCGCGCGTGGAGGCGTCGATCACGCGCACGTCCGGATTGTCGATCAGCGCGACCGCCTCGCGCGCCGCCTCGTCCGGCAGGCACAGGATCACGAGCGTCGGCGCTGTTCAGCAGCCTGCGCGCGCTCGTCCACGTCCTTGCGCTTGCCGGGATCGATCGAGACAAGCTCGATGTCGCGCCGGCCCTCCAGCCGCTGGCGGATCTGCAGGCCCGTCGTGCCGGCCTCGCCGTCGATGAAGACCTTGGCGGCCATCGTTCTGCTCCAAAGCAAAACGGGCGCTTCGTTGCCGAAGCGCCCGCTTCGAGTCCGAAGACTCGAACGCGCTTAGCGCTTCGAGAACTGGAAGCTGCGGCGGGCCTTCTTCGCCGTACTTCTTGCGCTCGACCACGCGGCTGTCGCGGGTCAGGAAGCCGTGCGGCTTCAGCGCCGGGCGCAGCGGCGGCTCATAATAGGAGAGCGCCTTGGAGATGCCGTGGCGCACCGCGCCGGCCTGGCCGGAGAGGCCCGAGCCCGACCACGGTGACGATCACGTCGAACTGGCCGTCGCGGTCGGTGATGCGGAACGGCTGGGCGATCATCATCCGCAGCACCGGGCGGGCGAAGTAGATGTCCGAGTCCTTGCCGTTGATGGTGATCTTGCCCTTGCCGGGCTTGACCCAGACGCGGGCGATGGCGTTCTTGCGCTTGCCGGTGGCGTAGGCGCGGCCGAACTTGTCGACTTCTTTTCGCGCAGCGGCGGCTTCGTTCGGTTGCGCGGGCTGGCCGGTGATTTGGCCAGTGCCTCGAGGCCTTGGCTGATGTCGCTCATGATTAGCCGATCCTCGAGTTCTTGCGGTTCATGGCTTTGAAGTCGATCGTCGTCGGGTTCTGCGCCGCGTGCGGATGCTCGGCGCCGGCATAGATGCGCAGCTTGGTGAGCTGCGTGCGCGCCAGCGGGCTTTCCTTGGGCAGCATGCGCTCGACGGCCTTTTCCAGCACCCGCTCGGGGATGCCGCCGTCGAGGATCTTGCCCGCGGTGCGTTCCTTGATGCCGCCCGGATGGCCGGTGTGGCGATAGTAGATCTTGTTCTCAGCTTCGGCCGGTGAACTTCACCTTGTCGGCGTTGATCACGACGACATGGTCGCCGCAGTCGACGTTCGGCGTGTAGTCGGGGCGGTGCTTGCCGCGCAGGCGCATGGCGATGAAGGACGCGAGGCGGCCGACGACGGCGCCTTCGGCGTCGACCACGATCCAGCCGTGTTCGATCTCGGAGGCCTTGGCCGCGCGCGTCGTTTGGGTGCGCATGAGAGTATTCCTCAACGAAACGAAGGCGCGCGTGTACGCAAACGCGGAATCTGCGTCAAGCGATGGCTTTTTATTGATATTTTCAAGTACTTAGCGATAGCGGTGTTCATAATACCGTCAGTGTGCGGGCCGAGAATTGCCGCTGCCCCCCACAGCAGCGCGGCCCCGGCCTGGTGCGCCAGCGCTAAAGCCAGCGGGTCCAAGAGACGATCGTGGCGATGCCTAAGAGCGGCCTGGCAGAGCGCCATCGCGCCCACAGCCAGCGCCGCGCCGCGCGCAGCGCCCGTTCCGCGCCTCAGCGCAAGCGCCGCCAATGCGAGTGCGCTGAGCGCCACGAGATAGCCGTGGTGCGATGCATCAAGTGCTGGGTCGCGTGATTGTCGGTGAAGTTCGCCAGAGAAGCGGCTTTAGCGAAAACGCGCCCGAGGAATCCATTGATGTCCGATCGTCGGCCAGTCGGTATAGGCGGGGCCGCCGCGCGCGCCCGCAAGCAGCGCGCCAAACATCACTTGCACGAAGATCAGCCCCATCAATGCGAACGGCGCCCAAACCGGCGCGCCGAGCTTTGAGCTCTCGCTGGCCAGCCAAACGCATCAAGCGCCAGCCACAACGCACACGCCAGAATGGTGAACGCCATCGCGAGGTGCGTCGCGAGCCGCACGGGGCTGACATCGAGGCGGCCAAACAGGCCGCTCACCACCATCCACCAACCGATCGACGCCCTGCAGCGCCGCCCAGTGCGAAGAGCCCCAGCACCGGCCAGAACGCCCGCGCAAATGTCCCGTCGCCCAAAAGAAAATGAACGGCGCGGCGAACACGAGAGCCGATCATCTTGCCGACAAAGCGGTGCGACCATTCCCACCAGAAGATGCGTCTGGAACTCACCAAGGCTCATGCCGCGGTTCTGCACCTGATACTCGCGTGGTTTGCTGATAGAGCGAGAACTCCCGCTCCCAGGCGGCGTGCGTCAGCGGCGGCACGAATTCCTTTTCGATGTTCCATTCAGTGATCGAGAGGCCTGAATTCGTCAGCCGCGTCGCGCCGCCCACCATCACCATGGCGAATA
>CAWJYY010000013.1:0-263863 GCA_963847165.1 uncultured Pseudomonadota bacterium
GGCGGATGGTGTCTCATGCGGCTTACACCGCATCGAGCGGCTGATGCGCCTGCAAGCCTTGAAAGCACGCCCGCGCCGGCGGCGGCTTCCATCTGACACTGGCGATCGGATCGCCGGCGCCATCGCGCCCAACATCCTCGATCGTCGAACGTCTTTTCCTACTGCTCATCACATCACCCTTAGTCTGGGTGTTGCGACGACCGATTAAATCTGCCCAATACACGAGCGATCAGTTTCAACGCTTGTTGGCCGAGCATGGCCTCGCCTGCTCGATGAGCCGCGCCGGCAATTGCTGGGACAATGCAGCGACCGAAAGCTTCTTCTCTTCGCTCAAGACAGAAAGAGTAGCGCGCAAAATTTATCGGACGCGCGACGAAGCCAAGGCCGACGTGTTCGACTATGTGGAGCGATGGTACAATCCTCAGCAACGTCACTCGACGCTGGGCTACTTGAGCCCAATTGCGTTCGAGCGGCAGGAGGCGTTAGTTTAGGCGGGCGTCCACTGAGCCGGCAGCGGCTCACAGTTGCGAGCGCCACGCGGGCGGAACAAAACCACGCACCCAGCCATTCGCCGGATGCAAGGACGTGCAAGGCGGGCCATGGACTTCCATATCGACCGTCTGATCTTCGAACCAAGCGAAGTTGATCTTCGCCGCTCGCCGCTGCGCGCGTCGATGGACGCGGCGGGCTTCGAAACCTTTACGCTGGGCGCCTTCAACCCGGGACTCAATCGCCTGCCGAATGGCAATGTGTTGGCGATGGTGCGCGTGGCCGAGGCGCTCAAGGATCCGATCCGCGACAATCATGCGCACGTCATTCGCTGGAAACGCGGCGGCTATGCGCTCGACGCCTACCCGACCAAAGATCTCGATCTCTCCGATCCGCGCAAATTCCAGATCAACACGCATTACTATCCGACAATGGGGCTCACCTCGCTGTCGTGGATCTTGCCAGTCGAATTATCGCCCGATGGCCTGAGCGTCCTGGCGATCCACTACGACAAGGCGATCGCGCCAAGCGCGAGTTATCAGGAATATGGCGTCGAGGATGCGCGCGTTTCACTCATCGACGGCGTCTATTACATGACCGTGTGCAGCGTCAGCAGCGAGCGCCATGGAACCTCACTCTACACATCGCGCAATGGCCTCGACTACGAATTGGCCGGCCTCGTGCTCGACCATCAAAACAAGGACATGCTCTATTTCGAAGGCAAGATCGCCGGCGCCTTCTGGGCGCTGACCCGGCCCATGGGCGCGATCTATTTCGTTTGCCCACCCGACACGCCGTTTCACGCCGGGCCATCGATCAATCTGGCGTCCTCGCCCGATGGCTTGCACTGGAAGCCCCACGAAGCGCCCTTTCTACGACCGCGAAGAGACGGCTTCTTGACCATGAAAATGGGCGCCGGCGCGCAGCCGATCCTTACCCCGCAAGGCTGGCTTCTGCTTTATCATGGCGTGGCGCCGGGCGGTGTGGTTGGAATTTATCGCACCTTTTGGGCGCTCCTGGCCGCGGAAAACCCGGCGCGCATTCTGCGCGACGAACATCAAACGCCGTTGCTTGAATGCAATCCGGCGCTTTCTTCGCACCTCGCCGACAAGCGCTATGTGCAAAACATCGTCTTCACCACCGGCATCGTCGAGGCCGGCGATCATTACATCGTCGCTTCAGGCGAAGATGATCTCGCCTGCCGCATCACCCACATCCCAAAGTCGACATTCGCCTGAAATTCAATGGCGCTTGAAGTACTGCACGTCGCGTTCATGCTTTTGCGCTGCGGCGCGCGACTTGAAAGTGCCGAGATTCTTGCGCTTGCCGGTCTTGGGATCGGTCTTGCGCGAATAGAGGCGATATTCGCCGCTCTTCAGTTTTCGGATCATGCCCGACAAACCGGCGAGCCCGCGGCCCGGTTCCACATCAGGTCTTGGCGCGCCCGCGCCCGCCCTTCTCCACGAAATCGCGCAGCATTTGCGAGGGACGAAACGTCACCACTCGCCGCGGCGTGATCGGCACTTCCTCACCGGTCTTTGGGTTGCGCCCAATACGCTGGCGCTTGGTGCGCACATTGAAATTTCCAAACCGCGACAACTTCACCGTATCGCCCGCCACGAGGGCGTCTTGCACCAAGTCGAGCATGCGCGTGAGCAACCGATTGGCGTCGGCGCGCTGCATCGTCGTGCGGTTCGCCAACGCTTCGACCAGATCTGCGCGTGTGACAGTTTTCGGCACCCGGAGCCCCCTCCGCCTGCGCCCGCCGGCGCGCTCGCAGAAACGCTAGGCGGCTCTTGGACTTAGGTCAAATATTTCAACCTTTTCACATTCGTAGCAACGCCGCGCCCCAGGTCAGTCCCCCGCCCAGAGCCTCCAAGAGCACCAGATCGCCCGGCTTGATGCGCCCATCGCGGACGGCTGTGTCGAGCGCCAATGGCACCGAAGCCGCCGAGGTGTTGCCATGCACCGCAACCGTGGAGACGACCTTTCGGGCGTCTATGCTCAATTTCCGCGCGACGCCGTCCAAAATCCGCTGATTGGCCTGATGCGGGACAAACCAATCGACTTGATCCAGCGTCACCCCGGCGCGCGCGCACGCTTCCAACATCGCCCCTGAAATATGCTCCACGGCCTGGCGAAAGACCGCGTTGCCGGCCATGCGCACTTTGCCTGTGGTTTGGGTCTCCGAGGGGCCGCCATCGACATAAAGCAGATCGTGCATGCGCCCATCGGTGCGAATGAAACTCGAAAGCACGCCCCGCGTGTCGCTCTCCTGCGCTTCCAACACGACTGCGCCCGCGCCATCGCCAAAGAGCACGCAAGTGGCTCGATCGTTCCAATCGACGATGCGCGAAAACGTCTCCGCGCCGATCACCAAAGCCGTCTTAGCTTGCCCAAGACGCAGGAAATTGTCCGCCGTCGTCAGTGCGAAAATGAAGCCCGAACAGACCGCCTGCAGGTCAAATGCAGCCCCTGGCGGAATCCCGAGCTCGGCCTGCACGCGCGCGGCCGTGGCCGGAAACGTCAGATCCGGCGTGGTGGTGGCGACGATGACCAGATCGACGTCCCTGGCTTCGCGTCCGGCGTGTTTTAGCGCCTCAAGCGATGCGGCGATCGCCAGATCGGAGGTCTTCTCGTCCTTGCCGGCGATACGCCGTTCGCGAATGCCGGTGCGCTCGACAATCCACTCGTCGCTTGTGTCGACCTGGATCGACAGCTCCGCATTGGTGAGCACGCGCTTGGGCAAATAGCCGCCGACGCCCACAACCACGCTGCGAAGCATCAACCGGCTTCTCCGACCTGAGTGGCGGAGCCGGCGGCCTCCGCGGCCGCCAGGCGTGAAAGATTATTGGCGATCTCTTCGCGATAATGACTGCGCGCGAGCAGCGAGGCCACATCGATCGCCGCCGCGAAGCCGTGGCCGTTGGCGCTGCCGTGGCTCTTCACGGCCAGCCCGTTGAGGCCGAGGAAGACCGCGCCATTGAACGTTCCAGGATCCATACGCTCACGCAACTTGCGTAACGCGGGATAGGCGATGAGGGCGCCAAGCCTTCCCAAGATGCTGCCGCTCAACGCCTCCCGGAGATAATGGGCGACCAGGCGCGCCGTGCCTTCGCCAGTCTTGAGCGCGATGTTGCCGGTAAAGCCGTCGGTCACCACCACGTCGACGCCGCCCTTGGCGATGTCGTCGCCCTCGACAAAGCCGCGAAAATCCATGTCGAAGCCTGCCGCGCGGATCAGCGCCGCGGCGGCGCGGATTTCCTCGTGGCCCTTCTGCTCCTCGGAGCCGACGTTCAACAGCCCAACGCTCGGCCGGGCGATACCGGAAACCGCGCGCGCGAAGGCTTCGCCCATGATGGCGAATTCGACCAATTGCTCGCCGTCGGCCTGCACGTTGGCGCCGACATCGAGGATGACGGTGTAGCCGCCCTTGATCGACGGCCAGCGCGTGGTGAGCGCGGGGCGGTGGACGCCTTCCATGGCGCGAAAGCGAAAGAGCGAAATCGCCATGAAGGCGCCGGTGTTGCCGGCCGAGACGACGGCGTTGGCCTGGCCCTTCTCGACTGACTCAATGGCGTTCCAGAGGCTCGAGCCTTTGCCCTGCCGCAAGGCCTGGCTGGCTTTGACCGCCATGCCGATGGTCTTTTCGGCGGGCGCGACGCGGGTCACGGCTTTCGCCGCCGGATAGCGCGCCAACAGCGCCTCGATCCGCGCCGCCTCGCCATGAATGATGAAACGGGTGTCGCTACGGCGCTTGGCGGCGATGTCGACGCCCTCGATGACGATGTCGGGCGCGTCGTCGCCGCCCATCCCGTCAATCGAGAGCACGAGAGAATCCGTCATTCGCGCGCCGTCCCGATCGTCCTTGGGCAGCCCTTGTCCCGCAGCGCGGCGGACCATAGGCCCCCGCCGCCAAAATTGCCAAACGCCATTAAGCAGCGAAGGCGGACCAGCCTGCGGCGGTCAGGAGCCCCCGCCAGGGCATGGCCGCTTGCGCGGTTGCGAGATCACAGACCCGGGCGGCCAGGACATCGGCAAATGGGCTCGTCGCCCCCAGCAGGTTGCGCGACAGCGTTCCTTTCAGCGCCTCGATATCGCGCAGCTCCAGCGCCGGCGAATAAGCCTCTAAGCGGGCGTAAAATGCGCCCGCGAGCTTATGCACGCGCTTGGGAACGGCGAGATCCCCCACGCCCTCTTCGCGCAGCCCGGCATCGAGCTGCTTGAACAGCGCATCCACGAACGCCTGCGCCAGCGGCTCGGCCTCCGGCGATTGGCGCAATCGCGTGAGCGCCAGGGCCGCATGCAGGGTGATGAGCTCAAATCGCCCATCCAGGGTGTCGGGCGCGCGGC
This sequence comes from uncultured Pseudomonadota bacterium, assembly GCA_963847165.1. Taxonomy (GTDB): domain Bacteria; phylum Pseudomonadota; class Alphaproteobacteria; order Caulobacterales; family Aquidulcibacteraceae; genus Vitreimonas. The sequence continues at coordinate 4,843 of CAWJYY010000013.1, forward strand.
CTTCGCCGAATAAGGCCGGATTGCGGCTCGCGGCGGTGACGCGCTCCAGCAAGAGTTCGGCGTCCTTACTCTCGCGCGAGGCGGAAAACGGCCACACGGGCATCTCTGCTCTGTGCTCCCCCCTTGCCGGGTCCGGCGGTCGGCCTTACCGGTTTGACCGAGCTTTTGACAGCCCGAGGGGACATATGCGCGGACTTCTCAGTCTTTCCACCGCGTTGACAATCGTGGCCTTGGCCACGGCGTGCGCGCCCGTGCAGCGCTATAATGGCTATCCGATCGACTCTACTCCGACAGCCCCGCAGGCGCCCCAGGTCGGCGTCGACACGCGCGACACCATCCGTCAGCGTTTCGGCACGCCCTCGACCACGCCCGTGCTCGATCAGAGCGCTTGGTACTATGTCAGCGAAGTCCAATCGCAAGTGGCGTTCTACACCCCTCACATCACCGATCGGCGCGTCATGGTTGTGCGCTTCGACGGCGATACGGTCTCGGCCGTCGAGAATTATGGCATCGAGCGCGGGCGCGTCGTCGCCTACAACACCCATGTGACGCCGACCCGCGGTCGCGAACTGGGCATCCTCGAACAATTGCTCGGCAATATTGGCAGCGCCGTGCCGCTGCCGGCCGATCAGCAAAACCAACAAGGCGGGCGTCCGCCAAGCCACTAGGCCCGCTTCAACACCAATGAAGAGATTGGAGAAAGAAACGCCCCGGCCGAAACCGGGGCGTTTGATTTTGCCTCTGTCGCGCGGCCTAGCCGTTCCAGTGCGCCAGCACCGCCAGCAACAACAGCGCCACGATGTTGGTGATCTTGATCATCGGGTTCACCGCCGGACCCGACGTATCCTTGTAAGGATCGCCGACCGTGTCGCCCGTGACCGCGGCCTTGTGGGCCTCGGAACCCTTGCCGCCATACTGACCTTCTTCGATCAATTTCTTGGCGTTGTCCCAAGCCCCGCCGCCCGAAGTCATCGAGATGGCGACGAACAGCCCGGTCACGATCACGCCCACCAGCAGCGCACCCAAGGCGGCGAACGCTTGGCTTACGCCGGCAATCGCCCACACCACGAAGAAGAGCGCGATCGGCGAAAGCACCGGCAGCATCGAGGGCACGATCATTTCGCGGATCGCGGCGCGGGTCAGGATGTCGACGGCGCGCCCGTAATCGGGCTTGGCCGTGCCTTCCATGATGCCTGGGATTTCCTTGAACTGGCGGCGCACTTCCGCGACCACCGCTTCAGCAGCGCGTCCGACCGCCGTCATTGACCAGCCGCCGAACAAATACGGCAATAGCCCGCCGATGAAGAGGCCAACGATCACATAAGGATTGTTGAGAGCGAAATCGGGGGTGACGCCGTCGAAGAAGCGGAATTCGGAGGCGTGCGCCGAGTAATAGCGCAGGTCTTCGAAATAGGCCGCAAACAGCACCAGCGCGCCCAAGCCGGCTGAGCCGATTGCGTAGCCCTTGGTCACCGCTTTGGTGGTGTTGCCGACCGCATCCAGCGCATCGGTGGTCACCCGCACTTCCTTCGGCAGGTCGGCCATTTCAGCGATGCCGCCGGCATTGTCGGTCACCGGGCCGAAAGCGTCGAGGGCGACGATGATGCCCGCAACCGAAAGCATGGTCGTCACCGCAATGGCGATACCGAACAGGCCCGCCAAGGTGAAGCAGGCGATGATGCCGGCGACGATGGTGAGCGCCGGCAGCGCCGTCGATTCCATCGAGATCGCCAGACCCTGGATCACATTGGTGCCATGGCCGGAGACCGACGCCTTCGCCACGCTCTTCACCGGCCGAAAGCCGGTGCCGGTATAGTATTCGGTGATCCAGACGATCGCTGCGGTCACCAATAAGCCGACGACGCCGCAGAGATAGAGATTGGCGCCGGTGATGTTGGCGAGCGGCGAGGCGGGACCGACGCTTGGGGCGATTTGGCCCCAGCCAATCGTTGCTTGAATGGCGCCGGCCAGGCCGATGGCGGAAAGAATGCCGGCTGCGGCCAATCCCTTATAAAGCGCGCCCATAATGTTATTGGACGGACCTAGCCGCACAAAGAAAGTGCCGATGATCGAGGCGATGATGGCGATGCCGCCGATCGCCAGCGGCAACATCATGATCGTGGCGACTTCCGAGGCCTCTCGGAACAGGATCGAGCCCAGCACCATGGTCGCAACCGTCGTCACCGCATAGGTTTCAAACAGATCCGCGGCCATGCCGGCGCAGTCGCCGACATTGTCGCCGACATTGTCGGCGATCGTCGCTGGGTTGCGCGGATCGTCTTCCGGAATGCCGGCTTCAACCTTGCCGACCATGTCGCCGCCGACATCGGCGCCCTTGGTGAAGATGCCCCCGCCCAAGCGCGCGAAGATCGAAATCAGCGAAGCGCCGAAGCCAAGCGCCACCAACGAATCGACGACCGTGCGGCTGGTCGGCTCCAGGCCCATGAATTTGGTGAGAATGAGATAATAGACGGCAACCCCGAAGAGCGCGCCGCCGGCGACCAGCATGCCGGTGACCGAGCCGGCCTTGAACGCCATGCGCAGGCCGCCGGCCAGCGAGGTGCGCGACGCTTCCGCCGTGCGCACATTGGCTTGCACCGACACGTTCATGCCGATAAAGCCGGCGGCGCCTGAAAGCACCGCCCCGATGATGAAGCCCAGAGGGATCTGCCACACCGGCCAGAACGCGACGCCCAGCACCACGACCGCGCCCGCCCCGACCATGGCGATGGTCGAGTACTGGCGCTTCAAGTAAGCGCGCGGCGCCCTCTTGGATCGCCGCGGCGATTTCCTTCATCCGGTCGGTGCCGGCGCTCGCCTTGGTGATGGATTGCGTTTCGAGCCAGCCATAAAGAGCCGCGACGACGCCGCAGGCCACCGCCAGCCAAAGGATCAGGTCTAGGTTCATTGCTTCGTCCTGGGCGACGCGTCGCTTCGACAGCGGCGCCGGGTTGGGGAATTGGGTTGGCCGCCCCGCGACAGTCCGTCTGCAGGAACGCTTCCCCCTCAGGTGCGCGGCTTACTGCCAAAACCCGCCGCGATGCGCAATGGAGGCCTTAGGCAGGCCAGGGCGCCGAAATCAGATGCCGGAGCCCAGGCTCGAATAAGTGGACACAATTGTCACGCCGGCCACCGCTTCGGCCCCCAATGTTTGTATGGCCGCCTGCCGATACACCTGGATGGCGAGGGCCTGATTGAGGACGTTGTTATTGCTGGGGTCGGCCAGCGCATTGGCGTGACTTGCCCGGACGAGCGCGTCGCGGAGGAATTGCGCCTTCTCGCGCGTCCGCCAAAGGTCCACGCGCGGCGAGATTTGTATCCGAAGCGAAACGAAGAGGTAGTTGACCAGCTGGCCCTCGCGCACCACCGGAACCGCCAGGTAAGGCGCGTCCATGGTCCGCGAAACGTCGCCGCCGCTCTGGCCGTGGCCGGAAGCAGGTTCGGCGGCCTTGCCATGCTCGCTTGCGCGCGCATTGGAAAGCCCCGCAAGCAGGGTGGAGGCGATGAGGGCGGCCGCGATTGCGCGTTTCATGGCTGCTCAAGACCATCGCCGGCAATGGTTGCCGGGATATTACCGGCCCAGCCGGTGGCGATGACCCAGCAGAGCGAGTTCGAGGCAAGCGCCGTCGCTCTGGCTGATCTTGACGCCCTCGCCGGCGACGACATCGCCGATCAAGGCTGCGTTCACGCCGGCTTCGCGCGCCGCCTCTTGAATTGCCCCGCGCTCGCCAGGCGCGGCCGTAAACAGCACTTGATAGTCGTCCCCGCCCGTCGCCAGTTCAGCCAAGCCGGCCGCCCCGTGCTTGGAAATGTGAGCATGCCCCGAAGCCGACAACGGGATCGCCTCGGCGTGAAGGTGTAAGCCTGCATTGGAAGCGCGCGCGATATTGGCGGCGTCCGCGGCCAAGCCGTCCGACACATCCGTCGACGCCGAAGCATAGCGCCCGATGGCTTCGGCGAAGCGCACCGGCGGGCGCGGCACGCGGTAGCAATCGATCACATCGACAAATCCGCTGCGGTCGCCAGCCTTCGCGCCGATGAGATCGGGCGTATTGCGCAATGCGCGCAAACCCAGATAGGCGTCGCCGATGAAACCGGTGACCCAGACATGATCGCCCACCCGCGCGTCCGCGCGCGAGGGCGTCCGTCGCATCGGCGCCGCCGGCGCGCCAAACGCTGCGATGGAAACGGTCAACGGTCCGGGCGTCGAGGTGGTGTCGCCGCCGATGAGCGCCATCTCAAACAGCTGCAAATCCTCGCCCAACGCTTTGGCGAAATCCCGGATCTGCGCCGCGGGCCGATGCTTGGGCCAAATGAGCGTCAAGAGCGCCCCCACACCCTTTGCGCCCTTCGCCGTCAGATCCGAGATATTCACCCGCAGCGCTTTCTTGGCGATGGTCCCGATTGGATCGTCCGCCAGAAAATGCACGCCTTCGACGATTGCATCCGTCGTCACCACAAGCGGGCCGCTCCCCCAAACCCCCGCCTCGATGACGGCTGCATCGTCGGCCAAGGCGCGCGCGGGAGCGCTCCCCGCCAATGGCGCGAAGAGCTCCCGGATGGTGTCGAATTCATCGGCTGACATGTTTATCGGCTCACATGATTGGCTCACATGACTGGCTCACATGACTGACTGGCTCACAGGGGCGCTTCAGAGCCTAGGCCTCGGCGGGCCGCAAGTCCCGCGCGCACGCATCCAAAGTGGCGTTGACGAAGCCAGGCTCGGGCCCATCGAAAAACCGCTTGGCGATCTCGACATATTCATCGATCACCACCGCCACCGGAATGTCAGCACGCTGCTCGAGTTCGGCCGCGCCCGCGCGCAAAATCGCGCGCGCCACGGCGTCGAGCCGCTCCAGCCGCCAGCCCTTGCCCAAATGGCGCGCAATGGCGCGGTCCAAGGTCGCTTGCCGGTCGACGGCCTTCTCCACCAAAACCTTGAAGAGCGCCCGGTCGCCCTCGCTGTCGGTGATACGGGCTTCGGTTTCACGCGGCAGCTTGCCGGCGTCGAATTCGGCGATCACGTCCGCGGTCGAGGCGCCCGACATCTCCATCTGATAGAGCGCCTGCACGGCGGCGAGCCGGGCGGCGCGTCGCGCTTCGATTTCCGCCTCGTTCATGTCACGCTTTCCGCGAAGCGTCGCTTCAGCGCAATCATCGTCAACGCCGCCCGCGTCGCCTCGCCGCCCTTGTCGCCGCTCTTGGGGTCGGCGCGCACATGCGCTTGCTCGATGCTGTTCACGGTCAAGATGCCGTAACCCAGCGCCAACCCCTGGCGGATCGACAAATCCATCAGCGCGCGGGCGCTTTCGCCGCAGACATAATCATAATGGCTCGTTTCTCCGCGCACGACGCAGCCGAAGGCCACATAGCCCTCGTACGGACTGGCCCGCGCCGCTTGCGCGATGGCGCCGGGGATCTCGAACGCGCCGGGCACAAAGACGCGATCGAGAGTGGCTTCGCCCGCTTTCGCCGCCGCTTCCGCGCCGCGCTGCAATTGATCGGCAATCTCGCGATAATAGGGCGCAACCACCATCAAGAGGCGCGCCCCCGGCGCTCTTGGCGTTTCCAATGTCGCCCCACGCTCTTTCACGGCTTGAACCCGCGCCAGCCGTCGATGGAGAGCCCATAGCCGTCGAGCGCGATCAGTTTCTGCGGCGCGTTGGCGAGCACGATCATGCGCCCCACGCCCAATTCCCGCAGGATCTGCGAACCCAAGCCGATGACCCGCAATCCGTCGTCTTTTTCATGCTCGGCGGGCTCGCCCTTCAACCGCCGCGACAGCGCATCGGGGAGGAGATCGCGCAACAGCACGACCACGCCTGCGCCTTCGGCTTCGATCTCGGCCACCGCGCGGTCGATCAGCCCAGCCCGCGCGCCATAGCCGCCCATCACGTCGGCCGCGAAATCGATGCGATGGACGCGCACCAAAGTCGCCTTATCGGCGTTGATCTCGCCCTTCACCAAAGCCGCGTGCTCGACGCCGTCGATCTTGTTGCGGAAGACGACCAGGCGGAAATCGCGCCCGCCCCGCACCTCAAACGGCGCTTCAGCGATCTTTTCCACCAGCCGCTCATGCACGCGCCGATAGGCGATCAATTCGTCGATCGCGCCGATCTTCAAATTGTGAAATTGCGCAAACGCCACCAACTCCGGCAGCCGCGCCATGGTGCCGTCGTCATTCATGATCTCGCAGATCACCGCCGAGGGATTGAGCCCGGCTTGGCGCGCAATATCGACGCTCGCCTCGGTGTGCCCCGCGCGCACCAAGCACGCCGCCTTCGCGCGCCGTCAGCGGAAACACATGCCCGGGCGAGACGATGTCGCGCCGGTCCTTGGTCGGATCGATCGCGGTGGCGATCGTCAGCGCCCGGTCGTGCGCGGAAATGCCGGTGGAGACGCCCTCGCGCGCTTCGATCGAGACGGTGAACGCCGTGCCCATGCGCGTCTGATTGCGCGGCGTCATCGGATCGAGCCCAAGCGCCTCGGTGCGCTCCGGGGTCAGCGCCAGGCAGATCAGCCCGCGGCCGTAGCTTGGCCATGAAGTTCACTTTTTCCGGCGTCGCAAACTGCGCGGGGATGACGAGATCGCCCTCGTTCTCGCGATCCTCTTCGTCGACGAGGATGAACATGCGCCCTTCGCGCGCCTCCTCGATGATTTCGGGGATCGGCGAGATCGCGCGTTTCAACTCTTCAACCGGGGACAATTTCGCCGCCACTATTTGCTCCGCGCCTCAATCAGCCGCGCCGCATAGCGCGCCATCATGTCGGCTTCGAGATTGACCTTATCGCCCGCTTGCAATCGAGACAAAGCGGTAACCGCCCAAGTGTGGGGAATGATCAGCACGCCAAAACCCGCGCCATCGACCTCGTTTACGGTCAGCGAGACGCCATTGACGGCGATCGAGCCTTTCGCCGCGATCAGGTGCGCGATCGATGGCGGGGGTTTGATTTTGAGCCGCCAGCCTTGGCCGTCGCGCGCCACGGAAACCACGTCACCGACCCCGTCGACATGGCCCTGCACCAAGTGGCCGCCGAGTTCATCGCCGAGGCGAAGCGGGCGCTCCAAATTCACGCGATCGCCAGCCTTCAATCCCGAAAGCGTGGTCAAGGCCAAACTCTCGGCGGCGACTTCGACCACATAACGCGATCCGTTCGCCGCCGGCTCGACCTCAACCACGGTCAGACAACAGCCATCGTGGGCGATGCGAGGCGCCGATCGCCACTTCAGCGGCGTTGAAGGGCGCGCTCACCGTTAGTCGCGAAAGCCCATCCTGGCGTTCAACCGCCTTCACTTCTCCCAACGCGGTGACGATCCCGGTAAACATCTTCTCAGGTCCGCTCGTAGCTTTCCCACAGATCGGGTCCAAGCTCACGAACCGCAACGCGCCGCCAAGCGGGCGCCTCCGAGAGCCGGCGCAGACCCAGGCCGGCGATGGCTGCAACGCCCTCGCCGCCCAGCACGATCGGGGCCCGGAACCATTCCAGCCGGTCGACCAGATCGCCGCCGATCAGGCTCGCGGCGAGCCTGCCGCCGCCTTCGACCAGCACGCGTTCGGCGCCCTCCTTCGCAAGGAGGTCCAACGCCGCGCCCGCGTCGAGGCGCCCAGCCTTGACGGCCACGCGCGCTATTTGCGCCCCGGCCGCAACGAGCGCTGCGCCATCGGCGCCCTCCGCGCCGATGACCAGCAAGGGCGCTTGCTCCAAACTTGCGAACAACCGCCCGCGCGGGGGAAGGCTCAATGTGCTATCCAACACGACGCGAAGCGCGCGCCGTTCGGGGGCCGGCGTGATGTGGGCCAGCAATTCGGGGTCATCGGCGCGCGCGGTGCCGACGCCGACGATGATGGCGTCGACTTCGAGCGCGCATGCGTTGCACCTCCGCGCGCGCCTCATCGCCGGTTATCCAGCGGCTCTCGCCCGAGGCGGTCGCAATGCGCCCGTCGAGCGAAGTCGCCAGCTTCAATGTGACGTGTGGGCGAGCCATGGCCGCCGCAGTTTAATCCGAACCCTTGCCGCTGCGCTTGGGTTTTCCCGCTTCTTCGATGAAATCGGCGAAGTCGGAGGTCTCTTTGAAGTCGCGATAGACCGAGGCGTAACGCACGTAGGCCACCGGATCGAGGTTGGCGAGCGCCTCCATCACCATCTCGCCGATGGTCTCGGAGGTGATCTCGCTCTCGCCCGAGCTTTCCAGCTTGCGCACGATCCCCGAGATCATTTGTTCGATCTGATCTTGGTCGATCGGTCGTTTGCGCAACGCCACCTCCAGCGATCGCGCTAGCTTTTCGCGATCGAACGGGACGCGCCTGCCCGAACGCTTCAGCACGATCAGATCGCGCAGCTGCACGCGCTCGAAGGTGGTGAAGCGCGAGCCGCACTTGTCGCACTGCCGGCGTCTGCGGATCGCCGCGCCGTCCTCGGTCGGGCGGCTGTCTTTGACTTGCGTGTCTTCGTTTTGACAGAAGGGACAGCGCATCAGGCGAACTCCCGCGGCGCGCCCGAATCAGCCGCGCCGCCGCTTAAGAATAGATGGGAAACCGCGCCGTGAGTTGCTCGACTTTGGCGGCGACTGCGGTTTCTACAGCCGTGTTGTCGCCGTTTCCGGCCGCAAGCCCATCCAGAACTTCACAAATCAGATCCGCCACCTGCCGGAATTCCGCCGCCCCAAATCCGCGCGTGGTGCACGCCGGCGAGCCCAAACGGACGCCCGACGTCACCATCGGCTTTTCAGGATCGAACGGGATGCCGTTCTTGTTGCAGGTGATCATCGCCCGCTCCAGGCCTTGTTCGGCGATCTTGCCGGTCACTCGCTTTGGCCGGACATCGACCAGCATCAAATGGCTGTCGGTGCCGCCCGAAACCACCGCCAGGCCGTTCTTGATCAGCTGATTGGCGAGCGCCTGAGCGTTTTCAAGCGTGCGCTTGGCGTAGAGCTTGAAGTCGGGTTGCAAAGCTTCGCCGAACGACACCGCTTTGGCGGCGATCACATGCATCAGGGGCCCGCCTTGCAGGCCCGGAAACACCGCCGAATTGATCTTCTTTCCGATCTCTTCGCTGTTCGACAAGATCATCCCGCCGCGCGGTCCGCGCAGCGTCTTGTGGGTTGTCGTCGTCACCACATGGGCGTGGGGCAACGGCGAGGGATAAACGCCGCCGGCGATCAGCCCGGCATAGTGAGCCATGTCGACCATCAAAATCGCGCCGATGTCGTCGGCGATTTTGCGGAAGCGGGCGAAAGTCAATCTGTCGCGAATAGGCCGAGGCGCCCGCCAAGATCAGCTTCGGCTTCTCACGGTGGGCGATCTCGGCGACCTGTTCGTAGTCGATCAGCTGATCGTCCGTACGCACGCCATAAGCGATGGGGTGAAACCACTTGCCGGAAATGTTGACCGGCGAGCCATGCGTCAGGTGGCCCCCGCAGGCGAGGTCCATGCCGAGAAACGTGTCGCCCGGCTGCAGAAGCGCGAAGAACACCGCCTGGTTCGCGTTAGCGCCGGAATGGGGCTGCACGTTTGCGAAGCTGCAATCGAACAAACGCTTGGCGCGATCGATGGCCAGCCGCTCGACTTCATCGACGAATTCGCAGCCGCCATAATAGCGCCGGCCCGGATAGCCTTCAGCATACTTGTTGGTCAGCACCGAGCCTTGCGCTTCCAGCACCGCGCGCGAGACGATGTTCTCCGAGGCGATCAGCTCGATCTGCCGCTGCTGGCGTTTGAGTTCATCGTCAATGGCCGAGGCCACGTCAGGATCGGCTCGCCCAACCGGCGCCTCGAAAAATCGATCGCGTTCGGCCGCGCGGCCCGCACCCTGATCCATGGCGCTCCCACAACTCCAGGTGTTGAATCGACGCCGAGCATAGGCCCTGGGTTCAAGGCAATCAAAGCCAGCTGCAGTGCTGGCGATTTACTGTAGACGCGATAATGCAACTTGCAATTAGTTGGCCTAGTTCGAGAGTAATACTTGTGTCGAATACCGAACAGTCCTTACAAAGCCTATCGAGGGCTTTGTATTAGTTAGGGAAAAGTGTGGCTGGGCCGGAAGAAGACGAAGCCCACGGCACAGGCGGCGATGCTCTGCGCATGACGACAGACATTGTCGCGTCGTTCGTCAGCGCCAACAAGGTTTCGGCGGAAGAATTGCTCGACCTCATCCGCACCGTGCATCGCACGGTGGCGGGTTTGTCGGCGGCTGCAGCGGAGAAAACCGCCGAGCGGCCAAAACCCGCCGCCCCGATCAACCGTTCGGTGCAGGACGATTACATCATCTGTCTGGAAGACGGCAAAAAGCTCAAAATGCTGAAGCGCTATCTGCGCTCCACCTACGGCATGACCCCGGACGAATATCGTAAGCGCTGGGGCCTGGGCGCCGACTATCCGATGGTGGCGCCATCCTATGCTGCGCGCCGCTCCGAGTTCGCCAAGCGCATCGGCCTCGGCAAGGGCGTGCGCCGTCGCGACTAGACGATGACGCCAGGCCCGCTGGGCTTGTCGCTTTCGGCCATTTTACGTTTGAGCAATTGCATCGCCAGCGCCTTGACGTCGCCCAAGGCTGCGGCGGCCGGGGTCTGAAACACCACTTCAACGCCGCTCGCAACGCTCACCGCCGCGACCCGTTGCACATCACCGATGCGCGTGATTTCAAGAATGACTTCTTCGGGTTGTTCGGCGCTCACGGCGACGAATAATGCACCGGACACATCGCCCACACCGCTTTCAGCGACGCCACCAGCGCATCCATCAGCGCATCGTCATGGAAGGGCGATGGCGTGATCCTGAGCCGCTCAGTGCCCTTCGGCACCGTGGGATAATTGATCGGCTGCACATAGATGCCGTGCTCGAAGAGAAGGATGTCTGAAATCTTCTTGGCCCGGGCGGCGTCACCAACCAGGACCGGCACGATATGGGTGGTCGATTCCTGCATCACCGGAATGCCGGCTTCGAACAACAAGGTCTTCAGCCGCTCCGCACGCTCGGCCAGGCGATCGCGCAGATGCGGGCATTCGCGCACGATGCGCACGCTTTCCAAGGCCGCCGCCGCGATCGAAGGCGCAAGCGAGGTGGTGAAGATGAACCCCGAGGCGGTTGAACGGATGGCGTCAATCGCCGCGGCGGGGCCGGTCACATAGCCGCCCATGGTCCCAAACGCCTTCGCCAACGTGCCTTCAATGAAATCGACCCGGTGCATCACCCCGTCGCGTTCGGCGACGCCTCCGCCCGTCGGCCCATAAAGGCCAACGCCGTGCACCTCATCGAGATAAGTCATCGCCCCATAGGCTTGAGCGATGTCGCAGATCGCCGAAATCGGGGCGGTGTCGCCGTCCATCGAATAGACGCTTTCGAAGGCGATCAGCTTGGGCGCCTCGGCCGGCGCCTCGTTGATGAGCGCTTCCAGGTGCTGAAGGTCGTTGTGGCGGAAAACCCGGCGTTCGCAATTGGCGCGCTTGATGCCCTCGATCATCGAGGCGTGGTTCTTGGCGTCCGAGAAAATCCAAAGATTGTCGAAGAGCTTCGAAAGCGTCGACAAGGTGGCGTCATTGGAGACGTAGCCGGACGTGAACAGGAGCGCCGCTTCCTTGCCGTGCAGCGCCGCCAACTCGCGCTCTAGATCGACGTGGTAGCTTGTGGTGCCGGAAATATTGCGGGTGCCGCCGGCGCCGGCGCCGACCTTGTCGAGCGCGGCGTGAGCGGCGTCGAGCACTTCCGAGCTCTGGCCCTGGCCCAGATAGTCGTTTGAGCACCACACCACGATATCACGCAGCGCGCCGTCGGCGCCGCGCAAGCTCGCGCGCGGGAAGCGGCCGCGTTCGCGCATGATGTCGGCGAACACCCGATAACGCCCCTCCTCGCGGATGGCGCCGAGGGCGTTCTCGAAAACCTGTAAGTCTTGATCTCTCATCGCTTCGGCTAGTGTATAGGGACTTCGTAGGCGCAGCGGAACTGAGACGCGAGCGCGCAACACAATGAGTTTTTGCGAACGATTCGCATGAAGAGCTACACTGGACGCTATCCCGCCGCCCGCCCACGCCGGCTCCGTCAGAGCGATTGGATCCGGCGCCTGACCCGCGAGCACCGCCTGAGCAGCGACGATCTGATCTGGGCGATCGTGGTTCACGATGGCCCAGACGACGAAATCCCGATCGCGGCGATGCCGGGGGTGATGCGCCTTTCGGTGTCGCGTGCGGGCGCCGCCGCCAAGCGCGCGCACAAGCTCGGGATCCCGGCGATCGCGGTCTTCCCCCACATCGACGCGGCGAAGAAGGACGTGGCCGGCAAGGAAGCGCTCAATCCCAACGGCCTCGTCTGCAACGCCGTTCGCGCCATCAAGGACGCAAGCCCCGATATCGGCGTCATGGTCGATGTCGCGCTCGATCCGTTCACCGACCACGGCCATGACGGGCTCTTGAAAGACGGCCGCATCGTCAACGACGAGACCGTCAAAGTGCTGGTCGAGCAGGCGCTGGTGCAAGTGCAGGCCGGCGCCGACATCGTCGCGCCCTCCGACATGATGGACGGCCGCATCGGCGCGATCCGCGCTGGTCTCGATCGGGAGGGCTTCGCCGACACGCTGATCATGTCTTACGCGGCCAAATACGCCTCGGCCTTCTACGGCCCCTACCGCGAAGCCATCGGCTCGGGAAAGCTCGGCGGCGGGCCTGTAGAAGAACCCAGGCGACAAGCGCACCTACCAAATGGATTTCGCCAATGGCGACGAAGCCCTGCGCGAGGTCGCCATGGATATCGCCGAAGGCGCGGACCTCTTATTGGTGAAGCCGGGCTTGCCTTATCTCGACATCGTCCAGCGCGTGAAGACGACGTTCGGGATGCCGACCTATGCGTTCCAGGTTTCCGGCGAATACGCGATGATCAAGGCCGCAGCAGGACAATGGCTGGCTCGACGAGGAGCGCGCCATCTTGGAAGCGCTGACGGCGTTCAAGCGCGCCGGCGCCGACGGCGTCGTCACTTATTTCGCAGCCTATGCCGGGGAATTGCTCGCCGCTTAGGCGGCCGCCTTCGCCAAGGCGATTTTCGCCATTTCGTTCTTCACTTGCGCTGCGACTTGGGCGCGCTCTTGGGCCGCGCCCAACCCCAGGTCCGCCAATCGGGCGATCGCTGCGGCGCAGACATTGAGCGCGGTCTTGCCCGCCTCCGAGCGCAGATCGTGGGCGGTCAGCTGCTGGGCCAAGCTCCCGCACACGCTCATCAGCGCGCCATCGTTGGCGTTCACCGCATAGGCCTGAACCCGCCGTAGCGCGCTTTCACACTGCGCCGCCCCGCCCTTGCCGGTCGCCATCTGCGTCAATGCTTGCGTCAGCGATGTAAACGCCTGGGCCAGCGTATCGGCCTCATTTGCAGTCGCTTCGCCGCTGTCGGCCTTGCGCCGTTTGCGCGGGGCGCCGGCGGTGACGATGCCTGCGCGCCGACAAGGGCCGACATAGCCTTCCGCGTCGATGAATTCGCGCGGCTGCGTCAACACTTTGTTAATTGTCGCCAGCAGCACCTTGGCCGAAAGCGGCTTGCCGATCAGAGCATTGGCGCCGGCGTGGCGGCAGTCTTCAGCCATGGTGCGCGAGAAGGCGCCGGAGGTGATGAAGACCGCGGCTTTGCGGCACGGCAATGCGCGGCTGCGGCGGAACACCTTGGTCCACGCCGCCCCGCCGAGCGGCGTCATTTCATACGAGGCGATAATCACGTTGGCGTTGGTGCGCGCCAGCGCGGTCAGCACGTCCTCTTGCGAAGCGAACGCCTTGATGTTCTCGACGCCGGCATTCTTCAGGATGTCGACGATGATCTGACGCTCGAACTTGTTGGGTTCGATCAGGCAGACATTCCAAGTCTTCGCGTTCATAACGCCTGCTCCAGCGCGCGAGGGGCGGAAGCTAGCGCATCGAGCTTAAAAACCCTTGAAAATGCCGTGACAGCGTAAACGGCTAGCGTAACGGGCGCTCTAGTCGCGCGATGAGACTGGAGGTATCCCAGCGTCTTCCGCCCATAGCTTGAACATCGCCATAGTATTCATCGACGAGCTTGGTTAATTCCAACTTGGCGCCGTTGCGTTCTGCTTCATCGATAACGAGACCCAAATCCTTACGCATCCAATCGACTGCGAAGCCGAAGTCAAAGCGGCCCTCGACCATCGTCTTCCACCTGTTCTCCATTTGCCAGCTTTGCGCGGCGCCTTTGGAGATGGCGGCGATCACCTTCTCGACGTCAATCTCGGCGCGCTTGGCGAAATGCAGCCCCTCGGCGAGCCCCTGCAGCACGCCGGCGATGCAGATTTGGTTCACCATCTTGGCCAATTGTCCCGATCCCGCCGGCCCAATCAAAGTGATGTTGGCCGCATAGGCGCGCATGATCGGTTCGGCTTCGGCGAAGACGCTGGGCTCGCCGCCAGCCATCACCGTCAGCCGGCCCGCCTCCGCGCCCGCCTGCCCGCCCGACACCGGCGCATCGAGAAAGCCCAAGCCCGCGGCCTCGCAGCGTTCCGCCAATTCGCGCGCGAGCAAGGCCGAGGACGTGGTGTGGTCGACGAAGATCGCGCCCTTGCGCATCGTCGTTTGCGCGGCTTCGAACACTTCACGCACATCGCGATCGTCGCCGACGCACGAAAACACGATGTCGGCGTCCTCGCTTGCGTTGGCGACGGAGGAATAGGTTCGCCCGGAATATTTCTGCGCCCAATCGCGCGCCTTTTCCTCGCTGCGGTTGAACACAGCCACCTGATGGCCGGCGGCCGACAAATGCCCAGCCATCGGCGCGCCCATCACACCCAGCCCGATGAACGCCGCCTTCGCCATGAACCTACTCCCTGGGATCGTCTAAACGGCCATAAAGGCCACGATAGAATGTAAGCGCCGCTCCCGACTTTACCCGGAAGTCCTGCACTTGGCCGATGACAATCAAATGGTCGCCGGCCTTGGTCCGTTCGGTGGTGCGACATGAAAGCCAGGCGATCCCCGCTTTGAGCACCGGCGCGCCGGCGAAGGCGTCCGCCTCGCCGCCGGCGACTTCCTCGGTTTCGGCGCGCGCGAAGCGCAGCGCGAGGGCTTTCTCGTTCGCCCCCAGCATGGTCACGCCCCAAACGTCGGCTGCGGCGAACACATCATAGCGGGCGCTCTCATCGCCCAGGCACCACAAGAGCAGCCGCGGCTTCAGCGACACCGAGGTCAGCGAATTCACGGTTATGCCGCAGAGCCGGTCACGCCCCTGCGCCGTCACCACCGTCACGCCGGTGGCGAACGCGCTCATGGCGCGGCGAAACGCCTGCTCAGGTTCAATCTCCATGGGGCCTTTGTCCGCCTGCTCAACCCGATCTTAACGCTGTTTGGCCATTGATGCGCGCATCTCCGCCAGAATGGACGGACCATGGCCGCCGCGACCAATCAACGCCCCATCATTATCAAACGGATCAAGAAGGCCGGCGGCGGGGGTCACCATGGCGGCGCCTGGAAGGTCGCCTATGCCGACTTCGTGACCGCGATGATGGCGTTCTTCCTGCTGATGTGGCTGATCAATACGACGAGCCCCGAACAACGCCGCGGCATCGCCGAATTCTTCGCCCCCGCCAGCGTCAGCCGCGTCTCCTCCGGCGCCGGGGGGCTTCTGGAAGGGACCAGTTTCGCCGACGAGGGCGTCCGAGAAGGCCATTCCGCGCCGGTCGCGTCGGCCTCCGAGCCGCAATACACCTCCAATTCCCGCGACACCAACCAACAGCAATCGGGCCAATCGCAGCCCTCGCAGGACGCTTTGGCGCGCGCCCGTCAGATTCGCGAAGACGCCGAATTCGAACGCGCCCAGATCGCCATCCGTCAGGCCATGCAGGACATGCCCGATGTCGCCGAACTGTCCCGCAATGTCGTCGTCGAGCAAACCCCCGAGGGCCTGCGCATCCAGATCATCGATCAGGAAGGACGCTCAATGTTTGCGCCCGGGGATGCAACGCCCAACGATCGCGCGCGCCGCCTGCTGGTGGCGATCTCAAGCGTCATCCTGCAGCTGCCGAACCGGCTCACCATCTCCGGCCATACTGACGGCTCAGCCCCGGGCGGGCGCTTCAACTCCAATTTCGAACTTTCCGCGGCGCGCGCCAACGAGGCGCGCCGCATCCTGATGGCGCAAGGCGTGCCCTCTGACCGCATCTACGAAGTCGCCGGGCGCGCCGATAGCGAACCGATGTTCCCCGACGATCCGACGCTCCCCGGCAACCGCCGGATCGCCATCACGCTCTTGCGCGAGGCGCCGCCGCTGCCGGCCAATCACGATCTCTAAGGGCGCATCACGGCGCCGCCTCTGGTGGCTGGCGCGGGCTAACCTCCTTGCCCCTTTCCCGCCTCGCTTCGCCTCAGCCGCTTTTTTAGAACCTTGCCTGGCTTGACAACCTTCGCATTGACCTCTACCTTTTCCATACAAGGTAGCTGTTCATGGCCGACGAAGAAAGATTTGGCGGCCTTCGCAAGGGGCTCCTGGAGTTTGCGATCCTTCGGATCATCGAGCGCCAGAGCGTCTATGTGGCGGACATGTTGGCGAAGCTCTCCGCCACCCCGTTCGCCACGCAGGAAGGCACGCTCTACCCGCTTCTTTCCAAGCTGCGGCGCGAGGAGCTCTTGGACTATGAATGGGTGGAATCCGATCAGGGCCCGCCGCGCAAATATTACCGGCTCACGCCGAAGGGCGCAGGACGCCTCCAGGACCTCGCCGATTACTGGCGTCAACTCGACAGCACTCTCGACAATTTGGGGCGTTGAACAATGGAACGCGTCGTCACCATCAATCTGAACGGCAATCCCTACCAGCTGGAAGAGCCCGCTTACGACGCCGTGCGGGCCTATCTCGAGCGCGCCGAAGCCGCGCTCGCCGACAATCCCGACAAGGCCGAAGTGGTGCGCGATCTCGAGCAAGCGATCGCCGAAAAGTGCGGCTCCTATCTTTCGGCGGTGAAGAGCGTGGTCACCGCCGCCGAGATGACGAAGATCCTCGAAGAGATGGGTCCCGTCGAAGGCGAAGGCGCCGCCGCACGGCGCCCAAGCTTCGGCCGCGGCGGGCGGCGCGGCCAAGGCGTCTCTATCGCGTGCGCGACGGCGCGCAGATCGCCGGGGTCTGCGCCGGCCTTGGCGCCTATTTCGACATCGACGTGAATTGGATGCGCGTGCTTTTCCTGGTCGCGACTGTGCTCACGTCCGGCTTCTTCATCCTCGTTTACATCGCCATGATGTTCATCATCCCCTCGGCCAATACGAGCGAAGAATGGGCGGCCGCGCACGGCGTGCCTTTCAACGCGCAAGAAGTCATCGACCGCGCCAAGCGCGAATATCAACACTTCGCCGCCAATGGCCCGCCCTGGACCTGGTCGCGCTGGCAACGCCGGCAATGGAAGCGGGAAATGCGCGCGCGCTGGCGCAGCTATCGCTGGGGCGGCTGGCAACCCGCTTATAGCGGCGCGCCGCCGGCGCAGGGCCCGGTGAGCTATAGCTTCGGCCTGCTGACTGGCCTCATCGGCATCGTCCTCGCCTTCGTGCGTGCGCTGCTCGCCATCATCTTCATCGCCTTCTTGTTTGCGCTCGTGACCACCGGCTCGCTCGGCTATTGGCATTTGCCGCCGAACATCGCGCTCTGGCAGGCGATTGTCGGCTTGATCTTGATCTACGTGCTGATCTCGATCCCGCTGCGGGCGATGCGCTGGGCGCTCTATAGCGGCCATCCCTATTACGGCTATCGCGGCGCGGAAGCCTTAACGACGCTCGCCGTCGTCGTCGTGGTCGCGCTTGTCGCCTACCATTATAGCCCCGAAGCGCGCAACGTGATGGACAACATCCCCGATGCGCTTCGCCAGTTCGGCGCCGCCATGGCCAGCGCCTTCAAGACCACCGTCACGCCTTTGATCAACTGAAACGCCGTTTGCGCTCCATAAGCCCCTCATGGCGCGGCGCCTTCATGGCCCGCGCCATTTTCTTCCCGCCGCCGATCAGCCCCAGGGCCCGCGCTTCGGGGCGGCGGCGTCCTGGGTTGGCGCTTTCGGCGCGGCGGTCCAGGGACCGCTCTCCTGCGGCGCCGGCTCGGTTGGGTGGCCGCCGGCATATTTCACCAGCGCTTCAATGCGCTTCTGGATCGGCGGGTGGGTTGCAAACAGCGAGTCGAAATCGGAGCTGTCGTTTTCAATGAACATCTCGCGCACTTCAGATGGCGCATTGATGTTGGAATGACCGGAAATCTTCTGTAGCGCGCTGATCATGGCGTCGGGGTTCTTGGTCAGCTCCACCGATCCCGCATCCGCCAGATATTCGCGGTTGCGAGATAGAGCGAAGCGAATGACGATCGCCAGCCCATAGGCGATCGCGATCAACAGCAACGCCACGATGATGGCGATGCCGCCGCCGGAATCGCGCCGCGATGAGGAGCGGCCGCCGCCGACACGCCCGCCCGTATACCAAAGCCCGCGAAACACCATCTGCCCGACGAACGAGAAAATGCCGACAAAGACCACCGCGATCACCATCAGCCGAACGTCGCGATTGCGGATATGGGTGAGCTCGTGGCCCAGCACCGCCTCCAGCTCATCGTCGTTCAGCGCTTGGATGATGCCGCGCGTCACGGTGATGGAATATTGTCCCTCATGGAGCCCGGTCGCGAACGCGTTCATAGCGTCGGTTTCCATGATCCGTAACGCCGGCATCTTCATGCCGCGCGAGATGGTGAGATTTTCAAGCAGATTATAGAGACGCGGCTCGTCGCGCCGCTCGACCGGATGGGCGCCGGTCGCGGCGTCGATCATGGCTTGATAGAAGACATAAGCTATGGCGAACCAGATGAGCGCGCCCAGCACCGCGAACGGCCAGGATTGGACCAGCATAGCGCCGGCCCACACGAACATGCCGGCATCGCCCGCATAGCTCTTGTCGCCGACGCCGGCAAAGCCCGCGTACAAGAGAAAGAGCCCATATTCGACAAGCACAAGCAAAACTGGAAATCCGGCCATCAGCAGGACGGATCTCCAATTATTGCTCCAGATGTGCGTTTGTAGGCCGTAGGCGCCCACGCGCGTCGCGCCCCGCTTAGCTGAACTTCACTTGCGGCGCATCGCCGACCGCCGCGCGATCTTGACCGAGATCGAAGAAGTCACGCGGTCCGAAGCCAAACATGCCCGCCATCGTCGACGCCGGGAATTGTTCGCGCCCGGTGTTGTATTCGCCAACGGCGTTGTTGAAGAAGCGGCGCGCCGCGGCGAGCTTGTTCTCAACGTCGGTGAGCTCATCCTGCAGCTTGATGAAATTCTGGTTGGCCTTCAGGTCCGGATAGGCCTCGCTCAGGGCGATCAAGCGGCCGAGCGCCTGGCCCAAGACGCCTTCGGCCGCGCCCATCGCTTTGGGATCGCCGGTGCTTTGCGCGCTCACCGCCGAATTGCGGGCCTGGATCACCGCATCCAGCGTGCCTTTTTCGTGCGCGGCGTAGCCTTTCACCGTTTCCACGAGGTTGGGGATCAGGTCATGACGCTGACGAAGTTGCACGTCGATGTCGGCGAAGGCCTGATTGCAATTCTGCCTAAGCGCGACGAGCCGGTTGTAGATGCCGATCATCAGCACCGCCAACACAACGACGACAATAAGAAGGATCAATCCGATGCCCATCTGCAGTTTCCTCTCCCGCGAGCCGCCAAGTCGTGCACTTCGTGGGCTCCGCGCGCTTCATATAGGAAGTCACAATATAGGAAGTCACAGGCGGCGTCGCCCCCGAACGTTATCTCCTAGCGCACCTAGCCGATGATGTCGGAAAAGCGGCCGGAGCGAGAGAAGCCCTTCGGCGCGATTTTGCCGGCGCCGCCGCGCTTGCCGCGATAGTCCTTCCACTCCGGAACCGCGCGAACGCGGCCGGCGGAATCCTCCCAGCTGAGACCTTCCTCATGATCGAACACCTTCACATCGGCGAGGCCGCGGTCGTGATAGCGATTGCAGTTTGACGCCCTTGCCGCGGCTCATTTCCGGCAATTCCGCGAGCGGGAAGATGAGCAGCTTCTTACGCTCCCCGATCACCGCCACCTGATCGCCATCGACCTTCGCGGCCTGCATGGCGCGTCCGTTCAGCACTTGCTTGCCCGACCGTTTGGTCGCCAGCATTTCGCTCTCCGGCGCGATGAAGCCATAGCCCTCGTGGCTGGCCACCAGCCGCTTCGATCCTTCCTCATAGACGAAGAGCGCCACCGCCTCGTCGATGTCGGCCATCTCGATGGCGAGCCGGATCGGCTCGCCATGTCCGCGTCCGCCCGGCAGCTTGTGGGCGTCGAGCGTGAAGGCTCGCCCGTCCGAGGCGAGCAGCAAGAGTTTGTCGGTTGTCTGACAGCGCACGACGTGCTGGGCGTGGTCGTCTTCCTTGAACTGCAAGTTAGAGAGATCGCCATGGCCGCGAAGGGCTCGGAGCCAGCCCTTTTCCGACAAGATCACCGTCACCGGCTCGCGCGCGACGAAGGCTTCGACGTCGATCTCGGCGGCCACCGCAAGCGCCTCGCCCAGTTCAGTGCGCCGCTTGCCCCAATGCGAGCCCGGACCGAACAGCTTGCGGGTTTCCTTGAGTTCGCCGGCGATGCGCCGCCATTGCTTGCGGGTGTCTTCGAGCAGACCTTCCAAGTCCTTCTGCTCTTGGCGCAGCGCAGCGTCTTCGCGGCGGATCTCCATCTCCTCGAGCTTGCGCAATTGCCGCAGGCGGGTGTTGAGGATGGCTTCGGCCTGCACATCGTTCAGCTTGAAGCGGCTGATCAGCCTTGGCTTCGGCTCGTCTTCGTTGCGGATGATGCGGATCACTTCATCGAGATTGAGATAGACGATCAATAGGCCCGCCAGCACGTCGAGGCGTGCGGCGATCTTGGTCAATCGGTGCGACGCGCGCCGCTGCAACACATCGCGGCGATGGTCCAGGAACGCGCGCAACGCCTCCTTCAGGCCCATGACCTTGGGCGCGCCGTCGCGGTCGAGCACGTTCAGATTGAGGGAAATGCGGGTTTCGAGCGTCGAAAGCTTGAACACGCTCTCCATCAACACCGCCGGCTCGACCGCGCGCGACTTCGGCTCCAGCACCAGCCGGATGTCCTCGCTGCTCTCATCGCGGACATCGCCCAGAAGCGGCGCCTTCTTGTCCTCGATCAGCGACGCCAGCTGCTCGACCAGCCTCGACTTTTGCACCAGGTGGGGAATTTCGGTGACGACGATGCGCCAGGCGCCGCGCCCGAGATCCTCGGTCTGCCAGCGAGCGCGCACGCGAAAACCGCCGCGGCCGGTCTCATAGGCCTCCCGGATCGCTTCCGGGGGTTCAACGACAATGCCCCCGGTCGGGAAATCCGGCCCCGGCATGATCTTCAGCAAGTCCTCGGTGGTGGTTTTTGAATTGTCGATCAGAGCCAAACAGCAATCGATCAGCTCGGCGGCGTTGTGTGGGGGAATGTTTGTCGCCATGCCGACGGCGATGCCGCTCGAGCCGTTGGCCAGCAAATTCGGAAACGCCGCCGGCAGCACCACCGGCTCTTCGTCGGAGCCGTCATAGTTCGGTCGGAAATCGACGGCGTCTTCGTCGATGCCCTCAAGCAGGGCTTCCGCGGCCGAGGTCAAGCGGCTTTCGGTGTAGCGCATGGCGGCGGGATTATCGCCGTCGATATTGCCGAAATTGCCCTGCCCATCGACGAGCGGGTAACGCGAGTTGAAATCCTGCGCCAAGCGCACGAGCGCGTCGTAGATCGCCTGATCGCCGTGGGGATGGAAGGTGCCCATCACATCGCCGACGACCTTGGCGCTCTTCTTGAACGGCGCATCGGGGCCGAGCCTCAAGCGGCTCATGGCGTAGAGCACGCGCCGGTGCACCGGCTTCAAGCCGTCGCGCACATCCGGCAGCGCCCGCGATGTGATGGTGGAGAGCGCGTAAGCGAGGTAGCGCCGCGAGAGCGCCTCCCCGATCGGCTCCTCGATGATGCGTCCGCCTTCCTCGGGCGATCGCGTAATGTCGTCAGCCATTCTTGGCTCTCCAAAACCAAAGGCGCGCGCTTTCGCCCGCTTAGATCAGAGTCGCCCGGCAAATCCTAAACGCTCGATCAGGCGGCGCCTTTGCTCGGGCATGCCTTCCCCCTTCACGTCAAACAAGCGCCGCTCGAGGAAATAGCCCGAGAGCGCAAACGCGTGGGCGACGTCGCCGGAGGCTAGTTCCGCATCCGGATCGACCAAGAAGCGCGGCAGCTGCAGCAACAGATCCGCGTGCGGGGCGCCGGCCGCCACGGTGGCGGCGCGGCCCGTGCGCGGACTGACCCAGCCTAGGTTCTCGGTCTCGCCGGTCACCGCGCAGCGCGACAAATCGAGCCCGTAGCCTAAAGCCGCCAAGAGCCCAAGCTCGAAGCGCGCATAAAGCGCCGGCCAAATCTCGTTCTGCGGCATCGCCTCGAGCAGCACCATCAGCGCATCATAAAGCTGTGGATAGGCCTGCCGCTCCGGCGTCGCGCCGCGAACGAGCGCCACCGCCGAGGACAAGCCCGCCAGCGCAATCGGATCATCGAGCAGTCGCGTTGCGTGGGGCTCGACCAATTCAAGCGGGTGAAAGAACCCCAATTGCTCCGACAGCCGCGCTTTCCAGCCGGCGTGGACGACATTGCCCGATTGCAAAGTCGGCTGCGACTTCCGCCCCGCGTGCACGACCCCGCCAAAACGCCCATGCGCGCGCGCGAACACTTCGGCGACGAGCTTGCCCTCGCCGAACGGCCGCGCGCCCAGAACGATCGCGTCGTCAACCCATTCCATGGATCAGGCTTCGTAGTCCAAACCGAGCCTTTGATATAGGGCGCATTCCTCGGTCCAGTTCTCGGCCACCTTCACATGCAAGAAGAGATGCACGCGCCGATCGAACGCCGCCTCCATCTCCTTGCGCGCCGCCTCGCCGATCGCCTTGATGGTCTGGCCCTTGGCGCCGATGGCGATCTTGCGCTGGGTTTCTCGGGCGACAAGAAGCGTCTGATCGATCCTCACCGAGCCGTCCTTGCGCTCTTGCCAGCTCTCGGTCTCGACCGTCAGTTCGTAGGGCAGTTCCTCGTGCAGGCGCAGGAACGCCTTCTCGCGCGTGATCTCCGAGGCGAGCACGCGCGCCGGCGCGTCCATGGTCTGATCCTCCGGAAACAGCCAGGGCCCCGGCGGCGCCCGCTCAGCCAGCACTTTCGCCAGATCCGCAACGCCGTCGCCGGTCTTGGCCGCGATCATGAACACATCAGTGTAAAGCCCCTGCTCCACCAGCTTTTGGGTGATCTGCAGGAGCGCTGGGCGGGCGACGCCGTCGATTTTGTTCACCGCCAGGATCGAGGCTCTGTCGCGCGCCTTCAGCGTCTGGGCGATCGTGGCGCTATCCTCGATCGCGCGCGCATCGGCGCCGCTCAATTTCTCTCGCGGCGCATGCGCGGGGCCATCCACCACGTGCACGATCGCATCGGCGCCCTCGAGGGCGCTCCAGGCGGCTGCGACCATGGCCCGATCGAGCCTGCGCTTCGGCGCAAAGACGCCGGGCGTGTCGATCAACACCAGCTGCGCTTCCCCGCGCATGGCGATGCCGCGCACCAACGCCCGCGTCGTTTGCACTTTTTGGGTAACGGCGGCGACTTTTGCGCCGACAAGTTGGTTGACGAGCGTCGACTTGCCGGCGTTTGGAGCGCCCAGCACCGCCACCACCGCGCAGCGTTGCTCAGACATCGACGCCCTGCTTTTTCAAGAATGCGCTGGCCGCCGCCCGCTGCGCCTCACGCTTGGAGCCTGCCTCGCCGCGCTCGGGTGAAAATCCGTCAATGCGCGCCTCGACGACGAAGTGCGGGGCGTGATCGGGCCCCGATTGCTCGATCACGGCGTAGCTCAGCCCACGCTTTTTCGACGCCGCCCATTCCTGCAGCGCGGTCTTGGCGTCGCGCGCGCTCGTCCTTTCTTCATCGAACGCATCGCCCCAGAAGCGTTCGACGAAGGCGCGCGCCCCGCTCAAGCCCGCATCCAGATAAAGCGCCCCGATCACGGACTCGCAAATGTCGGCGAGGATCGTCTCCTTGTTGCGCCCGCCTTGGGCTTCCTCGGAGGCCGATAGGATCACCGCCTCGCCCAGCTTTGCTGCGCGCGCCGCCTGCGCGCACGCGCGCTTATTGACCAGGGTGTTGAAGCGCGGCGCGATCTCACCTTCATCCTCGTCGGCGTGTTCTTGCAGCAGCCGGTCCGCCACGATCAGCGCCAGCACGCGGTCGCCGAGGAATTCAAGCCGGTCGTAGGAGCGCCGTTGCGTCTTTGCGCCATCGAGCGCGCTGCCGTGCGTCAACGCTTCGCGTAAGAGATCGCGATCCTTGAAGCTTGCGCCGATCCGCTGTTCGAGTTCGGCGAGCCGGGCTTCGCGCCCCGCGCTCATGGCCCGGCGCGCGTCAATGCACGCGCTTCATAAAGCGATCGCCGCGGAAACCGCTGAACAAAGTCCATGGCTGCAAGAGTGTCGTGGTGCTGTCGAAGGATGCAACAACGAATTGCGCCGGCCCGACAAGATTGTCGAAGGGTACAAAGCCCACTTCCGAGGGCACGCGGCTGTCGGCGGAATTGTCGCGGTCGTCGCCCATCATGAAATAATCGCCAGCCGGCACCACGTATTCGCGCGTATTGTCGAGTTCGGTCATGCCTTTCTCGCAGGTCATGTAGGAGACCCCGTTCGGCAGCGTTTCGCGATAGATGTTGGCGGGACGACCGCCAGGGCCAAATTCGGAATCCGGGCAGGCCTGGGTCGGGCCAATGAGCTCGCGGCGCACGGGGCGCCCGTTAATATGCAAAACCCCGTCGATCATTTGGATGTGGTCGCCCGGCAAACCGATCACCCGCTTGATGAAATCGCGATCCGGCTCGGGCGGGGGACGGAAGACCACGACATCGCCGCGGTCGGGCGCGTGCGCGAACATGCGTCCGTGCGGAAGCAAACCGTCCAGCGGCGCAAACGAATAGCGCCCATATCCGTACGACCACTTGGTCACGACGATATAGTCGCCCACTTGCAGCGTCGGCTGCATCGAACCGGATGGAATGCGGAAGGGCTGGGCAATGGTGAAACGCAACACCATGGCGAGTGCGAGCGCATAGAGGATCGTGCGCACGTTCTCCCAGAACACGGACATCGCCGGCGTCGAGGAGGGATTGGTCGTCGACATGCTCATGCGTTTCTCGGCTCGAAATCCAGCTCAGCGAAAATCCCCGCGGGACCGCGCGCAAACCGGCGTGTTTTCACTGACCTAAGCTGGTTTTGACTGCGTTTGCGAAGTGGAGGCCCTCAGCTCGACCCGCTGGTCGGGTCCAACTCCGCCGAAATAATGACGAAGCTGACAGCAAGTGGATAATCGTCCGTCAAGCTCACATGGATGTGTGGGGTGTAGCCGGGCGGCGTCATTTCAGCCAAGCGGCGGCTCGCCCCACCCGTCAATCTCATCGTCGGTTGGCCGCTGGGCAGGTTGGCCACGCCCATGTCGCGCCAAAATACCCCTCTTTTCAAGCCTGTACCGAGGGCCTTGGCGGTCGCCTCCTTGGCCGCGAAGCGTTTGGCGTAGGTGGCGGCGCGCTGGCTGGGGCGCCGCTCTGCACGATTGCGTTCAAGCTCTGTGTAAATGCGGTGCGTGAAGCGCTCGCCGAAGCGCCCGAGCGCGCGCTCGATGCGCCGGATGTCGATGGTGTCGACGCCGGTTCCCAGGATCATGCGCCCGCCCTCGCCGCATCCATGCGACGGCGCATCTCCGCCACCGCCGGCGCCAGGCCCACGAAGATCGCCTCGCCGACCAGGAAATGGCCGATATTGAGCTCGCGCACTTGCCGCATGGCGGCGATCGGCGCGACCGTCTCGTAATCGATGCCGTGGCCGGCGTGCACTTCGAGCCCGAGCGAGGCGGCTTGTTCGGCCCCGGCCTGCAGCGTTTTCAGGATCTCGCCCGCCTGCGGCGATGCTTCCCGCGCCGCATCGCAATAAGCGCCGGTGTGCAATTCAACGACTTCAGCGCCGGTGCGGCTCGCCGCTTCGATCTGCAGCGGATCGGCGCCGATGAACAGCGACACCCGGCTTCCCGCTTGGCGCAGCTTCGCCACGAACGGGGCGATCCAATTGTGCCCGCCGGCGACATCGAGACCGCCTTCGGTGGTGCGCTCCTCGCGCCGCTCCGGCACCAGGCACACGGCGTGGGGGCGATGCTGCAGCGCAATCTCCAGCATTTCCGAAGTGACCGCCATTTCCAGATTGAGCGGCCGCCCACGCGCGCGCAGCATCGAGGCGAGGCGGGCGATGTCGTCATCGGAAATGTGGCGCCGGTCTTCGCGCAGATGCGCCGTCACCCCATCGGCGCCGGCGTCGAGGGCGACGATCGCGGCGCGCATCGGATCGGGATAGCTGACGCCGCGGGCATTGCGGATCGTGGCCACGTGATCGATGTTGACCCCGAGCCGCAGCCGCTCGCTCATGGCGAAAGGCCTCGGCTGCCCGGCTTGATCGCCGGCAGCGCCGCAAGCTCGGGCGGCAATTGGTCGGCTGCGTAAGAAGGCGCATCGACTTGCGCCAGCGAAACCAGCTGTACGCCAAGGTCGGCGGCGCCGTTGGAGCGATCGATCAAGCACGCGGCGCCGACCAGTTCGCCGGGTTGGCGGCGAATGGCCTCAATGCATTCCCGCGACGACAATCCGGTCGTCACCACGTCCTCCACCATGAGCACCCGATCGCTCGACTTGATCGAAAACCCGCGCCGCAGCTGAAACTGCCCGCCCTCTCGCTCCGTGAACATCGCCAGCGCGCCGAGGTGGCGGGCGGTCTCGTAGCCCGGGATGATCGCGCCCACCGCCGGCGACACCACCACCTCGATCTTTCCAAACGCAGCGCGCGCCTTTTCCGCCAGCGCCTTGCACAAACGCTCGGTGCGCGCGGGATCCATGAAGACGGCGTTCTTCTGGAAGAACACCGGGCTATGGCGGCCCGAGGACAGAATGAAATGCCCCTCGAGCAGCGCGCCGGCGGCGCGGAATTCGTCGAGAACTTGATCCTGATTCATGAAAAGCGCTTCTATCTCAAGCAGCCGCAAAGCAAACGCCGGTCATCGAGGCGTGTTGGCCTTGGCGTAATCGATGACGGCGGAGAGGAGATCGCTGGCCGCCCGCAGGATCGGGCCCCCGAGCGGGTCGCGCGTCAGCTCCTCGGCATTGGCTTCGCCCACATAAAGCCCGTCGGATACGATCGACGTCACCCGGACGTTCGGCGTTTTCGGCGGCGGCGAGCGCAATTCCGCCAGCGGGCTCAATTCATCGACAATGTCCTGGGCCGCGCCGAGCAGGGCCTTCCGCGGCGGGCGCATCGATTCGACGTCCTTCTCGATGGCGACCTGCTTGCCGGAGCCGTGAATGTAGCGAATGCGTCCATCGACATAGACCGCGATCGCATCGAGCCCGCGCGGCAACGGCGTCTCGACGACGACGCCCAAGAGCACGCGTGGCGGCACCGCGCACCTTTCCTTCTTGAGGCGGTTATAGGCGAGCGCCCGCACACGGCTCTCCTCGGTCTTGTCTTCGGCGATGGCGCGCACCGCCCGTTCATTGAAATCCAGCGAAAACAACGGCAGCGTCGGCCCCTGCGCCCACGCCACGAAATTCTCCGGCACGTCGCAGAACAGATGGCTGTAGACGTCGTTCGCGTATTGATCCGAATAGGGTTCGTAACCAAACCTGGCGTCCATCATCCCCGCACCCGCTCAACTTCGATCACCGCTTTCGATGTTCTCATCGCCGCGACGATATTCGTGAGGTGGCGCGCGTCCGCAACCTCGATGTCGAAGATCATATCGAAAAACTCGGTGGTGCGCTTGGATAGCCGCAAATTGAGAATGTCGCCCTCGTTCTCTGCGATCACACGGCACAAATCGGCCAAGACGCCGCGCTTGTTTTCCACCGTCGCGACGATGCGCCCGACCGCCAGCGTGCGGTGGAGCGCGGTTTGCGTCCACGCCAGGTCGATCCATTCGGTCTCGCTTTCGCGCGCCAGCGTTTCGCAGTCGATGGTGTGCACGACCACGCCTTTGCCGGGCTCGAGCACCCCGACAATGCGGTCGCCGGGTATGGGCGTGCAGTCTTCGGCGAAATGCAACGCCACCCCCGGGGTCAGATCGCCGCCTTTGACGTAGAGCTTGGCCTTGTCGGCCGCCATTGGCTTGCGGCCCTCTTCGCGGCGCACTTTATCTTCAAGGCCCGGGAAGGCGGCCACCACCACGGCGCTGGGCTTCACCAGCCCTTCGCCGACGGCGACAAACACTTCGTCCTCGTCGTGCTTGCCCAGCCGCGCGGCCGCTGATTTCAGCGATGTCTCGGCCAGATCGTGTCCGTGTCGGTGCAAGGCGTGCGCCACCAATTCGCGGCCAAGCTTGGCGAACTCGCCGCGGCGCACGCCCCGCTCCAGGCGCCGTTGCGCCGACTTCGCCCTCCCGGTCTTTGCAAGCGATTCATAACCCGGCACCGGCGCGACCTTGGCGCCGGTGATGATTTCCACGACATCGCCGTTGCGCAGCACGGTGCGCAGCGGCCGCTCATCGCCATTGATCTTCACGCCGGTGACGCGGTCGCCGATGTCGGAGTGCACCGCATAGGCGAAATCGAGCGGCGTCGCCCCTTGCGGCAGCGGGATCAACGTGCCCTTGGGCGTGAACGCGAACACGTGATCTTGATACATTTCGAGCTTGGCGTGCTCCAGGAATTCGCCGGCGTCGCCGCCATGTTCGGCGATCTCCAGCAACGAGCGCGTCGCCTCGCGCGCATCCACGCCGGCGGAGGCGGCGAGTTCTTCGTCGTAGCCATAGGCTTCGTTCTTGTAGCGCCAGTGCGCCGCGACGCCGACCTCGGCCACTTGATCCATCTCTTCGGTGCGGATCTGGATCTCCACCCGCACATTGCCCGGCCCGATCACCGTGGTGTGGATCGAGCGATAGCCGTTGGGCTTGGGGTTGGAGATGTAATCCTCGACCTGATCGGGCACGCAGCGCCAGGTCTGGTGGACGAGGCCTAGCGCGCGATAGCAATCGTCGGGATTGTTGACGATCACGCGGAATGCATAGACGTCGGCCAAATCCGAGAATTCCACGCTCTTGCGCTGCAGTTTCCGCCAGATCGAATAGGCCTGCTTCTCACGGCCGAACACCCGCGCATCGACG
Source organism: uncultured Pseudomonadota bacterium (assembly GCA_963847165.1). Taxonomy (GTDB): domain Bacteria; phylum Pseudomonadota; class Alphaproteobacteria; order Caulobacterales; family Aquidulcibacteraceae; genus Vitreimonas. The sequence goes on from CAWJYY010000013.1 coordinate 34,028, forward strand.
CCGGCGAACTCAAACACCTCCATGATCGTCTGGATCACGTTGGCGACATTGGCGCCCTTTTCGGCGCGCAATTGTTCAAGGCGCGCGTTGATCGCGGTTTCGGCTTCCGGAAAGGCTTCGTGGAAAGCCAGGCTCTCGAGCTCGCGCGCCATCCGCTCCATGCCGATGCGGCGGGCGAGCGGTCCGTAGATTTCCAGCGTCTCCAAGGCGATGCGCCGCCGTTTGCCGGCGGTCGGCACATGGCTCAGCGTCCGCATGTTGTGGAGGCGGTCGGCCAGTTTCACCAACAGCACGCGCACGTCGCGCGACATCGCCAAAATGAATTTCTGCAGGTTCTGCGCCTGCTTGTTTTCCTCGGATTGGATTTCGAGCTTCGAAAGCTTGGTCACCCCCTCGACGAGATCGGCGATTTCGGCCCCGAACTTCGACTCCACCTCCTCGCGCGTGGCTTCGGTGTCCTCGATGGTGTCGTGCAGCAATCCGGCGACGATCGTCGCGGCGTCGAGCTTGTAGTCGGTGAGGATGCCTGCGACTTCGATCGGGTGGGCGAAGTATGGGTCGCCCGAGTGCCGCTTCTGGCTGCCGTGCTTGGCGGTGGCGTAGATGTAGGCGCGATTGATCAGCTTCTCGTCGAGAGACGGGTCATAGGCCCGCATCTTCTCGACCAGTTCGAACTGCCGCAAATAGCGCGTGCGCGTCGGCGCCTCGCCCGCGCCAGCCTGTGCCTGACCGGCCGGGGTTTTGGCGGCGACGCCGTCACCGCCGCCCATCGCCCTAGTACCGTTCGTCGCGCTGGGCTTCGGCTTCTTGCTGGAGCGCGCGCAGCACGTCTTCTTCGGAGGTGTTCACCGGGGCGACCAGGGCCAGGCGATCCTGCTCGTCCTCGGCTTGGGTCGCCGGCTGCACGTCCTGGTAGAGCATGACATAGCTGTCGCGGAGCTCTTCTGGGGTGATCGCGCAATCGGCGATTTCACGCAGCGCCACGACCGGGTCCTTATCGCGGTCGCGCTCGACCATCGGCTCGGCGCCGGAGGAAATATTGCGGGCGCGATGGGCTGAAAGCAGCACCAGCGAGAACCGGTTGGGAATTTTATCGACGCAATCTTCTACGGTTACGCGAGCCAAGGCGTGTGTCCTCTCGGGCCAAACGGAGTGGGATGGTCGATCAACCTAGTGGTCTCCGCGGTATTTCGCAATGCGAAGAGCCGTCGCGGGGGCGCCTCAAGCGCCCGGCAACGGCCCTAACCGGCGGTAACGTTGCTCGGACGGCGCGGTTTTAAGCATTTCGGCCGCGCTTAGCCCGGAAACCGGGTGGCGCCAATCGGGCGCGATCTCGGCCAGCGGCGCCAGCACGAACGAGCGTTCCTGCATCCTCGGATGGGGCAGCGTGACCTCGCCGAAGGCGCCGTGCAGTTCCGCCATGGCGATGATGTCGAGATCGAGGGTGCGCGCCGCCCAGCGCTCGCGCCGTTCGCGGCCAAACTGAAGCTCAACCCCGCGTAAGGTTTGGAACAGCGCTTGCGGCGATACGCCCTGTGTCTCAAAGGCGGCGACCGCATTGTAGTAGTCCGGCTGATCGCTCGGCGGCCAGGGGCTCGTTCGCCAAACATTGGAGACAGCGACTGGTGTAAAGCCGGCGGCCTGCAATGCCGACAATGCCTGTGCGAGCAGCGCGGGACCCAAGACGCCGTTGAACGGCAGATTGGCGCCCAAGCCGACATACGCGCGCGCGCCGGCGTTCATGAGAAACCCATTTCACGCGCCTCCCGCGCTTCGATAACGGACTTGTCTTATGGCCAACATTCTCGACCGCCTCATTCACCCCGATGAACGCACCACGCTCTTCATCGACGGCGCCAATCTTTACTCCGCCGCCAAGGGCCTCGCCTTCGATATCGACTACCGCAAGCTGCTCGAGGAATTCCGCAAGCGCGGGCGCTTCATTCGCGCCAGCTATTACACCGCCCTCTTGGAGGACCAAGACTTCTCGCCCATCCGCCCGCTCGTCGATTGGCTCGACTACAACGGCTATTCGGTGGTCACCAAGCCCGCCAAGGAATTCACCGACGCCAATGGCCGGCGCCGCTTCAAGGGCGATATGGATGTCGAGATCGCCATCGATCTCGTCGAAGCCGCCGCCTTCACCGATCATGGTTTCCTGTTCTCCGGCGACGGCGATTTCACCCCGGCGGTGGCGGCGGCCAAGCGGGCGGGCATGCGCGTGACCGTCGTCTCCACCATCAAATCGACCCCGCCCATGGCGGCCGACGAAATCCGCCGCGCCGCCGACAATTTCCTCGACCTCGCCGACCTCATGGCTCTATTCGGACGCAGCCCGCGTGAACGCGCTCACGCCGAAGAGAGCCGCTGGGACCATGGGAGGGACCATGCAAAGGACGACGACGGGGACGATGACGGGAACGAAGAGGACCAGTGAGCGCAACGCCGCCTGAAGCGCCGAAGGATTGCCCACTTTGCCCACGGCTGGTGGCCTACCGCCAAGAGAATGCGCGCCGCCCATCCCGATTGGTTCAATGGCGCGGCCGCCTCCTTCGGCGATGCCGAGGCGCGCTTGCTGGTCGTGGGCCTGGCGCCTGGCCGGATGGGCGCCAATCGCACCGGGCGCCCGTTCACCGGCGATTATGCCGGCGAGCTCCTCTACGGCGCGCTGAAGCAGTTCGGTTTCGCCAACGGCCAATACCGCGCCGACCCAAATGACGGCTTCATCCTCGTCGGCGCCATGATCACCAACGCGGTGCGCTGCGCGCCGCCCGAAAACAAACCGACGCCGGAGGAAATCAAGCTCTGCCGCCCCTTTCTCGCGGCTCGGATCGCGGCGCTGCCGAGACTGAAAGTGATCCTGGCGCTCGGCGCCATCGCCCACGAAAGCGTGCTGCGCGCGCACGGCATGAAGCCGGCGGCGAGCAAATTCGCGCACGGCGCCGAGACGCCGTTGGGCGAGGGCCGAACGCTTGTCTCCAGCTACCATTGCTCGCGCTACAACACCCAGACCCGACGGCTGACGCGGGAGATGTTCGAAACGCTCTTCGCCCGCGCCAAGGCGCTGGCCGGCTAGCCCTTATCGCGCAATAGCCGCGATTGCTGGCGCTTCCATTCGCGATCTTTGGTCGCCGCGCGCTTGTCGTGGGCCTTCTTGCCCTTGGCCAGCGCGATCTCAAGCTTGGCGATGCCGCGCGCGTTGAAATAGAGTTTGAGCGGGGCAAGCGTGCGCCCTTCGCGCTCCACCGCCCCGGCGAGGCGCCGCAATTCCTTCGAGCGCACCAACAACTTCCGCGGCCGCCGCGGCGGATGATTGAATTGACCAGCCGGGGGATATTCGGGAATCGTCGCATTGATCAGCCAAAGTTCGCCCTTTTCGGTCGAAGCATAGCTCTCGGCGATATTGGCGCGCCCGCCGCGCAGCGACTTCACCTCGGTGCCGAGCAGTTGGATGCCGGCCTCAATGGTGTCCTCGATCAGGTAATCGAAGCGGGCGCGCCGGTTCTCGGCGACGAGCTTGCGGCCGTCGTCAGCCTTCTTGGCCATTGTTAGATCAATCCCGCCTGCGTCATCGCGGCCCGGATTTGGGTCTTCGCCCCCTCGCTGCAGGCCAGAAGCGGCAATCGCACGCCCTCCTCGCACTTGCCCAAGAGCGAGACTGCGTATTTCGCCGGCGCCGGCGAGGGCTCGACGAACAGGACCTTGTGCAGCGCCGCCAGCTTGTCGTCGATCGCGCGCGCGGCTTCGAAGGCGCCTTGCGCGGCGGCCTCCTGCATCTGCGCGCAGAGTTTGGGCGCCACATTCGCCGTCACCGAGATGCAGCCCACCCCGCCGCTGGCGTTGAAGCCGATGGCGTTGGGATCATCGCCGGAAAGCTGCACGAACTTGGTCCCGCAGAGCGCGCGGTGTCTCGCCACCCGCCCGATATCGCCGCTCGCGTCCTTGATGGCCACGACATTGGCGAGCTTGGCGATGCGGGCGACGGTCTCAACGCTGATGTCGACCATGGTCCGCGACGGCACGTTATAGACCACAATCGGAATATCGACCGCGTCGTTGATGGCGGCGTAGTGCGCGACCAAACCATCCTGGCTCGGCTTGTTGTAGTAGGGCGCCACAACCAGCACCGCATCGGCGCCCGCGGCCGCCGCCCCCTTCGCGAGCTCGATCGCATGCGCGGTCGAATTCGATCCCGCGCCGGCGATCACCGGCGCGCGCGCCTGCGCCGCCTCGACGCAGAGGCGCACGACGCGCAGATGCTCTTGCAGGCTCAGCGTCGCGCCTTCCCCGGTCGTGCCGCAGGGCACGAGCCCATGCGAACCCTCGCGGATCTGCCATTCCACGAAGTCCTGGAAGCCTCGTTCATCAAGGATGCCGTTGCGAAACGGCGTAATCAGCGCGGGAATTGACCCATGAAACATGACAAATGGCCCAAGGCTCGCCCAACCGGGCTTGGTCTTGGCGCGATTCCTGCCACACTGGCGCGCGAGGTTAAAGGCGACCCGGCTGCCCCGGCCCGGGTCGTTGCGGATGCGGAACGCGGCGGAGGGGTTTCATGGAAGTGCCGAAACTGATCCGCATCGTGCTGCTGGCGGCTGCGACCAGCGCGTTGCTCGCCGCTTCCGGCGCGGGCCAGCAAGGGACCGCCCCGCAAGCCCCCGACAGCCTCAACGCGGCGCTTACGCTTCCCAATCCCCCACGCGTCAGCGACGCCGAACTCGCGCGCCTGCGCGACGGTCTCGCCGCCGCCGAAAATGCAGATTGGACCGGGCTGGCGCAATTGCGCGACGCCGCCAGCGATCCCCTGGTCAAGAAGCTGCTCGAATGGCGTTGGGCCTCCGACCAGCATGCGCCGCTCTATTTCGACGATATCCGCACCGCGCTTGGCGACCTGCAAGGCTGGCCCGGCCGCATCACCATGCGCCAGCGCGCCGAGCAGGCCATTTTCGATTCCCGCCTCTCGGCTTCCGAACGCGCAAGCTTCCTGCAGCAGGATAACGGTCCGCTGACCGGCGATGGCCGCATCGCCCTCGCCATCGCTGAGCGCGACATGGGCGATAACGCCCAAGCGCTCGCCACGGCGCGCGCGGCGTGGCGGGAAAACACCTTGAGCGAAACCGCCCAGGCCGCGGCCCAAGACGCGTTCGCCTCCTCCTTGTCGGCCAACGACTACGCCGATCGCGTCAGCATGCTGCTCTGGCGCGGCGAGCGCAGCGAGGCGCAACGCTTCCTCTCCCACCTCGGCGCCGCCGATCGCGCACTCGCCAATGCGCGCATCGCTCTGCAAGCCCGCCAGCGCCGCCATCTGCAGCGCGCCATCGACGCGGTTCCCGCCTCGCGCGCCGACGATCCGGGCTTCCTCTACGACCGCACCCAATATCGCCGCCGCACCGGCAATCCCGAAGACGCCATGGCGATTGCTGCGCGCATCGACGCCAACGCCGCGCCACTGTTTGCGCGCGACGCAATTTATCGCGAACGGCGTCTTTATCTGCCCCGCGCGCTGCGCTCGGGCCAAGCCCGGCTCGCCTACGACCTGGTCTCCAACAGCGGCCTCAGTTCGGGCGAGTCCTTCGCCGATTCCGAATTCATGGCCGGCTGGCTCAATCTGCGCTTCCTCAACCAACCGCAGCAGGCGCTCGATCATTTCACGCGCATGAGCCAAAACGTCTCAGCGCCGGTGAGCCGCTCGCGCGCGCTCTATTGGCGCGCTGAAGCCATGCGCGCGCTCGGCCAAACCGCCGACGCCGACGCGGCCTCCAGCCAAGCGGCGCAATACAATTTCACGTTCTACGGCCAGCTCGCCGCCACCCGCGGCCAGCAAACCGCGGTGCTGAGTCTCGCCGACACCGCCCGCGTCTCCAACGAGGCGCGCGCGCGCTTCGAAAATCGCGAACTGGTGCGCGCGCTTCGCGTCATCGCCCAAGTCGGCGCCCAACACGATTTCGAATGCGATCGCCTTCTATCTCGACGACGCGCTCGACGATCCCCAGGAAATCGAGCTGCTCTCGCAAATGGCGCGCGAGCAATCCTATCAGCGCACCGCCCTGCGCAGCGCCAAGGCCGGCCTCTTCCGCAACGTCGTCGCCGCCAACGCCGCCTATCCGTTGATCCAACTGCCGGCCGTCCGTGCAGCAGACCGGCCGCCCGGAAGCGGCCCTCGTGCTCGCCATCATCCGCCAGGAAAGCGAGTTCGACACAGGCGCTGTCTCCAGCGCCAACGCGCACGGCCTGATGCAGCTTATTCCGTCAACCGCGCGCGCCACCGCCCGTTCGCAAGGCATGGAATACGATCGCGGCCAGCTGACCGACCCCACCTACAACGTGACGCTCGGCTCGTCCTATCTCGCCAATCTGATCGATAGTTTCAGCGGCTCCTATGTACTCGCCATCGCCGCTTACAATGCCGGCGATTTCAATGTCCGCGACTGGATCACCGATTGGGGCGATCCGCGCTCCTCTGCAAGGGACGTGGTCGACTGGATCGAACTCATCCCGTTCTCCGAAACGCGCAATTACGTGCAGCGGGTGATGGAGAATCTGCAGGTCTATCGCTACCGCCTGGCCGGCCAGCCGACGCCTATCCAGCTGCAAGAAGACCTGCGTCGCGGACATTTCTAGGACGCAAGCGCCTTCGTGAAGGTCTCGACATCGACATTGCCGCCGCTGGCGACGATGGCGACCACTTTGCCCTTGAGATCGAGCCCGCCTTCGAGCGCTGCGCCAAGGGCGATCGCGCCTGAAGGCTCAAGCACGATCTTCAGACGCTGGAACGCGAACTTCATCGCCCGCCGCACCGCCTCATCGCTGATCACGGCGACGCGCTCCCAACGCTTCTTGGCGATCTCGTAGGTGATGTCGCCCATCTCTTCGGTGAGCAGGCCATCGCAGATCGAGCGAATGCCCGGTTCGTTGCGCTCGCGTTTGCCGCTGGCGAAGGAGCGGGCGATATCGTCGTGCCCTTGCGGCTCGCAGGCGACGATGCGGGCGTTCGGCAGCGCAATCGAGACCCCCGAGCATAAGCCCCCGCCGCTCGCCGGAACGATGGCGATGTCGGGATCGATCTCTTCGGCGATCTCAAGTCCGGCGGTGCCTTGGCCGGCGATCACAAGCACATCGTCGAACGGTTTGATCAGGCTCAAGCCGCGTTCTTGCGAAAGCCGCACGCCGATCGCTTCGCGGCTCTCGCGCACGCGATCGTACATCACCACTTCAGCGCCATTGGCGCGGGTGGTGTCGAGTTTAATCTTCGGCGCATCCGACGGCATGACGATGACGGCGCTGACGCCGAACAACTTGGCCGCCGTCGACACCGCAATCGCATGATTGCCGGACGAGAACGCGATCACGCCGCGCTTGCGCACCTCCGGCGCCAAAGCCGCGATGGCGTTGGTTGCGCCGCGCATCTTGAAGGCGCCGCCGCGCTGTAGGCATTCGGCCTTCACCCAGAGCTTTCCCCCGGTCGCTTCATCGAGCGCATCATGCCGCAAGAGCGGCGTGCGCACGGCGATGCCTTTGATGCGTTCGGCGGCGAGGCGGATGTCGTCGATGCTGGGGATCATCAGGAGCCTCTCGGTTTGGCGCGCCGGGTGGGCTGCGCCGACAACGGATCGTCAGGCCACGGGTGCTTGGGATAGCGTCCGCGCATCTCGCTGCGCACGGCTGCATACGAGCCGCGCCAGAAGCCAGGCAAGTCCTTGGTGGTCTGCACCGGCCGGTGCGCTGGCGAAAGCAGCCGCAAGGTCAGCGCCACACGCCCGCGCGCCAGGCTCGGATGCACATCAGTCCCAAACATTTCCTGCAGCCGCACATCGAGCGCTGGTCCGCCTTCGCTGGCGTAATCGATCAGGAGCGAGGATCCCGCCGGCGTATCGAACCGCGCCGGCGCCTCCGCATCAAGCCGGCGGCGCAATTCGTAAGGCAGTGCATTGAGGAGCGCGGCCGCCACGTCCACGTCTCGCAGTCGCTTCACGCCAGCCAGCGGCAGCCAATCGAGGTCGGCCAACAGCGCCTCATCGCTCCAATCCGGCCAGGTTTCGCCCTCAAGCGCGCGCATCAGCGCAACCCGCGCCCGCGCCTGGTTTGCGCTTTCGCTCCAGTCGAGTGCGGCGAGCCCTTCATCGCGCACCGCCTCGGCCAAGGCGTCGCTCATCTCTTCTGCGTCCAGTTTTTCCAGCGGCGCTTCAGACAGGACGATGCGCCCGAGCTTGCGCACGCGCCTGGCGCGCAAGGCGCCGAGCGCATCCACCTTCACCGCCGCATGGGTCTCGATCCGATCGGCGAACAATTGCTCCACATCGCTTTGCCTAATCGGCGCCGCCGAGAGAATGCGGGCGCTTTGCGCCGCCCCCGTCGCATCGGCGACGACGACGAAATCCGAACCCGCCAAGGCGTCGTCTTCGGCCACGCCCGCCGCACGCCCATTGGCCAGCAAGAACGAAACCATGCGCGCGCCGGGCGTCTGGGTGAGGCCGCGTTTCTTGGCCACGCGCTCGGGGAAGGCTTGCGCCAGCACGATGCCGGCGCGCGAGACATCGACTTCGCCGACGGCGGCGCCTGCGCTTCTGGCCAGGCGCGCGGCCAGCGCCGTCGCCGCGCGCGCGCGCTCGCCTGAAGCGGCGCTGAGCGCCTCGACGCGGTGGCCGACATTCACATCGCGCCCGCCCAGGCCCTGCTCGCTCAGCACCACCGCCAACAGCGCCGCCAGCCGGCGATCGCGCGCCTCGGCGGCGGCCACCATATGCGCCAGGCGCGGCGGCAACGGCAGCTTGGCGAGGATTGCGCCATGGGCGGTCAATCGTCCGCCCTCATCGAGCGCGCCCAAGCGCTTCAGCAGCGCGACTGCTTCGCTCCAAGCCGGCTTCGGCGGGGGATCGAGCCAGGTGAGCGCGAGCGGATCGCTTACTCCCCACGCCGCCAGATCAAGCGCCAGCCCCGACAAGTCCGCATCGATGATGTCGGGGCGATCGAATTCCAGCAACGCCCGCGTTTCGCCTTCGTGCCACAGCCGCCAGCACACGCCCGGCTCCAGGCGCCCGGCGCGGCCCGTGCGCTGGGCGATCGCCGCCTGGCTGGCGCGCACCGTCTCCAAATGCGACAGCCCTAAAGCCGGCTCGAACCGCGAGCGGCGTGAAAGTCCCGCGTCGATGACGATGCGCACGCCCTCGATGGTCAGGCTGGTTTCGGCAATCGAGGTCGCCAGCACGATCTTGCGCCGGCCGGCCGGCGCCGGCGCGATCGCGGCATCCTGATCGGCTGGGCTCATCGCCCCATAGAGCGGGCGCACATCGAGGCTGGGATCGCCTAAGAGCGCGCGCAGCCGCTCGGCGGTTCGCTCGATCTCGCCCGCCCCGGGTAAGAACACGAGCGCACTGCCGCGCTCAACCGCCAGCGCCGCGGCGGTCGCTGCGGCGACTTCATGCTCCAGCCGCGCGCGCGGATCGCGCGGGCGATAGCGCAGCGCCACCGGAAACATCCGGCCTTGGCTCACCACCACCGGGGCGTCTCCCAACAGCGAAGCGATCCGCGCCGCGTCGAGGGTCGCCGACATCACCAAGAGCCGCAAATCCGGGCGCCATCCGGCCTGGCAATCGCGCGCCAAGGCCAAGCCCAGATCGGCTTCCAAACTGCGCTCATGAAATTCGTCGAAGATGACGCCGGCCACGCCGCGCAGTTCGGGATTGTCGAGGATCATGCGCGTGAACACGCCTTCGGTGACCACCTCGATACGGGTGGCCGGCCCCACGCGCGCATCCAGCCGTACGCGATAGCCGATGCTTTCCCCGACACGCTCGCCGCGCTCAGCCGCCATCCGAGCCGCCGCCGCGCGCGCCGCGATCCGTCGCGGCGAAAGCAGAATGATGACGCCGTCCTTGACCCAGTCCGCGTCAAGCAGCGCTGGGGCCACGCGCGTGGTCTTGCCCGCGCCCGGCGGGGCCACCAGCACCGCCTCGCTGCGGGCGGCGAGCGCGGCCTTCAATTCAGGCAGGATTTCGTCAACCGGAAGCACGAGCAGACCTCTCGTCTAGCCCGCCCGCCTGTCCCTGTCTTGTCCCGGTCTCGCCGCAATAGCGTGGCTTGGTGGGCCGAATTGGGTTAGCCCTCTGGGCTGGGAGTAAATCGATGCAGGCGAAATTGACCGCTCAGATGGTGGCTGTACTGGCGGTGACGGCGAGCGTCGCCGCCTGCGGCACCACCGGTCGCACGGCCGACACAAGACGCGGCGTCACCGACGCAGCCTACACCCCGCTCCGGGACGTCAACATGATCCGGCCGGAGATCCCGCTCTTGCTGCGAAATCTGCAATATCCTTACGCCACCGTCGAACTCACCAGTTGCGCGGCGGTCACCCAGGAGATCCACAGTCTCGACGCCGTGCTCGGGCCCGAGAGCTATCAGTCCGGGCCGAACCGCAACATTTTCGATCGCAGCGGCGATTTCGTCGAACAGCAGACCATCGCCGCGGCCCAGAACACAGCCCAGGACCTGATCCCGTTCCGCTCCTGGGTGCGCACGTTGAGCGGCGCCAGCGAAGCCGACCGCGAAGCGCTCCGCGCCGTCGCCAACGGACAGCAACGCCGCACGTTCTTGCGCGGCTATGGCGCTTCCATGGGCTGCCCAGACATTATCCCCGCGCCGCCAGTGCTGCCGCGGCCGACACAACAGCGCCCCGCCGGCCAGGCCCATGCGGCGGGCCGGCCAGACAAGCAATGATTGCTCTAGCCGCCAAGGCCGGCGACGAAACTGTCATGGAAGGCCGCTAAGCGCGCGCCGGCGATCGCCTCGCGCAAACGAAGCATCAAAGACTGATAATAAGCGAGGTTGTGCCAAGAGAGCAGCGTCTGCCCAAGCAACTCGCCGGCCTTGAAGAGGTGATGCAAATACGCCTTCGAATAATCTCGGCTGGCGGGGCAATCGCTCATCGGGTCGAGCGGCGCGGCATCTTCGGCGAAACGGGCGTTGGTGATGTTGATCGGGCCAGCGTCGCTCCAGGCTTGCCCGTGCCGGCCTGAACGCGTCGGGATCACGCAATCGAACATATCGACGCCGAGCATCACGCTCTCGACGATGTCGAGCGGCTTGCCGACGCCCATCAGATAACGCGGCCGCGCCAACGGCAAATGCGGCGCCGTCACCGCAAGAACGGCAAGCATCTCCTCGCGAGGTTCGCCGACGGCGAGCCCGCCGATCGCATAGCCGTCATAATTCTCGGTCACCAGCGCCTCGGCCGAGGCGCGCCGCAGCTCGGCGTCGGCGCCGCCTTGCACGATGGCGAATAGATTTTGCCGCTCACGGGCGCCGAAGGCGCGCTTGCAGCGCTCGCCCCAGCGCAGCGACAGCTCCATCGCCTTCTTCACCTCCTCGCGCGGCGCCGGCAGCGCCGGACATTCGTCCAGCTGCATGACGATATCGGCGCCGATCTGGTCGGCCTGGATCTCGACGGCGATTTCCGGGGTCAGCCGGTGCGACGCGCCGTCGACATGGCTGCGGAAGGTGACGCCGTCGGCGTCGATCTTCCTGAGCTGGGCCAGCGACATCACCTGATAGCCGCCGCTATCGGTGAGGATCGGCTTTCGCCAGCGCATGAAGGCGTGCAATCCGCCCAGCCGCCGCATCCGTTCGCCGCCGGGGCGCAGCATCAAGTGATAAGTGTTGCCGAGCACGATATCGGCGCCGGTGGAGGCGACTTGCTCGACCGTCATCGCCTTCACCGACCCCGCCGTCGCCAGCGGCATGAAAGCGGGCGTGCGGATCGCCCCGCGCGGCGTGCTCAAGACCCCGGTGCGGGCGGCGCCGTCGCGCGCATGGATCTCGAACGGGAACGCGGTCATGTCAGGCGCGCCATAGCAAGCTCGCGTCGCCATAGGAATAGAAGCGGTAGCCTTGCGCGATCGCATGCGCATAGGCCGCCCGCATCCGCTCAAGCCCGGCAAACGCCGCCACTAGCATGAAAAGCGTCGATTTCGGCAGATGGAAATTGGTCCAAAGCCCGTCGACGACGGCGAAGCGGAAACCGGGCGTGATGAAGATGTTGGTGTCGCCGCTCTGGGCGCGCACGCGCCCTTCCGCGTCGGCGCTCGATTCCAAAGTCCGCAACGCGGTCGTGCCGACGGCGATCACCCGGCGCCCTTCGGCCTTGGCGCGATTGATCGCCTGCGCCGTCGCCGGCGAAAGTTCGCGCCATTCCGAATGCATCACGTGGCCCTCGGTGTCTGGCGATTTCACCGGCAGAAACGTGCCCGCGCCCACATGCAGCGTCACCGTCACGCGCTCGACGCCCGCCGCATCGAGCTTAGCCAACAATTCGTCGGTGAAGTGGAGACCCGCCGTCGGCGCCGCCACCGCGCCATCCCGCTTTGCGTAGACGGTCTGATAATCGCCGCGATCCTGCTCATCCTCGGCGCGCCGCCCGGCGATATAAGGCGGCAAGGGCATCTCGCCCGCCGCCGCGATCGCCGCATCGAGGTCGCCTCCGGCCAGATCGAATTCGAGCGCGATCTCGCCGTCCTCGCCTTTGGCCGCCACCGTCGCATCGAGCCCGCCAAGCAGGCAGGCGCGATCCTCCCGGGCGCCGAAGCGCACACGGTCGCCTTCCTTCAATCGTTTGCCCGGCTTGGCGAGCGCGCTCCATCGCGTCGGCGTCAGGCGCGCCAACAACGTCGCCTCGACGGCGACCATCGCGCCGTCGCGCTCGCGCTCGCCCTTCAGCCGCGCTGGAATGACGCGGGTGTCGTTGAACACCATGAGGTCGCCGCGCCGCAACAGCGCCGGCGCATCGGCCACGACACAATCCTTGAAGGCCCCGGCGTCGACCGCACCGGGGGCGGCGCCACCAGCAGGCGCGCGCTGTCGCGCGGCCGCGCCGGGCGGAGCGCGATCAACTCTTCAGGAAGTTCGAAATCAAAGGCCTCGACACGCATCGGGGTTTCTGGGTGTCAGCAATCAGGCGTCGATACAAGACGTCCGCGGCGCAGTCGGGGCGAGCGCCTCGAACCGCCAAACCTATTCGGCCCGCATGCTCACGATCTTGCCGGGGTTGGACGGGGGCTCGCCGGTCGGCAGAGCGTCGATATTCTCCATCCCCTCCACCACTTCTCCCCAGACCGTGTATTGCCGGTCGAGGAAACGCGCGTCGTCGAAGCAGATGAAGAATTGCGAATTGGCCGAGTTTGGATTGTTGGTGCGCGCCATCGAGCAGACGCCGCGCACATGCGGCTCGGCGGAGAATTCCGCTTTCAGGTTCGGTTTGTCGGAGCCGCTCATGCCAGTGCCGGTCGGATCGCCGCCCTGCGCCATGAAACCTGGAATGACGCGGTGGAACACCACCCCGTCATAGAAGCCGGCATTGGCCAGTTCGGCGATGCGGGCGACGTGGCTCGGCGCCAGATCGGGCCGAAGCTTGATCTTCACCGGCCCGTTCTGAAGCTCCATCGTCAGGGTATGAAAGGAATGATCGACCACCAGTGCCTCTGTCTGTCGTTGCGATTGGGGACACGCGCCGGGATCTGCACGTCGCAAATCGAAAAATCCGCGCCGCGGCGCCGGCGCGTGTCATCAATCAATTGCCGGAATTGCGGACCGTCGGTCCGCAGCACGTAAATAGGGGCGCGCTCGGCCTCAGGCAAATCCGCGGCGATGCGCACCGAGAGCATGCGATCAGGCGTCGGCGGCGGGTTCCCGACCGCGAGCTGCATCACCGCCTCCTGGCCCCACACGACCCGGCCCCAGATCGTGTAGCGCTTGTTCAGCGCCGGATATGGCGCGCGCATGATGAAGAATTGGCTGTTGGCGGAATTGTCGTCCTCCGCCCGCGCCATCGAAACCACGCCTTGGCAGTGCAGCGCGTTGGCCGACACCCGCCCGTCCGCCGTCACCCGCATCTGCGCGTCCGGGGCGCTCTCGATCGGCAGCGCTTTATAGAAACCGAGATAGGCGCCGCTCTGCTGGGCGGCCTGCACGAAGGGCATGTCCGGCCCGCGCCGAAACAGGAATTCCTGGTGCAGGTCCGGCAGGTTGGAGGCGCCTTCGCCGGTGCCCAGCGGATCGCCGGTCTGGGCCATGAAGCCGTCGACGACGCGATGGAAGGTGAGCCCGTCATAGAAATGCGCGCGCGTCAGCGTCTTGATCCGCTCGATGTGATAGGGCGCCACTTCGGGATACATCTCGATGACGATGCGCCCATGCACAGTGTCGATATAAAGCGTGTTCTCCGGATCCACCGGTCGCCAATTACGCGGATCGGGCGCCTGCTGAGCGCTCGCCACATCCACCATTGCAAACAGCGTCAGCGCCAACGCCGCCGCCCAAATTCCACCCAAGCGCATTACGACACCCCGAATTTGGCCTTCAGTCGTCGTTCTACTTCTTGAGGCACGAATTGCGACACGCTTCCTTGCAGTCTCGCGATCTCTTTCACCAAGCGTGAGGCGATCGCCTGATGGGTCGGATCGGCCATCAGGAAGACCGTTTCAATAGCAGGATTGAGTTTTTGATTCATTCCCACCATGGCGAATTCGTACTCGAAGTCAGCGACGGCCCGAAGACCCCTGACAATAATTTGCGCCCCTACGCTCTCGGCGAACTTCATCAGCAATGTGTCAAAAGGTTGGACAACGATCTCGGCGGGGACCCCAAGCTTGGCGCAGGCCTCCTCGACCATCGCCACCCGCTCCCCCAGGTTGAAAAGCGGGCTTTTGTCCTCGTTGATGGCGACCCCGATGACCAGCCGGTCGACCAGCTTGGCGGCGCGCGCGATGATGTCGACATGGCCGTTGGTCAAGGGATCGAACGTCCCCGGATAGAGGCCGACGCGCGGGCCGGTTTTCGTCATTTTCCTTCGCCGCCCTCATCGGCCTCGCCGTTCTCGCCGCGCAGCACTTCCAAGCGCTCCGCCGCCACGACGTGTTCGTCTTCGGCCACGGAGATCAGAATCACACCTTGGGTCGCGCGTCCAGCGATGCGGATGTCGGAAATGCCGGTGCGGATCAACTGGCCCTTGTCGGTGACCAGCAAGAGCTCCTCTTCGTCCTTCACCGGGAAGGAGGCGATAATCCGCGCATCCGACTGCAGCTTGTGGGCGATAAGCCCTTTGCCGCCGCGGTTGGTCACGCGGTACTCGTAGGCCGAGGCGCGCTTGCCCAGGCCGTTGGACGTCACCGTGAGCACGAACTGCTCCTGGGTCTTCAGCCAGGCGAGGCGTTCGAACGGGGTGGCCTCGCCATCGGCGGTCGCTTCTTCGTCGGTCTCGACCTCGACGTCGCCGCGCGACTGGGAATCCCACTTGAAGTAGTCGGCGACCTCCTTGGTGATGACGTCGATGTGCTTCAAGACGCCCATGCCGATGACCCGGTCGGCGTCCGACAGCGTCACCCCGCGCACGCCGCTGGAATCGCGGCCCTTGAACACCCGCACGTCGGTAGTCCGAAAGCGCACGCATTGGCCATTGGCGGTGGTGAGCAGAATATCGTCGTCTTCCGAGCAAATCTGGACATCGACGATGCCATCGCCCTCGTCGGGCTTCATGGCGATCTTGCCATTGCGGTTGACCTGCACGAAGTCGGAAAGCTTGTTGCGCCGAACGCCGCCCGATCGGGTGGCGAACATCACGTCGAGCTTATCCCAATCGTGCTCGTCTTCCGGTAGCGCCATCAACGATGTGATGGTCTCGCCCGCTTCCAGCGGCAGGATATTGACAAGCGCCCGGCCCCTTGATCGCGGATCGCCCTGCGGCAGGCGCCACACCTTCATCTTGTAGACCATGCCGGCCGAGGAGAAGAACAGGATCGGCGTGTGCGTGTTGGCGACGAACACGCGGGTCACAAAATCCTCTTCCTTCGTCTGCATGCCGGCGCGGCCGCGGCCGCCGCGTCGCTGCGTCCGGTAAAGCCCAAGCGGCGTGCGTTTGGCGTAGCCGCCATGGGTGACGGTGACGACCATGTCTTCGCGCGGGATCAGCGCCTCGTCGTCGATCTCGCCTTCGCTTTCGGAGATCGGCGTGCGTCGCTCGACGCCGAACGCGGCTCTCACTTCGGCCATTTCAGCCTTGATGATGTCGAGGATCATCTGCCGGCTGGCGAGGATTTCGAGCAGCACCCGGATCTCCTCGGCGATTTCGTTGGCGGCCTTGGCGATATCGTCGCGCCCAAGCCCGGTGAGGCGCTGCAAGCGCAGATCGAGGATCGCCCTGGCCTGTTCTTCCGACAGCCGGATCGAGCCCCCTTCGATCACTTGCGTGCGCGGATCGGCGATCAGCGCGATCAGCGGCAGCATGTCGCCGGCCGGCCAGCTGCGATCGAGCAGCCGTTCGCGCGCTTCATTGGGATCGGCCGAGGTGCGGATGACGCGAATGACCTCGTCGATATTGGCGACGGCGATGGCCAGACCCACGGTTTCGTGGCCGCGTTTGCGGGCCTTCATCAGCCGGAATTTCGTCCGTCGCGTCACCACCTGTTCGCGGAACCTCAGGAACGCCGTCAACATCTGACGAAGTCCCATCTGCTCGGGCCGGCCATTGTTCAGCGCCAGCATGTTGACGCCGAAGGAGGTCTGCAGCTGGGTGAAGCGATAGAGTTGGTTGATCACCACATCGGCGACCACGTCGCGCTTCACTTCCACCACGAGGCGGATGCCAAGCCGGTTGGACTCGTCACGCACCTCGGCGACGCCTTCGATCTTCTTCTCGCGCACAAGTTCGCCAATGCGCTCATAAACGCTCGCCTTGTTCACCTGATAAGGCGTTTCGTAGAAGACGATCGCCTCGCGGCCGCGGATTGTCTCCATCTTGTAGCGGGCGCGGGTCACCACCGAGCCGCGCCCGGTGGTCAGCGCCACGCGCGCGGCGGTCTTGCCCAGGATTTCGCAACCGGTCGGAAAATCCGGGCCCGGCACGATGTCGAGAAGATCGAGATCGGAAATGTCGGGATTGTCGATCAGCGCCACCGCCGCATCGATCACTTCGCGTAGATTGTGCGGGGGAATGTTGGTCGCCATGCCCACGGCGATGCCGCCTGCGCCATTGACCAGGAGATTGGGATAGCGCGCCGGCAGCACGGTCGGTTCGCGCCGCGAGCCTTCGTAATTGTCGGTGAAGTCGACGGTGTCTTCGTCGATGTCGGCCAACAGCGAATTCGCGGCCTTGGACAGGCGACTTTCGGTATAGCGCATCGCCGCCGGCGGATCGCCGTCATTGGAGCCGAAATTGCCCTGTCCGTCGATGAGCATCAGGCCCATCGAGAAATCCTGCGCCATCCGCACCAGAGCTTCATAGATCGCCTGGTCGCCGTGGGGGTGATAGCGGCCCATCACTTCGCCGACCGTGTTGGCGCTCTTGCGGTACTTCTTGTCGTAGGTATTTCCCTCTTCGTTCATGCCAAAGAGGATGCGCCGGTGCACCGGCTTCAAGCCGTCGCGCACGTCGGGCAGCGCCCGCGACACGATCACGCTCATCGCGTAGTCGAGGTAACTGCGCTTCAGCTCATCTTCGATGGTGATGAGCGAGACGCCTTTGGGAAGGGGAGCAGCGCCGCCGTTCTCGGCGGGATCGGACGTGTCTGACAAGGGAGGGTCGCCGGTTCTAATTCAAGGTTGGGGCAAACGCTGTTCAGGACCGCCAAAGGCGGCGCGAATCCAGGCGCCAAACTAACATCGGAGCGGTGCGCCCGCAAACCAAGCAGTGGCCTTCGGACGTCGCGCCGCACCCCTATTTTTCTATGATTTTACAGGACTTTATGCGCTCGCGTCGCATGCGCAAGCGGTCCCGCCCGGCGCTTGCGCTCCGGCTTCAAACCTGCGCGCTCTCAGCCCCATGCATACCAGGGCGCAGCAGCCAGCGCCTCGAGCTGCCCATGCTCAAAGACGGCCGAGGCGCCTAGCATGGTGGGCGCAGAGAGGAGCGCGATCCAGCTCTGCATCACCCACGGATTGGTCGAGGCCCCGATCTTGCGCACCAGGACCGCGCCGAAGCCGTACATGCACGCCGCGCCCGCAACCAAGGTCAGCGGCGCAATTTGCGTAAACATCCCCGGATCAAAGTTCATCGACGCGACGCCCGCGAACGTCACGCCACGCCGGCCCAGCGCAACGCCGCGACCCGCTCACCCAGCACCAGCGCCGCAAACACCACCGACGCCGGCGCCCAAAGCTGCATCGCCACCGCCATCGGCGCCAGATCGGCCGCCAGATGCAGCCCAAAATACTGGATGCCGAAATGCAGCGGCCCCACGCAGAGCAGCATCAACATGAGCAGCGGCAGTCCCTGGCGCGGCGGCGGGCGTATCCAGGGCGCAAGCGCGATCAGCACGATGGCGAAGCGGATCGCCACCGTGATCAGCGGCGGAAATGATAACAGCGCGATCTTCGCCGCGACGTCGTTCACGCCCCAGATCGCCGCCACCGCGACAATTTGCAGAAGATCAAGCGGCGCAAACGCGCGCGACGGAGTTATCACCGCCTGGTCTTTAGCCGCGCTTCGGCTCCGTTAGAACGGAATTTCGTCGTCCAGATCCTGGCTGAAATTCTCGCTTGGGCCGCTGGCGACGCGCTTCTTGCCGGCGCTGCCGGCAAAGCCGGCGCCTTCCTCTTCGTAGCCGCGCCCGGCCCCGTCGTTCTTGCCGTCGAGCATGGTGAGTTCGCCGCGAAAACGCTGCAGCACCACTTCGGTTGTGTATTTCTCGGCGCCGGAATTGTCGGTGTATTTGCGCGTCTGCAGCTGGCCTTCGATGTAAACCTTGGCGCCCTTCTTCAGATATTGCTCGGCCACTTTGGCGATGTTCTCATTGAAGATGACGACGCGGTGCCACTCGGTCTTTTCCTTGCGCTCGCCGGTCTGCTTGTCGCGCCAGCTTTCCGAGGTCGCCACGCTCAAATTCACCACCGGTTCGCCGGAATTCAAACGGCGCACTTCGGGGTCTTTGCCCAGATTGCCGACCAAGATCACTTTATTGACGCTGCCTGCCATGACGGCCTCCGTTTCCTGCGCTCACAAACCAACTCGAGTGCGGAGTGCTGACCCTTGTTCCAGCCCAGACCTCCAACCCAGGGGCTCCAACCCCAGGCTCCGACCAAAGGGCTCACCAAGCTTCACCAGTCACCAAATTCTCGCCAGTAGACCGGGCGGAATTTTGTTCTTATTATGTTCTCACGAATCAAGTTCGCCTGCAAGGTTAAAACGCCTCGGACCGGGCCGGGAGGGCAAGGCTCATGAATTCACAGGCAATCGGCGGTTCGGCGATAGCGGCGCTGGGCCATCCAAGCCCCTATTTAAGGCCGGTCTCCAACATGGCGTTCCGGCTTGCCCGCTTTTAAGGGCTTAAGGATCAATCGAAAGAAGGCGACAGATGACGCGAGCGCCCGCCCTATTCGTCGGCCACGGCTCCCCGATGAACGCCATCGAGGACACCCCGTCCGCGCGCGGCTGGGCCGAGATCGCGCAGCGTTTCGCCAAGCCGAAAGCGATCGTCGCGATCTCGGCGCATTGGGTGACGGAAGGCGTGCGCGTCATGGCCAATGCGCGCCCGCAGCACCATCCACGATTTCGGCCGCAGCTTTCCGCAAGAGCTGTTCGAGGTTCACTATCCGGCGCCAGGCGATCCGGCGCTGGCGCACGACATCGTCGGGCGCCTTCGCCTATTCGGCGCCCAACTCGATGAAACATGGGGTCTCGATCACGGCGCTTGGAGCGTCTTAAAGCACATGTATCCGGACGCCGACGTGCCGGTGGTGCAAGTGAGCCTCGACATCGCGCCGCCCCGCGGCTGAGCACTACGAAATCGGCCGCCCAGCTCGCGGCGCTGCGCGACGAAAACATCCTTGTGCTCGGTTCCGGCAACATCGTGCACAATCTGGGCGCCTTCTTCGGCGCGCGCTCGGTCGAGCCTCAGCCCTGGGTCGCGGCGTTCGACGCGCTGATCGCGGGCGCCGCCGCCGACGATCATCGAGCAGTCGTGAATTACAAAGCCCAGCCCGACGCGGCGATCGCCGCCCCCGACTGGGAGCATTTCACGCCGCTGATCTACGCTCTCGCCGCCCAGCGCGAGAGCGAGGCGCCGGTTCTCTTCAACCGCCATTATATGCCGGGCATCTCCATGACCTCCATCGCCTACGGCCTCGCGGCATGAAGGACGGCCTCACCCACATCCGCATCCGCGGCGCGCGCGAGCACAATCTCAAGGGCGTGAACGTCGATATTCCGCGCAACGAGCTGGTCGTGATCACCGGCCTCTCCGGCAGCGGCAAGTCGTCGCTGGCGTTCGACACCATCTACGCCGAAGGCCAGCGTCGCTACGTGGAATCGCTCTCGGCTTATGCGCGCCAGTTTCTCGAACTGATGCAGAAGCCCGACGTCGATTCCATCGAAGGCCTCTCGCCGGCGATCTCGATTGAGCAGAAGACGACCTCGCGCAATCCGCGTTCGACGGTCGGCACCGTCACCGAAATCTACGATTATATGCGTCTTCTGTGGGCGCGCGTCGGCATTCCGTATTCGCCGGCCACCGGCCAACCAATCGCGGCGATGCAGGTCAGCGAAATGGTCGATCGCATCATGGCGCTGCCCGAAGGCACGCGCCTCTATTTGCTCGCGCCGGTCGTGCGCGACCGCAAGGGCGAATACAAAAAGGAAATGGCTGAGTACCTGAAGAAGGGTTACCAGCGCGCCAAGATCGACGGCGAGTTTTACGAATTGAGCGAGCCGCCGACGCTCGACAAGAAGTTCAAGCACGACATCGACATCGTCGTCGATCGCATCGCCGTCAAAGCCGGCATCGAAACCCGGCTGGCGGATTCGCTCGAGCAAGCGCTGAAGCTCGCCGACGGCATCGCCTTCGCGGAAATCGCCGGCAAGAACGAGGACGCGACGGGCAAGGCGACGCTGAAGAACAAGGCCGGGACGCCTGATCGTCTCATCTTCAGCCAAAAATTCGCCTGCCCCGTGTCCGGCTTCACCATTCCGGAAATCGAGCCGCGCCTATTCTCGTTCAACAATCCGGCCGGCGCTTGCCCCACCTGCGACGGGCTCGGCGTGCAGCTCAAGTTCGACCCCGAACTCGTCGTCCCCGATCACGACAAGACGCTGAAGGACGGCGCTGTCGCGCCCTGGGCCAAGGGTCCGTCGCCGCTCTACCAGCAAACCCTCGACGCCCTCGCCAGACACTTCAAGGCCAAGCTCAACGCACCGTGGAAGGAGCTGCCGAAGGAGCTGCGCCAGGCCATCCTTCACGGCAGCAAGGAGCCGATCAAATTCGTCTATGACGATGGCGTGCGCCGCTACGAGACGACCAAGAATTTCGAGGGCGTGCTGCCCAACCTCGAGCGCCGCTGGAAGGAAACCGACAGCGCCTGGGTGCGTGAAGAATTGGAGCGCTATCAATCGGAGGCGCCGTGTCCGACCTGCGGCGGGCGGCGTCTGAAGCCGGAAGCGCTGGCGGTCAAGGTCGCCATGCGCGACATTTCGGAAGCCTCCAGCTTCTCGATCCGGGCCGCGCGCGATTGGTTCGGCGGCTTGAGTGACGAATTGACGGCCAAGCAAAAGGAAATCGCGGTCCGCATCCTCAAGGAGATCAACGACCGCTTGCGCTTCCTCGTCGATGTCGGGCTCGACTATCTCTCGCTCGACCGCGCCTCCGGCACGCTCTCGGGCGGTGAAAGCCAGCGCATTCGTCTGGCCAGCCAAATCGGCTCGGGCCTTACCGGCGTGCTCTACGTTCTGGACGAACCCAGCATCGGCCTGCACCAGCGCGACAATACGCGCCTGTTGGAAACCCTGATCCGGCTCCGCGACCTCGGCAATTCCGTTCTCGTGGTCGAGCACGACGAAGAGGCCATCCTCACCGCCGATCACGTCATCGACATGGGACCGGCCGCGGGCATTCATGGCGGGCGCATCATTGCGCAAGGATCGCCCGGCGAGATCGAGAAGAGCAAGGACTCCATCACCGGCGCCTATCTCACCGGCGCGCGCGAAATCGCCATCCCGGACAAGCGACGCTGGATCAACAAGAAGCGCGTCATCGGCGTGCGCGGCGCGCGCGGCAACAATCTGCAAAATGTCGACGCCGACATACCGCTTGGCGCCTTCACCTGCATCACCGGGGTTTCCGGCGGCGGCAAATCCACGCTTGTGGTCGAGACCCTCTACAAGGCAGTCGCCCGCCAATGGCACGGCGCAGGCGACGCCCCCGCCGAGCACGACAAGATCGAAGGTCTCGAGCACATCGATAAAATCATCGATATCGATCAGTCGCCGATCGGGCGGACCCCGCGCTCGAACCCAGCGACCTATACCGGCGCCTTCACCCCGATCCGCGATTGGTACGCTGGGCTGCCGGAGTCAAAAGCCCGCGGCTACGGGCCGGGCCGCTTCTCGTTCAACGTCAAAGGCGGGCGCTGCGAAGCCTGCCAGGGCGACGGCGTCATCAAGATCGAGATGCATTTCCTGCCGGACGTTTACGTCACCTGCGACACCTGCAAAGGCAAACGCTACAATCGCGAGACGCTGGAAGTGCTCTACAAGGGCAAATCCATCTCCGACGTGCTCGACATGACCGTCGAAGAGGGCGCCAACCTTTTCAACGCCGTGCCGTCGATCCGCGACAAGCTGGAGACGTTGAAGCGCGTGGGTCTGGGCTACGTCCATATCGGCCAGCAGGCGACGACGCTGTCGGGCGGCGAGGCCCAGCGCGTGAAGCTTTCGAAGGAATTGTCAAAGCGCGCGACCGGCCGCACGCTCTACATCCTGGATGAACCCACCACTGGTCTTCACTTCGAAGACGTCAAGAAGCTCCTCGAGGTGCTCCACGAACTCGTCGACAACGGCAACACCGTCCTTGTCATCGAGCACAATCTCGACGTGATCAAAACCGCCGATTGGATCTTGGATCTGGGCCCTGAAGGCGGCGACGGCGGCGGCAGAATTGTCGCTGAAGGCACGCCCGAGGAGGTCGCCAAGATCAAGACCAGCTATACGGGCCAATATCTGGCCCACGCCATGAAGCGCCAAGCGGGGCGCACCGTTGCGGCCAAACCCAAGCTCAAGGCCGCAGCCGCCGACGCCGCCGCCCCAAAAACCACGCGCAAGAACGGCAAGAAAAGCGCAACGGGCTAAAGCTCGCCCACAACGTCGCCTCACAAGCATGCGCCGTCATGGGCTCGCGCCCCAAGCTTACGAAAACTGTTCGGCGACGCCGACGCCCGGCACCTGCACTTTGCCCTCTTCGGCGGCGGCGATCACGGCGCGCGCATTGATGCCGTACATCACCACGTAGAATAGAAGGCTCAGCGCCAGGAACACAATGTAGGCGCCGCACAGCACCAACAGATTCTGCGGCGTGAACAGCGCGGCGAAGAGCGCAGACACTTGCTCAGCGGTGGGATTGGCGCCCGCCGCGACGAACGTGCTCCATGCGCCGGTCATCGCCACCCCGAACACGATGATCGCGAGCACGACTTCAACGGCGAAGGCGATCACAAAGATGATGAAGAATGAGCCGAAGAGCGGCCAGAAGCGCCCCTTCGTCACCGTCCAGGCGTCGAAGAAGGCGAACTGCCGCCGCCCCACGCTGATCGCCGCCGCCGGCGCCAGCCGCACGGCGAAATAGATCAGCACGACATAGAAGACGAGGCGGATGACAGAGCTCACCGCAAAGAGCGGCCCAAGTCTCGTCAAGTCGGGGCTGCCCCCGCTCATCACCGCGCCGAAAATGGCCGCGCCGGAAATGACGCCGCTGGCCAGCGAATAGGCCATATAGAGGAAAAACCAGATCCAATACGTCAAATAGACGCGCCATGTGTCAGCGCCGAGCGACAGCCCCATGAAGCCGCTGCTCTCGCCGCGTATGAGCCAGCGCAAGCACGCCGCCTCGTACGCTGCGAAGAGAACGTAGAATACGAACATGAAAGGAATGATCGAGGCGAAGAGGATGATGAGTCCGGCTGGCGGCGGGGTCATCATCGAAGCCTGCGCCGCAGCGGCGCCTTTGCCGGCGGCGTTGAAAAGCTGCCCATACCAGCCAAAAATGGGTCCGATCGATTGGTAGTTCAGAGCGACGAACCCGCCTAAGACCAAGATCGCCAGCGCCAGGAATGCAAACGACGCTCGGCTGAGCACACCGCCTTTTCCGCGCTTGCGGAAAGCAAAGAACGTCGCGTTCAGAGGTTCGGCCATGTCATCCCCCGCGATCCGGCGCCGGCGGGAGAATGCCCACTCAATATGACAAGATCAATTGTGAGGACCGAAAATCCGCGCTTGCCGCGCGGCCGCGCCCCCGCGTCGGGGACTTGCGCAGCCGCGTCAAGAGCTCCGGCGCAATCGCCAGCCGTTTGCACGCCGCGTCCAACTTCTTCGCCAGATGACCTCGGCTTCGATCTTGGGAAAGAAGGCGGGCGTCGGCAGTACCAGCGCCCGCCGCTTTAGGGCCTCGACGCCGCCGAGGTGAAACAGCAACCATTCCCAACAGGCGATGCGCCAGTCCTCGATGTCGACATCGAGAAAGCGCTTGCTGGCGAAGATCATTGTGTGGGCGAGGCCGCGATCTTGCCCTCTTCCAGCGCCGCCATCGCCGCGCGCGCATTGACGCCGTAGCTCATCAGCGCAAGGCCCAAGAGGACAGCGAAATACCCGACGTATCCGAGGCCTATGAGCACGAGGCTTTGCGGCGCAAAGATCGCGCTGAGATAGCTTTGCATGTCGGCCGCCGACAGCTTGCGCCCGAAGCTTTCGAGATGCGGCCACAGCTGCGCCAAGATCGGGCCCGTGGTGAGAGCAAGAACCAGCGCCAACGCAACGCCGGCGATCAGCCACAACAAGGCAAACGATCCCAAGAGCTCCCAAAAGCGGCCGCGCGTCACCGCCCAGGCTTCGAAAAAGGAAAAACGCTGACGCGCGATCGACGTCGCCGCGGCGGGTCCAAAACGCACGCCAATGAAGATGAGCGGCAAGTATTGCAGCGCCGAAAGCGGCAATTGCACACTGAGTTGCCAGCGCAACATCGTGGCGAAGTCGGGCGGGACGCCATTATTGGCGAAAATCGGCATACTGGCGAATATGATCGGCATGCTCACAACGCCCACCGCCATGCCGACGGCGAAATGTGCGATGAGCCAGCACCAATAGATTCCGTAGACGCGCCACATGTCGTTGTCGAAGCGCCAGCCAAACCATCCCGGCGCCTCGCCGCGGATCAGCCATCGCAAGCAGGCGGCTTCGTAAGCGGCGAACGCGAAATAGAGCGGGACCATCACTAAGAATGCGCCGCCCACGAACCCGAAGGCGCCGCTCACAAACGCTAACGCCCGCTCTGGATCCTTCGACTGGGCTGCATCGAGACTGAAGAGGTCGCGAAGATGGCTGAGCATGCTCCAATTCAGCCCCACGAACGCGGCTGCGAGCGCCGCGACGATCACGACGAGTGTAGTCGTCGCTGGCGCAAGCACCGCGCGATCGCGGTGTTTCAGCGTGTAGAAGGTGGCTTTGAGCGGCGTGGCCATGATCCTCAACCCGGGGCGCTGAACATGCCGTCCTACTCGGACAAGATCAATTGCCGCACGCCTCGCGCCGGCCCTGGAAGATCACGTGCTCGGGCCCATCGCCGATCACTGCGATGCGAAGCGTGTCGCCGCTGCGATCGATGAAAGTCCGCCCGCCCGCGAGCGGGCCGCCTTCGCCCTGCGCCACCGCCCAGCAATGAGCGGCCTCACCCGCTTCGACGCGGCAGAGACGCCAGCCCCCATCGGCGCTTTCGAGCGCATAATGCTCGGTGTTGGCGCCGACAATGCCGAAGGCGGTCTTCGAACCCAAAAAAGCGCCTGCACTATTGGGCGTCTCGCTCCAGCGCATGCGCGCGGCGCCCGCGTCTCGATTGATCCAGCAACCGGCCACACGCTCCGGCGGCGTCAAGTCCGAAGTCGTGGCGCACGCCGCCAACGCAACACAGGCAATCAAGGCTCTCATGCCGCCGCCAAATCCCCCGCGCCCTCCAGTTCGACCGGCCCTGTCATCAAAACCCGATCGTCGCCCGCGCGCCATTCAATCTGAAGTGATCCGCCGTCGACGATGACCTCGACGGCGCGTCCCGAGCGTCCCTGCCGGTGCGCGGCCACCACGGCCGCGCATGCCCCAGTGCCGCACGCCTTGGTGAGGCCCACGCCCCGCTCCCAGACGCGCAGCCGCAGCTGTTGGGGCGTGCGCACCTCGGCGAAACCCACATTCACCCGCTGCGGGAAAAGCGGGTCGCGCTCAATGCGCGGGCCAAGGGTCGCAATCGGCGCTGCGGCGACGTCGTTGACGAAGAAGACGACATGGGGATTGCCCATATTGACCGCGCCGGGCGCGGCCAAGCCGTCAACGTCATAATCCATGCGATCGGTGGCCATCGCCCGCGCCAGCGGAATTTCCCGCCAGCCGAGCAGCGGGCCGCCCATGTCGATGGTGATGATATGATCGCCGGCGCGCTCGGCGTAGAGCATCCCGGCTGCGGTCTCAATCCGCCGCGAAAGCGATCCGCCCTCCTCCATTAAGAGCCAGGCCACGCAGCGCGCGCCATTGCCGCAGGCATCGCTCTCGCCGCCATCGGCGTTCCAAATCCGCATGAAAGCGTCGCCGCTCATGGAGCGCTCAAGCGCGATCACTTGATCGCAGCCGACGCCGCTTTGGCGATCGGCGATCGCACGCGCCTGGGCTTGCGAGAGCGGCGCCGCCCCACCCGCGCGCGCGTCAACAATAACAAAATCGTTGCCGCAGCCATTCATCTTGAAATAGCGCATTGCAGCCAATGTAAGCCCGGCGGACCCTTAACGCTATGTCTGCGACTGCCGTCATCGCCGGCCAAAGACGAATGGGCGGATTTCACGGTGGCCAAATCCGGCTTGCGCTCCCGCCTTCGAGGAGAGGCGAGCGCCAACGATAACGAACCCGAAGCGCGTCGCGCGCGCCCTTTAGAGCTAGAACTGGTGGCTCAAGCGCACGGCAAACGTCCGCGGCTGGATCGGCGCAATGTAATATTGCGCGCCGCACACTGCGATCTGACACTCGGTGTAGCGATAGAGTTCGCCTCGTTCGTCGGTAACGTTGCGAATGAAGAAGTCGAGGTCAAACAGCGGGAACTGGATGCCGGCCGAAAGATCGAACGATGTATAGGCCGGCAATTGACCAATAATAGCGCTCTCAACCGTGCGGATGTCCTGCGGCGCGCTGCCCTGATACACCATCGCAATCTGCCAGTAGGAATCCCAGTTCATCATCCGGAATTCCTGCCGCGCTGTCAGGTCTGCCTTCAAATGCGGCGTCACTGGCAGCCGCGAACCGGCGGGAGCAAGCAATTGGCTGTCGGGACTTGGGCAATCAGTCGTTTGGCTGCCATCTGGCAACAACGAACAATAGTTCTGCAAGAGTTCAAGCTGCCAGAGGTAACTCGCAGCGCCCGAAAGCGTGAAGCCTTCGAAGGGCCGCCAAGTGAAATCGCTTTCCAAGCCGCGAATGCGCGCGTCGCCTGCGTTGCGCACCTCCGTCAGTCCGTTCGCGCCTAGGAACGAGAATTGGAAGTTGTTCCAGTCCTCCTCGAAGAGCGCCGCATTCAGCCGGAATCGGTTTTGATCCCACGACGATTTGAAGCCCAGTTCGTAGTTCGTCAGCGTGTCCGAATTGAACAGCGCCTGTTGGAAGACGCGCCGGTTGACGCCCCCCGGGCGGAAACCCGTCGATACCGTGCCATACACCATCACGTCAGGACTGATGTGATAGGTGAGATTGGTGCTCCAAGTGGTGCCGGTCTCCTCGATGCCGCGATCGAGATCGACGCAAGGCGCGCCGTGGAAGTGATAATTCAAAAAGTCCGGGAAAGGCGGCGAGGTATTGATCGAACCGCCAAAACAAGCGGCTTCGCCGGTGCTGCCGCTGAAGCCAGCGCCATAACCGAAGAACCCGAACAACGTGTTGTGCGACTTGAAGAAGCGGATCCCGCCGGTCGCGGTCAGCCGATCGGTGATGTCGAAGGACGCTTGCCCGTACGCCGCCCAGTCGCGGTCGATGCGTTGCTGCTCGGTCAACCAGATCGTGTCGGGCCAACCGGGCACCTCCCAAGCGTCGTTCATGCCGGCGATGACGTAACGCTGTTCGATGTTGTGAACGTTGTCGCTGATAAAACAGTCCGGCAATGAAGCGCAGCCGGTTCTGTTCCGGCGACGTGATGCGAAGTTCGTGGCTTTCCTTGGTGTAGCGGTCGCGGCTGAGGATCCCTTGCGAGGGATTGTGCAGCGTCGTGCCGTTGTCGTTGTAGATATAATACCCCGCCAGCACGTCGTAGAAATACGAATAGTCGGTGTAGTCGGAGTGGCCAGTGTCGGCGCGACGCATGAAAGAGCCGGCATACGTGACGTCGAAATCGCCGATGCGGCCATTGATCGTCAGCGACGCCTGGTACCAATTGTCGTGATTGTCCTCGGGCAGGAAGTGCGTCACCTGCAGATCGCCGACGTGCGGATCAAAGGCAAACACGCCTTGCGTGCGCTGATCCTGCGCCATCAATTGCGGCGTGATCGACCAATTTTCATTGAGATCGATGCGCAGCGCCGCGCGCGCGCCGTATGTGTCGGTAGTGTTGTAATTGTCTTGCGCGACGTTGGCGTTGTCGACAGTGCAGGTGCCGTCGTTGCCGACAAACGTCGGCGGCAAGGGACAATGCCGGCCTCGCATGTCGGATACGTGCGCGTGCCGTGCACATTGTCGATATAGCCGCCGTCATGCTCCTTCCAACGCCACGAGCCGGATCGCCGCGTTGGTGGCGAGCGGGATATTCATGTAGCCTTCGAGCACACCGCCGGCGCCGCCATGATCGACGGCGTTGCCTTCGACGCTCAACGCCGCCGAAAAGCTGCGCGGATCAGGTTGGTTGGTGATGATGCGCACCGTGCCCGCAAGCGAACTCGCGCCATAGAGCGTGCCCTGCGGACCGGCGAGCGATTCAACCCGCGCGATGTCGTAGATGTGCAGATCGAGCGCGCCGGTGATGGTCGTGATCGGCTGTTCGTCGAGATAGATGCCGACGCTCGGCAGCGGGCCGGAATGGTTGCCGTTGTCGCCGCTATTGACGCCGCGCATGAAGGTGCGCGCAAAGCCCGGGCCGATGGACTGATAGGTCAAGCTCGGCAGAAACTGCGCGTAATCGTTGAAGCTCTGAACGTTGAGCTGCTCCAGCCGCTCAGTGCCGATCGCCTGAATGCTCATCGGCACGTTTTGAATGTTTTCTGAGCGTTTGGTCGCCGTGACGATGATCTCGTCATTGTTCGAGGTCGTCGGAATTCGCGTTCGCGTTGGCGTTGGTGTTGTTCTGCGCGAGCGCCGGGGTCGCGACCCCGGTCAGCATGGTGGTGGCCAGAAGCAGCGGCGTCCAAGCGGCGGCGGAGACCTTGGACTTCGGCTTGCGATCGTTCATTTCGAACACCCCCGTGCTCAGAATTCTGCGGTAGCAGTAGCACGCCTTGCGCGGGCTGACTGTGGCGCCGCTGCCGCACTCTGACTGCTCACATGACTATGCCGTGACGGCTGGACCCAGCGCCTCCCGCAACGGCCCGAGCCAAGCTTCATAATGGCGCCATTGGTCCAGCGCTTCGCGATAAATCGGACGCCTGACCTGCTCTGAGCTGGCCGTCCGCACCGCGCGCTCGGTGGCGTAAAACTCAAGACAGGCCGGCTCGAATGCTGCGCCGCAATATGCGAGCACGCGACGCACTTCGGCTTCCGTGTCCGAAACAAGGTTTTCGTAGTCGACGCGATGGATCCGGCCCGGCGCGACCGCATCAAAATGCGCCATCAACTCCACATAATCGCGATAATAGCGGCCAAGTTCGGCAAGATCGTAGGTGAAGGCCTGCCCGCGGGCGAAATGCTGCTTGAACGCCGAAAAACACGTCGCCATCGGATGCCGCCGCGCATCGATGATCTTGGCGTTGGGCAGGATCAGCATAATGAGGCCGACGTGCAGCCAATTGTTCGGCATCTTGTCGATGAAGAGCGGCTTCGACGTGCGCCGCTGCACGCGGGTGCGCTCAATATAGCTCTCGCCCAAAGCGCGCGAGCTTATCGGCGCTCAGATCGGCCAGCGCTTCGGGGTACTTGGTCGGCTGGCTGCGCAATTTGTGTTCGCCCGATTTGTCGCGCGATCACGCCGATGTCGGGCAATTCGGTCGTGCCTTCGATGCGGCGAATGGCTGGACAGGATCTGCTCGACCAAAGTCGAGCCTGAACGCGGCAGACCGATCACGAAGATAGGATCGTTCGCGCGGCGTCCCCATGCCGCGATGGGCCGCCAAGAAGTCGGACGTGAACAGCGCCTTGATGCGGCGCACCTGATCGCTGGTGAATTCGGGGTCATAGTCCACACAGGCGCGCCTGCGGCGCGCGCCTTCCGCATAGTGCTTGAAGGATTGCTCGTAGTCGCGCCCATCCTCGAACGCCTTGCCGAGCGCGTAGTGCATGTGGAAACGATCGTCCTCGCGCAAATCGCGCGTCAGCGCCGCGCTGCATGGCGGCTATTTCGCTCGGCGCGAAGCGGTAGGTCTTAAGATTGGCGAGGCTCCAATAGGCGTCGCCGAAATCGGGATCGAGCTTGGCCGCCTCGCGATAGGCGCTGATCGCCTCATCGGTGCGGTTCGCGGTCTTGAGGGCGTGGCCATAGCTCATCCACAGGCGCGGTTCGCGCGGCTGCTCGCGGATGATCTCCGCATAATTGGCGAGCGCGCCTTCATAGTCCCCCAACCGCGCCAGAGCGGCTGCTTGCAGATTGCGATATTGCGAATTGGCGGGATCGGCGCGGCG
Organism: uncultured Pseudomonadota bacterium; assembly: GCA_963847165.1. GTDB lineage: Bacteria > Pseudomonadota > Alphaproteobacteria > Caulobacterales > Aquidulcibacteraceae > Vitreimonas. The sequence continues at coordinate 64,830 of CAWJYY010000013.1, forward strand.
CAGGGTTTCGATTTCGCGGAGCGTGTCCGCCATCTTGCCCTGCCGCAACAGCACGAGCGCCAGATTGTGACGCGCCGGCGCAAAACTTGGCGCAAGCTCCAGGGCGCGCGTCAGCAAGCGTTCGGCGTCGCCGTACCGTCCAAGCCGGGCGCCCACTTCAGCCAGCATGCGGATGGCGGCGACATCGGTCGGCGATTGCTTCAGGTGTTCGCGCAGAAGCGCCTCGGCGACCGCAAGCTTGTTGGCGCAAAGAGCTTGCGCGGCCGCCATCAGACGGGGATCGCTGGTCGAAGTGCGGATCTGATTGGCGTAGGCGTCGTCGGCCTCGATGAAGGCCCCGCTCGCATGCAGCGCATCGCCCAACGCGCCCCAAGCGGCGGGATAAAGGTCGCGAAGATCGAGCGCCTCGCGATAGGCGGCGATCGCCGCTTCAAACTCGCCGGCGGACGCGCGCAGGCGGCCCAGTTCAAACTGCGCCTCCGCCCAGCGCGGCTGCTCGCGCGCCAAACGCTGGATGGTCGCGCTTGCTTCAGCCTTGCCGAGCCAAAGCTGGGCCCGCGCCTTGATCAGCTCCGCCTTCGGATGGCCGGGCGCCGCTTCCAGAATGGCCTCGGCCTGTTCAATGGCGAGCGCGGGATCGCGCCCCAGCAGACGTTCGGCGTGGGTTAGCGCAACCTCTAACTGATTGGTGGTGGTTTCAGCCATGTCCGACCACGCCATAGCACGGGATGGGCGCCGTCAAGCAGGCGCCTACGCGCCGGCGACCGGCCTTTGCGCCAAGCCACGCGCTCGCCGCCTGCGCCGCCAATAAGCGATCATCGGCATAAACGCGAACACCATCAGACAGAAAGCGTAGATCCAGCCCGGCGGCGTTTCGAAATAGCGAAGCTGGGCGTCGAAGGTCATGCCGCGCAGGCCAAAGCCGACGGCGAGATCGGCCACCTGCTGCAGCGCCAGCGCCAGAACGCCGATCGCCAGAAAGGACAGCCAGCCGCCCTCGAAACGCGCCCAAGCGGGGGCCCAATGCGCCGCCAGGCTCATCGCCGCGATGAGCAGCGGCGCTTCGCAGAGCACCGCAAGCGTCGCGCCCAGGAACGGCTCCAGCCAAAGCACGCGCAGCGGCCCCAGCACCGCCCCGACCAGGAACACCATGCAGAAATAGAGCGCCGCCGCCGCCAATAACGGCGCCGCCTTGCCCACCGCGCCGGGCGCGGGATCGCCTTCTCCACTCATGACCCAATCATTTGCGCGTCCAACGGCGCCGGCGCCTTGATCGCGCGCAATCAGCGTTTCAGCTGGCCGTTGATCTGCTTGCGGAACTTGTCGCCATAGGGCGGGCGCAAGAGCGCGATCATCTCGCTTGCGGTCTGGCGGTAAATCGCCTTTTCGTGGCTGAATTCGAGAAAGCCGCGATGGCCGTGATAGGCGCCTAGCCCTGAAGGGCCGACGCCGCCGAACGGCAGATCGTCCATGGCGAAATGGAAGATGACGTCATTGATGGTGACGCCGCCGGAATGGGTGCGGTTGAGCAGCGCTTCGGCTTCGTGCTCGTCTTCGCCGAAATAATAGAGCGCCAGCGGGCGCGGGCGCGAATTCACATCCGCCACCGTATCCTCGAACGAGGTGTAGGTCATCACCGGCATGACCGGTCCGAAGATTTCCTCCTGCATGACGCTCATGTCGTTGGTGGCGTTCAAGATCAGCGTCGGCGGGATCTTACGGTGCTCTTGCTGGCTGAAATCCTCGCCGGCCGGATTGATCTCGATCACTTGCGCGCCCTTGGCGCGGGCGTCCTCGATCAGGCCGCGGATGCGATCATAGTGGCGCTGGTTGATCATCGCGGTGTAGTCGCGATTGTCCTTGATGGTCGGGAACATGCGCTTGGTCGCCGACTGCACTTCCTTGACGAAGCCGTCGAGGTTTTCCTTGGGCGCGAGCACATAATCAGGCGCCAGGCACACTTGCCCTGCATTCATGGTCTTGCCGTTCATGACGCGCGCCGCCGTCTTGGCGAGATCGGCGCTGCGGCCGATGACGACCGGCGACTTGCCGCCGAGTTCGAGCGTAACCGGCGTCAGATTGTCGGCCGCGGCGCGCATGACGTGACGGCCGACCGAGGTCGCGCCGGTGAAAATAAGATGGTCGAACGGCAGACCCGCGAACGCCGCGCCCACTTCCGGGCCGCCGAGGATCACCGCCAGTTCGTCATCGTCGAAATAGAGGTCGATGATCTGGGCCATAAGCGCCGACGTCGCCGGGGTGAATTCCGACGGCTTCAGCATGACGCGATTGCCCGCCGCGAAGGCGCCCGCGATCGCATCCATCGCCAGCGACAGCGGGAAATTCCAGGGTGAGATGACCCCGACCACGCCCTTCGGCTGATAGCGCACCTCGGCCTTGGCGCCGAGCAGGCCGAGCGCCGCCGGCGTGACCTTGCGCTTTTGCGGCTTCATCCAGCGGTCGAGCTCAGAACGCGCCGCCTTCAGCGGACCAACCGCGCCGGAGACATCGGCGAACAGGGTGAGATCCGGCGAGCGGGCGCCGAAATCCTGCGTGATCGCCGCAATCAGCTCGTCCTTGTGCGTCAGCACCATATCGACGGCGCGCGTCAACCGGTCTTTTCGCAGCGCCGCGCTTGGCGGACCCTTTTGCGTCTGGGCCCGCTTTTGCACGTCCAGGATCATGCGCATCCGCGCTTTGGTTTCCTCGATGGAGGGATCGACTGGCTTGTTCATGACAAGGCTCCGGACCGGTTTCGAAACAATACTACCTCCCCTCCGCCACGTAAGGGCAATTATCTTTTTCTAAACCGCAACAATCGCCGTTTACCTCTCATCCATCTCCTCGCCGCTAGCGTCCATGTGATTGCAGATCTTTCGGATTCGGCGGGACCCGTGACAGACCAAGATGCATTGCTGCAAGGGCCCGGCGGTGCGGCTGTGGGGCAGGAAACGCTGGATCTGATGCGCCTGCACGGCGTGCCGCCGGCGAGCGCCAATTACGAAGTCTGGCTCTCCTATCGCCTCGGACGCCACCAAGCCTTGCGCGAAGCCATCGACGCCCGGATCGGCTCCGGCGAAGGCTTCACCGCCGAATTCAACGCTGAGATCCACGAGAAATTCTTCACCAGCCTTGGCGCATCGGCGCAGATTCTGCTCGCCGGCGAACGCATCGCCAAGGATCTCGGCGAAGTCGTCGCGTTTCTGAAGCAGGCCGAAGAAAAGAGCGGCGCCTACGGCAAGAAGCTCGAAAACGCCGCCACCGACTTAAATCGCGGGCTTGGGCCGGACCAAATCCGCCAGATCGTGTCGAGCCTGGCTGCGGCCACGCTCGACATGGCCAATCACAACAAGACGCTGAACGACCAGCTGCAACGCTCGACGCGCGAAGCCGAGACGCTGCGCGCCAGCCTCGAAAGCGTGCGTATGGAATCGCTGACCGACAGCCTGACCGGGCTCGCCAATCGGCGCATGTTCGACGAGACGCTGAAGATGCGCCTGGAGGAAGCGCGCGCCCAGCGCAGCGAACTCTGCCTGGTGTTGTGCGACATCGACCACTTCAAGCGCTTCAACGACACTTGGGGCCACCACACCGGCGACCAGATCCTGCGCTTTATCGCCAGCGCGCTGCAGGCGCATGCGCGCCCGGATTATCTGGTCACCCGCTATGGCGGCGAAGAATTTGCCGTGGTCATGCCGCGCGCGCCGGCGCGCGCGGCCGCGCAAATGGCCGAAGCGCTGCGCGCCGCAATCCAGGCCAAGCGCCTGCGCCGGCGCTCCACCAACGAGGATCTCGGCCAAGTCACCGTCTCGATCGGGATTGCGCGGCTGCAGCCGGGCGACACCCCGCAAGGCCTGGTCGAGCGCGCCGACGCCTGCCTCTACGCCTCCAAGCGCAACGGCCGCAATCAGGTGACCACGGACGCAACACCGGTGCTCTACGTCGCCTGAGCGCAGGCCCGCGCTTGCGTAACGGAAACGCGCAAAATCCTATCCAACTGTGCGGCCCGCGATGCTAAGCTTGCGCTTGCAGCGGAGAAGCGTGGCCCATGGCGAAGGTGAAGCTCGAACGCGACGGCAATGTCGCCATCATCACGATGTCGGATACAGCGACGCTGAACGCCATCGACGTCGAGATGTCGGACGAGTTGAAGGCGGCTTTCATGCAAGCCCCCGGCGAAGCGCGCTGCGTCCTGTTGACAGGGGAAGGGCGCGCCTTCTCCTCAGGGGCCAATCTCAACGCGCCGCGCACCAATCTGGACGAACAAGGCCGCATCGATGTCGGCGGGCGCCTGGAGAGCCACTTCAATCCGCTGGTCACACAATTGCGCGATTTGCCGATCCCGTGGATCAGCGCGGTGAATGGCGTCGCAGCCGGCATCGGCTGCTCGTTTGCGCTCTTGGCTGATCTCATCGTCGCCGGCGAGAGCGCTTATTTTCTGCAAGCCTTCCGCCGCATCGGTTTGGTGCCGGACGGCAGCGCCACCTATCACTTGCCGCGGATGATCACACGCGCGCGCGCCATGGAGATGATGCTGCTCGGCGAAAAACTGCCGGCGGCGAAAGCGCTGGAATGGGGCTTGATCAATCGCTGCGTGCCGGACGGCGAGCTGATGGCGACCGCCCGAGCGCTGGCGCACGAATTGGCCGATGGCCCAACCAAGACGCTCGGCCTCATCCGCAAGCTCGGTTGGGCCTCCCAAGACGCGCTCTGGAGCGAACAATTGCAGGCCGAACGCGAAGCGCAACGCGCAGCCGGACACACCGAAGATTTCCGCGAAGGGGTGGCCGCGTTCCTGCAAAAGCGGAAGGCTGAGTTTAAGGGGACTTAGCGCTTCGCTTTCTTGTCTTGGACTTTCTTTGCTTTTTTTGGTTTTTTTTTGGCTATCGCCCGAGGCGCCGTCTTGGTCGCCATTGTGGTTTTGCGTTTTGGCTTGGCGGCGGCTTTCGCTTTCGCCAGCGCCAACGCCCTGCGGCCCCAAAGCGCCGCCGCCTCGGGATCATCGAGCGCGGCTTCCGGCAAACGCCAATAGCCCAGATCAACGCGGCTGCCCTTGCGCGGGCCATTGCGCGGCGACCACACGAACGGCCCGGAGCCTTCGGCGGCCAGCGCCGCCTTCATCGCCTCGTCATTGGCCTTGATGTGAATGGCGTTCTCGGCGAGCAAGCCGAACATGAAGCCCTCGGCGTAGAGGCCGGCGGCGCCGAACATGGGTTTGATCTGAACCGGCCCTAGAGCGGCGAACAGCTCCCTTGCGAGAGCGTGGAAGCTGTCCTCGGCCAATCGCCGGCTCACGCGTCGAAGGTTGCAGGCGTGATGGCGACGCTTTCGCCGCAGCCGCAGGCGTCGGTTTGGTTGGGGTTGCGGAAAACGAATTTCGAGGCGAGCCGGCTGGTCTCGTGATCGATCACCGAGCCCAAGAGAAACATGACAGCGTCGGCCTTGATCAGGATTTTCACCTCATGATCCTCGATCAGCTCGTCGAACGGCTCGGGCGCATCGGCGTAATCGAGGACGTATTCCATCCCGGCGCAGCCGCCATTATTGACGCCCACGCGCAGATACGGCTTGGCCGAGGCGGCCATGATTTCCTTCACCCGCGCCGCGGCGGCGTCGGTGAGGGTCACGATATTCGGTCTCGGTCGTCTCGCCATCGTCACAACATGTTCAGTTCGAGTTTGGCCTCGTCGCTCATCCGCGCCGGCGTCCAAGGCGGCTCGAACACCAGATTGACATGCACCGATTTCACGCCGCTCACCCGGCGCGCCGCCGTTTCCACCCAGGTCGGCATTTCGCCGGCCACCGGGCAGCCCGGCGCGGTGAGCGTCATTTCGATGTCGACATGGCCCTCATCGTTGATGTCGACTTTGTAGATGAGGCCCAATTCATAGATATCAACCGGGATTTCCGGGTCGAACACGGTTTTGAACTGCGCCACCAGCGCGTCGGTGATGCGGTCGAGTTCGGCCTGCGGCAGCGCCGAGTGCGGAGGGGAAGTTACGCCGTCCATGATCCCTAGCTCAGAAGCTTACGGGCCTTGTGCAAGGCCTCGATGAACCGATCCACCTCTTCGGCGGTATTGTAACATGCAAAGCTGGCGCGCGCTGTGGCGGTAACGCCCAGGCGCTGCATCAAGGGCTGCGCGCAATGGTGGCCCGCGCGCACCGCCACCCCCTGGCGGTCGAGGATCTGCGCCACGTCATGGGGATGGGCGCCCTCGACAGAGAAGGCGATGATGGCGCCCTTATCCGGCGCCTGACCGTACAATTTGACCCAATTGAGCGCGCGCATGGCGTTCATGGCGCGATCGCGCAGCATGGCTTCGTGCACTTCAATGGCGCCTCGATCCATGCTGGTGAGCCAATCGATGGCCGCGCCGAGACCGATGGCTTCGAGGATAGGAGGAGTGCCGGCTTCGAACCGATGCGGCGGCTCGTTATAGACCACCCGCTCGCGCTCGACGATGTCGATCATCTCGCCGCCGCCCTCGAACGGGGGCAGGCCCGCCAGCCGGTCGGGCTTGCCGTAGAGCACGCCGATGCCGGTCGGGCCGTAAAGCTTGTGGCCGGTGAAGGCGTAGAAGTCGACATCGAGCGCTGCGACGTCGACACGATTGTGCACGGCGGCTTGGCAGCCATCGAGCAACACCGGCGCGCCCTTGGCGTGGGCTATGCGGACAATGTCGGCGGCGCGCGTGCGCGCGCCCAGGACGTTTGACATGTGGGTGATGGCGACGATTTTGGTGCGCGGCCCGATCAAGGCGTCGAGCGCCAAGAGATCGATGTCGCCGTCATCGTCGACATCGATCCATTTGAGCACGGCGGAGCGTCGCTCGCGCAGGAAATGCCACGGCACGATGTTGGAATGGTGCTCCATCGCCGAGAGCACGATCTCGTCACCCGGTTTGATGTCGAGGCCGGCGGCGACGATATTGATCGCCTGGGTGCCGGACTTGGTGAAGACGATGCTTTCGCGCGCGGGCGCATTGAGGAAGCGCGCGACAATTGTGCGCGCGGCCTCGTAGGCTTCGGTGGTTTCGTTGGCGAGGGTGTGCAATCCGCGATGGACGTTGGCGTAGGCGCCGCCGCATGGCCCGCCGCCATCGCCTCGATCACCGCCTCCGGCTTTTGAGCGCTGGCGGCGTTGTCGAGATAGATGAGCGGCGCGCCGTTCACCGTTCGCGACAGGATCGGAAATTGGCCGCGCACTGCGGCGACGTCGAACGGGCGCTTGATGATGGGCGCGTTCATGCTGCGCCTCGAAGCCAGGCGCCGATGCGCGCAACCATCTCCTCGCGCGCCTCGCTCGGCGTCCAATCGGGGATCGCTTCGCTGAGGAAGGCTTCGATCAGGAGCGCCCGCGCCTCGGCCTCCGCCACCCCGCGCGAGCGCATGTAGAAGAGCGCGGTTTCATCCAGACCCCCGGCGGTGTTGCCATGGGCGCATTGAACATCGTCGGCGTAGATCATGAGTTCGGGTTTGGCGAAGATCTCCGCGCCATCCTCCAGCAACAGCCCATGGTGGTATTGGCGCGCATCGGTTTTCTGGGCGCCGTGAGCGACGACGATTTTGCCCTGAAACACGCCGCGCCCGCCTTTGCGCGCCACACCCTTGATCAACTGGCGGGTCTGGCCGCCGCCGTGCTTGTGTTCGATTGTGCTGGTGAGATCGCCGTGCCGGCCTTCGCCGCACATATAGACGCCATTGAGTTCAACTTGAGCGCCCTCGCCTTCGATGCTGACGTGGGTCTCGATGCGCGCGAGCTTGGCGCCTTCGGCGAGGACGACCTGCCGAAACTTGGCGTCCGCGCCAAGGCGCACCTGGGCTGCATCGAGGATGACGGCGTCGGCGCGATTGGATTGCAGCACAATGCGCGTGAAGCTCGCGCCCGCTCCGACATTCACCTGTAAGAAATGCGGCTCAAGATTGGAATATTTCGGTCGGTCGATGCGGATGGCGGTTTCGCCGCTCGCGACATCGAGCCGCTCCACCCCGCCCATCTGCGCTGCGAGCGCGCCGATGACGCCGCCCGCGGCGCCCGCGCTCGCCACGGCGGGGTCGCTTCGATCGCGGCCAATCGCGAACTGCACGCTTTCGTCCACCGCCCGGCGAAGGTCGCTATACTTCCACGCTTCGCTGCGGCGCGTCGGGAGCTCGGCCAGCTCCATCACGCCGCCCTCATATATTTGTCATAGCCGTCGCGTTCGAGTTCGCGCGCGAGCTCGGGGCCGCCGCTGGCGGCTATTCTGCCCCGCGCCAGCACATGGACGCGGTCGGGTTTGATGTAATCGAGCAAGCGCTGATAGTGCGTGATCACCAGCATCGACCGGTCCGGGGCGCGCAGCGCATTGACATTGTCGGCGACGATGCGGAGCGCATCGATGTCGAGGCCGCTGTCGGTTTCGTCGAGAATGGCCAAGCGCGGTTCGAGCACCGCCATCTGCAGCGCTTCGAAGCGCTTTTTCTCCCCGCCCGAAAAGCCGACATTGAGCGGCCGCTTCAGCATTTCCGGATCGATGCGCAGCGCATCGGCTTTGGCACGCAGCAATCGCAATAGATCCGGCGCCGGCATCGGCGGCTGGCCGCGTCCGGCGCGTTGCGCATTGAGCGCGGCTTTGAGGAAGGCGATAGCCGAGAGGCCGGGAATTTCGACCGGATACTGGAACGAGAGGAAGAGCCCCTTGCCGGCGCGCTCCTCCGGCGAGAGCGCCAGCAGATCGTCGCCGTCGAGCTTTGCTTCGCCCGCGGTCACTTCATAACCGTCTCGCCCGCTTAGCGCGTAGGCGAGCGTCGACTTGCCCGAGCCGTTGGGCCCCATCAGCGCATGCACTTGACCCGCGCCCAGATGAAGCGTGAGGCCCTTGACGATCTCAGCGCCGTTCACCGCGATATGGAGGTTTGAAAGATCAAGCATCAGCAAAACACCCCGCCGCCGGTTCGGCGCACGACTTGGCTTGCGCCGGCGCCGGCGTGACGATGCGGCGCTGCATCGCCCGGCGCGGCGGAGCTCGCCGGTCGCCCTGAGCCGAGCGCTCCAACAAGAATGGCGACACGACCCTCATCCAACGCTGCCCTCTAGACTGACTTCCAGAAGTTTCTGCGCTTCCACCGCAAACTCCATCGGCAGCCTTTGCAGCACCTCGCGAACAAAGCCGTTGACCAGGAGCGCCACGGCTTGCTCCTCGGGGATGCCGCGCGAGCGCAGATAAAACAGCTGATCGTCGGAGAGTTTCGTGGTCGTGGCTTCGTGTTCAAATTGCGCGTCGGGCGTGCGGGTTTCGATGTAGGGCGCGGTATGGGCCGAGGCGTCATGGCCGATGAGCAATGAATCGCACTGGGTGTAGTTGCGCGCGCCCGCCGCCTTGGGGTGGGCGGAGACCAGGCCGCGATAGGCGTTCGAGGATTTGCCGGCGCTGATGCCCTTGGAGATGATGCGCGAGCGGGTGTTCTTGCCCAGATGCGTCATCTTGGTGCCGGTGTCGGCTTGCTGGCGGCCATTAGTCACGGCGATGGAATAGAATTCGCCGACGCTGTCATCGCCGCGCAGGATGCAGCTTGGGTATTTCCAGGTGATGGCGGACCCGGTTTCGACTTGCGTCCAACTGATCTTCGAACGCGGGCCGCGGCAATCGCCGCGCTTGGTGACGAAATTGTAGATGCCGCCCTTGCCTTCCGAATCGCCCGGCCACCAATTCTGCACGGTGGAGTATTTGATTTCGGCGTCCTCAAGCGCGATCAGCTCGACCACGGCGGCGTGCAACTGGTTTTCGTCGCGCATCGGCGCGGTGCAGCCTTCGAGGTAGGAGAGGTAGGCGCCCTTGTCGGCGATGATCAGCGTGCGTTCGAATTGGCCGGTCGATTCCGCATTCATGCGAAAATAAGTCGAAAGCTCCATCGGACAGCGCACGCCTTGCGGCACATAAACGAACGAGCCGTCGGAGAAGACGGCGCTGTTGAGCGTGGCGAAGAAATTATCGGTCGTCGGCACCACCGAGCCGAGATAATTCTTCACCAAGTCGGAATGCTCGCGAATGGCTTCGCTCATCGAGCAGAAGATGACGCCGGCTTTCGCCAGCTCCGCCTTGAATGTGGTCAGCACGCTGACGCTATCGAACACCGCATCCACCGCCACTCGCGGCGCGCCCTCCACGCCCAGCAGCACTTCCTGCTCTTTCAGCGGAATGCCGAGCTTCTTGTAGGTCTCCAGGATTTCCGGATCGACGTCTTCGATCGATTGGTATTTGGCGCCTGACTTCGGCGCGGCGTAATAGCGCGCGGCTTGGTAATCGATCGGCGGATAGTGCACGAGCGCCCAGGTCGGCTCCGTCATGGTGAGCCAGCGCTCAAAGGCGCCCAAGCGCCAATCGAGCATCCATTTCGGCTCGTTCTTCTTGGCCGAGATGAAGCGCACCGTCTCCTCGCTCAAGCCGATCGGAGCGAACTCCTGCTCGATGTCGGTGATGAAGCCGTGCTTGTACTTGTCGGCCTCAAGCGCCTTGGCGGCGGCGACGGTTTCCTTGACGGCGGCCATCACGCGGCTCCGACGAGCGCGCGGCGCTGAGCGATCTTGGCGAGCGCTGCAAGGGCGGCGTCGGCGTCGTCGTCTTCAGACCCATAGCCAAAGCTGACGCGCAGCGCGCTGTTGGCGAGATCGGGCGCAACCCCCATCGCCTGGAGCACCCGGCTTGAGCGCACCTTTCCCGACGAGCAGGCGGCGCCGGAAGAAACCGCAACGCCCTCGAGATCCATGGCGATGACGGCGGTTTCGGCGGCGACGCCAGGCAGCGCGAAATTGCTGGTGTTCGGCAGCCGCGCCGCCTTGGCGGCGAAGATCACCGCCTCGCGCGGCAAGCCGGCCTCGAAGCGATCGCGCAGCCTGGCCATGCGCGCAATGTCTGCAGCCATGTCGCGAAGGGCCCAATCGGCGGCGACGCCGAAGCCGGCGATGGCGCCCATGTTTTCGGTGCCCGGCCGGCGGCCGCGTTCTTGGCCGCCGCCGAAGCGATGGACCGTAAACGGCGCGCCAGGCGCGAGGATCAGCGCCCCGGCGCCGGGAGGGCCGCCGATCTTGTGGCTGGAGAGCACGAGATAGCTGGCGTCGAGATCGGCGGCGCTGACCGGCATGCGGCCGAACGCTTGCGCGGCGTCGACCAGCAAAAGCGCGCCGTGTTCGCGGCAGAGCGCGGCGATTTCGCCGATGGGCTCGATCACGCCGGTTTCGTTGTTGGCGAGCTGCACCGCCGCCAGCGCCGGTTTCGGCGCGGCGCTGAGGAGCGCTGCGAGCGCATCGAGCTCAATGACGCCATTGGCGTCAACCGGCGCGATGCGATCGGTCTTGAGCGCCTTGGTCGCGTGTTCGAACACGGCGTCGTGCTCGATCGCGGAGATGATGAGGGACTTGGCTCCCGCGCTTGTCAGCGCCAGGTGCAGCGCTTCGGTGGCGCCGGAGGTGAAGACGACATTCTCCGCCGCTGCGTTCACCGCAGCGGCCAGCCTTTCCCGGGCGTCCTCGATCAGCGCGCGCGCGCGCCGCCCGGCCCCGTGCACGGATGAGGGATTGCCGCCGTGAGCGAGCGCGCGCGTCATCGCCACCGACGCTTCCGCGCGGATGGGCGCGCCGGCGTTGTAATCGCAATAGACGAGACGCCTTGTCATCATTCCTATTCCGCAGCGACGCGAGCGTTCGAGCCGTCGAAGCGCTGCGCCAGCACGTCGGCGAGCGAGACCGAGGTGAGGAAGGCCTGAATGCGATCGCCCATTTCCTGCCAGAGGCCGTGGGCGATGCAGCGGCCGCTCTTGCCGATGCAGCTCTTCATCGAGCCTTCCTCGCAGCGTGTGGCTTTGATCGGCTCGTTCACCGCCGCAATGATGTCGGCGATGGTCACGCTGCTCGCCTCGCGCGCCAGCCGGTAGCCGCCGCCTGGGCCGCGCACGCCCATGACCAGTCCGGCCCGGCGCATGCGCGCAAACAGCTGTTCGAGGTAGGAAAGTGAGATCTCCTGGCGGCTCGCCACATCCTGCAGCGGCACGGCCCGTTCAGCGCCGCCATGGAGCGCCAAATCCGCCATCGCCATAACCGCGTAGCGGCCCTTCGACGTCAATCGCATGCCTGTCCCTTCCCGCGGCCTCGCCCGCCCCCAAATTCCCTGCTAGAAGCCCGCCCCTTCGGAGGCCGGCGCAAATCCAGGGAACCCTGCTTGAGAGCTAGGATACCTGAGTGTTTTGGTCAAGAATTCGGCGCGCGCAATTTCGACGCGCCCTCATTGGAAGTCTGGGGTCGGATTTTATGCCTGAAGTGATTTTTCCAGGCGCGGCTGGGCGCGTGGAAGGCCGGTACAATGAGCCCGCCAAGGAAGGCGGGCCGATCGCGCTCATTCTGCACGGGCACCCGCGCGCCGGCGGCTCGATGCAAGACCGCGTCACCGTGCAGCTCTACAAGCTCTTCGCCGGCAAGGGTTTTGGAGTGCTGCGCTTCAACTTCCGCGGCATCGGCCGTTCGCAAGGCGTGTTCGACAACGGCATGGGTGAACTCTCGGACGCCGCAAGCGCGCTCGATTACCTGCAGAGCATGAACCCAGCCGCCGAACAATGTTGGGTCGGAGGCTATTCGTTCGGCGCCTGGATCGGCCTGCAATTGCTGATGCGCCGACCCGAAATCGACGGCTTCATCGCCGTTGCGCCGCCGGCGAACCATTACGATCTGTCTTTCCTGGCGCCCTGCCCGGCGTCGGGCGTCATCATCTATGGCACCCGCGACAGCGTCACCACGCCATCGGACATGGAGCGCGTGATCGCGCGCATCCGCACGCAGAAGAACATCAAGGTGGATTCAGCCCAGGTCGAAGGGGCCGATCACTTCTTCCGCGGCCGCGATCCGGGAGAAGACCATTTGGCGGAAGTGGAGCAGCACGCGCGCGCCTATCTCGAGCGGCGCCTGGCTGAGCCGCCGCGTCCGCCGACCTCGAAGCGTTAGCTATCGCGCAGAAACGCGGGCTTGGGGCCGTTGGAGAAACCCTCGGGCCCGCCCTGCTCGCCATCGCGCTCGCCGCGCGGCTGACGCTCGCGCCGCTCTTGGCGCGGTTCTGAGCGCGGTTCTGACCGCTGTTCTGATCGCTGTTCCGGGCGCTCTTGCCGCTCTTGTCGTCTCTTGTCGTTCTGGGCGTTCCGCACGCTGAACGCCTGGCTCGCCGTCGTCTTCGCGGCCTTCGCGTTCGCCGCCTTCGGCGCGGGCTTCGCCCTCGCCGCGCTCGCCATCGCCGCGATAGCGGTTGCGCCGGCCACGTCGGCGGCCGCGGAAATCGCCTTCGCCGCGCTCACGGTTGAATTGCTGCTGTTGCTGTTCGCCCGACGGGAAATCGACATCCGGCTGATCGGCGCCGTCATCGCCCGAGGCTTGGGTTTCGCCATTCGCTTCGGCGCTCTCGGCGCCGCCCTCTTCGCCCTCGAAGTCGCCGCCTTCATTGAAACCTTGCGGTTGCGGCGGCGGCGGCGCCGGCTGCATCGAGCGCACGAGACGGAAATAATGGTCGGCGTGCTGGGCGTAGTTTTCGCTCAGAACGCGATCGCCGGCGCTGGCGGCGTCGCGGGAAAGCTGCAGATAGCGCTCGTAAATGTGCGATGCGGGACCGCGCACCTTCACTTCCGGGCCTGAACTCTCCATGGCGCGGTTTGGGTGCTGGTGCTGGTGGTGCTGAGCCGCCGCCGCCGCCCCCGCCTCCAGGCCTGCGGCCGCGGCCGCGTTGACGCTTCATGTTGTTGTACCCGTTGTGCATTCACGATCCATGCGAGCTATCAGACATGAACGCAGGCCACGCGGGACGCCCGCGTGTCGAGTGTCTGGCATTTTGCTATGGCCCGATCATTTGCCTTCGGGCCTGCGGCGGGCGCCAATCGCCCCGACGATGGTTTGACCTCTTGCTGAGGAGCTGCGGCGTCTCACGTTCGCCGTCTGGAACCAGGGCCGGTCCACCCCGCGGACCACGAGTGGCTCTCAATTCCGGACCTGAGAATAGTGCCTCTTGGGGAGCGATCCAAGGGGTATTTCATGAGCCGGATCAAGCCCGGCGGCGGCCGTTCACCACACGTGGGACGCCTGCAAGGTCGGCGCGCGGCGGCAAAACCTCATATCCCGCAGCGGTAACCAAAGCGGCAACGGCGCCGGCCTGGCCCTTGCCCACTTCAAAGGCGAAGGCGCCGCCTGGTTTCACCCAATCGTGAAGCCGCGCGATGATGGCGCGATAGGCGCTAAGACCGTCCGGCCCGCCATCGAGCGCGATGCGCGGCTCATGCTTGGAGACCTCAGGGGCGAGGCCGGCTATGGCGTCGCTTGGAATGTAGGGCGGATTGGACAATACGAGGTCGAATTGCTCGGAAAAATTCGCCGTCCAGTCGCCGAGATAAAAGACGGCGCGGTTGTCCAAGTTCAGCATCTCGGCGTTGCCGCGCGCAACGGCGAGCGCCTCTGCGCTGATGTCGAGACCGACGCCTGAGGCGAGATCGCGCTCGGCCAGCACAGCAAGCAGCACCGCGCCAGAGCCGACGCCTAGATCAAGAACGCGCGCCGGCGTTGTCGGCGCGAATTCGGCAAGCGCGGTCTCGCAACCAGGAATTCGGTTTCGGGGCGCGGCGTCAGCACCGCTGGCGAGACCTGCAAATCGAGCGTCCAGAACGCACGTCTGCCGACGATGTGGCTCACCGGCTCGCGCGCGAACGCGGCGCTCGACGAGGGCGTTGACGGCGCCGACCTGCTCGTCGCTGAGGGCGCGGCGCGGATCGGTGACGATATCAAGACGCCTCACCCCCGCGCCCGCCTCCAACAGCAGGCGCGCGTCCAGCACCGGCGAATCCACGCCCGCGGCGATCAACCGATCGCGCGCGGCGCGCCAAACGGAGACGAGCGTTTGCGTCATTCGCTTTCGAGTGCGGCGAGCTTGGCGGCTTGATCCTCGGCTGCGAGCGCGTCGAGGATGGGATCGAGCGCGCCATCCACGACCTCGGGCAGGTTATAAACCGTCAAATTGATGCGGTGGTCGGTGACGCGGCCTTGGGGAAAATTATAGGTGCGGATGCGTTCGCTGCGATCGCCTGAACCGATCTGGCCCTTACGGTCGGCGGCGCGGGCGGAGGCTTGGCGTTCGCGCTCGGCGTCATAAAGCTTGGCGCGCAGCATGAGCATGGCCTGCGCCCGGTTCTGGTGCTGCGACTTGAGCTGACTGATGACGACGATGCCGGACGGGATATGGGTGATGCGCACCGCGGAATCAGTCTTGTTGACGTGCTGACCCCCGGCGCCGGAGGCGCGCATGGTGTCGATGCGGAGATCCTTGTCGTCGATCTGAACATCGACTTCGCTCGGCTGCGGCAGCACCGCGACGGTGGCGGCGGAGGTGTGAATACGCCCGCCCGCTTCCGTTTCCGGCACGCGCTGCACGCGGTGCACGCCGCTCTCGAACTTTAGCCGGCCGAACACGCCGGCCCCGGTGACGCTGGCGGCCGCTTCCTTGACCCCGCCGATGCCGGTCTCGGAGATGTCTTCGAGTTCAAAGCGCCAACCGCGGCGGCGCGGCGTAGCGCTGATACATGCGCAAGAGATCGCCGGCGAAAAGTGCGGCTTCTTCACCGCCGGTGCCGGCGCGGATTTCAAGAATAGCCGAGGCGCTTTCGTCTTTGTCCTTGGGCGCCAGCAACAGCAAGGTCGCGCGCTCAAGCTGCGGCAAGCGTTGGCGAGCGGCGTCGAGTTCGTCTTGGGCGAGCGCGGCCATTTCACGGTCGGCGGCTGCGTCCTTGACCATGCTTTCGAGGCCGGCGATTTCGGCGCGCTGGGCGTTCAACGCAGCGATGGCATCGACCAGCGGCTTCAGTTCGGCATGCTCTTGGCCGAGCTTGACGATTTCGGCGCCGTCGGTGGCGGACGCCAGACGCGCCTCGACGCGCTCAAAACGCTCGACCGCCTGAAGCAGGCGCCGCTCCAGACGCGCAAGGTCAGACATGGGCGCTGCTTACATCGTCTCGGTGAAAATTTCCGGCTGCACCGGTGAAATCTGCGGATTGTCGAAGGCGATGGCGCCGCCGTCGCGGCGCGCATAGGGGACGATGACTTCGACCGCGTCGCCATTGGCGGCTTCGATATGGAAGCACATGGCTTGGGCGTTGTCGGAGCGGGCGCGGCCATCGAACACCAAACCCGCGGCCATCAGCCCGTTCTCTTTGTCGTCGACGCGAAAGAAGGTGATGAGGCCGGAGATGTGATCCGGCGGCGCCGAGGTTTCGATCGGCAAATCGACATTGGCGTGAATTTGCTCGCCGGTCTTGCGGATGCCGGCGCCGAAGGGCGCAAACGAGCCGCCCTGCTTCAACGCGTCGTGGGCGCGATCAAACAGGTACTCGTAAGTGTCCTGCAGGTGACGCTGCAGCATTGATCAGCCCTTTTGGCTCGACCGCAGCGTGCGCGCGCGATCCTCAACCAAGTCAACGATATGGTCGATCATCTTGTCATTGTCGACCTTGTGATCGGCTTGGCCTGCAACATAGACCATGCCCGCGCCTTTGCCGCCGCCGGTGAAGCCTAGGTCTGTCATCAGCGCTTCGCCGGGGCCGTTCACCACGCAGCCGATGATCGAAAGCGTGATCGGCTCGGGGATGTGGGCGAGGCGCTTTTCGAGCGTATCGACGGTGGTGATCACATCGTAGCCCTGTCTGGCGCAGGACGGACAGGCGATAATGGTGACGCCGCGATGACGAAGACCCATCGATTTCAAGAGATCGTTGCCGACCTTGATCTCCTCGACCGGGTCGGCGGCGAGCGAGACGCGGATGGTGTCGCCAATGCCCGCCCAGAGCAGCGAGCCCATGGCGATGGAGGATTTGATCGTGCCCATGCGCAAGGCGCCGGCTTCGGTGACGCCGAGGTGCAGTGGCGCATCGGTGGCTTCCGCCAGGGCGTGATAGGCGGCGGCGGTGAGGAAGACGTCGGAGGCCTTCACGCTGATCTTATAGTCGCGGAAGCCGTGTTCTTCGAGCAGTGCGGCATGATAGAGAGCGCTCTCGACCATCGCCTGCGGGCATGGCTCGCCGTACTTCTCGAGCAAATGGTTCTCCAGCGAACCGGCGTTGACGCCGATGCGCATGGCGCAGCCGTGATCCATCGCCGCCTGCACGACTTCCTTCACGCGCTGGGCGTTGCCGATATTGCCGGGATTGATGCGTAGACATGCGGCGCCGGCGATCGCCGCTTCAATGGCGCGTTTGTAGTGAAAATGGATGTCGGCGACGATCGGCGCTTTTGCGGCGCGCACGATCTCGGCCAACGCCGCGGTTGAGTCTTCATCGGGACAGGAGACGCGGACAATGTCGGCGCCGGCCTCTTCAAGACGGCGGATCTGATCGATGGTCGCCTTCGCGTCAGCCGTCGGCGTGTTGGTCATCGACTGAACCGTGATCGGCGCATCGCCGCCGACTTCGACGCCGCCGACGCGGATCTTACGCGACTTGCGCCGCTCAATCCGCCGCCAGGGGCGGATGTGGTGAAGATCGCCGGCAGCGCCGTCCATGGGCCAGGTTCGCCTTTCAGTCCGGAGATAGCGCTTGGCCGGCGTCGCTAACAGCCCCAGCCCGCCTTCGCCTCAGCTGCGGGGTGCGGCGTTGTCGGCTTGAACCACCGGCTGGATGTCATCGATCTTGCGCCCAAGCACCGGCGAGCCCGGCGACGCCCAAGAGGCCGGCCGACTGGCCATTGATGAACACTTCGAAGGCCCCGCCGTCGCGGGCGTGGAGCGTCCAGCCTGGGCTGGGGTCGGGACGGTAAACATCGCCCGCATTGAGGATGCGGGACAAGAACACGGTTCCATCGGGGCCGCGCGCCTCCAGCCAAGAGGGGCTGAGGGCGCGGATCTCGACCACCCTTTGTTGCGCGTCGGGGGTGGGCGAGGCGGCTTGAGCGGGCGGCTGCGGGGTGACCGTGGCGGGCTGCTCAACCCGCGTTGGGGCGCGCACATCCTCATGCTGCAGCGCCCGCCAGCCGACAAAGCCCCCGGCCGCCACCAGCACCACGGCGGCCACCAGCCACGGCCGCTCTGGGTGGGGGCGCGACTTCGGGTTGCGGATCGGTTTGGTGGCGTCTTCGCGGGTGAGGGCGGATTCTTCCTGGAATTGGTCGACAATGGCCTTTTCATCGAGGCCGAGCGCACGGGCGTAGGAGCGCAGGAAAGCCAGCGCGTAGGCTTTGCCCGGCAGCATCTTGATGTTCATCTCCTCGAGCGCTTCGAGGAATTCGCGGCGCACGCGGATGCGGTCTGCAACCTCCGCTATGCTGAGGCCCAGCTGCTGGCGCGCTTCGGTGAGCTTGCGGCCCGCCCGCCAGCTCGGATCCAGCTCCGGCGCAATCACCGGCGCGCGCCCTTCGCGTTGCGCGCGCTGGGCGGCGCTCTCTGGCGGCGCCAGGATCGGTGGGGACGGATTCCAGCATTGTTAGCGGAGGTCGCTCCTCAAGTGACCCTAACCTGCCAAAGGCAAATTTTGAGCCACCAAAGAAGCTTAATCTCGAATCGAGCGCGCCTCAACGCGTTCGCTCTTTCCGATCACAGCGGCAACTTCATTTCGCTGGCGAATTCTGTGAGTTCGCTGCGCACCGAGGCGCCGTCGGTGCGCAGCATTTGCTGCAGCGCTTCGGCCGCGGCGGCGGCGTCGAGCGAAAGGATGAGGCGCTTGACCGGGCCAATCCCCGAGGCTGGCATCGAAAGCCTGCGGAAGCCCAGAGCCACGAACGCCATGGCTTCGAGGGGACGCCCGGCGGCTTCGCCGCAAATCGAGACTTGGATATTGGCTTCCAGCGCATCCTCGCGAATGCGCTTGAGGAAGCGCAGCGCCGGGGCGCTCAAAATGTCGTAGCGGTCGGCCACGCGCGCATTGCCGCGATCGGCGGCGAAAAAATATTGCATGAGGTCATTGGTGCCGATGGAGATGAAATCGGCCTTGCCGTGCAGATCAGGAATGCACCAAGCCAGCGCCGGCGCCTCCACCATGACGCCAATTTCGATGCGCGCCGGCGGCTTGCGCCCGTGTTCGGTGCTCCAGTGCAGTTCGCGATCGACAAGAGCGCGGGCCGCGTCGAACTCGGCGACGGTGGTGACGAGCGGAAACATCACCCGTAGTGATCGACCCGCCGCGGCGCTGATCAGCGCGCGCAATTGATAGCGAAGCAAGCGCCGGGCGATCGAGGCCGATGCGCACGGCGCGCCAGCCAAGCGCGGGGTTCTCTTCGCGCTCGGCGGCCATGTATGGCAGCATCTTGTCGCCGCCGAGATCGAGCGTTCGGAAGGTGACGGGGTGATCCCGCGCCGCCTCGATCACATCGCGGTAGAGCGCGGTCTGGGCGTCCAGACGCGGCAGCGTCTCGGAGACCATGAACTGAAACTCGGTGCGAAAGAGACCGATGCCCTCCGCGCCCGCCTCCTCCAAATGATGGACATCGAGCGCCAGGCCCGCATTGAGCATCAGCGTCACCCGCTCGCCGTCCTTGGTGATAGCCGGCTTGTGGCGCAGCCGCGCGAACTCGGCGGCGCGTTCGGAGCGGAGCGCGATGCGCTGCTTATAGGCTGAAAGCACTTGCGGCTCGGGGCGCAGGCGGATCTCGCCGCGCTCGCCGTCGAGCACCAGGGCGTCGCCGCTTTCAACGCGCGACAAAAGCCCATGCACATCGCCCACCATCGGCACCCCAAGCGCGCGCGCAACGATCGCCGCATGCGCGGTGGCGCCTGCCCTCTTCCAGCGCCACGCCCTTCAGGCGATCGGCGCCGTAATCCAGCAATTCGGCGGGTCCGAGCTCGCGGGCGATCAGGATCGCGTCGCGCGGCATCGCCACCGGACGGGCGCTGTCGACGCCGGCCAGCGCGCGCAGCAAGGCGATTGTCGAGGTCCTCCAAATCGTGCAGCCGCTCGCGCAGATAGGGATCGCGCGAGGCGTTGAGCTTGGCGCGGTGTTCGCCGCGCGAGCGCTCCACCGAGGCGTCGGCGGAGAGGCCGGCGCGGACCCCTTGCTGCAGCTTGGACTGCCAGACTCGGATCGCTGGCCAGCATCAAGAAGGTCTCCAGCACATCGCGCGAGACGCCGGAAATGCGCCCGGGATCGCCCTCCAACATCTCTTTGAGCGCGCCGCGCACCTGGGCGAGCGCGGCGTCGAGGCGAAGCTCTTCCTTCACCGGATCGTCGGCGATCACCCGCCCGAGCGGCGCATGGGGCTCATGCAGAACGGCGGTGCCGATGACGATGCCATCGGAGAAGGCGCGCCCGCTCAACAGTTCCGGCTTGCTCGGGCGCGCTTCGACGTCGGCCAGCCCGGAGAGATCGCCGAAGGCGCCCGAGGCGACCATTTCCGCCAGCACCATGGCGACGGTCTGCAGCGCTTCGACCTCATCGTCGCTATAGAGGCGCTGCACGCGGTTCTGCACGACAAGCACGCCGAAGGTGCGCTCGGAGCGGACGATCGGCACGCCGAGGAAGGAATTGTACGGATCTTCGCCGGTTTCCGGCCGATACGAAAAACGCTCGTGATGGGGCGCGTCGGCCAGATTGAGATGGGTCGTGCTTTCGGCGACGAAGCCGACGAGGCCTTCGTCCATCTTCAGCCGCGTGCGGTGCACGGCTTCGGCCTTCAATCCCTCGGTGGCGAAGAGTTCGTGGAAGGCGCCGCGCGTCAAATAGATCGAGCAGACGTCGGCGACCATGGTCGAGGCGACCATGGAGACGAGCTTGTCCAGGCGCTCCTGCGCCGAACCGCCCGCGTTCATCAAATCCCGCAATTTGCGCAGCAGGATGCGTGAACTGCCACTGTCTGCAGGCCCGATCATTGGGTCCGCTCACCTCCGCTTCAAGCTAAGCTGCGTCGAGACCATAGGCGGTATGCAGCGCCCGCACTGCAAGTTCGGTGTACGCCGCATCGATCAAAACCGAAATTTTGATCTCGGAAGCGGCGATCGCTTCGATGTTGATGCTCTTTTGGGCAAGCGCGCCGAACATGGTGCGCGCCGCGCCGACATGGCTTTTCATGCCGATGCCTATGACGGAGACTTTGGCCACATCGCGGCGAACATGGATTTCATCGACGCCGATCTTGCCGCGCTGCGCCTCGATTGTTTCGGCGGCGCGCGGCGCGTCGCGATCAGGGCATGTGAAGACGATGTTACGCTTGCCTTCGTGGCGCGCTTCGGTCTGCACGATCATGTCAACGTTGACGCCGGCGTCAGCCAAGCCGCCGAAAATATCCGCTTCCGCGCTGAATGGAATTGGCGACGCCGAGCAGCGTGATCTTCGCCTCGTCGCGCGAATAGGCGATGCCGGATACGATATGCTTTTCCACGATCTCATCCTCTGCGCAGACAATGGTGCCGGGGTTTGGCGTCCCAGGTTCGACAAAGCTTGACAAAACGCGCAATGGAACGCGCTGCGCGAACGCGAGTTCGACCGAACGCGTTTGCAGAACCTTGGCGCCCAGCGAGGCCATCTCCAGCATTTCTTCATAGGAGATCTTGTCGAGACGGCGGGCGCGGGCGACGACGCGCGGGTCGGTCGTGTAGACGCCGTCGACATCGGTATAGATGTCGCAGCGTTCGGCCTGGAGGGCGGCGGCGAGCGCGACCGCGGAAGTGTCGGAGCCGCCGCGGCCTAGCGTGGTGATGCGGTTGTCGTCGGTGACGCCCTGAAAGCCCGGCGCGACGGCGATGACGCCTGCGTCGATCGAGCGGCCGAGTTCTAAGGTGTCGAAATCGGCGACGCGCGCTTTGGCGTGCGCGGCGTCGGTGCGCAACGGAATTTGCCAGTTCTGCCAGGAGCGCGCCTTGAGGCCGAGCCGGCGCAACGCCAGCGCCAGTAAGCCGGTCGTCACCTGCTCGCCGGCGGAGACCACGACATCGTATTCGTCATCGAAGCCGGCGCTGGCGAGTGCGCCATTGCCGCCTTGGCCGCCGGCGCTGCGCGCAAGGCCCACCAGCCTGTCGGTTTCTCCCGCCATCGCCGAGACAACCACCGCCAGCCCCCGCCCCGGCTTCACCTCGGAGGCGACAATGCGCGCGACGCGGGCGATGCGGTCCACGTCGCCCACGGACGTGCCCCCGAACTTCATCACCAAGCGCGACATGGAAACGTAAACCGGACCTCTTCAAGAGCCGGCGCCTTAGCATGGGAGGAGCGCTGGCGATACCGCTTGACCAGCGCCTCACCCACGCCGATCTGAATTTGAATGGCCGAACGCGAAACAACCGGCACCATCGATGCCGCCGAAGTGGCTAAATTCAGCGCGCTCGCGGCGCAATGGTGGAATCCAAACGGACCGTTCGGCGCGCTGCACCGGCTCAATCCGGTTCGTCTGCACTATATCCGCGACGTCGTTGTTCGTCATTTCGGCACGCCGATGCGGGCGCCGCTGCAAGCGCTGAACACGCTCGACCTGGGCTGCGGCGGGGGGCTGGTCTCAGCCCCGCTCGCGCGCATGGGCGCAAACGTCACCGCAATCGACGCCTCGCCCGAGGCGATCGGCGCAGCGCGCGCCTATGCCGGGCAGGCCGGTCTCGACATCGCCTTCCAATGCACGACTGGCGAAGCCTTGGTCGAGCAAGGCGCGGCGTTTGACCTCGTCACCGCGCTTGAGATCGTCGAGCACGTCGCCGATGTGCGCGCGTTTCTCGCCGCCGCGGCCGCGTTGGTGAAGCCCGGGGGACTGCTTATCCTCTCCACCATCAACCGCACGCCGAAGGCGCGTGCGCTCGCCATCGTCGGGGCCGAGCGCATCTTGAAGTGGGCGCCCGAAGGCGCGCATGAGTACGACAAACTGGTGACGCCGGAGGAAATCGCCGCCGGAGCGCCGGGACTTGAATGGCAAGATCCGGTCGGCTTCACTTATGAACCGCTCGGGCGCGGCTGGTCGCTCACGCGCGATGTGTCCGTGAATTATGCGATCGCCGGCGTCCGGCCAAAAGCGGCCTAAAGGGTCGTCGAAGCTCTCGAGCAGAACGATGTTTCCATGGCCGTTCAGATCGCCGATCTGAAAGCCTGCGCCCAAATGGGGAACTATGCCGTCAGCTGCCGGAGGGCTCCGCGACGACGAGCCGGGACTCGATCACGCGAGTGACGTTGAGTTCGTGCGCATAGGCGCCCATTTGGCCGTAGGCGCCGGCGGGGCTGAGCACGCCTTCCACCACCAGGTGCACCCGCCCCCATGGCCCATGCCCCGAGGCGCGCAGCGGCGCCACCACCTGATCCCAGACGGTGCTGCTGGAGAGCCAATAAGGACCCTGCCCGTCGTCGGTCCGGAAGGAACTGGTCTCGACGCCCCAGTTGAGCGTGCCGGCGTAACGTTGCGGCTGAACACGGGGCCCGCTGGCGCAAGCGGCGAGGGCTAGGAGCCCGATCAGGAAAAGGCGTCTCATGGGCCGCGCGGGTAAAAACTGGTCAAGGCGAATTCGAGGCGGATTGGGCTCCCGCACCGGTTCCATCGGCGTTAAGACGCGATTTTTCTGGGAAGGGACATAAATGCCCTTAGCGATTACCGCGCTCTATGCGGGCCTTCTCGCCTTCATCGCCATCGTGCTCGCCGCCAATGTCGGCTGGCGGCGCCCGAAGCTCGGGGTTTCCCTAGGCGACGGCGGACATGAAGTGCTGGTTGTGGCCAACCGCCGGCGCCTGAATTTTGTCGAGCACGCGCCGCTGGCGCTCATCCTAATCGCGATCGTCGAACTCAACGGCGCGCCGAGCGTTTGGGTGCATTCGCTCGGCGGAGCGCTTGTCGTGGCGCGCCTGGTTCATCCATTCGGCATCCAGGCCGACAGCATCACCCATCCAGCGCGCGCGATCGGCGCCATGCTCACTGCTTTGGTGACGGTCGTCGCCGCGATCCTGGCGATCATGCAGCACTTCCACGCGTTTGCTTAGTTCAGCTTTCGCTTCGCCGGCGTGTTCGGCGAAAGTTCTGGCGGCAGCGGCGAAGCGGGAATGCCTTCCTCGATGAGCGCGCGCGCTTCTTCCGGGGTCGCCTCGCCGTAGATGCCGCGCTCTTCGGTTTCGCCCGCGTGCATCTTGCGCGCTTCATCGGCGAACTTGTCGCCGACATAATCGAAGGTGTCCTTGATGTGCTCACGCACTTTCGCGGCCATCGCCATGGCGACGGCGCGCTCCTTCTGCGCTTCCTTGGCCTTGCTGGAGCGCACCGCCGGCGCCATCGGCGCCTTCTCGACGTGGGTCGTGGCGCAATGCGGGCAGATCAGCTGGCCCTTGGCGGCCTGCGCGTCGTAATCGGCGATCGAGCCAAACCAGGCTTCGAATTCATCGCCGTTCGCGCATTTCAGATCGTAGCGGATCACTTCTTCACTTCTCAGGGGCCGGTAAAACTGCGTCCGCCGGCCCAGGCCGGAATTTTCGCGCGGGTGGCGGCCACCATATCTAGGTCGAGATCGGCGACGATGAAACCTGGCTCGTCATCGTCCAGCTTCGCCAGCACTTTCCCCCAAGGGTCGACAATCATGGAATGGCCCCAGGTCGCGCGGCCATCGTCATGGCGGCCGCCTTGCGCCGGCGCGATCACGAACGCCATCGCCTCGATGGCGCGCGCGCGGATCATCGTCTCCCAATGCGCTTGGCCGGTAGGCGTGGTGAAAGCCGAAGGAATGGTGATGATCTCAACGCCGGCTTTGGCGTAAGCGTTGTAGAGCGGGGCAAAGCGCAGATCGTAGCAAATGCTCATGCCGATCTTGGCGCTCATCGGGCCTTCGACGAGCACGGCCTTCGCGCCAGCCTCCACGGTTGCGCTTTCGAGATAGGTTTCGCCGCCGCCGAGCGTCACATCGAACATGTTGATCTTGTCGTAGCGCGCAGCGACGCTTGCCGTCGTCGCGAACAAGAACGAGCGGTTGAAGACTTTGCCGGCGCCGGTGGCGATCGAGCCTGAACCCATCAGCAGCCACACGCCAAGTTCTTGGGCCGTGCGCGCCCAGGCGCCGATCTCGGGCTCATCTTTCTCCGGCGCCGAGGCGGCGATCATCGCTTCGCGATCGCGGTTGAGGCGGAGCGTGTTTTCCGGCGTGCAGATAAGGCGTGCGCCGGCGCTCGCGGCTTCGCGCAGGAACGGCATGGCTTGGGCGCGGTTGGCGGCGGGATCGGCGCCGGAGCGCAATTGCACGGCGGCGGCGCGGAGCTTGCGCATCAAGCAATCCCCAGGAGCGGGTCGAGCCCGCCGCGTTGCTCCAGCGCGTGCAGATCGTCGCAGCCGCCGACATGGGTGTCGCCGACGAAAATCTGCGGGAAGGTCCAACGGCCGGAACGGTTAATCATTTCTTGTCGCTTCTGCGGACAGCCGGTGGCGTCGATCTCGGTGACGGCGGCGCCCTTTCGTTCCAGCAGAGCGACGGCCCTGGTGCAATAGGGGCAGAAGGCGCGGGTATAAACGATGACCGGGGCCATGTCCGACTCAAGCTCGCACACAAGCATATCCATTGGCCTAACAAGGCGCGCCAAGGCGTTGAGCGACCCCCGCGCCGTCGCAGCTTCCGGCGAGCAGTCCCGTGCGCTTCTTCCGCCGGGCCGCGGGGGCCCGCCAATAGACCCCCCTCGCCGGCGACGGGGAGCGCCAGGTGCGCGCGGGACCTCCGGGGGACTAATTGTCGGCGCCTTGGCCGTTGCGGAGCGACGGCGCCCAAGAAACGCCTCAAGAAACGCCTTAAGAAACGCCAAACAAACGCCCACGGCGCTTTTGGAAGCCGCGCGCCGCGCCAATAAGATCGTCCCGATTAGGATTGACGCTATGGCCCCCGACCCTGGCCCTTTTGCGCCGCGCCTGGTGCGCGAGCGCAAGCGGCGCGCCGCCAAAGGCTTTCGCCAAGCGGCGTTCCTGCACCGGCGCGTCGCCGCGGACCTGGCCGATCGGCTGGAGGCGATCCCGCGGCCCTTCGTGCGGGCGCTGGCGTTAGGCGGCGGGGGGCTTTTTTCGGAGGAAGCGCGTGCGCGCGGCGCGCTCTCGGCGCGGATCGGAGAGATCATCGAAGCGGATGTGGGAAGCGGGATCGAGGTCGATCCCGAGCATTTGCCGTTCGCGGAGGCGAGCTTCGATCTCATCGTCTCGCCGCTGGCGCTGCACACGGTCAACGATCTGCCGGGCGCGCTCATCCAGATCCGCCGCGCGCTGAAGCCGGATGGCTTGATGCTGGCTGCGTTGTTCGGCGGCGCGACGCTGAACGAATTGCGGCTTTCTCTCATTGCAGCGGAGAGCGAATTGACCGGCGGGGCGGGTCCGCGTGTGGCGCCGTTTACGTCTTTGCAGGATGTGGCGGCGCTGCTGCAGCGCGCCGGGTTTGCGTTACCGGCGGCTGATCGCGACATCGTCATCGTGCGCTACGGCGAACCGATGCGGCTCTTGGCCGATCTTCGCGCCATGGGCGAGACTTCAGCTCTTGCTCAGCGCAATCCGCAGGCGCTCTCTCGGCGCATCCTCGCCCGCGCCTTCGAGATCTATCGCGAGCGCTTCAGCGATGACGACGCACGCGTGCGCGCAAGCTTTGAGATCCTCACCGCCACCGGTTGGGCGCCGCACGCAAGCCAGCAGCAGCCGCTGAAGCCCGGCAGCGCCAGGGCCCGGCTCGCCGATGCGCTCAAAACCAAAGAACACAGCGCCGGCGAAAAGCCCGGCAAGTCCGGCGACTAAAGCTGCGGCTCGCGCGCCATCGTCCACATGTGCAGCTCGCGCCGGTCGAATTCGCCCGTCACCTCGAAGCCGTGGCGCCGATAGAGCGCAACGTTGCGTTCGGTCGAGCATTCAAGATAAGCAAGCGTTCGGCTGGCGTCGAGAAGCGAGAGCGTGTGCTTCAAGAGCTCCGAGCCGACGCCGCGCCCCTGCGCCTTGGTCGCAACGCCCAGAAACGCCAGATGCGCGTGCGGGCGCTTCGGGTGATAAGTTTCAAGCTTATCCGCCAGCGCAAAGCCGCGCTGCATGCCGCCCAAGCCGGCGATCGAAATCATCAGCGGCGCAAGCGAAACCTGCTTCACCACGTTTAGATCGAAGGCCTTTTTTCCGGGGCCGAGCCAGAGCGCTGCGCCCAAGGCGTCGCCCGCCTCCTCGGCGACATAGATGTCGCGCTCCGGATGGACCGCGTCTTCGACGATCGCGTCGAAGAATTTGCGACGCGCCGTTTCCTTTTCGCGGCCCTGTTTCAGCCAATAATTCAAACCGGCTTCGTCAATGAACGCATCGGTGAACAGAGGCGACATCGCCGCGCTCTCATCCCTTTGGGTGAGACGCACGCGCGGCGGCGGGCTCATATCTTCTCTGAGATGCGGATGGCGGCGCGGCAGCCGATCTTGATCAGCGCCGACAACACTGGATAGCCCGGCGCTTCACGCGCGCCTTGGTCGATCGCGGTTTGCTTGTGGCCGATCTCGTCTTCGCGGAAGCGGTCGATCACGTCCTTCAACTCCGGGTCGCTGCGCCCGAGCGTTTGGCTCTGGCGCGCATAATGGTCTTCGATCACATCCTCGACCGCTTCGGTGCAGGCATGCGCGGCCCGCTCGCCCAAGAGCGCGGTGATCGCGCCTAGTCCAAAGCCGGCGATGCGCCAGACCGGCGCCATGATGGTGGGGCGCACGCCGCGTTCGGCGATCATGCGGTCGAAGGTTTTTAAGTGTTCGGCTCTCGCCCGCCTCCATTTCGGCGATCACGCGCGCGGCATGCGCGCGCGCCTTCGATGCGGTCGAATACGGCGCGCTGGCCGCGATAGATTTGCACCGCGCCGTATTCGCCGGCGTGGTCGACGCGGATCATGGATTCGAATGCGTGCGCTCGGCGACATCTTTCACCGGGCATGGGCGGCGATGGTTCTCATCACTTACGATCCGGAGCAAAGGCGACGAGCGCGCTCGCAAGCGCCATCGCCAAGGAGATAAGCGCGTTATAGCCCGCCATCGAGACGCCGAGCATGGTCCAGGCCGGCGTGTCGCAGTGGGGAACATCGAGCTTGGCGTTGACATCGAAGACAAGGCTGGCGGCCGGGCCCAGTCTCGCATTGGGCGGCGACCCAGTGCTGCTCGACGCCGACGTGCCAGGCCGCCATGGCGAAGCTGCCGAGATAGGCGAGCGCCAATATGAACGCCGCTGCGCGTACGTCCCGGCGGGCGACCAGCGCAAGCAAGGCGATTGCTGCGACGCCCCAGTGCCAGTCGCGTTGGGCCAGACACATCGGGCACGGCGCCAAATGGCCGAAGGTTTCGAAGGCATGCGCGCCCGCGAAGAGCGCGCCCGACACCAACAGCGCCATGAGCGGCCAGCGGGAGACCAAGAGCGTCAAGCATCAAAGGTGCAACAACAGAATATAAGCGCGCAATCGCCAACACGATCAGCGCCGAAGCGATCGCAAGCGTCAAGCCGATACGCTTCTCGATGACAGGGCCGATCGAGGGGCCGTAGCGTTTGAACAGATAAGCGACCGCAAAGAAGCGCGTGAAACGCGTCAGGATCGAACAGCCGATCAGCATCAGCAGCGAAATGCGCAGCATGCCCGAGGCGATGGTCACCAGCTTGTAGGGCACCGGGATGAGGCCCTGACCCAAGATCACCCACGGCATCACCTGAAGCGAATTGGCGCGGAAGTGCTCGAACGCCGCCGTCAGTCCGAACGCCTGCAGGATCCAACGCCCCATTGTCTCGGCGGCGAAATAGCCGATCGCGTAGCCGAGAATGGCGCCCAGCACCGAGCCGGCTGCGCAGATAAAGGCAAAGCGCGTCCACTTATTGGGCTGCGCGGCCGCCATTGGCCCCAACACCACGTCAGGCGGGATCGGAAAGAACGAACTTTCGGCGAAAGCCAGCGCAAACAGCCCACGCTCGGCGTGGGGGCTGCGGATAATTGCGAGGGTGCGGCGCTTCAGGGCCTCTAGCATGCGGGCAAAGCGCCTAGCACGGGCTGGGCCAAACGCCACCATGTCTGGCGCCGCAGCGGGATTTGCCAGAGGATTTGCCAGAGGATTTGCCAGAGGATTTGCCAGAGGATTTGCCAGAGGATTTGCCAGAGGATTTGACAGAGGATTTGACAGGCGATTTGACAGGCGATTTGACAGGCGGAGGGCGCGCTTTTAACCCTCCGCCCCTCGCTCTTGGCCTGCCCCAATGGCGGAATCGGTAGACGCAGCAGACTCAAAATCTGCCGTTGGCAACAACGTGTCCGTTCGAGTCGGACTTGGGGCACCAGCAACGGGGAACGCCACACCCGCCGAGGGGTTTGTCCGTCAATGCCAAAACGCACCCAGGCCGAAGCGGAAGCCGCCATCCGCGTCCTGATTGAATGGGCCGGCGACGATCCCTCCCGCGAGGGCTTGTTGGAGACCCCCGCGCGGGTGGCGAAGGCGTATCGGCAATTGTTCGCGGGCTATGGTGAAGACCCGCGCGCCTATCTCGAAAAGACTTTCGAAGAAGTCGGCGGCTATGACGAACTCATTGTCCTGCGCGATATTCGCGTCGTCAGCTTTTGCGAACATCACATGCTGCCGTTCCTGGGAAGCGCGCATGTGGGTTATTTGCCCACCAATCGGGTCGTCGGCATCTCGAAGCTGTCGCGCGTCGTCAACGCGTTTTCGCGGCGACTGCAGATCCAGGAAAAACTGACCGCCGAGATCGCCGAGGCGATCCAGGATATCCTGCAGCCGCAAGGCGTGGGCGTCATGATCGAGGCCGAGCATTCGTGCATGACCATGCGCGGCGTCAACACGCCGGGTTCAAATCTGGTCACCTCGCGCCTGATGGGCGTCATCCGAGACGATCCGCGCACGCGCGAGGAATTCCTCAAGCTCGCGCGGCAAGGCAAGGCCGGCTAGGCCGCCATCGCCTCGACTTTGCCCCAGAACGCCTTTGGCAGATCGAGCCCGCTCAAGCGCTTGAGTTCTTGGGCCAGCGTCGGCGAAGTGACGTTGATCTCGATCAGCTTGCCGGCGATGACGTCAAGGCCGGCGAAAACGACGCCTTCGCGGCGCAGCAGCGGCGCGACGGCCGCGGCGATCGCGCGATCGGCGTCGTCGAGTTCACCGGCGTGGGCTTGGCCGCCAACATGCAGATTGGCGCGGAAGTCGCCCTCTTTTGGCACCCGCCGCAGAGCCGCGAACGGTTCGCCGTCGATGACGAACACGCGCTTGTCGCCGCCGCTGACGGCGGCGAGGAATTCTTGCGCAAGAATCGGCTCGCGTCCCGCCGCCGCCATGAAGGCTTGCGCCTTGGCGCGGAAATCGGCGCTGTTTGCGGAAAGCTTGATCACCCCATCGCCGCCCATCAGGAAAAGCACCTTCAGAACGACTTGATCGAAGTTTTTGGCGAAAGCTTCTAGCGCATCGATGTCCTGACCCACCCAGGTCTTCGGCGTCAGCTCCGGAAAGCGCAGGATCGACATCTTCTCGGAAATGTTTCGGATGCCGAGCGGGGGATTGATCACCAGGGTTTTGACCAGTTCGAGCAAATAAGTGTTGGAGATATAGCCCATGTCGAACGGCGGATCCTGGCGCACCAGCACGACATCGAACTCCTCGACCACGCGGCTCGCGGTTTCGAGGGTTTGGAAGTGCTTGGTTTCATCGAAGCTCACCGACACGCGCCTTGAGCGCGCTTTCACCTGCCCGGCTTCATAGAAGAGATCGTTCGGCGAAAACCACCACACCTCGTGTCCACGCGCCTGCGCCTCCACCATCAGCGCAAGCGAGGTGTCGTGCGAAACGTTCATGTTTTCAATCGGGTCCATCTGGACCGCGACACGCAGTGATTTCACGAACCGGTCCTCGCCGCGCGCCCGCTGATGCGCGCGCCGCGTAGGTTTTCCGCGATCAGGAAGGCCAGATCAATCGCTTGCTGACCGTTGAGGCGTGGGTCGCAATGGGTGTGATAGCGCGAGGAGAGATCCTCTTCCGTCACCGCGCTCGCCCCGCCCAGGCACTCGGTCACGGCCTGCCCCGTCATCTCCACATGCACGCCGCCGGGATAAGCGCCCTCGTCGGGCAAAATGCGCATGAAGCTGCGCACTTCCGAGAGGATGCGATCGAACGAACGGGTCTTGTAGCCGGTGGCCGTCATCGCGGTATTGCCGTGCATCGGATCGCATGACCACACCACAGCGCAACCCTCCTTGGTCACCGCCCTCACAAGCTTCGACAGTCCGGTGTCGACTTTGTCGGCGCCGAAGCGCGCGATCAGAGTAAGCCGCCCGGGCTCGTTGGCGGGGTTGAGGATGTCGATGAGCTTCAGCAATTCCCCCGGCTCCAGCGAGGGTCCGCACTTGAGGCCAATCGGGTTTTTGACGCCGCGCGCGAATTCGACATGCGCGCCGTCGGGCTGGCGGGTGCGGTCGCCGATCCAAATGAAGTGGGCGCTGGTGTCGTAATAATCGCCGCTGGTGGAATCCACGCGCGTCATCGCTTCTTCGTAACCGAGCAGCAGCGCCTCGTGACTGGTGTAGACGTCAACCTGCCGCACTTGCGGCACGCTTTGCGGGGTGATGCCGCAGGCTTCCATGAAATCGATCGCCTCGGAGATGCGGTCGGCGATTTCCTGATAGCGCTTGCCTTGGGGACTATCGGCCACGAACCCCACCATCCAGCGGTGGACATTATGCAAGTCGGCGTAGCCGCCATTGGCGAAGGCGCGAATGAGGTTCAGCGTCGAGGCCGATTGCGCGTAGGCCTTGAGCAGCCGCTCAGGATCGGGCGTGCGCGCCTCTGGCGTGAACTCCATGTCGTTGATGTTGTCGCCACGATAAGACGGCAGCGTCACGCCGCCGCGCGTCTCGGTCTGCTCTGAGCGCGGCTTGCCGAATTGCCCGGCGATGCGACCGAGCTTCACCACCGGCTTGGAGCCCGCAAACGTCAGCACGACGCTCATCGCCATCAGCGTACGGAAGGTGTCGCGGATATTGTCGGGGAGAAATTCCTTGAAGCTTTCGGCGCAGTCGCCGCCCTGCAACAGGAACGCCTTGCCGGCGGCGACTTCCGCCAAGCGGGCCTTCAGGTTGCGCGCCTCCCCGGCGAAGACGAGCGGGGGGTAAGTGCGAAGCTGCGTTTCCACAGCCGTCAGCGCCGCGGAATCGGGGTAGTCGGTCGGGATATGCTTGGCGGGTTTCGCGCGCCAGCCGCTGGGCGTCCATTTCTCGGGCATTGTCGGATCAACCTAGCCGACGAAACGGGGCGCGAGCGAGGCCCCTTATGAGAACATGGGCGCGACCAGGCGCCCAGCAACCAACCATGCCGTCAATCCCAGGCCGGTCGCGCAGGCGCCGGCGGCGAAGTAATAGAACCCAAAGCGCCAGCCGCCGGCCATAAGCCCGATGACGCCCTTGGCCAGCGTATTCATGAAGATGGCCACCAAGATGGCGTGCGCCCCGACCATTGCGTCCAGCCCCCCGCGCACCAGACTGCCCGCGGCCAAAGTGACGGCGTCGACATCGCCCAGCCCGATCGTCGCCGCAAGCGGGATGAGGCCGGCTTGGCCATAGCGGGCGCCGACAATGCGCCCGACAATCAGCACCGCGCCCAATAGCAGCGCAAATTGCGCCACCTTGCGCACCTCCAATGGGCTCTGGAATTTTCCTTCGCGCTTGGCGGAGCCATCGCGCTCCATCAATCGAAGTACGAAAGCGGCGCCCGCAAAGCCAAGACCTGCGCCGGCGAGCGGCGCTGCGATCTCTGGAAGCGCGGGGGTTGCGGCCACCGCCGCCAGCGCAAGCGTTCGCCCGACGCTGACCGCCCCCGCCAGCGCCGCCGCCGACGCCGCCGGGCGCGCCGCCACGTCGCCGCTTTTGACGCGCTGAGCTAATTCCGCCGTCACCACGGTCGATGAAACCAGTGCGCCCGAGGCGGCGCCCGCCAAGAGGCCGACATCGCCGCCAAGCACGCGCACCGCCACGTAGCCCGCAAAGGATGCGCCGGCGACAAGAATGGTGAGTATCCAAAGCTCGCGCGGATTGATGGCCCCCCACGCATCGACGCTGCGGTTTGGCAACAGCGGCAAGGCGATCGCCGTCGCCGCCAAGATAAGCAGCGCCGAGCGCAGCTCTCTCCAAGTCAATTTTTCGAGCCAGGTGTGAAGCGCTTCCTTGAACGCAAGCACGCCGGCGAGCACGACGCCGGCGGCGGCGGCCACAATCAGATTTCCCCACATCGCGTAAGCGCCGAGCGCAAACACCAGCAAGGCCGCGATCGTGCCGGTGACCGACAGGTCGTTGTCTTGGGCGCTCTCTCGCAGTTTGAAGGCGATGAGGGCGGCGGCGAAGGCGAGCGTCAGCGCCGCGAATCCGACTTGGCCGACAAATGGCAGCATGGCCGCGCAAACACCGCCCAGCAATCCGATCACGGCGTGCGTGCGCAAACCCGCCGCGCGGCCGCCCTCAGGCTCGTCGCGATGGCGCCAACCGCGCTCGACGCCGATCAGGAAGCCAATGCCGAAGGCGAGCGCGAGGCGTTGGAAGAGGTTGATGAGGATCGGGTCTGGCACTTGATAATCCTGCGCGCGTGATGCTGGGCTCGCCAGCGGCCACTCCCGGATGGCGCGACGCGGCCCCATGGACAGCACGGAACCCCCTCGCCTAGGCTCACGCCTCAGGGCTGGACACTTTATCCATGGCGACCACGGCGTACCTCGCCTTCGAGACGGCCGATGAGGCCGCGGCAAGGACGGTCGCGGCTGAACTCGAACGCAACGGCTGGACGCCGTTGCTGGCGGGAGGCGAGCTGCGATCGGGGGAAAATCTGTCGCGTTTGGTCGAGACCATCGGCCAAGCCGGCATCGTCGTCCTGTTCGCATCCGCTTCCGCCCAGGAGAGCAAATGGCTGCCGCGCGAGGTTGCGGCCGCGCTCAACAATGGGCGCCCGATCATCGTCGTGCGCACGGGCGAACTGGCGCCCGACAGCTGGGTCTACGCCACGCTCGACACCGCCCAGAGCATCGATCTCCGGGGCGGGCCGGCGCCGGAAGCGCTGGCGGCCATCACTGCTCTGGCGCGCAAGGCCGGCGGGCGTGGGCGCGTTATCGCCATGCTGAACATCAAGGGCGGGGTGGGCAAAACCGTGTTGGCGGCCAATCTGTTCGCCGCCGCCCATCTCGCGGACAAACGTTCGATCAGCTTCATCGACCTCGATCCCCAGCACAATCTCACCCAATATTTCCTTTCGCCAGGCGAGCGCAACCGCATCCGCGACCGCAATCACACGATTTACGGCGTGCTGAATGCGCGCGGCGAACACAGCCTCAAGGCCTCCGACTTCGGCGGCGTCGCCGCACCCTTGACGCGGGTGCGCAACGCCAAACAGCCGACGTTCGAACTGGTCGCCGGCGACGAGCGTCTGTTCGAATACACCCTCGACACCCGCTCCGAGCGCGACAAGGCCGAGGCGTTTACGCGCTTTCGTGCGCTGATCAGCGCCTTGCGCGCCCGCTCCGACGCCGTCGTCATCGACGCCAATCCTTGCGCCACCTTCCTCACCCGCCTGGCCATCACCACCGCCGATCACATCGTCGCCCCAGTGCGGCCGGAGAAATATTCGCTCACCGGATTGAACATGCTCGAACACGTCGTGCGCGAAGTGAGGGGAAGGCGATTGCGGCCGGAGGAATTCTCGGTCCTGCTGAACGGTGTGAACGACCGCACCCGATCCGGCGAAATCGGCGACCCCGACGCCATGACGCGCGATGAGATCGCCGCGGCGCCCTTCTTCAGCACAGCGCTTCTTGCAGACGAAATTCCCTATTCGGCGGTGCTGCGTTCGGTCCCCAGCGAACGGATTGCGGCCAACCCGATCAATGTCACCGCCATGATGCGGGTGGGCGGGCGCCGCGCCAAGGAAGCGCTGACGCGCGCCGCCGCCGCCATCCTGCGCCGGAGCATGCAATGAGCCTTGAAGCCGATCGCGCGCTGCTGCTGGCCAGCCTTGCGCGCAAGCGCACGCGCGCACAGCTGAAGCGCCTGTTCGCAATCATCCGCGCCCATGACGACCGCACGCTCCTTTCGGCTCTGGCGCCGGAGAAGCGGAGACCAAGGCGTCCCCGCGATCCTCTGGTGCGCGATTTGGAACTGGCGCTCAAGCCGATCCTGGCGCCGGCTGCGGAAAAGGCCGAGATGCTGGTCGAGCACCTTTCGAAGAAACATCGCCGCAAGCTCGGCTTCGAGGCCAAGGGTCTGGCCGAGGCCGCGCGACGCTGCCGCGCCGTCCAGCTCAGCGACGAACAGATCCGCGCCGGCGCGCGCAGCCTGGTGGCGAACTTGGCCAGACGGCACGGGCGCGAGAGCGTGGTCTAAGGCCCGTAACCGGCCCATATCTCCGAACGTAGGAGCCGTGGCTTCAAGGAGGCCCCATGACCCGTTCGCAATCCGGCTTCGATTTGACCCCGCCCAATGCTGAAGAGCGCACGCGGCTCGAGGCCGACCTCAACGAGGAGGAAAAGCGCGTTTTGCTGCATCACGGCACCGAGGCGCCGTTTTGCGGGGGCCTGCTCAACCAGAAGCAAGCCGGGCGTCTATTGCTGCCGCGAATGCGGGCTTCCGCTTTTCCGCAGCGTGCAAAAATTCGAAAGCGGCACTGGCTGGCCGAGCTTCACAGCCCCAATCGACCCCAACCATATCATTGGCGTCGAGGACAATTCCTGCGGCATGCGGCGGGTTGAAACCCGTTGCGCGCGCTGCGATAGCCATCAAGGCCACGTCTTCCCCGACGGTCCCAAGCCCACGGGTCTGCGTTACTGCATCAATTCAGTATCGCTGGAATTCGTGCCCGACGGCGCGCCATTGCGCGATCCGCTTCGGCGCGGCGACCGGTCGGCCTAAAGGCGCGCGCTGCCCCGCAGCTGCTCGATCATGTGGTCGAGGTCGCGGTTCATCGTGCTCAACACGATCTCCTCGTCCTCGCCGCGCTCGCGCGTCAGTAATGCGCGCGACACCACGCGCCCGACGAGCAGGCCGGCTAAATTGGCGTCTCCGGTAAACTTACGCGCACGGGCTGCGAGTTCGCCCTGTCGCGAAAGGATAGCCGTCACTGGCTGCGCCATGAGCGCTCTCCCTCAACCGGGCCGAACGCTCCCCCCAGCGGAACGGCGTACAACGACGACCATAGCAGAGTTTTCCCCAGATTGGAGACGAAATCCGGGGCCTCTCCACATTTTTAGAGAACGAATTGGCCGAATTCGGCGCTTGTCGCGCGTTCGAAGCCGCCAAACATGGGCAACGATTGGAAACCAAAGCGCTGGCGTCGGAATGCGCTTTTCAGTTCCCGGCGCCGATGCGACGCTTGGCGAAAGGGTTTGTTAAGCGCGATGGCGCTCGTATTCTTGAACGGACAAATCCGGCCGGGGGATCGCCGCTTCCATGCTGAAGGTGAGCCTGCATCGAAATCGCGCGCTTGAAGCTGGCGCCTCCGCTTGACCTTAAGCGTCTCTCAGCCACCATGGGCCGCAGCGTGACCAAGCCCTTTCCGACCAAGAACCTCCGGTTCTTCCTCACGGCGCCATCGCCCTGCCCTTACCTGCCTGGCCGCCGCGAGCGGAAAGTTTTTACCGCACTGGATGGCGTCGAGGCGGGCGCGCTGCACGATGCGTTGACGCAAGCCGGCTTTCGCCGCTCGCAAAACATCGCCTACCGCCCCTCCTGCGAGGGATGTGAAGCGTGCGTATCGGCGCGCGTGCCGGTCGAGCAATTCGCTTTCGCGCCGCCGCTGGCGCAAGATCATCGCCAAGAACGCCGACCTCGCGCGTGCGCTGAAACCCGCCGAAGCGACCGAGGAGCAATTCCGGCTGTTGCGCCGCTATCTCAATTCGCGTCACGCCGAAGGCGGCATGGCCGACATGACGATGAGCGACTATGCGGCCATGGTCGAAGAGACCGCGGTCCACACCCACATCGTCGAATATCGCTACACAGCCGGCGCCAAGCGCGGCGAGCTCGCCGGCGCGGCGCTTGTCGATGTGCTGGGCGATGGGCTGTCGCTCGTCTATTCGTTCTTCGATCCAAGCGAGCCTAAGCGCAGCCCGGGCATCTACTCGATCCTCGATCACATCCAACAGGCGCGCGCGGCGGGGTTCCCGTACGTCTATCTGGGCTATTGGATCCCAGGCTCGGACAAGATGGATTACAAAGCCCACTTCCGGCCGTTGGAATTGCTGCTCGGCGGCCAATGGCGGCCTTACAGGCCGGTCGAATTCTGAGGCGCACGTCGGCTTAGCGACGGTTTCTCCTGTAGGATCGCGCTTATGTCCGATGCAAAGAAAGCGCTCTGGCGCGCCCAGCGAGATCGCGCCGACGGCGCGGCCCTTCACCCAAAAGCTGAATCCCAATTCGCTCTTCCGCGCCTCGGCGCTCTCGCGTCTGGCCGGCATGAGCCGCGCCCATGTCAGCCTCGTGCGGTTGCCGCCCGGCAAGGACAGCTTCGCCTATCATGCCCACATGCTGGAGGAGGAATGGATCTACATCCTCTCGGGCCGCGCCATCGCCGAGATCGACGGCAAGTCGACGGAAGTCGGACCC
The DNA here is from genome assembly GCA_963847165.1 of uncultured Pseudomonadota bacterium. Taxonomy (GTDB): domain Bacteria; phylum Pseudomonadota; class Alphaproteobacteria; order Caulobacterales; family Aquidulcibacteraceae; genus Vitreimonas. Next base: position 102,338 of record CAWJYY010000013.1, read on the forward strand.
GGCGACTTCATGGGTTTTGCAACGCCATCTCCGCCCCACCTCTTGCGCAACATCTTTGACGAAGAGTGCGCCTACTTGATGGGCGGCGAGGACAAACCGATCGACGTCGTTTCGTATCCCGGCCTCGATAAACGCTACTTGCTGATGCAAACCGACAAGGGCGCTGAATTCTATGAACTCGGCGAGCCGATCAAACCGTACGGCAAGGCCGACTAGAGCAGCACGCCCTGGCGCGTGCGCACGCCGTCGGGGGCGGTGTAGACGTAGGTGGCGCAGAGCCAGCTTTTGCTGGCGCTTGGTCCCGGCGGCTCGGCGCCGTTGAACGCCATCAGCGTCACGCGCGTGGAGCGCGCCCCGTAGATGAGAGCCACATAGGTTGGCGGCCCGCCCTCGGGACACAGGCTTGGCGCGCCTTGCTGCAGCGCCTGCGCGGTGACGCTGCGCACTTCGACAACGATATTCGGCGGCCCCAGCGCCGCGGTCGCAAACGACGGACCGCCTTGCGACATCGGCTCAGCCGGCTCGCGCCGCGCCAGCGGATGCGTCGTTAGCGTAGCGCCCTTGGCGAAGACGAGACGCTGGCCTTCAAGCGTCACGTCGCCGGTGAAGCTGCGCGCGGTCTCCGACGCTGCGTTGAACACGAGCGGCCGGCTCGCCTCGTTATGTGGGGCTGGCGCTTCGCTGCAGGCCCCGAGTGCGAGAGCTGCAAGGAGGAAGAGAAGACGCATGGCGAAGCTACTTAGCCGCAGCGCCTCGCGGCGGCGACCCATCCCATCGCATTTGCGGCGCGAATCGTCGTCCGCTTTGCCTCATCGGATTCGACGAACGACGCTGAACGATTGGGCGCTCAAATCACCGCGCCGTTTATCGATAATCTTAGCCGCCGAGCGGACGCGACGCGAATGACGCCACGATAACGAGCAAGCCGATCAGCCCCACAAGCATCACCCCGTAGAGCGGCAGCGCCTGTTCCAGCAGCCAGTTCTTCCAGTCGGCGCCGGCGGTGAGGCTGCCATAGACGCCGTAAAGGCCCGCCACGATCGCAAAGCACACAAGGGCGATGAGGATCATTTCTGTCATGGGCGGTTCTCGCGCGGCCGATCATAGAGTGAGCCCGCAAGCGCCGTCGCGGACTTTTCGATGAAGCGCCCGCTAATGGGCGCTGTTTCGCCATCCCGTCCAGCCCGGCCCGCGCACCACCTGGCCCGGCCGCGCGCCGGTGTGCTCGCCATCGCGCAGGACAACGACGCCATTGACCAGCACATCGGCCACGCCGGTTGCGTATTGCGCCGGGCGATCGAAGGTGGCGTGATCCTGGATCGTCGCCGGATCGAACACCACCACGTCCCCGGCATAGCCGACGCTCAGGCGCCCGCGCTGATGCAGACGCAGCTCCTGGGCCGGGAGATCGGTAAGGCGCCTGATCGCTTCCGGCAGCGAGATCACATGCAGGTCGCGAACATAACGCGCCAGGAAGCGCGCGAAATTGCCATAGGCGCGCGGGTGGGCGTTGGAGCGCAGGAAAACCCCTTCGGGCGCAGCGCTCGCTTCGTCCGATCCCAGCATGGTGTAGGGCCAGGCGATGTTGCGGCGGATGTTCTCCTCGCTCATCACGAAGTACGCCACTTCAACGCGGCTATCGTCCTCGATGATGAGGTCGATGATGGCGTCCTCGGGGCTCTCGCCGCGCTCTTGCGGCGACACTCGCCAAGGTGCGCCCGGTCAGCGGCTTCAGCCGATCGTTGCGGAAGCCGAGCAACAGCACGTTCTCGGCGCCGCCGGCGGCGCGATAAAGATTTTCCCAGCCGACGGGCGGGGCGCGCATTTCGCGGATGACCCGCGCGCGGATCTCGGGATCGCGCAGACGCCTGATCCAGGCTTCTTGTCCGCCCTCCTGCACCCAAGTCGGCATCGCCGCGCTCAGGCCCGTGGCGCCGGCGGTGTAGGTGTAGATATTGGCGCTGACGTCGAGGCCAGCCGCCCGCGCCGCGTTCAAGCGGGCAAGGCCCACGCTCGACAGCCGCCAATTGGCGCGTCCGGCCGGCTTCATGTGATACATCTGCACCCAAGCCCCGGAGCGGCGGCCGATGTCGATGAGCTCGTTTAGGGCGTCGAGATAATGATCGGACTCGTTGCGGATGTGCGAGATGTAGCCGCCGCCGAATTCGTGGGCGGCGCTGGCGAGAGCGACAAGTTCGTCGGTGTCCGAATAGCTCGCGGGCGCGTAGATCAGCGATGAGCCGACCCCAAGCGCGCCTTCGCGCATGGCTTGGCGCACGAGGTCCTGCATGCGCGCCAATTCGGCGGCCGTTGCGTGGCGATTTTCGTAACCGAGCTCATGCACGCGCACGGTGGTCGCGCCCACGAAGGACGCGACATTGGTCGAGACGCCGCGCCGCGCCAGTTGATCGAGATACTCGCCAAGCGTGGTCCATTCGATGGCGTAGCGAATATCTCCTTGCAGACGCAGCTGCTCGGCCTTCATCGCATCATTCAGCGGCCCCATCGACCAGCCTTCGCCGAACACTTCCAGCGTCACCCCCTGGCGGATGTCGCTTTCCGAGCGGCCGTCGACGATGAGGGAATCGGTCGCCTGGCTCAGCAAGTTGATGAAGCCCGGCGCGACCGCCTGGCCGTGGGCGTCAATCACGTCGCGCCCTTCCGCCCCGCTCACGTCGCCCAGCGCGGCGATACGGCCATCGCGAATGGCGATGTCCTCGCGGACCCCAGCTGCGCCTGTGCCGTCATAGACGACGCCGCCGCGGATGATGATGTCATAGCGCGGCTGCGCCGCCGATGTCGCCGATGCGCTCAGCGCCAGCGCGACGGAAAACGCGCCCAGAACCGCAGCAAACCGCACCATGATGATCCCCTCGCACCGTCACCGTGCGCCGGCTGCGCCGCAACTGTCAACGCGCACGCCCGAAGGCATGCGCGTTGACCTGAAGGTTAGACGTTGCGGTGTTCTAAGCGGCGCGCAGGCGCATCACGCCGACGCCGGCCGCCAGCGCTAAGCCGCTATTGCCTTCCACGCTGAGCGGCTGCAGCGCAATCGAGCGATCGAGCCCGCCGACCAAGACGTTGGCGCCGGCGCCGATGCCGACGGTCGCATTGGCGGAGAGGCCGCCATAATTGCCTTCAAGCGCGGTGCGGCCAACGTTGGAGGTCGGCGCAACAACCGCCCAAATCAACGTGCCGTTATTGGTGCGCCCAACATCCACGCCGTAACGCGACAGCGTGCCGGAATAGCGTTCGGCTCTGCGATGATAGGGCTCATAGAGACAATTCATGCGCCGCGACGAGGCGATGAGATGGCCCCAGGCGCCTTTGACGTGACATGTCAGCGTGCCGACGCGGACGCCGCTCTGTGCGGCTTGCGTCTGCGGCGCGAACGCGAACACGCTGGTCGCCATCAACGCCGCTGCTAGAAATGCTTTCCGCATTGGATGTTCTCCTCACAATGTCCCAGAGAAGCAACCGACTGCATGCGTGCGCAGTTCCGCGACAAAGCGGCGCGACGGAACCGGAAGTTCCGCAAAATTCGCGCTTCTAGCGTGCTAAATGTCGCCGACGAACCACGGGTTATTGCTCGCGTTCGGCGCGAAGTTTCGCCCAATGGTCGAGGCGTTCTTTGATTTGAGCTTCGCGCCCGGCGCCCTCGGGTGCGTAGAAAGCCTGGCGCGCCATGCCGTCTGGAAAATAATTCTGCCCGGAGAATTGCTCTTCGGCGTCGTGATCGTAGGCATAGCCCGAACCGTAGCCCAATTCCTTCATGAGCTTGGTTGGCGCATTGCGGATGTGCATCGGCGGAGCCAGCGCGCCGGTTTCGCGCGCCGCCGCTTGCGCGCGGCCCCACGCCAGATAGGCGGCGTTCGACTTCGGCGCGGTGGCGAGATGGATCACGGCTTGCGCCAAATGCAGCTCCGCTTCCGGCGCGCCGATGAAATGCACCGCGTCCTTGGCGGCGTTGCAGACGAGAAGCGCGGTGGGGTCGGCGAGGCCCACATCCTCGGCGGCTGCGCGCACCAGGCGGCGGGCGATGAACAGCAAGTCTTCGCCGCCGCTGATCATACGCGCCAGCCAGTAGAGGGCGGCGTCGGGGTCGGAGCCGCGAATGCTCTTGTGCAGGGCCGAGATGAGATTGTAGTGTTCTTCGCGATCCTTGTCGTAAGCGGGCGCGCGCTTCTGCAAGAGTTCGCCCAGCGCCTTTGCGTCGAGGGGCTCTGCGCTCTTCAGCGCAAACAGGTCTTCTGCGAGCGTCAGCAGATAGCGTCCATCGCCGTCGGCGAGATTGCAGAGCGCGATGCGCGCTTCCGCGGTCAGCGGCAGGTGTTTAGCGAACAGCTTTTCGCCGCGCTGCAGGAGCAACTCCAACGCCGCATCGTCCAGCCGCTTCAGCACGAAGACCTGCGTGCGCGATAGCAATGCGGCGTTGATCTCGAAACTCGGGTTCTCGGTGGTGGCGCCGACGAGAGTTACGACGCCCTGCTCCACATACGGCAAGAAACCGTCCTGCTGGGCGCGGTTGAAGCGATGGATTTCATCGACGAAGAGGAGCGTGCCGCGCCCGGCGGCCCGGCGGCCGCGTGCGGTCTCGAAGGCCTTCTTCAGATCGGCGACGCCGGAGAAGACGGCGCTGATTTGCTGAAACTCGAGCCCCGTCTCCGCCGCAAGCAAGCGGGCGATCGTGGTCTTGCCGACGCCCGGCGGCCCCCACAGCACCATCGACGCCAGCCGCTTTTGCGCAATCATGCGCCCGATCGGGCCATCGGCCTTCAGCAGATGATCTTGGCCCACCACGTCGGCGAGCTTTTGGGGACGCAGCCGATCGGCCAATGGCCGCGGGGCGCCCTGGTCGAGACCGGCCGCTTCGAAGAGATCGCTCACAAGCCTAAGATAGCGATCCTCGAGGCGAGAGACGATGGCGGAAGCGACATCGGCGACGCCATGGGCTGAGGCTCGCTATTTGCCAAAACGGACCTCGGCGCGCTGGCTGCCGCGCTGCACGCCGATGGTCCAGTTGTCGCCGGCGTTCAGCGCCGCTTCGAGTTCGCCTGCATCGCGGATCTGGCGACCGTTCACGTCGGCAATAATGTCGCCGGGGCGGAAGCCCACGCTCGCGGCTGGGCCGGTTGGGCTGAGCTGCTGGATGAAGACGCCGGTCAGGAAAGGATCGAGGCCTGCGTCCTCCGCGGTCGCCGGCGTCAGCGTCACGACGCGGGCGCCGGTGAGGGGCGAACGTCCCCCGATCAGCCGGGCTTCCGGCGCTCCCCCGGGCGGCGCTTCGGCGAGCGCGGTGAGCGTCATTGTGCGGCCGCCGCGATTGACGACGAGCGGCACGCGCGCGCCCCGCTGCTGCAGGGCGAATTGATAGCGTACGCCCGCCTCGTCATGGACCTCGGCGCCGGCGACCGAGACAATGACGTCGCCGCGTTGCAGTCCGGCCCGGGCGCCCGCGGCGTTGGGATAAAGATCGGAGACCAAAACCCCGTCGGGGCGCGCCAGGCGCATCGAGTTCGCGATTTCTGGCGTCACCGCCTGCAGACGCGCGCCGATCCATGGGCGCACAAAAGTGTGTCCTCCGGAAAGAGCGGACTCGAACGACGCGACGCACCATTTCGGCGGGAATGGCGAAGCCAATGCCGTTGGAATCGCCGGTCTGGGAAAAGATGGCGCTGTTAATGCCGACGAGCTGGCCCGACATATTGACGAGCGCGCCGCCCGAATTGCCGCGATTGATCGGCGCATCGGTCTGAATGAAGAAAGCGTCGCTGCCCACTTCGGTGCGCGACAGCGCCGAGATGATGCCGCTGGTCACTGTCTGCGAAAGCCCGAAAGGATTTCCGATGGCCAGCACCAGATCGCCAACCTGCAGCGTGCGGGTGTCGGCGAGCGGCAACGTCGGCAAACGTTCAGAGCCCACGTCGATCTTCAGCACAGCGAGGTCGACGCGCTCATCGGCCAACATCACCCGCGCGTTGAACTCACGCCGGTCGGCCAGCACCACTTTGAAGGTCTGCCCATCCTGGATGACGTGATTGTTGGTGACGATGACCCCGTCCGGGCGGACGATGACGCCAGATCCCAGCGAACGCTCCATGCGCTCGCGCGGCACCCCGAACTGGCGGAAGAACGGGTTGGCGTAGAGGCTGCTTTGGATGGTGCGGTCGGCATAGACGTTGACGACCGCGGGCGATGCGCGCGACGCCACCGGCGCGAACGACAGCTGCACCTGGGCCTGGCTTTGCGGGGCCGCGCGGTAATCGGTTTGAGCCGCGGCGGCGCCGGCGAGCGCCGGCGCAAGCGCCGCCGCCGCGATAATGCGCAGAAAGGAACCTGAGATGTGCATGGGGTGCGCCCGCCTGGATGATGAAACGCGCGCGATCATGCGCCGCCTCGCGGCGGAAACATGGCGAAATCAGCGGCGCGCGGCGGTCTGCGCCGCGAGGGCTGCGAGCAACGCCCGCCAGTGTTCGGCCTGGCGCATCTGGAACGGCGCGAGCGGGAAGCCATGACGGGCGGCGTGCTCTTGGGGGATGCGACCCCAGCCGCGATGCTCCACCGTCACCCGGGTTTCATCGCCCACCGGCTCAAAGCGGACCTCGACATGGGTGGTTTGCTCCGGCGCGAACGTCGCCTGACGCCAGCTGAAAGCGAGACGTTCGCCTGGAGCCCAAGCGCTGACGCGGCCAATCTCGAAGGCGGTTCCATTAGGCAGATCGGCGACGAGACGGGCCTCATCGCCTAACTCGAAACGCAGGACGCCGTCGCCATCGGGCGTGAACTGGAAGAGTTGGTTGGGCCGCCACCAGAGGGCGATCTCCTGGGTGAAGACGTCGAAAGTCTCTTGCGGCGTGGCTTTCACGCGCAGCGAAACGACGACGCTTGAGCTCACTTCCGCTTCTTTTCGATGTGGACTTTGAACGCCGCCAGCTGATCCATCCACAGCCGTTCGGTCTCGGCCAGCCATTTCTTCAGGTCGGCCATGGCGCCGTCCTTGAGCGCATAGATGCGCACGCGCGCATCGAACTCGGGATGGGTTTCCTCAACCAGCCCGTTTTCCTTCAGCGTGCGCAGATGCCGGCTCATCGCCGGGGCCGGGAGCTTCAGCGCCGCGGCCAACTCACCGGCTCGGCGCGGCCGCTGGCCGAGCAGCTCGACCGCGCGCCGCCGATCGGGATCGGCGAGCGCGGCCAAGGTCGCATCGATGGAGCGCTTGGCGCTCACAGGCGCGTCTGCGTCTTCAGGCCGGCGGCTTTGTCCCATTGCTCCGGCGTCATCTGCTGCACGGTTTGGCCAAAGGTCCAGATGTGGCCTTCGGGATCGGTGCAGCGATAGGTGCGGTCGCCGTAGAATTGCGTTTCCGGCTCCTGCAGGATTTTCGCGCCCGCCTTACGGGCGCGCTCGCAATGGCCGTCGAGGTCGACGTCGAGCTGGACGTGAACGGTCTGGGTGTTGAGGCCGTCGATCGATTTCGGACTGCGATGCTTTTCGCTCCACTCGGAGCCGACCATCACCACCGAATTCGCCGAATGTCATTTCCGAGTGCGCCAGATTTCCCTCATTATCGAGGATGACCATGAGCGGTTCAAAACCGAAGGCCTCCTCCAGCCAGCGGAAGGCGGCCTTCGGATCTTTATACGAAAGCGCGCTTGAGAACCCCTTGCGGCGGTAAAAACTCGACATCGCCGGCCTCCTTGGTGTTTCCGGCAATATTTCTAGTTTTTGATAAATATTTAGTCAAGCCCTAAAGTAGCAGCGGCCGCGCGGGCCATACGCGCGCGCGGTCAGGCTTTGGCGGGTTGTGAAGCGCTCAGCCTTCGTCGGTGTAGATCGCTTCCGGGCGCGGGCCGCTGTCTTGGCCGCGGGCGCTTTCGTCGCGATCGACCAATTCGATCACCGCGAGCGGGGCGTTGTCGCCGTGGCGATAGCCGGCCTTGAGAACGCGGGTATAGCCCCCGGCGCGGCTCTTATAACGCGGGGCGATGGTCTCGAAGAGCTTCTTGGTCTGCTCCTGGTCGCGCATGCGCGCGATCACCAGCCGCCGCGAACCGAGATCGCCCTTCTTGGCGAGCGTGATCAGCCGCTCGACCACCGGACGAAGCGCTTTGGCCTTCGGCAGCGTGGTCACGATTTGCTCGTGCTTCACCAGCGCCGCCGCCATGTTGGCGAACATCGCGTTGCGATGGCTGGCGGTGCGGTTGAGTTTCTTATGTCCAACGCCGTGACGCATGGTCTTACCCCAAGCCGGAACTGATCCGGCTTTCCGTTAAATCTGGTCCTCGTATTTCTTGGCGAGATCTTCGATGTTTTCCGGCGGCCAGTTCTCGACCGCCATGCCGAGGTGAAGACCCATCGAGGCCAACACTTCCTTGATCTCGTTCAGCGACTTGCGCCCGAAATTCGGGGTGCGAAGCATTTCGCCCTCCGACTTCTGGATGAGGTCGCCGATATAGACGATGTTGTCGTTCTTCAAGCAATTGGCCGAACGCACCGAAAGTTCGAGTTCATCGACCTTCTTCAGGAGCGCCGGGTTGAACGGCAGATCCGGCTTCTCGCCGCCTTCCTTCTTCGCCTTCGGCTCTTCGAAGGTGATGAAGACTTGCAGCTGGTCTTGCAGGATGCGCGCGGCGTAGGCGATGGCGTCTTCGGGGCGGATGGCGCCGTTGGTTTCAACTTCGATCACCAGCTTGTCGTAATCGAGCACCTGGCCTTCGCGGGTGTTGTCGACGCGATAGGCCACGCGGCGCACTGGCGAATAGAGCGAGTCGACCGCGATCAGGCCGATCGGGGCGTCGTCGGGGCGGTTCTGTTCGGCCGGGACATAGCCTTTGCCGTTATTGATCGTGAGCTCCATGCGGATGGAGGCGCCGTCATCAAGCGTGCAGATGGCACAGATCGGGATTGAGGATCTCCATGTCGGAGACGGTCTGAATGTCGCTGGCCTTCACTTCGCCGGGGCCGGTCTTGGTCAGCATCACGCGCTTGGGGCCTTCGCCGCGCATGCGGATGGCGACTTGCTTCAGGTTCAGCACGATGTCGGTGACGTCTTCGCGCACGCCCTGGATCGAGCTGAATTCGTGCACGACGCCGTCGATTTGCACCGATGTGATCGCCGCGCCTTGCAGCGACGACAGCAGCACCCGGCGCAGCGCGTTGCCGAGCGTCAGGCCAAAGCCGCGCTCAAGCGGCTCGGCGATCAGGGTCGCGCGGCGCGCCGGATCGAAGCCATGCTCAACGACGGGCTTCTTCGGCCGGATCAGTTCAAGCCAGTTCTTTTCAATCGACATCATGCTCATTGCTGTCACCTCATCGGCGCTGCGCGAAGTCGCGCTGCAGCCGCTCGAGAAATATTGGACGCGTTACACGCGGCGTCGCTTCGGCGGGCCGGCATCCATTGTGCGGGATCGGCGTCACGTCGCGGATCGACGTCACCGTAAAGCCAACGGCCTGCAGCGCGCGCAGCGCGCTTTCACGGCCCGAGCCGGGGCCCGACACGTTCACTTCGAGCGTGCGCATGCCGTGCTCCATCGCCTTGCGGCCCGCGTCTTCGGCGGCGACCTGGGCGGCGTACGGCGTCGACTTGCGCGAACCCTTGAAGCCCATCGTGCCCGACGCTCGACCAGGCGATGGTGTTGCCCTGCGCATCGGCGATGGTGATCATGGGTGTTGTTGAACGACGCGTTCACGTGCGCAACGCCGGTGACGATGTTCTTGCGCTCGCGCTTCTTTACGCGGGTTGTGTCCTTGGCCACTGGGTTTCGGTCCTTATTTCTTGGTCGCGATTTTCTTGCCGGCGATCGGCTTTGACGGGCCCTTGCGCGTGCGGGCGTTGGTGTGCGTGCGCTGACCGCGAACCGGCAGACCCTTGCGGTGACGCAAGCCCCGATAGCAGCCGAGGTCCATCAGCCGCTTGATGTTGGTCGCGGTTTCGCGGCGAAGATCGCCTTCCACGGAATAATCGCGATCGATGGTTTCACGGATTTGCAGAACTTCGGCGTCGGTCAGATCGCTGACCCGGCGCTCGGCGGTGAGCCCGACCTTCTGCATGATTTCCTTGGCGTGGGCTTTGCCGATGCCATGGATATATTGCAGCGCGACTTCGACGCGCTTTTGGGTCGGAATGTTTACGCCGGCTATACGAGCCATGTTGGCGATGCTCCAAACGCAATAGACGCGATGCTCGCCGGACCAGGCGGCCCGGGGAGCATCGCGGATGTTGTTTCGCGAAGGCGCGGTTATAGCGGGGCGAAATGCCGCGTCAACCAGCCGAAGCCCGCCTTTCTTGCGGCTTTTCAGCTCCATTCGCCGCATCAAAATGGGCGCGCGCGGCGGCGATACAAGGCTGGTGGCGGATGGCCCATTCGCCAAGTGCGGCGACCGGTTCGAGCAGGTCCCGGCCAAGATCGGTCAGCTCGTAATCGACGCGCGGCGGGATCGACGGCGTGACCGTGCGCTTGACCAGCCCGTCGCGCTCCAAATTGCGCAGCGTGAGCGTCAGCATGCGCTGGGAAATGCCCCCGATCATGCGCTTGATTTCATTGAATCTCCTGGAGCCTTCTCCGAGGCGCATGATGATTAGCACCGACCATTTGTCTCCCACCCGGGCGAGGATGCCGGAGACGGCCCTGCAATCGCTCGATTGCGGGTCGGACACACCCGTGTGCCCCGGTGATGTCGCTGTGCGTTCTTGCGAGCTTTTCATAGGCACTCATATAGCCCCAGTTACCAATCGTTACTAGGGGAACAAAAATGACCAAAGTCGCCGTTATCGTGGGCAGCCTGCGCAAGGATTCCGTCAATCGCCGCTTCGCCGAGGCGCTGGCCAGGCTGGCGCGGCCGAAACTGGAGTTCCGCTTCGTCGAGATTGGCGATCTGCCGCTCTATAATCAGGACCTCGAAACCGCCCCGCCGGCTTCGGTGGTGCGCTTCAAGAGCGAGATCGAGGCCGCCGACGCGGTGTTGTTCGTGACCCCAGAATTCAATCGAAGCTTCCCGGCCGCGCTCAAGAACGCCATCGAATGGGGCTCGCGCCCCTGGGGCAAGACCTCTTGGCCGGGCAAGCCGGGCGCCATCGTCGGCGCAACCTTGGGCGCGGTCGGCACCGCGGCCGCGCAATCCCAGCTTCGCAGCGTCATCGCTCATATCGGCGTGCCGCTGCTCGCCGACCCGGAAGTTTATTTGAACTATCGCGACGGTCAGATTGTCGACGCCGAATTCACCGACGAGACGTTCAAGGCGCTGATGCGCGCTTGGGTGGACAAGTTCAGCGATTGGATCGCCCGCCTGAAGACGCCGGCTCTCAGCTTCTAAATCAGGCGCGCGCGTCGATGGCGCCGGCGATGGCGCGCGCCACGCCTTCCACATCGGCCATGCCGTCCACGCCGACCAGCTTGCCTTGGCTCTGGTAGTACGGGATGAGCGGCGCGGTCTGGTCGATATAAGCCTTCAACCGCACCTTGAAGCTTTCGGGATTGTCGTCCTTGCGGCCCTCTTCGGCGAAACGCTTGGCGACGCGATCGATCAGCTTTTGGGAATCCACTTCAAGACGGATGACGCGATCGATCTGGGTCCCGTGGCGCGCCAACATGGCGTCAAGCGCTTGCGCTTGCGCCACCGTGCGCGGAAAGCCGTCGAAGATGAAGCCCGCGGCGTCGGCATGGGCGGCGAGCGCTTCCTCGATCAAGGCGATGACGATTTCATCGGAGACGAGCGAACCGGAATCCATGATCGCCGCGACGCGATTGCCCAGTTCGGACCCCGACGCGCGCGCAGCGCGCAGCATGTCGCCGGTCGAGAGCTGCACGTACGCGCGTTCGGCCACAACCCGCTTGGCCTGCGTGCCCTTTCCGGCCGCGGGCGGGCCGAACAGGATGAGGTTCATCGCCGGATGCTCGGCGGAGCGTTGCCGCGCAGCTTGGAGCGCTTGATCAGGCCTTCATACTGGTGCGCCACCAGGTGCGACTGGATCTGGGACACCGTATCCAATGTCACCGAAATGACGATCAGAATCGATGTGCCGCCAAGATAGAACGGCACGCCGTAATACGAGATCAGAATCTCAGGCAGCAAACAGACGACGGTGATGTAGGCCGCGCCCAAAACCGTAAGGCGCGTCAGCACGAAGTCGAGATATTCGGCGGTTTTCTTGCCCGGGCGGATGCCCGGCAGAAAGCCGCCGTATTTGCGCAGATTGTCGGCGGTTTCCTCGGGGTTGAAGACGATCGATGTGTAGAAGAACGAGAAGAAGATGATGCCGACGGCGTAAAGCGCCATGTGCCCGGCCTTGCCGTAACCGAAATTGGCCAAGAACCAGTTCACCCATTCCGGCGCATTTGCGCTCATGCCGGAAAAGGTGATGAGCGTTTGCGGCAAGAGCAGCAGCGAAGAGGCGAATATCGGCGGGATGACGCCGGCGCTGTTGAGCTTAAGCGGCAGGAACGAGCTTTCGCCCATGAACATGCGGTTGCCCTGCTGGCGCTTGGGGTATTGCACGACAAGGCGCCGTTGCGAGCGTTCGATAAAGACGATGAAAGCGATGGCGACGAGCATCACCGCGCCGATCAAGAGCACGCCGAAATAATTCACGTCGCCGGCGCGCGCCAGCGACAGCGTCTGAAAGATAATGCGCGGCGCGTCGGCGATGATGCCGGCCATGATAATGAGGGAGACGCCGTTGCCGATGCCGCGGGCGGTGATCTGTTCGCCCATCCACATCAGGAACATGGTGCCGCCGGAAAGCGTAATCACCGTCTCGGCGATGAAGAACCAGCCCGGATTGGTCACCAATCCCTGGCTCGCCATCAGACCCTCGGCGATGCCGAACGATTGCGCCACCGCGAGCGCGAGCGTCAGGTAGCGAGTATATTGATTGAGCTGCTTGCGCCCGACCTCGCCTTCCTTCTTCAAGCGCTCAAGCGCTGGAATGGATGTCGACATCAGCTGAATGATGATCGAGGCCGAAATGTAGGGCATAACGTTGAGGGCGAAGATCGCCATGCGCTTCACCGCGCCGCCCGACATCATGTTGAACATGCCAAGGATGCCGTTCTGCTGGCTCTGGAAGGCGTGTTCGAACGCGACCGGATCAACGCCTGGGATCGGGATGAAGGTGCCGATGCGATAGACGATAAGCGCAAGGACCGTAAACAGGATGCGTTTCTGAAGGTCGGTCGCCTTCGAGAAAGCCGCGAAATTAATATTGGCGGCTAGTTGTTCTGCGGCCGATGCCATGCGCTCTCCGATCGATCCCGCCGCCACTTATTGTGAGCGGGCGGAAGCTCCCCACGGTGGGAGAGCGCTGCCTTAAGCCGTTGCTTCTTCCGCCTGAGGCGGGTTCAGCACCGTCACCTTGCCGCCGGCCTTTTCAACCGCGGCGACGGCCGCCGCGGAGGCGCCCGACACGGTGATGTTCACTTTGGCCTTGAGTTCCCCGCGCGCAAGGAGGCGGACGCCGTCTTTCTTCCGGCGCAGCAGCCCGGAGGCGACAAGGGCGTCTTCGGTGATGTCGTTCTTGGCGTCGAGCGACTTGTTATCGATGGCCTTTTGCAGGATCGCCGAGATTGAGCCAGGTCATGCGCTTGGGCGACGGCGGATTAAAGCCGCGCTTTGGCATGCGCATGTGCAGCGGCATCTGACCGCCTTCGAAGCCATTGATCGAGACGCCGCGACGGGATTTTTGGCCCTTCACGCCGCGCCCGCCGGTCTTGCCCTTGCCCGAGCCGACGCCGCGTCCAACCCGCATCAGCTCCTTGGTCGACGCCTGGGTTATCGGCCAGTTCGTTCAGTTTCATCACACGCACTCCGACGGCTTCAAGCCGTCTTATTTCACGATCTCGACCAGATGGTGGACCTTGCGGATCATGCCCTGCACCGCAGGGGTATCCTCAAGTTCAACCAGTTGGTTGGCGCGCTTGAGGCCAAGGCCCATCAGCGTCGCGCGTTGGCTGTTGTCGCGGCGAACCGGGCTGCCGATGCGGCGCACCGTCACCTTGCCGTTGGCGGATTTCTTCGCAGTCATCGATTAGCCCTCCGCCGGCACTTCGCCGATGCTCGCGCCATCCTTACGGCGGGCGACGAGATCGGCGACTTTCAAGACCGCGACGGTTGGCGACGTGGCGCGGCGAGCTTTGCTCTTTCAGCGCATCCATGGTGGCGCGCACCATGTTGTAGGGGTTCGACGAGCCCTTCGACTTGGCCACGACGTCGGCCACGCCCAGCACTTCGAGCACCGCGCGCATCGGACCGCCGGCGATCAAGCCGGTGCCCGGCAGGCGCTGCGCGCAGCATGACTTTGCCCGCGCCCCAGCGGCCGTGGCCGTCATGGTGCAGCGTGCGGCCTTCGCGCAGCGGCACGCGGATGAGCGACTTCTTGGCTTCTTCCGTCGCCTTGCGGATCGCTTCCGGCACTTCGCGCGCTTTGCCGTGGCCGTAACCAACGCGGCCCTTCTTGTCGCCGACGACGACGAGCGCGGCGAACGCGAAGTTCTTGCCGCCCTTCACCACCTTGGCGACGCGGTTGATGGCGACGAGCTTGTCGACGAGTTCGCCTTCAGCGCGCTCTTCGGTTTGCTGCCGCCGTTACGGGGTCCGGCGCCGACCGCCGCGATTGCCGCCGGGGCCGCCTGGCCACGCCGCCGCCGCCCGGGCCGCCGCGGCGGGGACCGCGCGGGCCGCGTGAGCGCGGCTGCTCGGCTGGCGCTGAAGCGTCTGCCGGCGGGCCGCCTGCTGTTTCGTCGCTCATGCGTCTTCCTCAGAATTCCAAACCGCCCGCACGGGCGGCGTCGGCCAGGGCTTTCACCCGGCCATGGAAAATGATAACGGCCGCGATCGAACACGACGCTCTTCTTGCCGGCCTTGATCGCGCGTTCGGCGATCAGCTTGCCGACGGCGGCGGCGCCGTCCTTGTTGGAGCCCTTCGCCTTGATCGCCTCTTCCAGCGAGGAGGCGGCGGCGACAGTGACGCCCTTCACGTCGTCGATCAGCTGCGCCGAAATGTTCTTCGACGAGCGGAAGACGGAAAGGCGCAAGCGGCCTTCGCCGGCGTTCTTCTTCACGCGCGTGCGATTGCGTTGGGCGCGGCGTTCAATGGGATTGAGTTTCCGGGCCATGGCTTACTTCTTCTTGCCTTCCTTGCGGCGGACGTATTCGCCGGCGTAGCGCACGCCCTTGCCCTTGTAGGGCTCGGGCGGGCGATAGGAGCGGATTTCGGAGGCCGCTTGACCGACGACCTGGGGATCGATGCCGGTGACCTTGATTTCAGTCGGCTTCGGCGTGGCCAGCGTCACGCCTTCCGGCGGCGAGTAGATGATCTCGTGGCTGTAGCCGAGCTGCAGCTGCAGGTTCTTGCCCTGCATCGCGGCGCGATAGCCGACCCCGCTCATTTCGAGGTTCTTCTCGAAGCCTTGCGTCACGCCCTTGAATCTGGCTGGCGATCACCGCGCGCGTGGTGCCCCAGAGCGCGCGCGCGCGCGCGGTTTCGTAGCGGGGCTTCACCGAGACTTCGCCATCGCCGAAGGCGACCGCGACGTCGTCGTGGGCGCGGAAATTCAACGTGCCCTTGGGACCCTTCACGCTCACGTCCTGGCCCTTCACCGTGACGGTGACGCCGGACGCGACGGGGATCGGTTTCTTGCCGACGCGTGACATTAGTAGACCTCACACAGGACTTCGCCGCCGACATTGGCGTCGCGGGCGGCTTGATCGCTCATCACGCCCTTCGGCGTGGAGAGGATCGAAATGCCGAGGCCATTGCGCACCAAGCGCAAGTCCTTGATCGCCGAGTAGACGCGCCGGCCCGGCTTCGATACGCGCTGGATCTCGTGGATCGCCGGGGCGCCCTCGAAATATTTCAGCTCGATCTCGAGCTCCTTGCGGCCTTCGGCTTCGATTTCACGGAAATCGCGGATGTAGCCTTCGTCCTTCAACACTTGCAGCAGGCGCGCGCGCAACGCCGACGCCGGCGAAAGCAATTTCGAGCGGCGGCGCATTTGCGCATTGCGGATGCGGGTGATGAGATCGCCGACAGGATCGTTCAGGTTCATATCGGCCCCCTCACCAGCTCGACTTGACCATGCCCGGGACCTGGCCGTTGGAGGCCAGTTCGCGGAGCGCGATGCGCGAGAGCTTGAGCTTGCGGTAGAAGCCGCGCGGACGGCCCGTCAGCTCGCAGCGATTGCGGATGCGCGTGGGCGAGGCGTTGCGCGGCAGCTGCGCCAGCTTCAGGCGCGCTGCATAACGCTCTTCGAGCGGCAGATTTTCGTCGAGCGCGACCGCTTTCAGCTTGGCGCGGCGAGCGGCGTATTGTTTCGCCATGCGTTCGCGCTTGCGGTTGCGTTCGATGGAGCTTGTCTTCGCCATATTATCCTTCTCTCCCGATGCGTTCTGGGGTGGACCCTTTTGGGATCAGTTCCGGAACGGGAAATCGAACTCCTTCAACAGGGCGCGGGCTTCGTCATTGTTGCGCGCGGTGGTGCACACGACGATGTCCATGCCCCAAATCTGATCGATCTGGTCGTAATTGATTTCCGGGAACACGATGTGCTCCTTGATGCCCATGGCGTAGTTGCCGCGGCCGTCGAAGCTCTTGGCGTTCAAGCCGCGAAAATCCTTCACCCGCGGCAGCGCGATCGTGACCAGCCGATCGAGAAACTCGTACATCGCGTCTTTGCGCAAAGTGACCTTGCAGCCAATGCTCATGCCCTCGCGCAATTTGAACGCGGCGATGGACTTGCGGGCTTTGGTGGCGACCGGCTTTTGACCGGCGATCGCCGTCAACGCCTCCATCGCCGATTTCAGCTTCTTGGAATCGGCCGTCGCTTCGCCGACGCCCATGTTGATCACGATCTTTTCCAGACGCGGGATCTGCATGTCGTTGGTGTATTTGAACTCATCGCGCAGGCGTTTTTTGATCTCGCTCTTGTAGCGAGACTTCATCCGCGGCTCGTAGTCGGCCGGTTTCGGCGCGCGCTTCTTGGCCGGCGCCGCGGCTGCTTCCTTGCCCTTGGCCTTCTTCTCGCCGCCGGCTTTCGGGGCGCCGGCTGGCTTCGCCTCCGCCTTCGGTGTCTTTTTTTCGTCAGACATCGATCTGCACTCCAGAACCCTTAGCGACGCGCACTTTGCGGCGCTGCGCGCCCTCGCCCACCATCTTGAAGCCGACGCGCGTGGCCTTGCCGGTCTTGGGGTCTCGCAGCGCCACGTTGGAAACGTGGATCGGCGCTTCCTTGGCGATGACGCCGCCATTGGGGTTGGCCATGTCGGGCTTGGTGTGGCGCTTGACCATGTTCACGCCTTCGACCAGCACGCGCTGATCGTCAGGCATGACGCGCACGACTTTGCCGGAGCGGCCTTTGTCCTTGCCGGCGATGACGACCACGGTGTCGTTCTTGCGGATGCGCGCGCCCATTAGATGACCTCCGGCGCAAGCGAGATGATCTTCATCTGGTTCTTGGCGCGAAGCTCACGCGGAACCGGTCCGAAGATGCGGGTGCCGATCGGCTCGCCCTGCTTGTTGACGAGAACCGCGGCGTTGGAATCGAAGCGGATGGTCGAGCCATCCTTGCGCTTCAGGTCCTTGGAGACGCGCACGACAATGGCCTGCACGACATCGCCCTTCTTCACGCGTCCGCGCGGCATCGCCTCCTTCACGGAGACGACGATGATGTCGCCCACGGTGGCGTAGCGGCGCTTGGAGCCGCCCAGCACCTTGATGCACATCACGCGCTTGGCGCCGGAATTGTCGGCGACGTCGAGATTGGTTTGCATCTGGATCATGACATCATGCTCCGACGCGGCCGACGACTTCCCAGCGTTTCAGCTTGGATTTCGGCGGACATTCTTGAATGTTGACGATCTCGCCTTCCTTGAAGGCGTTCTTTTCGTCGTGAGCGTGGAAACGCGACGAGCGGCGCACGGTCTTCTTCAAGACCGGATGCAGATAGGTGCGCTCCACCTGCACGACGACGGTCTTGTCGCCTTTATCGCTCACGATCTTTCCGGTCATTACTCGGCGCGGCATCGTCTTCGTCCTTAAACTTTTTTCTGCGGCGTCTTTTCGCGCAACACCGTTTTGGTGCGAGCGATCTGACGGCGGACGTCGCGCATGCGCGACGACTTTTCGAGCTGACCCGTCGCTTGCTGGAAGCGCAGGTTGAACTGCTCCTTCTTCAGCTTCGCGAGCTCTTCGCCGAGGGCGCCAGCGTCGCCCTTGCGGAAGTCTTGCAGGTCTTTGCGGATCTCACGGTGTTTCATCAAAGACCCTCCACCCGGCTGACGATGCGGGTCTTGACCGACAGTTTGGCCGCGCCCAGGCGCAGGCTCTCGCGCGCGACCGCTTCGGTGACGCCGTCGATCTCGAACATGATCCGGCCCGGCTTGACGCGCGCCGCCCAGAATTCCGGCGCGCCCTTGCCTTTACCCATCCGCACTTCGATCGGCTTCTTGGAGACCGGCAGATCCGGGAAGATGCGGATCCACACCCGGCCCTGGCGCTTCATTTCGCGGGTGATGGCGCGCCGCGCAGCTTCGATCTCGCGCGCATTGACGCGATTTGGCTCAAGCGCTTTTAGCCCATATTCGCCGAAATTCAGCGCCGTGCCGGAAGTGGCGGCGCCTTTGATGCGGCCTTTGAAGGCGCGGCGGAATTTGGTTTTCTTCGGTTGCAGCATGTCTCAAGCCTCCGCGTCCGGGGCGCCGTCTTCACCGCGCGGGGGACGGCGGCCGCGGCGAGGACGGTCGCCCGACGGGGGACGGTCTTCGCGGGCCGGACGATCGCGGTCGCGGCGCTCGCGGTTCTCGCCGGTCTCCAGCGAGCGTTTGTCCTGCGCCATCGGATCGTGCTCGAGGATCTCGCCTTTGAAGATCCAAACCTTGACGCCGATCTTGCCGTAGGCGGTGTCGGCTTCGGTGAAGCCGTAATCGACATCGGCGCGCAGCGTGTGCAGCGGCACGCGGCCTTCGCGGTACCATTCCATGCGCGCGATTTCGGCCCCGCCCAAGCGGCCCGAGACGTTGATCCTTATGCCTTGGGCGCCCAAGCGCATCGCCGACTGCATCGCCCGCTTCATGGCGCGGCGGAACGCGACGCGGCGTTCGAGCTGCTGGGCCACGCCTTCGGCGACCAGCTTTGCGTCGGTTTCGGGCTTGCGGACTTCCACCAGGTTCAAGTGCACTTCCGCGCCAGGCGCCATCTTGGCCAGGTCCTTGCGGAGCTTTTCGATGTCGGTGCCCTTCTTGCCGATGACCACGCCAGGCTTGGCGGTCGAAATCGTCACGCGGCACTTCTTCAACGGCCGCTCGATGATGATTTTCGAGACGCCCGCCGCCTTCAGCTTCTCGCGCAGGAAAGCGCGGATCTTGATGTCTTCGTGCAGCAGCCGCGCATAATCCTTGGTGTTGGCGTACCAACGCGAGTCCCAGGTGCGGTTGACGCCGAGCCGAAGCCCGATCGGATTGACCTTCTGACCCATTAGGCGGCCTCTGGCTGTTTGGTGGTGTCGCGCAGCACGATGGTGATCTGCGAAAAGTGCTTTTCAATGCGCACGCCGCGGCCGCGGGCGCGGGCGTGCATGCGCTTCATGACGATGTTCTTGCCGACATGGGCCTGCGCCACCACCAGGCCGTCGAGATCGAGGCTGTGGTTGTTTTCGGCGTTGTCGATCGCCGATTGCAGGCACTTCAGCACGTCCTTGGCGATGCGCTTGTGCGAGAAGCGAAGTTCGTTCTTCGCCTTCTCAGCGCTCAAGCCGCGGATCGACTGGGCGAGCAGGTTGAGCTTTTGCGGGCTGATGCGCAGCGTGCGCAGCACCGCGCGCGCTTCGTTCGAGGCCTGCTTCGGAGGAGACTTCTGTTTTGCTCATCTCACTTCCTCTTGGCCTTTTTGTCAGCGCCGTGGCCGTAATAGTTCCGCGTCGGCGCAAACTCGCCGAGCTTGTGGCCGACCATGTCTTCGCTCACCAGCACCGGCGTGAATTGCTTGCCGTTGTGGACTTGGAAGGTGAGGCCGACGAATTGCGGCATGATCGTCGAACGGCGCGACCAGGTTTTGATTTGCTCACGACGACCGCCCGCCGCGACCTTCTCGGCCTTGGCGATCAAATAGCCATCGACGAACGGGCCTTTCCAAACTGAACGCGGCATCTGGTTAGCTCACTTTCTTCGAGTGACGACGGCGGATGATCAAACGATCCGACGGCTTGGTCTTGCGGGTCTTCGGACCGCGCGTCTTCTTGCCCCACGGGGTCACCGGGTGACGCCCGCCCGAGGTCTTGCCTTCACCGCCGCCATGGGGGTGGTCGACAGGGTTCATGGCCACGCCGCGCACGCTCGGCTTGCGCCCGAGGTGCAGGCCCCGGCCCGCCTTGCCCCAGACTTCGTTCATGTTGTCGGGGTTCGACACCGCCCCGATGGTGGCCATGCAGACGTCTTGCACCATGCGCACTTCGCCCGAGGCCATGCGCAACTGCGCGTAACCGGCGTCGCGGCCGACGACTTGCGCGTAGGCGCCGGCGGAGCGCGCCATTTGGCCGCCCTTCAGCGGCTTCAGTTCAACATTGTGGACGATGGTGCCGACCGGGATCGCCTTCAGCGGCATGGCGTTGCCCGGCTTCACGTCGACCCGATCGCCCGCGACCACGGTGTCGCCTGCCTTCAGGCGTTGCGGCGCGAGGATGTAGGCGAGTTCGCCGTCGGCGTATTTGATGAGGGCGATAAACGCGGTGCGGTTGGGATCGTATTCCAAACGCTGGACGGTGGCTTCAACACCCCATTTGCGGCGCTTGAAGTCGATCATGCGATAGGAGCGCTTGTGACCGCCTCCGGTGCGGAAAGCGGTGACGCGGCCCGGCGTTGTTGCGTCCGCCGCTCTTGGTCAGACCTTCGGTCAGCGCCTTGACCGGCTTGCCCTTGTGCAGCTCGGCGCGGTCGACGATGACCAGCTGGCGGCGGCCCGGCGATGTCGGACGGAATTGCTTCAAAGCCATCTTCTAGAGCCCCGTCGTCACGTCGATCGAATAGCCGGCCAGAAGCGTGACGATTGCTTTCTTGGTGTCGGAGCGCTTGCCCGCCTGACCGCGGAAGAGTTTCGTCTTGCCCTTGTGGCGGATGGTGTTCACCGCGCCGACCTTGACGTTGAAAAGCTTTTCAACCGCTTCCTTGACCTCGTCCTTGGTGGCGTCGAGCGGGACCCGGAAGACGACCTTGTTGTGCTCGGAAAGCAGCGTCGCCTTTTCGGTGATCACCGGCTTGATGATGGTGTCATAATGTTTGAACGCGCTCATGCCGGCGCTCCTTCAGCTTGCGCTTTCTTCGCCGCCGGGCGTTTCTTCGCGGCTGCGGTTTCATGCTTGGCGCCGGGGCCTGCGGCGGCTTGCGCGCGTGTCTTGGCCGGTGCGCAATCCTTGAAGCGGGTGTGGATCGCGTCGACCGCGTCCTTGCTCAGCACCAGCTTCTTGCGGCGCAGGATGTCGTAAACATTGAGGCCAGCGTTCGGCAGGATGTCGAGGTCGGCGATATTGCGCGCCGCGCGCGCCAGTCCCTGATCAACCGAGGCGCCCGCGATAATCAGCACATTGGCGATCTTGAGCTTGCCGAGGTGGCCGGCCAGCGTCGCCGTCTTCGCATCCTTCAGCGACACCGCATCGACGACGATGAGATCGCCGGCCGCAGCCTTCGCCGACAGCGCATGGCGAAGCGCCAGCGCTCGGAATTGCTTGGTCAGGTCGTGACTATAATCGCGCGGCAGACGATTGTGGGCGTGGCCGCCGCCCCGGAAGATCGGGGCGTTGGCCGAACCGTGACGCGCCTGGCCCGTGCCCTTCTGCTTGTAGAGCTTGGAGTGCGAGCGCGAGACTTCGCCGCGGCTTTGCGTCTTGTGGGTGCCGGCGCGGCGCTTGGCGAGTTGGTATTTCACCATACGCTGCAGGATGTCGGCGCGGACTTCCTTGATCCCGAAGACGTTGTCGTCGAGTTCGATCGAGCCGGCCTTCTTGGCGTCGAGGGTTTGGATGTCGAGCTTCATGCCGCAGCCCCTTCGCCTTCTTTGCCGCCTTCTTTGGCGCCTTCTTTGGCGCCTGGGTTCTTCGCTTGCTTGGTCGCGCCCGGCTTCGGGGCTTCCTTGGGCAAGGCGCGCCTTGGCGGCGTCGCGGACTTCGACCCAGCCGCCTTCGGCGCCGGGGACCGCGCCCTTCACAAACAAAAGTCCGCGCTCGGCATCGACGCGGACGATCTGCAAATTTTGAACTGGAGACGCGTTCATCGCCAAGGTGGCCGGCCATCTTCTTGCCTTTGAACACCTTGCCCGGATCCTGGCGCTGGCCGGTGGAGCCGTGCGAGCGGTGCGAGACGGAGACGCCGTGGGTGGCGCGAAGGCCGCCGAAATTCCAGCGCTTCATGGCCCCGGCGAAGCCCTTGCCGATGGAGATGCCGGCGACATCGACCTTCTGACCCGGCACAAAGTGTTCGGCGGAAATCACCGCGCCGACCGGCAGCATGTTGTCGGCGCTGACGCGGAATTCGCGCACGATCTCTTTGGGCTCAACCTTGGCGCGCGCGAACTGGCCGCGCTCAGCTTGGGTGGCGCGCTTGGCCTTCGCCTTGCCGGCGCCCAGCGTCAGCGCGGTGTAGCCGTCGCCCTTGGCGTCGCGCTTTTGATTTTCTTTCTTAGCGTTCTTGCGGCTCTTCTTGAGCTTCAGCGGAACCGCCGCGCCGGTGGCGTCTTTGAACTCTTCCGCTTCAATCGTGCGCCGGCCGATCACTTGGCAGCCTTCGAGATTGAGCACGGTGCACCGGCACGTGCGCGCCATCATCGGCGAACACGCGCATCATCCCGACCTTGCGGGCGACGACGCCGGTGCGCTTGGAGACTTGCTTCGCCATCGCCATCACCCGAGAACTTGGATCTGGACGTCAACGCCGGCCGAGAGGTCGAGCTTCATCAGCGCGTCGACCGTTTGCGGCGTCGGCTGCACGATATCGAGCACGCGCTTGTGGGTGCGGATTTCGAATTGCTCGCGGCTCTTCTTGTCGACGTGCGGCGAGCGGTTGACGGTGAACTTCTCGATCCGCGTCGGCAGCGGCACCGGGCCGATCACGGTCGCGCCCGTGCGCTTGGCCGTCGACACGATCTCCTTGGCGGAGAGGTCGAGCGTGCGGTGATCGAAGGCCTTGAGCCTGATCCGAATATTTTGCTGCATCATCGCCTTAAAGTTCCTCGGTCCGCCCAAACGCAAAGCTCCTCGACCCGCAACCCGTCGGGCTTGCGTCGAAGAGAGCGTCGCTTCGAACGAACGTTGGCTGGAGGCTAACGGGGTCGCAAAAAACGCTGACGATACGGAGCTTTCCGCTCCGCGCGCTCGACCCGCTTGTCCTCGGGAAGCTGCCGCGTAACTTGCGAACCGCGTCTAAGCTTTAAGCTTACGGCCGGCTCGAAGAGCGGGTGGAATACAGATACCCCTCTGGGGCGTCAAGCCGCGATCGGCGGCGAAATCGCCGCCCAAAAGCCCTTGCGATGGCCACGCGCTTGGCGCGCCGAACCAGGCGCTCGCCATTCCTAGCCGGTGGTGACGTCGCCGGAGCCCATGATTTGCTTATGCACCGCGCCGGTGATCGACGTCGCATGCACCCCGCCCGAGCCGAAGATCGAGGCGTCGACGTCCCCGACCGCGCCGTTGACGGTCACGTCGCCGGAGCCGTGGATCGACACTTTCAGGCGTTGAATCGGCGCAGTGACTTCCGTCCCGCCGGAGCCGAAAAGGTCGAATTCGGCGTTGCTGATCGCGCCCGCGGCGACGGTGACGTCGCCGGAGCCATGGCTGGCGCCCTTCAGGGAGCCGGTCACCGAGGCGACCGTCACCGATCCCGAGCCGAAAACGCTGACGTCGGCGCCATCCGCAACCGCACCGGCGCTGAGGCCGCCCGAACCCATGACATCGGCGTTGAGGGAGTGCGCCGCGCCGGCTTGGACGCGGCCAGACCCGCGAAGGTCGGCCTCAAGCGCGCCGGCGACGTCGCCGGCGGTGGCCCCGCCGCAGCCCGAAACCTCAAGATGGAGCGCCTGCGAGGGCCCCACTTCGGCCAGACCCGCGCCGTCGAAATCGACATGCAGCGTGCGCGGCGCATGCACCACGATCTGGGGCAAATCGGCTAAGGAAACGCGGCTGTAGCCGCGCACGTCGGCGCCTCCAGCCTCGTCGCAATCGACGCGATTGGCGAGGTGGCCATCGACGACGATATCGTCGCCGTCGCGCGCGATGGTCGGCATCGGCACGTGACCGGGATTGGTGATCTCGATGGAAACGTCCTGGCGGTCTTCCGGGGCGATGGTCACGTGCGCGGCCAGATATTTGAACCGGATCTCCTCGCCGGTGAAGGTCTGCGCCGGGGCATGGCCCACCGCCACCGGCATCACCGGATCGGTGCGTCCATCGATATCAAAATGAAAGTGGCGACCCCCGCCAACCATGGCGACGATGCCGAAAATGACGGCGAACGTAATTGCGGCCACGAAGATAAAGCGTTCCATCCACGCCTCCAACGCGCCGTGTTAGGGCGCCCTCTGCCGATAAGATGCAACC
This sequence comes from uncultured Pseudomonadota bacterium, assembly GCA_963847165.1. Taxonomy (GTDB): domain Bacteria; phylum Pseudomonadota; class Alphaproteobacteria; order Caulobacterales; family Aquidulcibacteraceae; genus Vitreimonas. The sequence goes on from CAWJYY010000013.1 coordinate 126,907, forward strand.
CGCCAGGGTCTTAGATGCGGGGTCCGTTTACCCAAGTCGACGCGACTGCGAAGTCACACCCAAAGGGCTCCGTCAGCATCAAAGGCCAATGGTTGATCGTCGTTAACCTCCCGTAAGGATTGTTAAGGCAAACCGCCCCGAATGGTTGGCTGAGCCGCCTACCGCCTTAATGGGGATATGCATGAAGAAGCTTGTTCTAGGCGCCGCCGCCGCGGCCGCCCTCCTCGCGCCGGCCGTCGCCAGCGCGGAGACCAACGCTGTGGTCGGCATCGACTACAACCATCTCAACATTGAGGGCTCGGGCGACGCCAACGTCTACGGGGTCACCGGCGCCTTCAATCACGACTTCTCGAACGGCTGGCAGATCCAAATGGACGCAGCGGCGGACCGCTTTGACGGCAACGGTTGCTGCTTCAACGAAAGTTACGCGGCCATGCATTACGGCATGCGCACAGACCAATATAGCTTCGCCGGCTTCGTCGGCCTGCAAAGCTTTTCAATCTTCTCCGGCGTCGATGTCGGCGTTGAAGGTCAGATGCATTTCGCCAACGCCTCGGTTGGCGGCAGCGTCGCCTACATCGATTTCGGCGACGTCAATATCAACGCCACAAACGTGAACTTGGATGGCGAGTACTATTTCACTCCGAACTTCTCCGTGAACGCCGGCGCCGCCTACACCAACATCGACGGTTTCGGCGGCAACACCGACTACTGGACATGGAATCTTGGCGGTGAGTATCGCTTCGACAATTCGCCGTTCAGCGTGTCTCTCGGCTATCGCCAGGCAGATCTTGACGGCGGCAATGTCGACGCCTGGACAGTCGGCCTGACACTCGATCTCAGCACCGGAAGCTTGCAGGATCGCCGTGTTCACGGTCCGAGCTGGGGCGGCGCTCGCTCGATTTATGACGATGCCGGCTCGCTGGGAGTATTATTGTAAACGACCCTTTATTTCAACGACTGTGCGCCCCGGCTCGCCGGGGCGCTTTTCTTTTGGGCAAACGACTTTTCTCTTGGGCAATCGATAAGGGCCGCTCTCGACGAGCGGCCCTTCCCGCAGTTGCGATGGAGATCTTGAGACTACTCGAGGATCTTCGCCACGACGCCCGAACCGACGGTGCGGCCGCCTTCGCGGATGGCGAAGCGGAGACCTTGGTCCATGGCGATCGGGGTGATCAGTTCGACCGTCATTTTGATATTGTCGCCCGGCATCACCATTTCGACGCCGTCCGGCAACTGAACGATGCCGGTCACGTCGGTGGTGCGGAAATAGAATTGCGGACGGTAATTGGTGAAGAACGGGGTGTGACGGCCGCCTTCTTCCTTGGTCAGAATGTAGACTTCCGCCTCGAACTTCTTGTGCGGCGTGATCGAGCCCGGCTTGGCCAGGACCTGGCCGCGTTCGACGCCTTCACGATCGATGCCGCGCAGAAGCGCGCCGATGTTGTCGCCGGCTTGACCTTGATCCAGCAGCTTGCGGAACATCTCCACGCCCGTGCAGGTCGTCTTGGTGGTCGGACGGATGCCGATGATCTCGACTTCGTCGCCCACCTTCACGATGCCCTTTTCGACGCGGCCGGTGACGACCGTGCCGCGGCCCGAGATCGAGAACACGTCTTCGACCGGCATCAGGAACGGCTGATCGATCGGACGCTCCGGCTGCGGGATGTAGGTGTCGACGGCGGTCATCAATTCCATGATCGAGTCTTCGCCGAGCGTCGCATCGCGGCCTTCGACCGCCGCCAGCGCCGAGCCCTTCACAATCGGAATGTCGTCACCCGGGAATTTATAAGAGGACAGAAGTTCGCGGACTTCCATTTCGACGAGGTCGAGAAGTTCCTTGTCGTCGACCATATCGACCTTGTTCATGTAGACGACGAGCGCCGGCACGCCGACTTGGCGGGCGAGCAGGATGTGTTCGCGGGTTTGCGGCATCGGCCCGTCGGCGGCTGACACGACCAGGATCGCGCCGTCCATTTGCGCGGCCCCGGTGATCATGTTCTTCACGTAGTCGGCGTGGCCGGGGCAATCGACGTGGGCGTAGTGGCGCGCGTTCGTCTCATATTCGACGTGGGCGGTGTTGATGGTGATGCCGCGGGCCTTTTCTTCAGGCGCCGCGTCGATATCGGCATACGACATGGCCTTGGCGTGGCCCTTCTTGGCCAGCGTCATCGTGATCGCCGCCGTTAGCGTGGTCTTGCCGTGATCGACGTGGCCAATCGTGCCGATGTTGCAGTGCGGCTTTGTCCGCTCAAACTTTTCCTTGGCCATGGGTGGGTCCTGTCTCTCCGGCGTTCCAAAAGCTTGGGAGCGCTCCGGCCCGGCCGAAGCGCGCGTAAGGTGCGGGTCTTTAGCGGGCGCTTAGGCCACGTCAAGCCCGAAGCGATTTGATCTCAGCGCCGGCGCGATCTAGACACGAGCCTGCGACGGTTCGTCCCCGAGAGACATCGACGGGACGTGAAAAGGGAACGCGGTTTGAGGATACGCCCTCAAAACCGCGGCTGTGCCCGCAACTGTGAGCGGCGAGCGCTCCGCTAAGGCCACTGTCCAACAGGATGGGAAGGCGGCGGATGCGCAACGACCCGCAAAGCCAGGAGACCTGCCGCCGCAAGTCGCTCGTTCGACGGCCGGGACCAGCCGCGCGAACCGGACATCTCCGCTGCAGCGACGGGGGCCGGCCTGCGCGCCAATGAGGCGCTTTCGCCCCCTTATCGCTCGCAAGCGCGCCGACGAGGCCGGCGGCGCATCAGACGGAGGAAGTCCCATGCGCTCCATTTCCCTGCTTTCCGGCGCGGCGCTTACCGCGCTTTCACTGTGCGTGAACGCCGCCCGCGCCGAGGAGGAGGCGATCGTCGTCACCGCCACGCGCGCGCCGACGCCGGCGGCGAGCCTGCCCGTCCGCGTCGAAATCATCGAACGCGGCGACATCGAAGCGCTCGGCCTCGACACGCTGGCGACGGCGATCGGGCCCGATGCGGTGCAGTCCGGCGGCCCCGGCCAACAGACATCGGCGTTCTTGCGCGGCTCCAACTCCAACCACGTTCTGGCCCTGCTTGACGGGGTTCGCTTGAACGATGCGTCGACGCCCGCCGGCGCCTACGATTTCGGCGAAGACACGCTGGGCGCGCTGAGCCGGGTGGAAGTGCTGCGCGGACCGGCTTCATCCATTTATGGCGCCGACGCCATCGGCGGGGTCGTCAACATGATCCCGCGCCGGGGCGGAACGCGGCCGTTTGAACCGTTTCTGGAAGCCGCCGCCGGCTCCTTCGATAGCCACCGCGTTCTCGCCGGCGCCGCCGGCTCGAGCGCCGGCTTCGATTATGGGCTGAGCGTCGAAAACTACGACACCGCCGGCTTTGACCAAACCCCTTCGCGTTTCGCCTTGCATAGCGGCGAACGCGACGGCGCCTCGATCCAGACAGCAATGCTGAGCGCGCGCCAAGACCTTGGCGATTTCGGCGTCGACGCGCTTTTCCGCGTCCGCCATTCAAGGGCCGCCTACGATACTTTCTCCGGCGGCCCCACATTCGATCTGCGCGCCGATGATCCCCAACTCGGCAACGATATGACGCAATCGGTTTGGCGCTTGGGCGGGGATGCGCGGCTTGGCCCCGCGAGCGTGCGCCTGTCAGGCGGGCAAGTGCGCAGCGACCGCTCCGAAACCGACGCCGGCCTTGAAACCAATTCCGCAAGTTCGCGCCAAAGCTTTGCGGATTTGAACGCGCGCCTGGTCTGGGACAGCTCCAATCTCACCGCCGGCATCGCTTATGAGCGCGACGACATCGACACCCGCCCGCAATTCGCCGAGCCGCTGTCGATCGCGGAGGATCAGACGGCCGCCTACATTATCGGCCAGAGCACGTTTTTCGGTCGCGCGACGGCGACCGGTTCGGTGCGCGTCGATCATTATCAAAGTTTCGGCACACAGGCGACCTATCAGTTGGGCCTCGCCGCTGACTTCGATCGGCTGCGGCTCTTCGCCTCCCATGGCGCCGCCTTCAAGGCGCCCTCGCTCAGCGAGCGTTTCGAGCGCAGTTTCTTCAATCACGGCAATCGCGACTTGAAACCGGAAACCTCGCGCTCATCGGAAATCGGCGCCGATTGGCGTGTCGGGCCGCGGCTGACGCTCGGCGCTTCGTATTATCGGACGCGGATTGACGATCTCATCGAATACGATTTCGCCGCCCTGCAGAACATCAATATCGGCGCGGCTAATATCGACGGCGATGAGATCTACGCGCAGTGGGCGAACACTTGGGCCTCGCTGCGCGTGCGTTACGATTGGCTGCGCGCGCGCAACGCCGACACGGGCGAGCCGTTATTGCGGCGCCCGGAAAATTCCTGGCGGCTCGATGCGCAGGTGCGCCCGACGTCGCGGCTGTCGCTTGCTTTGCAATGGAGCTATGTCGGCGCCCGTCGCGATGTCGTCTACGACAACGTCGGCGCCTTCGTCAGCGCTTCGGCCCCGGTGTCGGCCTTCAGCCTCGCCGCCATCTCGGCGACATTTGACCTCGACGCGCGCGCCCAGCTCTTTGGACGCATCGATAATGTCGCCGACGAGCGCTACGAGCAGCCCTCGGCCTTCGCCGGCGCGCCGCGATCTCTCACCGTGGGCTTACGAGCCCGATACTGAAACGGTCGGGGCGGCGTGCAGATCAAGGTCGTCGCCAGTCACCCGCTGATATTGCGCGTTATAACAAATTGATTGCAGCGAGCCGTTGGTGACGCCCGCGGGCAACGCGGTTTGGCTATACCATTGGCGGCCGAGCGACACAGCGCCATTCTGGACCGCGCCGATCGTTCCGATGTCGTCGGCGATGCGCGCGCGGGCGGCAGTGGTTTGCGCCCAAGCCGGCCAGTCTTGCGCCGTATACGTGAAGTATGCGCGCAGCGTGCCGCAGGGAAACTGACCGAACTCGACGCGAGTGAGCTCGATCAGCCGGCGCTGCGACGGCGCGCAGAAGACCGGGCGATCGCCGCCATAGGGCGATCCTTGCAAGTGCAGACGACCAAGCGGGGTCAGCGCATATTCATGCACGCGCGCGCCAAGCTCGGGGCGTTCGCGCTTGGTCATAAATCCCATGTCGACGAATTCGTCCATGCGACGTTCGCCTTCGCGTGCGACCTCCTCGCCCCAATCGCGCGCCATCAGATCCGCACGCAGCACGTAGGCCGAGCGGCTCGGTCCTTCGTTCAGCCACACCGCCGGCCATGAAACGCAGATCGGCGAGCGCTCGAGAATGGAGCGCACGGCTGCGGCCACCTCCTCGCGCGAGACATCGCGCTCGACCGGCGCGACGGCGCTGTCGACGCCGCCCGAACGCACCTCGCGCGGCGTGCGCAGAAACTCCGCCTGCTGCGCTGGACTGGTCATCGAACACGCCGACGTTGCAGCGGCCATGACCCATGCCGCTATGCGAACAATTCCCCAAACCGACGGCATCCCGCCCTCCGTCGCCACCCGAAAGCCCAAGGCGAGTATTGCGCCAATGTCAGTTCGCGCAAACAGCCCACGCATGAGGAGACGTTAATATTGTAAGCATTTGGAGCGGGTAGAGGGAATCGAACCCTCGTCTTCAGCTTGGAAGGCTGTGGCTCTACCATTGAGCTATACCCGCAAAACGGCTCGGCCCCTTCGAGCAGATCCGAAAGCTGGTGGAAGGGGGTGGATTCGAACCACCGTACGCTCTCGCGGGCAGATTTACAGTCTGCTGCCATTAACCACTCGGCCACCCTTCCGGCCATGCTTCCGCAACGCCCGTAGCGCCCTTACAAGCACGCTCAAGTTTCGCGGAGCGCGTCCTATAGCCAAGCACCCTCCCCCGCTCAAGCCGCACGGCATTCCCCCAGACCGGCTGCCGCGCCGCCAGTTCGAGGAGGAAACAGGCGCCCCGTCCTGGATCTGGGGCGTGCACGCAAGCCTTGCGGCGCTCGCAAACCCAGCGCGCCGGATCGAGCGCATCGTGGCGACCCGCAACGGCGCTGGCCGATTGCCCGCCGGCGTTGACGCCCACATCCTCGATCCCGACGCGATCGACGGCATGTTGCCGCCCGGCGCGGTGCATCAGGGCTTGGCCGTGCGCGCAAGCCCGCTTGAGCCGCTGTCGCTGGAGGCGGCCTGCGCGCCGGCGGACGCGCGCAGCGTATTGATCCTCGACGGCGTCACCGATCCGCAGAATGTCGGCGCCGCCTTCCGCTCGGCGGCGGCGTTCGGCGCGCGCGCCCTGGTGATGCAGGATCGCAAGTCGCCGCCGCTCACCGGGGCGCTCGCCAAGGCGGCGGCGGGCGCGATTGAAATGCTGGCGCACGTGCGGGTCGTAAACATTGCGCGCGCCATCGAGACATTGCGCGCGCTGGGCTATGTGACGATTGCGCTCGAAGGCGAAAACCAACTCGCGCTCGCGGACGCCCTCGCCGATCGGCGCCCAGCCGCGCTTGTCGTCGGCGCCGAGGGCAAGGGCTTGCGCCCCGGCGTGGCCGAAGCGTGCGAAAAACGCGCACGCATTGCGATCGCGCCGGCGATGGAAAGCCTCAACGTCTCGGTGGCGGCCGCCATCGCGCTTTACGAGGCGGCCAAGCGCCAGCCGGCTTGGCGCTAGTGGGCTTTGGCGGTGCTGCCGCCCCTGAACAGCAAACTCTTCAGGAAGAAGAAGACGCCGATAATGATCAAATAGCCTAGGAAATAGATGCCCGCGGTTTCCCAAAAACCTGCTTGCATGAAATCGGGCAATGCAACATTGCCGCTGCCGCGACCCGCCAACACCGGCGCCAGAACGTCGATGGCGATGTGAATCACCGTCGCCACCAGCGCCACCGGCAGCCACTGGCGCCACGAGCTCATGAACAGCGTCGCGGCGAGCGCGATCAAAAGACCCTTCGGGTGATTGATTTCCAGGAAGCCGTCATGGAGCGTTTGAACGGCTTGGTTGACGTATTCCATGTCGGCCTCCGGTTGCTCGATGGACGCCGCATCCCCCCGGGGCGCCGCCGGACTGTCGCGAATTGTTAAGGGTTCGCGCCCGAAGCGGCAAGGGACAGAGCGTGGCTAAAATGGTTCAGTTTTGAGCTGCATGAGCACGTCGTCGACGAACGACGCGCCTGCGGCAATGCCTTGATCTACCCGGCCAATTTCTTGGAAGCCGAGCTTTTCGTAAAAGCGGCGCGCCGCCTTATTCTGTTCGTTGACCCAAAGCAGGAACCGAAACGCGCCGGCGCGGCGCGCGTCATCGATGGCGCCGCCCACGAGCGCCAAGCCCGCCCCGGTTCCATGCGCGTCGGGATGAACGTAGATCACATGCAGCCAGCGGGTGTGCGCGAGCACCGCGGAGGGCAAGCGAATGATGAGGAGTTTGCCGAGCAAGCGCGCGCCATCGAAGACCCCCCAGCCCTCGCCGCGTTCGAGCACGGCGGCGATCTCGGCGTCCGGGCGCGCGTCGTCTTGCGCGGCGGTTTCGACGAATGCATCGGGGGCTTGCGCGAGACCATAGCGATGGAGCGCGCGATAAGCGCCGAGATCGGCGACGGTCAGTCTGCGAACCAGCATGGACTTTCTTCGACGCCCTTCTTCAACCCCCTTCTTCAACCCCCTTCTTCAACCCCCCTGGGCGGGCGCTTGCAACCCTTCCTCGAAATCGAACAAAATGAAGGAAAGGCGCTATCGCCCCTCACCCAAGCCGACGAGGATATGCCCATGCAACAGGCGCAATCGCAGCGCGACTATTGGAGCGGCAAGGTCGGCGACGATTGGGCTCTTTTCGCCGAACGCATCGACGCCATGCTCGCGCCAATCACGGCCGCGGCGCTCGAGGACGCGGCCTTCAAGACCGGCGAGCGGGTGCTTGATGTCGGCTGCGGATCGGGCGCGACCAGCCTTCAAATAGCGGCCAGCGTCGGTCCGACCGGCCATGTCGCGGGCGTCGATCTTTCGCCGCAGATGCTCGAGGTGGCGCGAAAGCGGGCGAGCCAAGCGGGCTTGAACGTCGAATTCCTGGAGGCCGACGCAGGCTCGGCAGAGCTGGGCGATCGCTTCGACGCCGTGTTCTCACGCTTCGGGGTGATGTTTTTCGATACGCCGACCAAGGCCTTCTCGCATATCCACGCGCATATGAGCGATAAGGGCCGGCTGCGTTTCGCATGTTGGCGAGCGATGGCGGAAAACATCTGGGCGACGACCCCCCTCGACGCCATCCGAGAGCTGCTCAAGACGCCCTTGCCGCCGCCCGATCCTGACGCGCCAGGTCCCTATTCGTTGGCGGCTGAAACCACGGTTCAACGCGTTCTCCAGGACGCGGGCTGGCGCGACATCGCCTTGTCACGCTGGGATGGCCTGATGAAAATCGGCGGCGGCGGCGGCCTCGATGACGCCGCCTCGTTCATGCTGAAGATCGGGCCGTGCGCGCGCGCCATCGCCGAACACGGTCTTGATGCTGCCCGCGCCAAGCAGCTTTTGATGGATCGGTTGGCGCCGCATCAGCGCGACGACGGCGTGGCGCTGCCGGGCGCATGCTGGTTGGTCGCCGCCAGCGCTTGAGCGGCGGCGCGATCAGCCGCCGCCAAAGCGGACGGCCCATTCTGCCACTTGCTCATCTTCGATCTTCTTGAACAGCACTTCGGGCGGCGTGATCGGGAGACCGCGCGGCAGCGCATCGAGCAGCGATTTGTCGGTCGCCTTCGGCCACATGCGGTTGTTCTCCGGCACGCCGATGGCGTCGAGCACGGCCTTGGCGGCGTCGGGGATGAAGGGCTGCGCCAGGATGGCGAAGAGCGCGCATAGGTTTAAGCCGGTGCGCACGCCGATGGCGGCGGCGTTCACGTCCGTCTTGAACGCCGTCCACGGCGCCGCATTTTGCAGATATTCGTTGCCGGCGACCCAGATGGCGCGGAGTTCGGCTGCGGCTTTGCGCATTTCCATCTGCTCGTGGAATTGCGTGAGCGCGCCAAGGCGGGTGGCGAACTCCGCCCACAATTTGTCTTCGTGCGCGCCCCATTCGCCGCCGTCCGGCGACCTTGAGTTCGAATTTTGACGCGCAGAAGCGGGTGATGCGGTTGACGAAATTGCCGAACACATTGGCGAGATCGGCGTTCACGGTTTGCTGGAATTGTTCGAGCGTGAAGGCTGCGTCGGAGGCTCTCCGGCGCGTTCGCCATCAAATACCAGCGCCAATAATCGCTCGGCAGCAAGCTCGAGCGCCTGGTCCATGAAGATGCCGCGCTTGCTCGCGGGTCGAGAACTTGCCGCCCTACCAGTTGACCCAGTTGAACGCCTTCAGCCGGTCGACCAGCTTCCACGGCTCGCCCGAGCCCATGATGGTGACGGGAAAGCTCACGGTGTGGAAGGCGACATTGTCCTTGCCCATGAACTCGACATAAGTGACGTCGTCGCCGCCCTTGTCGGTGCGCCACCAGCGCTCCCAGTCGCCGCCCGTCGCTTCGCGCCCACTCGACGGTGGCGCCGATATATTCGATCGGCGCGTCGAACCAGACGTAGAACACTTTGTTCTCGAAACCCGGACGCGGCTTGCCGTTCTGGGTGACCTTGATGCCCCAAGCGAGATCGCGGGTGATCGAGCGGTCGATCAGCCCCTCGTCCAGCCATTTGTACGCAATCGAACGCGCCAGCGCCGGCCACTCCGTCGAGCTGTCGACCCAAGCGCGCACGCGCTCCTGCATTTTCGGCTGCAGCAGGAAGAGATGCGTGGTGTCGCGGATCTCGATATTGGTCGAACCCGAGATGATCGAGCGCGGATGATCAGATCGACGGGATCCAAGCAGCGACCGCAATTGTCGCACTGGTCGCCGCGCGCGCGCTCGAAGCCGCAAACCGGGCAAGTGCCCTCGACATAGCGGTCCGGCAGGAAGCGTTTGTCGTCGATCGAATAGACCTGCTTCGACGACCCGTTCTTCGATCAGCCCGTTTTTCTCCAACACTTCGCAGAAATGCTGCGTCAGCTCGTGGTTCGGCGGATTGGAGGAACGGCCGAAATGGTCGAACGACAGCTTAAAGCCCGCGCATGCGTCGCGCTGGACGACGTATTGCTGCTCGCAATAGGTGCGCTACATCCTGGCCCGCTTCAGCTGCGGCGAGCTCGGCCGGCGTGCCGTGCTCGTCGGTGGCGCAAATGAACAGGACTTCGTGGCCCTGCAGCCGGCGAAAGCGCGCGTGCACGTCCGCCGGCAGCATCGAGCCGGCGAGATTGCCCAAATGTTTGATGCCGTTGATGTAGGGAAGCGCGGAGGTGATGAGGTAGCGGGCCATTGGCCCGCTACCTAAGGCGCTTCATCATCGCCAGCAAGCGCGTCACACGCTGGGGTTCGACTTCAGATCGGCGTACTTTTGGGCCATCTTTTGATCGTACTGATTGGCGGCGTAGCCCGGGCCATTATAGCCGCGCGCGAAGCCCGCCCAATCTTTGCGTTGCAACTCGTCCTTGAGATTGTTGGCGGTGACGAAGCCTTCGAACGCTTCGAGCTGATCCTTTTCCGATTTCGCCAGCTTGGCGACGTACTGATGAGCGTTGGCCATGCCGAGATTGGTGTAGTTGCGCCCGAGCACCTGGAAGCGCCCATAGCTTGCGCTTTGCAACGCCGCCTCCGGATCGAGCGCGTAGGCCTCGGCGAGCTGGGCCCAGCGATCGGCTTGCGTGCGCGGATATCCGCCTGGCGTTTGGTTCGACACGTTTGGGTGAGTGGCGTCGTATTGGTGATTGGTCCAGCGCGAGAAAAGATGCCGCTCGAACAGAATGATCGGGCGCCCGTCAGCGGCAAACCCGCCAAGCGCGCCAGACTCCACTTTTGCGACGGCGCCGACCGCTTCCCACTCGCAGCCTAAGCGTCCAGCGACGGCTTCGAAGTCAGCGCGCGCGAGCGTCTCGGCGTCCTGGCGATGCAGCGTCGCAAGAAAATCCGCAGGCCCAACGGGCGGCGGCGGCGGCGCGGGCGGCGCGACTGGCGGCGGCGCCGGCGGCGTTACTGGCGGAGGCGCGGGCGGCGTCACCGGAGGCGGCGCGGGCGGCGTCACCGGCGGCGGCGTGGGCGGCGTCACCGGCGGCGGCGCAGCTGGCGGCGGCGCGGGGGACGCGGCGGCGGCGAACGCGGCGGCGGCGGCGGCGGCGAAGCGGGCCGGCTGCCGAAAATCAGTCGAAAGAGAGCGTCGAAAAAGCCCATCGTTGCCCCGCATTGGCTTGTCTGGCGCCTCGGGAAAAAACCCCCGAGACCGTCCCTCACCGGCGGCGGACCATAGACGAGCGGCCCCAAAATGGGAAAGCCGATTGGACGGATTTCGCGACTGGTGGCAAAAGCGCGCCCCACGCCGCCTTAGCTCAGCTGGTAGAGCACCTGATTTGTAATCAGGGGGTCGGGGGTTCGAGTCCCTCAGGCGGCACGTTTTTCTTCAGCGCGGCGCTAGGCCGCGTCGCTTATGCTTGCGAAGCGCGCGCCAGGCGTGGATTTTCCACCACGCGAGGTTTTTCACATGCGCTTTATGACTGCCGCCGTTCTTGCGCTCACTCTGACGGCGTGCGGCCAATCCGGCTCCAGCGGCGTCGGCGGTTCCAGCGGCTCCAGCGGCGCCAACAGCGGATCGAGCGCGCCCGCTTACACTGACGCCCAAAACCAAACCGCCATTGCGGCGCTGCCCGCCCCCTACAATGCGGCCAATTATGAAGCCGGACGCACCGTGTTCGCCCAATGCCGCTCGTGCCACACGATCAGCAATGGCGGGGCCAACATGGTCGGCCCGAATTTGCACGGCGTCGTCGGCCGCCATATCGGCGCGGTGCAGAACTTCAATTATTCGCCGCCGGTGAAGGCGGCCGACTTCAGCTGGGACGCCGATCACCTCGATCGCTGGATCGCCAATCCGCAAGCGATGATTCCCGGCACCCGCATGGGCTTTGCCGGCGTGCGCGATGCAACGCAACGGCGCGATGTGATCGCTTATGTCATGGTTGAGTTGCAGCGTTAGCGGCGCGGCGCGCGCGACGCGGCGATGCAAGCGGCGCGCGTTTCGATTTCAACAATCGTAGCCCGGCAGATGCCGGTCCAGCTTCCTTTTCAGCCCCGGCCACGCCAGCCCCGACACCATGGCCAATCCCTTGGCCTGGCCGCGGGTCTCGTCCTGGGCGGCGTCGGGGGCGATGAGCACGCCGTCGCGGCCGACGCTCAACGCATTCACTTGCTGCGCACAGGCGCGCTCCAAAAAGAAGATGCCGACAAACGCGTCCGCCGCGCTGACGCCGACAGAGAGCGTGCCGTGATTGCGCAGCAGCATGAGCTTCTTGTCGCCGAGATCGGCGACCAGACGTTCGCGCTCATCGAGATTGAGCGCCACGCCCTCATAGCCGTGATAAGCGAGGTTTGGGATCACCAGCAGCGAATTCTGCGTGAGCGGCAGAGGCCGCCCTTTTGCGCGGCGACGCCGACGCCCGCATCCGTATGCAGATGGATGACGCAAAGCGCGTCTTCGCGCGCGGCGTGGATGGCGGAGTGGATCGTGAAGCCCGCCGGATTGATGTAATATTCGGTCGGCGTGACGATCGTTGCCATCGAGATCGACTTTCACCAGCGATGAGGCGGTGATCTCTTCAAACAGCATGCCGTACGGATTGATCAGGAAGTGGTGCTCGGGCCCCGGCACGCGCATCGAGATGTGGGTGAAGATCATGTCGTCCCAGCCGTGGAGCGCGACCAGGCGATAAAGCGCGGCGCAATCGACGCGCGCTTGCCATTCCTCGGCGCTGACCCGGCCCTTCAAGGATACGCCTGCATCGTCGGCCATCGTTCGCACTCCACTGGAGGTGTGTTAGGGAAAGTCTTAAGTCCGCCGGGCCGATAAGCAAAGAGCGACCATGAAACTTGCCTTCACCGCAAGCGCCCGCCCAGAGGCGCAAGACGCCCTGCGCCGGCTGCGACACGCCTATGGCGACGTTGGGGAAGCAAACGCCGAGATCGTCGTGGCGCTCGGGCGGCGACGGGCACATGCTGGAGACGCTGCGTCGGCGCTTGGGTGACAAGAAGCCGGTCTACGGCATGCACCGCGGCACCATCGGCTTCCTGATGAACGAGTATGACGAGACCGACCTGATCGAACGGCTGGGCAAGGCCCATCCCGTGCGCGTGCGCCCGCTGGTGGCCCGCTGCGAGACCGCGCGCGGCGATTGTCGAGGAGCGCGCCTTCAATGAAGTGTCGCTGATCCGGCAGACGGCGCAATCGGCGAAACTGCGCATCCTGATCGACGACGCCGAGCGCATGGCCGAGCTTTTGTGCGACGGCATCATGGTGGCGACGCCGGCGGGATCGACGGCGTACAACTTCTCCGCCTATGGCCCGATCCTGCCGATCAATTCCAGCCTCTTGGCGCTGACCCCGATCAGCGCCTTCCGACCGCGTCGCTGGCGCGGCGCGCTCCTGCCCCATCGCGCCAAAGTCCGGATCGAAGTGCTCGAAGCCGAGCGGCGCGGCGTCTCGGCCGCGGCCGACAATCGTGAGACGCGCGATGTGACGGCGGTCGACATCAGCGAAGATTCCGAGGCGACGCTCACGCTCCTCTTCGATCCGGGCCACGCCCTAGACGAGCGCATTCTGCGCGAGCAATTCAACGTTTGATTACAGTTCGATTAGGGTCTTGTTCACCCCATCGGCGCATGCTCGCCGCCGCCATGAGCAAGCCTCAAGCGCAACATATCGACCCACGCACGATCGGCCTGCGAACGCTGGACCTGAAGCAGCCCGTGTTCGGCCCGGACGCGGTCGCGCGCGCCGATGAAACGCTCAAAGCGATGGCGACGTCGATGCAGCACTGGATCGAGACCGACATCGCCCAGCTTCAGGACTTGCGGCTGGCGGCCGAAGCCGCCCACTGGGACCCAGCCTCGGTCGATGCGCTGATGTGGTCGGCCCATGATCTGAAGGGCCTGGGCGCCACTTACGGCTACCCGCTCGTCACCGAAATAGCGGCCTCGCTCTGCCGCCTCACCGAGACCGATGAGGGAAAGGCCGTGGTGATGGGCGATCCGACCTTGGCTCGCGCCCATGTCGATGCGCTGCGGGCGGTGGTGCGGGGCGGCATCCGATCGCAAGAGCATCCCCTCGGAGCAGCGCTGCGACAGACTTTGGAAGACGAAGTCGCCAAGCTTGGCGTGGCCCCGCGCTAAGCGCGCGCGCGCCCCGCTAATCTTCTCTTCACCTTGCTTCCCCGCCCGTTTTTTAACGGCGTTGCGCCATGCTGGCGGTTCGCTGCAAGACCCATGAACGTCATTCCTTTCCCCTCCCGGGCGGTTGCGATCGAGCCGCTTGCGTTCGCTATCGGCGCGCGCGTCGACCTGCGCATCGGCGCGCTGGCGTCGGGCGTCGTGCGCCCGCGCGGCGAGCCGGCGGAGGCGTTTTCGTATTCGAATTTGGCGCGCCTCTTGCGCGCGGCGCGGATGACCTGGCGCGAACGGGGCGCCTATACCGGCCTGGTGCTGGCGGTGACGCCCGCAATCCAATCCTCGCTCGAGGCGGATCTCTTGAGCGAAGCGGCCAATGAAGCCGGCTGCACGCGCCAAGGCCTGAACTTCGAACTTTGCGAGCGCGAGCTTGTGCGCGAAGGCGCAGGGCTGGCCGAAGCATTGCGCGCTCGCGGCTGGGGCCTGACGCTGCGCGGCGATCCCGAATGCCCGCTGCCGTTCGGCGCGAGGGCGCGAGCGCTTTATTCAGAACTGGTGCTGGATGCGCCGGAAACGCCCGATCCGTTCCTCGCGCTGGAGGGCGGAGACCGCTCGCCGCTCGGCCGTCGCCTGTTGGCGGCGCGCGCCGCGGGATTGGTGATTAGCGCTGAAACGGTGCGCTCGGCGTCGCAAGCGCGCATGCTGGCGATGGCGGGCTTCGATCGCGGCGGCGGGCCGTTCGCGGAAGCGGGCTTGCGCTAGACCGCAGCCGCCTGCGTCGCTTGCAGGCCGGAGGCGTCGAGCTTCTCCATCAGATAGTCGAGATCGTCCTTGGGGATCGACTGGAAGAGCGTGAGGGTGCGCTCCAGCATTCGCTTGCGGAAGATGAGGCGGTCGCGGGCGCCGCCTTCCCGTTCGATGCCGTGGTAGACTTCGATCGCGGCGCGGAAAGAAGCGAACAGTCGCGGCGGCAGCCCGGCGCGCTCGAAGGCGGCCTTGAGCCCAAGCGGTCCGCTGTCATTCATCAAGAGCCACATGCGCTGATGCGAAATCCCCGCCAGTTCGGCCATGGCGTACTCGACGAACTCGATGTGACCCAGGCAGAGCCCGCGCATGAGCAGCGACGGCGACAGCCGGCCATTGAGGTTCAGTTGCTGAACGAAGCGCCCCAAGTCCTGCTGGCGGGCCGCCTGTTCGACAATATCCAAGGTCGCCCGTTCACGCGAACCCATGGCGAGATCGATGGCGATTTGCGGCGGCAGGGCATGATTGTTGACGAGGTGATCGAAGAGTTCGCCGCTGACCATGGCGACAAGCTTTTCAGTGACCGAAACCGGCAATTCGTTGCGATGCACCATGGCGCTGGTGACGCCGGAGACGCCGGAGAAACGCTCCAACGATGTTTCGAGGCCCTGTTGGTCAAACTGCGCATTGTCGTTGGCCAGCGCCCGCTCGACGGCGGCGGAAACCGCGAATTCGGCGATCGCGCCGGTCACGCTCGTCGACAGTGTCGCGCGGCTGGCGACCGCGATCTGCTTGGCCGGCGGCGAGGCGCGCACGATCTCGACGAGATCGTGATCGGTCAGCATCGGCGAATTGAGAATGACCGGCAGCGCGATCGATTCGACATCCCTGGCCAGCTTGGTTGCGATCTCGTGGGGCAACTTGGTCGAGTTCTTCAGCGCCACGGCGAGCGCGCGGCGCACGAGCACAGCGGCGTCTTCGGCCATGATCGCCATGATCGTGGCGGCGTGTGCGCGCTCTTCGTCCGTCAACTCCGCCTCATCGATGCAGCGGCAGATTTTGTGCGCGGCGTGCGCGCGCTCCATCTCCGTCGGTCCCTTGATCAGAGTGCGGATGTCGCCATCGGTGAGGTTAGCGCGCATGGTCACAATCGTCATTGTCGGCAACGACTCCTCCGCCTCCACCCTTGTGCCTGAGGCTTAACGAAGGCTTGATGGGCCGTTGCGGGAAGGAAACAGCTCTGATGCTCGAAGGGTTACGCGTCGTTGAGTATGCCACCTACGTGGCGGCCCCCGGCGCCGGCGGCGTCATGGCCGATTGGGGGGCCGAAGTGATCAAGGTGGAGCCGCCCGGGGGCGATCCGATCCGGCAATTCTTCGCCTCTGTCGGCGTCGAGGAAGCGCGCAATCCGGTGTTTGATCTCGATAATCGCGGCAAGCGCAGCATTGTTTTGGACACCGCCCAAGCCGGCGGCCGCGACGCGCTGTTGCGCTTGGCCGATCGCGCGGACGTGTTCTTGACCAATGTGCGCCCGGGCGGCCTCAAGCGCGCGGGGCTCGATCCTGATGCGCTGATGCAACGAAATCCCAGGCTCGTCTACGCCACGCTCACCGGCTACGGGCTCGAAGGACCTGACGCAGATCGCCCCGGCATGGATTCCGCCGCCTTCTGGGCGCGCTCCGGGCTTGCGGCGATGTTTCGACCCAAGGGCGGCGATCCCATTCAGCTGCGCACCGCGCTTGGCGATCATGTGGCCTCGCTTGCGCTCGTCGCTGGAATATTGGCCGCGCTGCGTGAGCGGGACGCCGTCGGCAAGGGCCGTCTCATCGACGCCTCGCTGCTGCGCGTGGCGCACTATGTCGGCGGCAGCGACTTTTCGATCCAGCACGTGCGCGGACGCATCGCCTCAAACAGACCCCGTAGGGATACGCCCAATCCGCTGATCAACTTTTTCAAGACCGGCGACGAACGCTGGATCAGCCTGCTCACCCGCCAAGGCGAACGCGACTGGCCGAAACTGGCGCGGGCGCTGAAGGTTGAACGCCTGATCGACGACGAACGCTTCGCCAACGCCCGCGCGCGGCGTGAAAACGGCGCGGCGCTGGTGGACTTGCTCGATGCGGCGTTCGCCTTGCGCCCGTTGAGCGAGATCGCCGCCTCGCTCGACGCCGAAGCGATGATCTGGTCGCCGGTCTTGACCCCGGCGCAGGCCATCGCCGATCCGCAAGCGTTGGCGGCGGGCTGCGTGGTGCAAACGCCGCTGCATGACGGCGGCGCCATGCCCGCGCCCGCCGGACCGATCCGTTTTCCCGGCGCCGATGACGGCCCAAAAGGCCCCTCGCCGCGCATGGGCGAGCATACGCGCATAGTGCTGGGCGAACTGGGCTATACGGCCGCGGAAATCGATGCGCTGCTCGCCGCCGGCGCGGCGGCGTGAGCCCGGCGCACAAAGCTCAGCTCTGGTTCGACCGCGCATAAGCGCTGAGCGCGGCCAGCGGATCGCCTCCTCGCCGCTCGTCGTCGGAGCCGTCTGAGCAGCGGCATCAGGGCGAGGTTGAAGAGCGTTTGCGCAAGCGCGGGCGACATCATGCCGTCGTGCGCCTAGGATGCGTGCGCGGCTGGCCGGATTGAGCCGCTCCGGCGTTGCTGACCGTCGCCGAGGCGTCGAGGTTGAGGCGATCCAGCACGGCCTGCGCCGAACACGGCTGACCCGAGGCATAGAAGATGGGGCGATTGGCTTGCGCTTCGCGAGGAAACAGCGCCGCGGCGTCCGGCGCGCCCTGCTGGGCGGCCTGAATGAGGCGCGCCGCACCGCCCGAACCGAGCACGTGCGCGGCGTAGAGTTCGCCGGCGCTGGGGGCGCGGCCGAGTGCGGCGCCCAGCGTTTGCGCATTCTCGCGGGTCAGTTCGCCGGCCATGCAGGCGGAGAGTTCGGGATCGGTGCGCAGCGCCAGAATGTCGGCGCGGGCGGCGGCGTCGACGCTGCCGCTCTGCAGCGCCTGGGCGTAGCGGCCAAGCCCATGGGCGCCGCCATGGCGGCGCACCATGTCGAGCCAGGTGGAATCGATGAATTGGAAGAGACCGGTGGCCGACGAGGTCGCCGCGCGCGCGTTGGCGTTAAGCGCGCTCTCGCGGCGGGCGGTTTGCACCAGCAAGTCGAAATTCACGCCGGTGCGATCGGAAGCGCGTTGGATCGCAGC
The DNA here is from genome assembly GCA_963847165.1 of uncultured Pseudomonadota bacterium. Lineage (GTDB taxonomy): Bacteria > Pseudomonadota > Alphaproteobacteria > Caulobacterales > Aquidulcibacteraceae > Vitreimonas. The sequence continues at coordinate 144,996 of CAWJYY010000013.1, forward strand.
GCGGACATTCGTTTCGGCAGCGACAGGAGCGATGGGTTCGCTCATGGCCGGCCTTGTCGGCTTGATTTGATGAAGCGGGCGTAAACGCGAGGGCCGTCGCTCACGAAACGATCAATAGCTCTTCGGCAGGCCCAACACACGCTCGGCGATGAAGTTCAAGATCATCTCGCGCGATACTGGCGCGATGCGCGCGATCATCGCTTCGCGGAAATAGCGTTCGACGAAATATTCCTTGGCGTAGCCCATGCCGCCATGGGCGAGCACAGAGGCCTCGCAGGCGCGGAAACCGGCTTCGCCGCCGAGATATTTGGAAGCGTTGGCCTCAGCGCCGCATTCCTTGCCCGCGTCGTAGAGGGCGGCGGCTTTGAAGGCCATCAAATTGGCGGCTTCCAGTTCGGCCCAAGCTTTCGCCAGCGGATGCTGGATGCCTTGGTTTTGGCCGATCGGGCGGCCGAACACGACGCGCTCCTTGGCGTATTGCGCCGCGCGCTTCAGCGCTGCGCGCCCCAAGCCAATCGCTTCCACCGCAAACAGCACACGCTCGGGATTGAGGCCGGAAAGCAGAATCTTGAAGCCAGCCGCCTTCTTCGCCGACCAGCGCTTCTTTTGGGACCTCTAGGCCCTCGATAAAGAGCGTGTTGCACTCCACCGCCTTACGGCCCATTTTTGGAATTGGCTGCGCTTCGATCTTTGAGCGATCGAAATCGGCGTAGAAAAGCGAGAGGCCATCGGTTGGCCGCTTCACTTGTTCCTTCGGCGTCGTGCGCGCGATGATCAGCATCTTGTTCGCGCGCTGCGCGTTGGTCGTCCAAATCTTGCGGCCGGTGATGCGATAGCCGCGAATTGGTGCGTTCGGCTTTCGTCTCGAGGCTCGATGTGTCCAGACCAGAATTCGGCTCCGTGACGGCAAAGCAGGTCTTGTCCTCGCCCGCTGATCACGGGCGGCAAAAACATCTGCTGCTGTTCAGGCGTGCCGAACTTCACGATCGGCATCAGGCCAAAGACGTTGAGATGGATGGCGCTGGCGCCGGAGAAGCCCGCGCCCGATTGCGCCACCGCCTGCATCATCAGCGCCGCTTCGGTGAGCCCCAGCCCCGCGCCGCCGACGCTCTCGGGCATCGCCACGCCCAGCCAGCCGCCGGCGGCGATGTCGTCAACGAACGCGTTCGGAAATTCGCCGGTCGTGTCGACCTTGAGCCAATAATGATCGTCGTATTTGGCGCAGATGGCTTCAATCGCGTGTTTGATCGCGGACTGCTCTTCGGTGAGTTCGATGCCGATGGTCATGAGGCTCCAAATCTATCCGGCGACAGCGCCGCCCATTGCGGAGCAATGTCGGCGTCCATCACATAGGCCGTAATGATCTCCGCCGTGATCGGCGCCAAGAGCCAACCGTTGCGGGAATGGCCGGCTGCGATGAGCGCCTCGCCCGAGGGCCCGATCATGGGCCAGCCGTCAGGCGACATCGGACGGACGCCGGTCCAGGGTTTGCCGACCGGGCGGATCTCGCCGGGCAGCGCCGCCTCGGCGGCGGCGAGCAGCGCTTCGACCTGCGCTGGGGTCGACGCTCCGATCGGTGCGATCGAAATCCATCGTCGAGCCGAGCACGACCTGATTGTGCTGTTGGGCGATATAAAACCCCGAACCGTGCAGGTTTGGCGCAAGCGCGTGCTGCAGGCCCACCGGCGCCAGGCATCCCTTCGCCGGCCGCACGCGCTTGAGCGCCGGCGCCGCCTCCATCAACTCCGCCGTCGCCCAAACCCCTGGCGCGAGCACGATGAGGTCGGCCTCGAAGCGAGCCCCTTGATAGGTTTCGACAGCGCCGCGGGTCAGGCTGAGCACGTCTTGTTTGAAATTCACCAGCACGCCGTGAGCGCGCGCCTCCATCACCAAGCCGCTGAGCGCGCGCAGCGGCTCGGCGAGGCCTTCCTCGGCCAGGAACACGGCGTGTTCGATGTTGGCGGAAAAGCCCGAGCGCTTGCGAAATTGGCTGGCGGAGAGGAGCTGCGCCTCGCGGCCCGCCGCCTGCGCGCGGGTTACGATTTCGGCGGCGCTGTCGGCGCTTGTCGCCAAGACGATAGCGCCGTCGAAGCGCACCGCGTCGGCCCAAGCTGCGCCCTCGCGCCAAGCGCGCCAAAGATCAAGCGAGGCCAACGCCAACCCCTGATGGCCCGATAATGTCTCGGTGAAAGGCGACAACATGCCGGCGGCGGAGGCCGACGCCGTCGGCCCCCAGACGCTGGTGTTTTCGTCGTGCGCCTCAAGCACCGTCACGCGCGCGCCGATCTTGGCGAGGCGCACCGCGCACATGAGACCGACAATTCCGGCGCCGACGATAATGACGCTTTTCATCTTCGCCGTTCGCTTGCCAGCGAAGGCGGGCGCGGGTCAATGCGTCAGCGCTTCTTCTTGGCCGCGCGCGCCGCGGCGCCGTTGCAGGCGGCCCTAGCAGAGCCTCAAGGGCCGCTTACGGGCGCTCGAGCGCGACTGCGCCCAGTGCGGCTGACGGCTGTGCTGCCGCCGGTTCCAGAAGCGCCGCAGACGTGGTACTCGAAGCGCCCGCACCGCGGCCGGCGCTCGTCGCGCGCGACGCAGCCGCCAGCGCCGAAGCGATGTAAGCCCAGGCAAGCCCGACAGCCTCGCCAGCTCGGTGGTGGAAAGATTGAAAGACATTGATCGGGACGCTGTCCAGCACCTTAACCCAGGGCTCGGATTGTGCACATTCCACGATCAGGGCGCCTTTCGGCTTGTCGAGTGATGTTCGCGGTTCGCCGCTCCTCCATTTGATCGCACGTGGCCGACGGCTCTCGTCATTGGCAGTGCCGTCAACTTTGAGCGACTTCAAATCGCCAACCATGATGAGACTGACGTGCCACTCGCCTTGAGCGAGATCGCAACACGCTTGGCGGCATTGCGCTTCAACATAATGACCAACGGGTGCCCCGGAGTGCCCCAGGCAATCGTAGAACACTACATTGCGGCACGTGAGAGAGAACTCGCGATAGATCTATCTGCCTTGAAATACCCAGGGCAGGTAACGTCACCACGGGGAGTGTCGCCCTCCGGCTTTCCAAGCTCTGGCGATGTCACCTTCTATTGTGATGTCAATTTCGAAGTCCTGAGTGCGATGAATCCACACTTCGTCGACTGCGTTATTGTTGTGGGAGGCGGCCTTGGATCACTTCTCGAATGCATCTCCGCGGTAATGAACGATCTTCCAATCATCTGCTTTGGATCATTCGGCGGAGCTGCGGAATTGATCCCCCCGCTGTTTCACCAACACCAATCTGGTCACCTTAAGCTCGTCCTCCATGAGTGCCGATCAATTCAAGAGCTCTCTCAGAGCTTGCACAGCGTCGCCTCTGGCTTTCTTGCCAAGGAGCGAACAACCAATCTGTCAAAGCTTATTGAGCACACTCAGTCGGCGCCGGATGACGGTCCATTGGTGCGAATAAGGGTCGCCGAAGGACTCGCTCATGTGGAGTACGCGGTCGAAAGCGACACGCTTCGCATCGACAACCCTCGACTCCTCGACGATCCGTCTGCATTTGAACGAGGCGGCCGCGTTGGCGCCATCGTCAAGAGCCGATTGTCAGTCGCCGCGCGCCGGTACGAATACGGTCAGGTGCACGTCAGCGTGCGACCCCACCATGTCCGCGATCTTTGGGGACCGAGCATCGATTCCTTCGTTCTGGCGGAAGCTGCCGCGCGAAGTGAGGCGCAACACATGCCGGCACAGTCGGCCCTCGACGTCGGCTGCGGCTCCGGCATCCTCGCACTTTGGTTAAAGTCCACTGGACTGGCCAATTCGGTCCTTGGTATGGACAGGCAATCCATCTCGATAAAATGCGCCATAGAAAACGCTTCGCAGAACGGGCTGGACTGCACCTTCGTCGAAATCGATTTTCGTCACTTCCAGGCGGATCAGACTTTCGATCTCATTCTGTGCAACCCCCCCTACGTGAGCTTTGGAGAAGACTCCGACGAGCTCGCGCTGATCAGCGATCTATTGACGCGTTTCTCGCAGTTCTTGAGCGAACACGGTCGTTGCTACTTCGTTCTTTCGTCCGCCGCACTTCATCGACGCGTCCCGCCGCACTCGCCTAAACAACCTTGAAAAATCAGGCGCGGCCACTCGCCTCACCAGCCGCGAAGCGCCGTTCAAGGTCGATCGGATAACCAGCAATCCCGCCCATCTCGCAGACTTGATCAGTCGCGGCGTTGTTGAGATTTCGCAGCCACGAAGACTATCCATTTATGCACAGGATCGATGTGTGGCGGCTATCCCATCCCACGATCTCACTTCCAAGATCAATGGAGCACGACCCATGACGAAAGCCGTTGTCATTAAGAGCAAGCGAAGAATCCTCGACGATTTTTTCTCCGTAGATGAAGTCACGCTGAGCTACAAGCGTTACAACGGCCAAATGAGCGCGCCAACGGAGCCTCGTGTTTCGAGCGCGCCGACAGCGTCGCCGTCCTTCAAGCGATTTCAGCAATGCCCGGGAATTTGTTATTCTCGTTGAGCAGTTTCGTTATCCCACGTACGCGGCGGATGGCGGTTGGATCGTCGAAGTGGTCGCGGGAACGATCGACGGAGACGAGAATCCTGAGGCAGCGTTGAAGCGCGAGGTTAAAGAGGAGGTCGGATGCGACATTCGGGAAATCCGCCATCTGACTACGTTCTACACCTCGCCTGGCGGCTCCTCGGAGCGAGTGTTTCTCTTTCACGCAGTCATCAGCGGGGACTTCGATCGACCAAAGCCCTTACTCGCTAGCGATGACGAGGATGTTCGGATCTTGCGCGTGCCGATCGTCGAATTCTTCCAGGCTCTTGAGACCTCTTCATATCGGGACGCCAAGACGCTGGTTCGGGGTTCTGGCTTAAGTCGCTTAGAGCGTCGCGCGCGTAGCCTGAATTTCCTGGCGGGGGCAAGCATGACCAAGTTGCGAAATGTTTCGTCATTATGCCCTTCGGTCGGAAGGTTGTTGACGGCCAAGAAGTCGATTTCGAATTTGTGTACCATGAAATCATCAAGAAGGCGATCGACGGGCTGGACGCGCCCACACTCCATTGCGAGCGCTCAAAGGACGACCCAAAATCGGGCATCGTCAGTGAACATTTCGCCAAGAGCATTTTGGAAAGCGAGCTCGCAATCATCGACGTGAGCGGCAATAACCCGAATGTCTACTACGAACTCGGATTGCGTCATGCGCTGAGGCCTCGAATAAATATTCTCATAGGCATGGAAGGCACAACGCTCCCCTTTGACGTGGCGGGGCTTCAGGTGCTGAAGTACGATCATCTGTCAGAAGTCGGCCGGCAAACAGCTATTCAATGGTCCGCTCGCAGATTGCTCAAAGCTTCGTTAGCGAGCACATCGACAGCCCTGTCTACAAGTATCTTCCGAGTTTGGCCGTTAACGTCCTCCGACAAAATCATCCGGAACACCCAATTCTTCGAGTACGGCAGCGTCGGGCAAGGCGCGGCGAGCTTTGGTTATGTCACAGGAGCTCTAACGGATGTTCGAGGCATCGACGTTTGGGTGAACTCAGAAAACGCTCAAATGGAGATGGCTCGTCCGTATGAAAAGTCTATTTCCAGCCTGATCCGGTACTATGGCTCGGTTCGGAATCGTCGCGGGAGGTCCAGCGGGACATTATACAAGACGCGATAAGATCAAAAGTACGCCGGGGGTCAACCGTCGCGCCGGCTACAGTCATATCCACTACGCCCGGACAATTAAGAGAGCGGGGCGTGCGGAAACTGCTGCATGTCGCCTCTGTAGAGGGACACCCAGGGCTGGGCTATAGACCGGTTCAGGATATCGCGGCGTGCGTCACAAACGTCATCGAAGAGGTGGACCGACTGAACCGCCGCCCTTTTGCAACAAAACTGCGCTCAGTCTTGATTCCGATTTTTGGCACCGGTCAAGGCGCGGCGAGGGTCGAGGAGGTCCTGGAGCAACTCGTATCGGCAGCGGCAAACCACTTCATCCGCTCACAATCTGACATCACCAAAGTCTATTTCTTGGCTTACACTGACGGGCAGCAAGGCGCCTGTCATCGGGCATTGAACAAGCTCCTTTCCGGAAGCCGCAAGAACGAGGCGAGCAACCGCAACTGGAACTGGGCCACCTTGGAGGTTGGCATTCAGGATGCGCTGGCCCGCGCGAAACATCAGCGTCAGGACGACGACGCCGCCGCGATGACGACCCTTCAAACGGCGATAGACAATGTCACCAACGAGCAATGGATGGCGCTATTGATTGATGACGGCGGCGACCTGGAAAAAAAACGGCGCATCGGGGCGCGTTTGGCTGACTGCTTTGGCGTTCTCGGAGGTCAACTGCGGCGGTTGAACCAAATCTGTGATGCGATACCCGTGTTCCGCCGGGGCCAGGTTCTTGAGGAGAGTGACTATCTGAAACTGGCGTGGTCCTATAACATGGTGAACGCCCTGGTCGCTCAACTTGAGGCCGATTTTCCGATCGATCCGTTGGAGTACGATGGCGAGATTGCCTACGTTATCTCTGTTGTTGAGCGACAGATCGCTCAACAACGATCCAGAGATTGTTGGGCTTATGCTGACCTTGGATTATGCTGCCTTTTAGGTCGCGACCCGAAGCGCGCCGACACCGCATATCAGCAATTTCTCGCTCTTGGGTATCCGGAGGCATTTCAGTCCGCCGCGGCGGTCTTGGAGTCGCTGCTCCACAGGCTAAACACCGCGAAAGATGATCGCTCAAGCCACTTTGATGCTTGCTTGCAGCGACTGCGGGCTGCGGCGTTGACGAATGGCGTCGTCTAGCCGCAGGACAATTGAATTCAGGCGACGCGCATTTCCGGAGGCCGCACGACACGATCGAAGCGTGCCGCAAGTGCTTCGTGCAGTTTTCAACGGAAGCTTCCAGCGCGAGGCAGAGGCGCTGGGGACACCAGCCGGATTTGGGGACGTCCCACAGAAATCCATAGTACGAGGCCACCCCGCTCGAGCATCAACGCTGCAACCTCCGCCGTGCCGCCGGGCCCCTTCGGCGGCATCCCGTTCCACACACAGAGCAGAAGGTCTGCCTTCTCAACCAAGACGCGCCCCACCGCAGCGTACCCTGCGGCAGCTCCCGCGCCGACTATAGCGTCCACTTGATCCCGCGAAACCGGACTAATTTTGCGCGATGCCCAAAGCAGGCGACGGAAGTGAGCCTTAAACTCGTCGTCGGAGAACGTGCTCTCATAACGTTCGACTGAAAACGGCAGAGGCGTAACCAGCCGCCAATGCCGCGCCAAGGCTATATCAGCGGCGAACCGATCAACGCCTTCCTCGATAGCGGAGTGCAGCACACAGGCCACCGCGCCACCCGCTGCGACACGGGCCGCGGCCTCCACATCCTTCATACATCGATTGATTTCTTCCTTGATTTGCGGCTGTTCGCGTTCAGACAGCTGGTTCAACTTGTGACCGGTAACTGCGACGTTGAGGGTGCGCACCGAACTCATGCATGCCATTCCGGCAGGTCAAACTTCGGATCTGGATAGGTCGCGTCAACAAATGTGCGCCCCGCGCCCTCACCGACTTCGAGCAAGAGATCGAGATTCGTTTTCTTGCCGTTGTCCATGAGATCGAGCGCGTCGAGCACGTCGGGCGCAAGCTCGCGGCCCAAGATGCGTTCGAGCGCGGTCGCCGGCGGTTGGGGATCGCCGGGTTTGACGTTCTTCGGCTTGCCTTCGAGCGACACATCCATGCGCTGATAATCCAAGCAGCGGCTGGCCGCCGATGCAAAGGCCGCGCATGTCGCCAATCTCGGAATTGATGCGCCACGGCCGCTTCGGCTCAGACAGCGCCTGCATCATCATCACGCCCTGCACCTGCGTGTCATAGACCATGGCCCGCAACGCATGCACGCCGCGCAATCCCGGCGGCAATCCGCGGAAGGCGGGGCCGGCGATGCTGGGGCGGCGCGAACCGGTTCCGCACGAGGTCATCATCAGATGCTCGGCGCCGGACTTCCAGCCGAACTTGTAGGACGGATCGAGCGCCAGCAGGAAAAGCTGTATGCTGGGATTGTTGTTGGCGCTGACGGCGCCATCGACGAAATAGCCTTGCTGGATGGGATGGCGGCGCTCGTCGAACTCGATGTCGATGACGACTTCATCGAAGAAGGTCGGCGCCGCCGCGCTTGCGAGCACGAGATCGATCAGCCGATAGCGCTTGTTGGGGAAGATGCCGCTGTCGCCGGGAGGATCGTAGAAGGCGCCGAGCGGATGGTTGGTGACGACCCAAGCTGAGCCGGTGTCGATGCGCTTGGCGTGAATGGCGAGGCCCGTGCGCAGATCCTCGGTGCCCAGCGTCTTGGTGTGAAGCACGCCTTGCAGGGCGCGCCGCAGGCGACGGGAATCAAACTTTGCTTGCAAGAAAACGCCATCGCCGGTGCTGCGCCCGAACACATCGGGCGCCAGATGCATATAGAGGTCGATCACCTCCTCGACGCTGAGGCCAAGCGCCAGCGCCGTGGCGATGATGGCGCCGGTCGAGGTGCCGCCGATGAGGTCGTAATAATCCGCGAGACGGAAATCTGGGCCGCCGCCGGCGCGGGCGCGCAGCTCGGCCTCCAGCGGTTTCAGCATGCCCAATGTCAACACGCCTTTCACGCCGCCGCCGTCGAGCGCGAGGATGCGCTTCGGCCCGGTGTCGGGCGAGAGGTGTTCGAACAAGGTTCTTGGCATTACGTCCCCGTCACCACCGGTTCTAGCCGGAGCGGCGGTCTAAAAGAAAGCCAGCGACGCGGGGTCGCGGCCTTTGTGAACGGCTCTAAATTCCGCCGCGAGGAAGAGGCCGCCGGCGACGTAAATCGCTGTTTCCGCTGACTTTGCCCTGGCGAGCGCCAGGCGCCGGGCGTCGGCGACGGATTCGGCGATGGCGATCTCGGCGCTGGCGTTGGCCGCAGCGCAGTAGGCGGCGATCGCCGCCGCCGGCGCGCCCTTGTGGGCGGCGGCGGCGCAGATGATCGCGTCGAACGCCGGGGCCAGAAGCCCAATGAGCTCGGCGGCTTTCTTGTCGTGTGAAACGCCGCAGACCAGCACGCCGCGGCGGCTGCCGCGCAGGGCGTCAAAACCGTCGAGCGATGCGCGGATGGCGTCTGGGGTGTGGCCCACATCAATGACGATGAGCGGCGCCGCTTCGAGGATCTCAAGGCGGCCCGGCCATCGCGTCGCGGCGAGACCGGCGCCCAGCTCATCGTCGCTGATCGGCGCTATGTCGCGCGCGAGCGCCGCCGCCAGCGCCGCGTTGGCGCGTTGATGAGCGCCGACGAGGGGAGCGTCATCGCGCGGCTGCAAGAATTCCAGCGCCACGCCGCGGGCGCCGCAATGCGCTTCGATAGCGGCGCGCGCTGCAATGGCCGTCGGCGCGAACAAGACCGCGCCCGTGGGCGCTGCGTCGATCTTTTCGCGTGCGATCGCCTCGAGCGTTTCGCCGAGCAAGGCGGTGTGTTCGAGATCGAGCGATGTAAGCGCCAGGCGTCGCGCTTGGATCAGGCGCACCGGGTCAAGGCGCCCGCCTAGCCCCGCCTCCCATACAGTGTATGCGCACTTGCGCTGCGCAAACCAATCGGCGGCGATCAGGAACAAGAATTCAAAGCCGCCGATTTTTAAGCTGAGCCCCTCCCCATCGATGGCGGCGGTGACGCGCCGCCAATGACGCTCAAGCTCTTCGTCGCTAATGTCTTCGCCGTCGATGTTGAAACGTTCGTTCAGGTCGAAAAGATGCGGCGAGGTGAAGCGAGCCGTCGACCTCCCCGTTTGCTGCAGAAGCGCGCTGGTCATCGCCGCCGTCGAGCCCTTGCCGTTGGATCCGACAATGACCGCCCCATTGGCTCCGAATGCAGCGAGATCAACGTCCAAACGTCGCGCCACGGCGCCGAGCCGCTCCAACCCTGGCCCGTCGCCGAATTTCGGATACGGCAAGCGCCACGGCCTCATCGCAGCGCCGCGGCGAAATTGGCGCGCCAAATTTCCTCGATGAGGTCCCAGCGATTGTGATCCTCCAGCGTTGCGATCATCGGGTTGGAGTTCACTTCGATGATGACCAGATCGCTCAGATCGCGCGCGCGCGAGACATCGAAGATATCAACGCCGGCAAGGCCAAGGCCAAGCGCCTCGGCGGCCTTGATTGCAAGCGTCGCCAGCCTTTCCGGCGCCCCCTCGACGAGATCACATGAACCCCCTCCTGCCGACCTGTTCGCAGGCCCTTCAACAACAATGCGCGAGCCGCGCTGCGGCGCCGCGTCGAGCGCCACGCGTGCGCCGGCTTCATCGCGCGCGCGGCTGCGTTTTCCCTGGACTTCATGGTGGGCGATTAGGTCTCGCACACTGCTGACGCCGTCGCCAATGATCGTGGGTTGACGCTTGCGGTACGAGAAGAGGGCTCTGCCCTGCAAGACAAGGACGCGATGCTCGTCGCCGCGCACATAGGGCTGGGCGAGGATGGCGAAGTGCTCGCGCGCCACGCGCTGCATGTAATCGGCAAACGCCGCCGCATCGTCGATGATTTCGGCGTGCAGCCCATTCGACGCCGAGATCGGTTTGCAGAAGATCGGATATTGCGCGCTCGCCGCGAAAACACGCCCATCTTCGGGCTCGCGACCCGGCGAGCGCATCTCGGCCCACCTCTTGGTCACGAAGAACAATCGGCCGGGCAGCGCCGGCAAGCCGGCGGCGGCCAACGCTTCGGCGCAAAAAGACTTGTCACGCGCCAGCGAGGCGGCATTGGCGTCATTGAGCGCATAAGGAGAGCCTTGGCCGGCGGCGAACAACGCCCGCCGCTCGCCGCAGCGCACTTCAAACAGATAGCCGTCCGCCCCGTCGAGGGAGCGAAATGCGTAGCCCAAGCGCGCCGCCGCGTGCGCCGCGTAGCGCGCATGGGCGCTCTTCATCGTCTTTGGATCGGAAACCGACGTCATATTTCCAAGCACTTAGCACGCCTTGCTTCGGCCGGGGTGCGGCGCTAGCTTCCGCGCCCCGGAATGCCGCCTTAGCTCAGTTGGTTAGAGCGCTGGATTGTGGATCCAGAGGTCCCTGGTTCGAACCCTGGAGGCGGTACCATTCCTTGAGATCCGCCCCAACCCTGACGATTGATGTAGTCGCGGATGCGCTGGATGCGATTGTCCGGGCTCGGGTGCGTCGACAGAAATTCGGACGCGAGCCGCCGCCTTGCTCCGTCCGCTGCCAGAACGGGATCGCCTGGCGCACCTCGTAGCCAGCGTCATGCACGGAGCGGATGCCGATCATGTCGGCCTCCGCCTCCCGTTCGCGTGAGAACGGCGGACTGATGCCGACCTGGGCGCCCCGCGCGGCGCGGGCCATGTCGCTGTGAATGGCCGCGCCCGCGACGCCGAGCGCTGTTGGGTCACGATCTGGCGGCTGTAGCGCTCGGCGGCATGGCGGCCGGTGACGTGGCCCGTTTCATGACCAAGCACACAGCCGATCCAATCGTCGGCATGCGGTCGCGAATTTTGATTGTCGCGGGGGCGATGCAAGCCTGAAACGGTCATTTCAAGGGCTAGCTCGGCGGCGTGGACAGGGTCGGGGCGCCCCGCTATAGACGCTGCCTCCCGGCCCCAGGCCTGGGACGGCGCCTGGGTAGCTCAGTTGGTAGAGCAGCGGATTGAAAATCCGCGTGTCGGTGGTTCAATTCCGCCCCCAGGCACCAGCTGTCACCAGCGCCGGGTGACCAAAAGCTGACTCCCCACGGGGGTTTATGCGCCTCAGCGCAAGCTCAGCCAAAGCCCCCAGGCGCCTATCCAAAGCGCGACGAGAAAAAACGACATCCACGCGCGTTTGATCGAACGATTGCCGGTCTTCAACGAAGTGCTCCCGCCAAGAGGCGACGGCGCAGCAGGACGCCGTCGCCCCAATTGCTCACCGATGCCCGTTCACGGATGTCCGTCCACGGATGCGCCGCCATTGGCCGAGCCGCTGGCGTTGGCGCTGGATGAATTCACCGACCCTGCGCCGCTGGCGGATGCAGAGCCATTCACCGAAACCGCGGGCTTGCCGACACGATGGACCGCGCTGCGTGCGCGATCGAGGCCGTTACGAGCCGCCGACGAGGTCGCGGCTTCGGCATTGAAGGCGTGGTCGGCTGCTGCGCCGACCAGGGGAGCGCCATTCGGCGTCGTCACCGATCCGGCGCCCGAACCTTGCCCCTGCGCGTTCAGCGGTCCCAGTCCAACGTCGCCGCCGCCGCTGCCGGCAACACCGCCATTGACACCGCCCGCGGCGTTCTCAGCGGCGCCGGCGGCTTGGCGGGCGCGCTCGCGCGCGCGTTGCTCGGCCTGCGCGGCGCGCTGTTGCGCGCGCGTCGTCACTTGGTCGACGCGGCTTGTGTCAGCGCTGCCGCTGACGCCGCCGGCGAGCGATCCGTTCGCGGCGCCGCCAATTCCGCCGCCGCCAATCCCGCCAATGGCGCCGCCAAGACCTCCCGTCGCTCCACCAGTCAAGCCGCCGCCGCCCAGCAATTGCGCCGCCGCCGGCTGCGCAGTGATTGCCAACGCCATCACCGCAGCCCCGATCAACAAGTTGCATTTCATGAATAGTCCTCCTTGCGAAATCCGACCGGCGTCAAAAGCGCCGGGTGTCGCGTGGAGAACGCTCGCCGCTGTGATTTTCTTCCGCGGGGTCTTGTTCCGCGGGGGTTTTCTCCCGCGGGAACTCAGTCGATTAGTCGGCGCTGGTTAACAGAAAATTGGCGCCGACGAGCCCGTAACCATAAACGTTATCGCGCCCGCGCGCGCCAAGATCGCGGGCTTGGCCGCGCAACCAGGCAAGCACGCTTTGTGCTTGCGCGGGATCCGCCGCTGAAAGGCGCCGCGCCAACAGCCCAGCGACTATGGGCGCGGCAAACGAGGTGCCGCGCATGCGCGCCGTCCCCCTTCCCGACGCCGCCATCGGCATGCCTGGCGCGGCGAACTCAACCTGAGGGCCTTGGCCTGCTTCGATGAGCACGCGCTGATGGGCGTCGACGCCGGTGACGCCGATGACGCCTGCGTAAGAGGCCGGAAACAGCGGCGCCGCCGCGGGCCCATCATTGCCAACGGCGGCGACAATGAGAAACCCGCGCCCGACCAGATGCTCGACAAGCGCTTCAACGATGCGATTGCGCGGTCCGACCAAGCTCACATTGATGACCGGCGCGCGAACCGAAGCGAGCCATGAAAGCGCGCGCGCGAGCGCGGCGGCCGAGCCGCCCGTGGGCTGGCCGCCATAAATATCGGCGACGTAGACTTGCGAGCCGGCTGCGGCGCCCTCAACGCCCGCCCCGCGACCCACCAGCAAGGATGCAATCGCCGTCGCGTGCGGCGTCGTGACCACGGCGGGACCGGAGAAAGCGCGCTGTTCAGCGACCGCGCCCGCAAGCGATGGATGCGCGCCCGCGCCGCCATCGATCAACCCGATACGCACCGCGTCTGCACGCGCCGCGCTTGCGCCAGGCGCCGGCGCCGCGGCCTGCGCCATGGGCCCGGACGGCATGTGGATATGATCAAGGTCGTAGAGGCCGTTAGGATCGCCGCGCTGCAGACGCTCTAGCGCCTGCGCGGCGCTGACGCCGGCTGGGGCGCGCAATGTCACCAGATCGCCGACGCCATCGAGCGCATCGGTGCGCAGCACGCTAAACCCCGCCGCCTGAGCCGCCGAAAGCGCCGCAGCGCTAGCGCCGATCGCCAGCACTTCGCCGCGTACGATCGGAAATCCCCGCCCGTCGCGGTCAATGACATCGCCGTGCTGGCGCAGCAGCGATCGAATTTGGACGCTGGTCGTCTGCGGCAAATCCCGAACCGCGCTTTCCAACGGATCGGTGACGCGCGACACGCCCTGCCCCACCCCCACGCCGGGCCCCACGCCGGGCCCCACGCCGGGCAGAGAGGGCAGCTGCGCCTGCGGCAGCCCCAAACCTCCAAGCTGGGCGAGGGCCGGCCCGCTTTGCATCGCCAACATGACGGCGAGGATGGCCAAAAGCCGCACTCTCATACCTCGCAGAACGGCCGAAAACGGAATTCTCTTCCGGTTCGCGCAAAACGCAACGGCGATGGATTAAAACCGGGAAACGACTTGTTTTGGAGAAAAGATGGCGAGCGAAGACCAGATCCGCTCCGACATCGTCGCGCTCTTGCCGCGCCTCCGCCGGTTCGCTTGTTCCCTCACGGGCCAGGTCGCCGACGCCGACGACATCGTGCAGATCGCGATTGAGCGGGCTTTGGGTCGTCTCGATCAGTTCCAGGCGGGCACACGTCTCGATGCATGGCTGTTCAGCATCGTCCGCAACGCCTGGATCGACGAGGCCCGATCGCGGGCCAGACGAAGCCGCACTTTCCTCGCCGCCGAGCTCGGCGAGGAGGTGGGCGAGGATGGAGAGAGCGCCATGCACGCGCGCCTGGAAACGCAAGACGTTTGGAAGGCGATGCAGCAGCTGCCGCATGAGCAGCGCGAAGCCATCGCGCTCGTCTGCGTGGAAGGCCTCGCCTATCGCGAAGCGGCCGATGTGCTGGGAGTGCCGATCGGCACGGTGACAAGCCGCCTGGCGCGCGGGCGCGAGGCGCTGCAATCGCTGTTGGGAGCCGTCTGATGCAAGTCGATCTCGAAACTTTGATCGCCTTCGCCGATGGCGAACTCAACGAGGCTGAGCGCGCCGAGGTGAAGCGCGCCCTCGACGCCGATCCCGCCCTGCGCGCGCAACTCGAAAGCCAACAGCGTTTGCGCGCCGCCATCAGCGCCGCATTCGATCCAATTGCGCAAGCGCCGGCGCCTGCGAGATTGGCGGCTGCCGTGCAAGCGCCGTGCGAATATCGTGTCGCTGGCGCCTCGGCGTCGGCGTTGGCGCTGGAGCGTGCGTGAATGGGGCGCGATCGCCGCAAGTCTCGCCGCGGGCCTGATCATCGGCGTCGGCGTGCTGCGTCCGCAGGCTCTGATATCCAGCGACGATGCCGCCTTCGTCGCCGCCGGCCCTCTTCATCAGGCGCTTGACGCCCAGCTGGCGTCCGACACCGACAGGCCGGTGCGCATCGGCCTAACCTACCGCAACCGCGACGGCGCCGTCTGCCGCACCTTTGCGATGGAAACGGCGCAGATTCAGGGCCTCGCGTGCCGTTCGGCGTCGCAATGGCGGCTTCAAATCGTCACCCGCGACAGCGCCCGCCAAAACAGCGACATGCGCACCGCCGCGACCCCCATCGATCCCGCCATCCTGCAAGCGGCGCAATCGACAATGAGCGGGGATGTGTTCGACGCCGCCGCTGAGCGACGGGCGCGCGATGCGCATTGGCGCCAAGACGTTCGCCGTTAACGCCGCGTGCGAGACTGGCGATCCGGCGCGGGTGACCGGCCGTGCTTGCGCCAAGAGGTCGCCGAAGGAAGCGCGCCGGTTTCCACCTGACTTCAGCGCACGTAGCGCGGATAGGTGCTTTTCGCGGCCCGCGCATCGGCCAGATCGATCGTGCGGGTGATGATCGGTTCAGCCTCGGATGTGAGCGCCAAGACCTCGCCGTCAGGACCGATGATCCAGCCTGCGCCGCCGAACTGGAAGCCCGCTTTGCTTGCACCCGCGCGATTGGACGACAGGCAGAACGCGCCCGCCAGCATCGCCGCGGCGCGGCCGGCGACCACCCAGCGCTCAACGCTTGCCGCCGGCGTGGCGCGCGGCGCGGCTATGATATCGGCGCCGGCGAGCCCATATGTGCGCGACGCCTCCAGCGTCCAAAGCTCGGTGCAGATCTGAAAGCCGACGCGAGCGCCGGCGGCGTCGGCTAGATCGAAGGCGCCGTCGCCGCGTTGGTACCACGAGGCTTCCCAGAAGCCCGCCTCATCCGGAAGATAGCGCTTATGATGCGCCGGCGTCGCACGTCCTGCGCTCCAGATGAATGCTTCGTTCAATCGCCGCCCTTGGCGTTCGACGGGTTCGGTGCTGAGCACGGTGGCGGGAGCGAGATCAGATAGTCGCCCTTTCCAGCTTTCATGCTGGGCGATGGCGCGCCCGAAAGCTCCGGCGCGAACTCGGGCTGGATTGCAAACCAAGTGGAAAACGGCATTTCGGGAAGCAGGACAAGATCGCTTTTCTGCGCTTCGACATGGCTCCGAAGCCTCGCCCAATCGGCCGCCAACGAAGGCGGATCATCGCCGAGCTGGCACACCGTCACGCGCATGCGACCCATCCCCGAAGCTTCCTTGAAGGGTTTTGGGGCCTTTAGCCCCGTTTCCCGGTAATGGGTGTGGCGGCGAGCCGGCGAATTATCCACCTCAAAAAGAAGTGAGGATCTCCGGCGTCCGCCTGCGAGCGCGAAACCGCGGTGAGCGATGACGCCGCCGTCATGGAACCGAGCCTGAGCATCTCCGCTCCGGTAAGATCTCATGCTAATGGAGGGTGCGGGCCAAAGATGAGCGAGGAGACGCCGCACCTGGAGACGCCGCCGGCCGCGTTGTTGGATCGCATCTACGCCAGCATTCGCGCGCCGCAGGAATGGCGGGAGATCCTGCCGGAGATCGGGGCCTATCTTGGCGCCGATATCGGCCTCATGCTGTCGCCATCGCTGCCGGGCGTCGGCGCGGTGCCGCTATTTGCGTTCGGTTTGGATATGACCGTCATCGCCGACGTCTATCCGAAATACGCAGGGCGCGCGGAATTCACCAAGCGCGCGCTCGCGACCGGGCGTACGCCGGGCGCCTTCCTCGTCGACGAATTGATGCCGCCGGCCGAGCAAGCGACCAACCCGTTCTGGCAAGAACTGGCGGTGCCGCTCGGCGTCACCTCGGGCATCTTCACGATGGTGCGCACCCCCGATGAAAACCGCCGCGCGGTGATCATGAACTTCTATCGCGTCGGTGAACGCCCGAAATATGGCCCCGACGACGTCAAGGCGATGGATGCGCTCATTCCGCATCTGCGCCGCGCGCTCGGCGTCATTCTCGACGCGCCGCCGCAGCAAGCATCGGCGCCGGACGTCAAGGAATTGTATAACGCGGTCGGCGCGCCCTGCTTCTTTTTCGCCGCCGATGGGCGCGTTGCGCAATGCAATCACGCCGCTGAGCTCTTGCTGCAAGCCGGTGACGGCGTCGAATTGCGCGACGCAAAGCTCTGGCTATGGGATAAGGCCGCGCAAAGCGAGTTGAATGCGGCGCTCGCGCGCACGATTGGCGAGGGTTGGTCGGCCAAATTCAGAACCGGCGCTGAATTATTGGCGCGCCGACCCTCGGGCGGCTCGCCGCTCGTCCTGGTGGCGACCCCGATCGGCTCTGACGGCCCGATCGCGGCCGTGGCCGCGCCGATCCGCTGCGCCTTGTTCGTCCTGGAGGAAAGACTGCGCGCCAATGGGTTCTTGCCCGAGCGCCTGCAGCGCCTTTACGGGCTGACGAGCGCCGAGGCGGATATCGCCGTTGAGATCGCAAGCGGGGCGGTTCCAGCCGAAGTCGCCGAGCGGCGCGGCACCAGCGCCGCCACCGTCCGCACCCAGGTCAAAACCGCCCTGCGCAAGACCGGCGCGCGTCGCCAGGCCGATCTTGCAGCTTTGGTGAACCGCCTGCGCTTCTAAAAATGTTGCGCAAAAAGCCGCCGCGGCGAGTATCGAAACCTTCTACCTCACTTGGGGGATGAAGAAGTTCAGCGCTTGGGATCGCTTAGGGCGGGGCTTGGGGAGACGGCGGCCTGCGTTCGCGCGCAGCCGCCGTTTCTTTTTTTAGCCCGATGGCTCAGCCCCGATCAGGCGCTGCTCGCAGGTGCTAGCGCGAGGCGGCTTGCACGGCGCGGACGCGTGGCTGCACTTCGCGCAGCGCGCTGCCGCCGATATCGGAATTGTAGCGCAGCTGGTTGAAGGGTCCGCGGATTGAAAACGGGATCACCAGTCCGCCGCGCGGCGAGCGCGGCGCGATCCGCAGATCGAGGCGTCGGTTGATGAGATCGACCACGCCGACGCCGGGAATGCGTAGGTCCGGCGTGTTGAACGAAAGATCATCGCTGGCGACGGCGCCGTCGGCCACGGCGAGGTTTGCGGAGAAACCCTGAAATGGCGTGCGCGCTTCCGGGGCGATCAATTCGCCGCGCAGGGCGTTGCGGATCGTGCGCGCCACCCCGCCCAGATCGACGCCGTGCAGCACCCCCGCCACCACCTCGAGATGCGAGCGGCCCTTGGCGTTGCCGGTCAGGTCGCGCTGCGACCGGCCATGGGTTCGCAGATTGATCGCCAACTCGACGCGGCCTTCGATGCTGGAGAAATTGATCGCATCGGTGAGGAATGGCTGTGCGTTCAAATTATCGAAGGTCAGGTCCTGGACGATATGGGTGTCGGGATTGCGCGCATCGATCTCGAAGCGCCCGCGCCCGGAGCCGCCGTAAAGCGCCAGCGTCTGCATCGTCGCGGCGAGATAGCCGTCATTGAGCACCAGGGTCGTATGCGCGCCGTCGACGCGCATGTGCGACACGAGCACGGCGTGGGTGACAAGTTCAAGATCGGCGTTGAACGCATGCAAAGCGGTGAAATCGAGCTGCCGCGATCCCGGCGGCGCGGCGATATCGACGGCCCGATCCGGCGGCTGCACGACGACGATCTGGGCGGTCGGCGTTTGCGGCGCCTGCGCCGGCGCCGGCGCCGTTGTCGCCGGCTGCGCAGGCGTTGGGGCGGCCGGCGGCGACGATTGCGGGGGCGCGCGGCCCGAAATGTAGGGGTTCAGGTCAAAATCGAAGAGTTCGAGCCGACCGCTGAGATAGGGTTTGCCGCGCAGCGAGGAGAGGCTGAAATCGCCGCGCCCGCTCAGCTGATCGAGCACGAATCCGGCGTTGTCGAAGGCGAATTGGCCGCCCCCGACCGCAACGTGGCCGCTGACGTCGAAACGTTCGAAGCCGACGCCGCCCTGCAGCGGCGCTCCCGCCCAAGCCAGCAATTGCCTAAGGCTCGGCCCATAAGCATGGACGCCGCCCGCAAGTTCGCCAGACGCGACCGGGGTTTGACCCTCGAAAGCTGCGGTGACGAGTTCGCTGCGCAAATTGATTTGAAGCGGCGTCGCCTGCGCATGAATGACGGCGCTGGGGCTGGCGATGTTCATATCCAACTGCACCGGCTTATCGTTGTAGCGCACCGAGCCGGTGACGTTCATCGGCTGATTAAGCGCGGTCAGCGCCGTATGCAGGTCGACCTCGCCGACGCTCCAGCCGATGCCGTGGCGGCCGTCAAAATAGGTCACCTCGCCATCAGTGATGTCCACCGAGCGCAAGGTCGTGCGCGATGCGTCAACGATCGGCGGCGAAGGCGGGGCGCCCGCAGTCGGCGCAGCGATGCGCCGCACCCGCGGCGCAAGCGTCCAGTTCGGGCGCCCGTTCGCATCGATCTCAAGGGCGATGCGCGGACGCTGCAGCACAAGTTGGCGCACCACGACTTGGCGATTGAACAACGGCGCGAGCTCAACGCCGATATGGATGTCGTCTGCGGTGATGAACGCCGGCGCGCGCCCGCCTTGCACGTTGGCGAGCACATCGTTAGCGGCGTGGAAGCCGAGCACCGGCCAATAGCTGACCCCGACATCGCCGTTGATGGTGAGATCGCGGCCCGTTGCGTTTTCCACCGCGCGCTCGACTTCGCGCTTAATGTCGAGCCGGTAGACGAGATAGGCGAGCCCGCCCGCGGCCAAGAGCGCCACCGCGACGATCGTGCCCAGGATAACGAGCACCCAATGCCACCAAGCGCGCATGATTGTCCCCACGTTTGGGGCCACCCTAGCCGCTGGCGTCCGGCCCCGGAATAGCTATCTATCGACCCATGGCCACACCCGTTCCCGTCACCGTGCTCACAGGTTTCCTGGGCGCGGGAAAAACCACACTCCTCAACCGAATTCTTTCCGAGCCGCACGGCAAGAAATATGCGGTCATCGTCAATGAGTTCGGGGAAATCGGCATCGACAATGACCTGATCGTCGACGCCGACGAAGAAGTGTTTGAGATGAACAATGGCTGCGTCTGCTGCACCGTGCGCGGCGATTTGATCCGCATCATCGAAGGACTGATGAAACGGCAAACCGCCAAGGGTGCGTTCGACGCGATCCTTGTGGAGACCACGGGATTGGCGAAGCCCGCGCCGGTGGCGCAGACGTTTTTTGTCGACGCCGACGTGCGCGCGAAGACCAAACTCGACGCGATCGTGACCGTCGCCGACGCCAAACACGTGGCCCAGCAGCTGGAAACGTCAGAGGAAGCCGCCGAACAGATCGCGTTCGCGGACGTGATCCTGCTCAACAAAACAGATCTGGCGTCGGCGACCGAACTTGACGCGATCGAGCGCCAAATCCGCGCCGTCAATCCGACCGCGCGCCTTTATCGGATGCAGCGCGGCGACATTCCGCTCGACAACATCTTGAACATCGGCGCCTTCGACCTCGATCGCGTCACCGAAATCGATCCGCATTTCCTGCCCGATCATGAGTGCGACGACGCTTGCGCCCACCACGATCACGATGATCATGAACACGATCACGACCATCACCACCACGATCGCGATCACGTGGCGGCGTCCGGCATTGCATCGGTTGCGCTCTCCACCGAAAGGCCGATCGATCCCAACAAACTCTTGCCCTGGCTCAACGCGCTGACCCAGGCGCGCGGGCCGGACATCCTGCGTCTCAAGGGCATCTTCGCCTTCCCGAGCGAGCCAAAACGCTTCGTGGTGCAGGGCGTGCACATGATTGTCGAAGGCGACACCCAGCGCGATTGGAAGCCGGATGAGAAGCGCGTCTCGCGCCTTGTCTTCATCGGCCGCAATCTCGATCGCAAAGAATTGGAAGACGCCTTTCTAGCGTGCGCGGCGTGAGCGCGCGCGTTCGCCAGGGCGGTGAACGGCTGGCGCTGGGCGCCGCGGCGACGAACGCGCACTGGATAGCCGGCCGCGCTTTTTTTGGTCTCGGCGACGGGAGCGTATTGGCCGCCCGGCGCGAGGGTGAGACCCAGCGCATCAAGGCGCACGACGGCGCAATTCTTTGCGCCGCCGTCCATCCTGATGGCGCGCGCCTCATCACCGGCGGCGATGACGGCAAGCTCAACATCGTTTCCGGCGAGGGCTCGGTCGAGCCATTATTCGAAAGCCGCAAATGGATCGATCACGTTGTCGCGGCGACAACGACCGGCTTGATCGTGGCCGGCGTTGGCAAGCAAGCTATCGTCTTCCGCGAGGGGAGAGAGGCGCACCGCTTCAACTATCCGTCCAGCATTGGCGGGCTCGCCTTCGACGCCAAGGGCCGCCGCCTCGCAGCGACGCATTATGGCGGCGCCACCTTGCGCTACGCGCTGATGGCCGACGACGGAGGCGTTGCGCTCACCTGGGCCGGTTCGCACCTCGCCTGCACGCTATCGCCGGACGCCGACTACCTCATCACCGCCATGCAGGAGAACGCCCTGCATGGCTGGCGCCTGCCGGAGAAAATCGATCTGCGCATGGACGGCTATCCCGCCAAAACGCGCAGCCTTTCCTGGGACAAACGCGGACGCTGGCTGGCCACCTCGGGGGCCGACAGCGCCATTGTCTGGCCTTTCCAGGGCAAGCTCGGCCCCCAAGGCAAAGCGCCGCTGCAGCTGGTTCCACGCGAAGGGCTGGTCACCGCGGTCGCCTTCCACCCCAGCGAGGAGCGCCTCGCCATCGGCTATTCGGACGGCGGGGTGTGGCTGGCGACATTCGCAAGCCAAGATGCGCTTGAACTCGATGAGCCAGGCGAAGGCGCGGTGAATGCGCTGGCCTGGAGCGCCGATGGTCTGGAACTGGCGATTGGCGACGATGCGGGCCGAGGCGCGCTGATTGCGCTCTAGCCGCGCCGCGCTTGGGCGGAGAGCGCCTCGTCCATCACCCGCATGACGCTGGCGATGTCGTCGACGATGCGGCGCGCGCGGGCGGGATCGTCGAGCGGCTTGAAGAGATCGCCCGGTTCGAAGCGATTGCCGCCTTCGATCGCAACAAGCAGATCGCCTCCCTGGAACGCGCAGCGCAGTTTCTGGCCCTTCATCCGCGCTTCCAGGTCGAGCAATCTTTGCATCAACGCCGGATGCAGAAGACAGCGCGCTTCGACTTGATCGCTGCCCCAAACTTCGAATGCTTTCTCGAACACCGGGTCTTCCAGGCCGACTTTCGTGAGCCCCATACCGCCGCCGAAGACATTGAATATCCCCATGTCGCGGCGCACCACCGTCACGCCCAAAAACTGCTGCGGGAAATGCATGCGGATGAGCTGACCGCGGAAGACAGTCGAGTAAGAGGTGCGGCCTTTACTGTCGGTGTGGCGCTGTTCGAGATGACCTTCATAGAGATCGTACGAACTGCCCTTGTATGCGCCGGCGAACCAATCTTCGAAATGCGAACGCGAAAAGCTCGGCGTCAGCTTCCATTGCTCGAAGCGATCGAAGGCCGGCGGCGCAAAATCGCCGATTTTGTAGGTTGCGCCCATGGCTTGGGCGATGCCGTCGCAATAGCTTTGCTTGACGCGTTTGCCCACAGCCGCAAGCGGCGCCGCCGCCCAGGCGTAAGCGATGACTCCCGAGATTATCAACGCCGCGATGGTGGGGCCAAACGATCCCTGGGCGAGCAGCCAAACAATGACGCTGATGGTGAGCGAGACCGCCGCGCCAATGAGGCCGCGCGTTTTCAGCGTCCGCACCGCCGCCAAGCGGTCGTTCTCATTGGCTTGAAAGACCGGTTCTATGCGGCTCTTGTAAAGCGTCTGATAGCCGGCCTCGTCGAGATTGCAGATATCGACAGGCGGCGAAGCGGCGGCAGGGGAGGCGATTGCGTCAACCATCATCGCCCCCCGAGCGCGAAATCCATCGCCGCTTCGGCATGGACTTGGGCTGTATCCACCGCCGGCAGCTCGAACGCGGCGGGCGCCGCGAGCAAGCCCAGTTCCGTGCAGCCGAGGATGACGCCGTCGGCGCCCCGCGCGCGCTCGCGATTGGCCAGATCCAGGAGTTTTGCGCGCGATGCGTCAAGAAATCTCCCCTGCACCAATTCCTCAAAAATGATCCGATGCAATTCCAGCCGATCCGCCTCGCCAGGCAGGATCGGATTGATGCCGTGCCGCATGAGCCGTTCGCGATAGAATCGCTGCTCCATCGTGAAGCGCGTCGCCAGCAGCAGCGGACGCTGCACGGATCGAAGCTTCAATGCGGTGGCGGTCACATCGGTGATGTGAATAAGCGGGATGGCGACGGCGGCGGCGATATCGTCAGCCATTGAATGCATGGTGTTTGCGCAGATGACTAGCCCCTCGGCGCCGGCGTTCTGAAGCCGCGTCGCCGCATCGATCATGACATCGGTCAGCGCCTCCCAATTGCCCTCATCCTGCAGCGCCGCGATCGGCGCAAAGTCCAGCCGACCACACAAGCAGGCGCGCGGAATGGGCGCCGCCGAGGCGTTCGCGCGCCATGCGATTGAGCAGCTGATAATAGTGCGTGGTGCTTTCCCAGCTGATGCCGCCGATCAAGCCGAGCAGACGCAGAGGAGAGTCGGTCGGTCGCATGGCCCGAACATGCGCAAGCGCAGGACTTTTTGCAACGGCGCGCCCTATTCGGCGGCGATCCTGTGCGAGGCCGGCGCGGCGCGGTCGAAATCGGTGATGTAATCGCGCGTCAGCGGCGCCGCATGGCGATCCTTCGCCATTTGCACTTGCAGGACCACCAGATCGCCTTCGCGGAACGCCGCCTCCGCGCCGGCCAGATAGAACTCCCACATGCGGCAGAAACGCTCGTCATAAAGAGCGCGCACTTCGTCGCGATTGCCCTCAAAGCGTTCGCGCCAGGCTTTCAGGGTATCAGCGTAATGCAGCCGCAAGACCTCCACGTCGGTGATGATGAGCCCGGACCTTTCGGCAGCTTCCGCGAGCTGCGAGAGCGCCGGCACCATGCCGCCTGGAAAGATGTATTTTTCGATCCAGGGATTGTTGCGCCCGGGCCCGCGGAAATTGCCGATCGTGTGCACAAGCGCAACGCCGTCTGGCGCCAGACGCGCTGCGATCGTGTCGAAGAAGACCTGATATTGCGCCGCCCCTACGTGCTCGAGCATGCCGACCGAGACGATGCGGTCAAACACGCCTTCAACGTCGCGATAATCGCGCAGATCGAAACGCACGCGCGCCGAGAGGCCCTTCTTTGCGGCGCGGTCGCGGGACTCGTTCAGCTGTTCGCTCGACAGCGTCACGCCGCTGACGTCGGCGCCGTATTCTTCCGCCAGCGTGATCCCCAAGCCGCCCCAGCCTGAGCCGATATCGAGCACACGCTGTCCGGGCTCAAGCAGGAGCTTTGCCGCGACATGGCGCTTCTTGGCGTCCTGGGCTTCTTCCAGGCTCATGTCGGGGCGCGCAAAATAGGCGCACGAATATTGCCGGTCGGCGTCGAGAAAGAGCCGGTAGAGCCGCCCCGATAGGTCATAGTGATGCGCCACGTTGCGACGCGAGGCCTTGCGCGGGTTGCGATGCTTCATTTTGCGCCAACCGCGCGGCTTCACGTTCTTTCCGTTGCGGGTCGCCAGCGCCAGAAAGTCATAAACAGCGCCGCGCTCGATAACGAAGCCGCCGTCTGCATAAGCCTCGCCGACCGCAAGCTCGGGGTGGCGCATGATCCGCCAAGCGGTCTTGTTGTCGAGGATGCGCACGACGAGCGGGCAATCCTCCAGCCGCGCTCCGTTGGCGCCGTAGCTCCTCCCGTCCGGGGTGCGCACGACGATTTGGCCGTCGCGGAAAATCGAGTTGATCAGCTTCTGCAGCATGGGCGTCGTCTCGCAAATTGGGCCGAGACGGATAACGCAGCCGATACCGTCCGCGTTCCCCGTTCAGGCCGCGAGCGCCCGCATCCCGTCCTCCACCGAGATCACGGGCCGATACCCTATATCTGCGCGCGCCTTGGCGTCGTTCAAGAGGCAATCGCGCGACAGGATCATGGCCGAGAAGCGGGTGATGGGCGGCTCGCCCTTTAGCCCGAACGTCCCCCAAAGCCCTTCGCACGCGGCGCCGATCGTATCGGCGGCCCAAGCCGGGATCGAGGTTCTCTGGCAGCACGACGCCGCGGGCGGCCGCCATGGCCGAAATCATGTCGTGCATGGAGCGCACGCCGTCATCGAGGATGAAATAGGCTTCCCCGGCTTGACCCTTGCTCAGCGCCAGATCGATGGCGGCGACGAGATTGGCGATATGGGTTGTCGAGGTCATCGCCGCGCCGTGATTGACCCACATCCAGCCCCCGGTTTTGGCCAAGCGTTCGATTGTCGGCATCAGCGTTGTATCGCCCGGGCCCCAGATGAAACGGGGCCGCAGAATGATGGTCTCGAAAGGCGAGCCATTGGCGGCCTTAACGAGCTCCTCGGCTTGCGCCTTGGTCGCCGCATACGGATAAGGCGAGTTCGGCGCCAGCGGGTAGGTCTCATCCACGTTACGCAGCGATTGGCCGCGCCAGAGCACCAATTCGGTGCTGATATGGATGAAGCGCCTCACGCCCGCGGCTTTGGCGGCGGCCAGCATGGCCGCGACGCCATCGACATTGAAGCGCTTCCACGCCTGTTTGGGACCCCACTGCTCAACGAACGCGGCGCAATGCACCACTGCCTCGGCGCTGCCGATGTCGGCGGCGGTGACGTTCTCCAAATCGCACCGCACCGCCTCCGCGCCCAGCTCTTTCACCGCCTGATCCGATTTCTGCGAGCGCGACATGGCGCGCACTTCGACGCCCTTGGCCGCGAAATGACGGATCACCGCGCCGCCGACGAAGCCCGAACCACCTGTGACGAAGACGCCGCTCACGGGGCGCTCTTGATCTGCGCCAAAGCGGCGCTGAGCTTCTCGGCCGCGGCCCCAGCGTCCTCACGCCGCTCCCGCAATTCTTCGACAACCTCTTCCGGCGCTCGCTTCACGAAATCGTCGTTGCCGAGCTTTTGGTCCATCTTGCCGATCTCGCCCTCAAGCTTGGCGATTTCCTTCGCCAGGCGCGCGGCCTCCACCGGCAGATCGACCACCCCTTGCAACGGCAACGCCACCGTCGCGCCATCCAACACGAACGTCACCGAGCCTTTAGGCGCGGCGTCGGCGCTCGTCGAATATTCAAGCCGCGCCATGCGGTCGATCAGCTCTTGGTAACGTTCGAGCCGCGCTTGCGTGGACGTATCGGCGCCGATCAATAAGAGCGGAATCTTCGCGCCGGCGGGCACGTTGAGCTGCGAACGCGTCGATCGGGTTTCGCTGATCAACTCCACCATCCAGTTGATCTCGGCTTCCGCCTTCTCGTCCACCAGATCGAGGCTGAGCTGGGGCCAGGCGCCGGTGATCAGCATGCCGACGCGTTTTTGGCCGAAATCGCCGAGCCGGGCCCAGAGTTCTTCGGTGATAAAGGGCATGAACGGGTGCAGCAGCGTCAGGATCTGATCGAGCGCCCAAGCGGCTGTGCGCCGCGTCTCCAGCTTCGCTGCTTCATCCTCGCCGTTCAGCAGCGGCTTGATGAATTCGAGATACCAGTCGCAATAGACGTTCCACACAAACCGATAGAGCGCGCCCGCCGCTTCGTTGAAGCGCCGAGCTTCGAGTTCGCGCGTCACCTCGAGCGCCGCCTTGGCGGTTTCACCGACAATCCACTTATTGACGATCTCATGCGGGCTCGTCGGATCGAACTGATCCCAGACCGCGCATTCGTTCATCTGCGCGAAGCGGGCGGCGTTCCAGAGCTTGGTGCCGAAATTGCGATAGCCTTCGATGCGCTGCTCGCTGAGCTTGATATCGCGCCCTTGCGCCGCCATCGCCGCCAGCGTGAAGCGAAGCGCGTCGGCGCCGTATTTATCGATCAGCTCCAAGGGGTCCATGGTGTTGCCCTTGGTCTTCGACATCTTCGCGCCCTTGGCGTCGCGCACGAGGGCGTGAATGTAGACTTCATGGAACGGCGTTTGCTTCATGAAGTGCAGCCCCATCATCATCATGCGCGCGACCCAGAAGAAGAGGATGTCGTGTGCGGTGACGAGCACCGAGGTCGGGTAATATTTCTTCAGCTCCGGGGTCTTTTGCGGCCAGCCGAGCGTCGAGAACGGCCAGAGCGCTGAGGAGAACCAGGTGTCGAGCACGTCTTCGTCTTGGACGAGGTCCGCGTCCTTGCCGTAATGCTTGGCC
Organism: uncultured Pseudomonadota bacterium; assembly: GCA_963847165.1. Taxonomy (GTDB): domain Bacteria; phylum Pseudomonadota; class Alphaproteobacteria; order Caulobacterales; family Aquidulcibacteraceae; genus Vitreimonas. Next base: position 172,143 of record CAWJYY010000013.1, read on the forward strand.
GCCGCCTTCTTCGCGGCGGCTTCGGTTTCTTCAACGAACACCGTGTTGTCCGGCCCGTACCAGGCCGGGATGCGGTGACCCCACCAGAGCTGGCGCGACACGCACCACGGCTCGATGTTGCGCATCCAGTGGAAATAGGTCTTGGTCCAGGCGTCCGGGATGATCTTGGTCTCCCCGGCCTCGACCGCCTTGATCGGGGCCTTGGCCATCTCTTCGGCGTTGACATACCATTGCTCAGTCAGCATCGGCTCGATAACGACCCCGGAGCGGTCGCCGAACGGCTGCATGATCTTCTTGTCTTCGACAAAATCGAGAAGCCCGATCGCTTCGATATCGGCCACGACCTGTTTGCGCGCGTCGAAACGATCGAGGCCGCGATATTTCTTCGGCACCCAGTCGGCGTCGGCCATGCGGCCCTTCGCATCCATGAGCACGTAGAGCGGAATGTTGTGGGCGCGGGCGACCTTGTAGTCGTTGAAGTCGTGGGCGCCGGTGATCTTCACCGCGCCCGAGCCAAATTCAGGATCGGGATAGTCGTCAGCGATGATCGGGATGTAGCGGTCAGCGAGCGGCAACAGCACGCGCTTGCCGACAATCCCGCCATAACGCGCATCCTTCGGATGCACCGCCACCGCCCCGTCGCCCAGCATCGTCTCAGGGCGCGTCGTGGCGATGGCGATGTAATTGCGCGTCTCCCACTCGGTCGGATTGCCGTCCGCGTCGTAGGCGATCGGAAACTCATAGGTTTCTCCGCCTTCAAGAGGGTATTTGAAGTGCCAGAAGGAGCCGTTCACTTCGCGGTTCTCGACTTCGAGATCGAGATCGCGGTTTCGAAGTGCGGGTCCCAGTTCACCAGGCGCTTGTCTTTGTAAATCAGGCCTTGCTTATGCAGCTGCACGAAGACTTTGCGCACCGCAGCCGATAGGCCCTCATCCATCGTGAAGCGCTCGCGCGACCAATCGCACGAGGCGCCCAGCCGCCGCAGCTGGTTCAGGATGATGCCGCCGGAGGTGGCCTTCCAGGCCCAGACGCGCTTCAAGAATTCTTCACGCCCAAGCGCGCGGCGATCCATGTTGCGCCGTCTTCGGCCAGCTGACGCTCCACCACCATCTGCGTGGCGATGCCGGCATGATCGGTGCCCGGCTGCCAGAGCACGCTTTTGCCGCGCAGCCGCTCGAAGCGGATGAGGATGTCTTGCAACGTGTTGTTGAGCGCATGACCGATATGCAGCGAGCCGGTGACGTTGGGCGGCGGAATGACGATGCAGAACGTCTCGGCGCCGGGTCGTCCTTGGGCCTGAAGGCGCCGGACTGCTCCCACGCTTCGCTCCAGCGGGGCTCCACTTGCTTCGGGTTGAAGGTCGTCTCGATCATCACGGAGCCTATAGCAGGGGCTCATGCCGCATTGCGAGCCGCTCGCCCCACAAATGAAAGCGCCCCGGCGTTTCCACCAGGGCGCTCTTGATTTGGCTGGTTTGGCTTGGGGCCGGCTTACCGCGCCAGGCGCGCGATCCGCTCAAGCTCGGCCTCGACCCGCGACTTCCACGATCGCCGGCAGGTTCTTGTCGAGCCATTCCTTCAGCATCGGTTTCAACAATTCGCGGACAACGCCCTCGACCGTCTGCCCGTGAGTGTCGGCGATGCGCAGCGAACCGGCCAAGCGCGCGAGCGAGCCCGCGGCGGCGTGCGTGGTCGGCGTCGACAGGATGGTCGGCTCCGGCGGCGCCGGCGGCGTCTCAACGAGGGGCGCCGGCGTATGCGTCATGGTCGGCGCTGGTGCGGGTGCTGCGGCCACTGCTTGCTCCACGGCTTCAAATACAATGTCATCCTCAACCGTCGACGCGGCGGCAGGTTCATGTTCGGTGAGATCGAGCACGGGCTCCGACGCCGGCTGCTCTTCTTCGGAGATGATGCGCCGGATCGACGCCAGGATCTCCTCCATGGAGGGTTCGGCTTGCGGGTCTTGCATCGCCATAGTCGAGCCTCGTCATGTCCAATCGAGTTGATGTTCAACTCGCAGGTTAGAGTTGGGGGCGATTCTCGTCCATGCGCGCTCATGCACGCTGCATATGCGCAAACGGAATCGTCCGCCTTGTCAGCGCAACCATGCGTCTTCATGGAATAAAGGAGTGTTAATCGCCGCTTATTCCGACACCGCAATGCGTGTCAGAACACGAACGCCGGCGGTTTTTCCAAACCGGGCGCAACCGGCGGCGCCGCATCGAAGGCGACGCGATAGGCGATGATTTCCCCGCTCTTGGTGTAAATGCGCGCCGAGCCTGCCGCGCCCGCGCGCACAATGACGCCGAGCCGGCCATTGGGCGCGAGCTGCTCTAGCCACGCCTCCGGCACCATTTCGGCCGCGCCATTCAGCAGGATCACATCGTAGGGGGCGTCGTCGGCCCAACCGCCGACGATCGGCGCCGATACGGTCTTGGTGTTGGCGAGGCCGCACGATTCCAGCGCCGCCTGCGCGGCAAACGACAAATTCGGATCGGGGTCGTGGGCGATGACTTCTCGGCAACAGCTCGCCAGCACCGCCGCTCCGTAGCCGGTGGCGCCGGCGATCTCCAAGGCGCGCTCGCTGGGCTGGGGCGCCAGCGCCTGGAGCAATTTCGCGAGATCGCGTGGGCGCATCAGCATGCGCCCCGGGGCGACTTCCACCTCCATGTCGGCGTAGCCCAGCGACCGGCGCTGCGGCGGCGCAAAGCGTTCGCGCGGCAGCGTGCGCATGGCGTGCAGGATGGCCGTATCCGTCACGTCATTGGGCCGCACTTGCGTTTCCACCATCAGCTCGCGGGCGCGCGCGAAATCCATGGGCTCTCCCTTCGGTCGCCCCCGGTTAAGCCGCCCCGCCCGGCGCGGCAAGCGCGTCATTTCGCGCGGGCCGCCCTTCAGTGACAGATCTTGTAGGCGCCCATGTCGAGATGGAGATGGTTGGCGTGGGCGCGGTTGTAGTCGGGAGAGAGGACGCCCTGAAAGATCCGGCAGCCGCCATTGCGGATTTCATGGAGGAAGGCGCTTTCCGGGCTCGCGGTGCGCCAAGCCTGCAACACGGTGATGGTGCGCCCATCCCCGAGCGTGAAGCCGCCCACGTCGATGGCGTTGGCGTGCGCGTGTTCGCTCCAGCGTCCATCGCTGCGCCCAGCGATTCGCCGGCAGGCGTAGCCGCCCAAAGGATTGATGCTGACCAGCGGCTGGCCAAGATGGCGCTGCGCGGCGGGGGCCACGACATCGCGCCTCCAGAGCGCCAAGGCGGCCGCCAACGCGCAACTGGTTTGGATCGGCGTCGCGGCGGCGGGCTGCACCAGTTCGACGACATCGCGATAGCCGCATTCGGGCGAGCGGTTGAGGTCGGGCACGATCCGCGTTTGAAAGCCCGCCGCCGAGAGCGAACCCCGGCATGAGGAGACGTGGGTGGCGAAAAACGGCAGCAGTTCGGAGCGCAGCGGCGGCGGCGTCAGGTCGGTCTTCGGCGGCCGCTCGATCAGCAGCATCGCCATCACCACCGCCAGCATCGCCACCGCCGCGGCCGCCCAGATGCGGGCGCGCTCGTGCTCAGGCCTGGAGGGTGGGCGGAAATAGCCGAGCATGGCGTTTCTCTTCCCCGCCTTGACCCGGTCAGCGCAAGCCGCCTAGGACATCGGCCCGCAGCGGACGGCCTCGTGGCGGAGTGGTTACGCAGAGGACTGCAAATTCCCAGCAAAGCCCTTCGCGTCAACGCCTTAGCTGTAAACTGCGTCGGCGATGGCACCAAGAAGATCAATGACTTTGGCTCAAGATGTAAACTGAGATTCCTTGGCGCGTTGCAGACCGACCGCGACGCTATTGGGCTAACTTCGCGGCCAGCATTTTCCTAACGGCTGACCTTGCCCCGCGGCTCCTTGATCGCCAGCCAGTGCAAGCGGCCGAGGCTGTCGCCGGCGACGAGACGCCCGTCCGGCATCACCGCAAGCGGACCGACATCGCCATCGATTTCGAGGCGCGCGAGCTCGCGCCCGCTCTGCGGGTCCCACAGTCGGATGCTCTTGTCGCCAGCGCCACTGGCCAGGCGTCCGTCGGGCAACACCGCCAGCGCCAAGACGCCGCCGCTATGGCCTTCGAGGCGCGCGAGCTCGCGCCCGCTCTGGGGGTCCCACAGCCGGATGCTCTTATCGCGCGCGCCACTGGCCAGGCATCCGTCAGGCAACACCGCCAGCGCCATGACGCCGCCGCTATGGCCTTCGAGGCGCGCGAGCTCGCGCCTGCTCTGGGGGTCCCACAGCCGGATGCTTTTATCGCCCGCGCCACTGGCCAGGCGTCCGTCGGGCAACACCGCCAACGCATTGACCGCGCCGAATTCTATGGCCTTCGAGGCGGGCGAGCTCGCGCCCGCTCTGCAGGTCCCACAGCCGGATACTGCTATCCTGTACGTCGCCGTCCCCTGCGCCACTGGCCAGGCGTCCGTCGGGCAACACCGCCAGCGCATTGACCCCACCGCTATGGCCTTGGAGGCGGGCGAGTTCGCGCCCGCTCTGGGGGTCCCACAGCCGGATACCGCTGCGCCGTACACCGTCCCGCGCGCCGCTGGCCGAGGCGCCCGTCGGGTAAAGCCGCCAACGCCCCGACCCCGAATCCATGGCCTTCGAGGCGCGCGAGCTCGCGCCCGCTCTGTGGGTCCCACAACCGAATGCTGCTGTCGCCAGTACCGCCGCCGCTGCCCACACGTGAGTCATAGAATGCGCCGCTGGCCAGGCGTCCGTCGGGCAACACCGCCAGGGCACCGATCGCGCCACTACGGCCGTCGGGGCGGGTGAGCTCGCGCCCGCTCTGGGGGTCCCACAACCGGATGCTCTTGTCGCCAGCGCCGCTGGCCAGGCGCCCGTCGGTCATCACCGCGAGCGCATTGACCCAGCCGCTATGGCCTTCGAGGCGGGCGAGTTCGCGCCCGCTCTGGGGGTCCCACAACCGGATGCTGTTGTCGCCAGCGCCGCTGGCCAGGCGTCCGTCGGGCAACACCGCCAGCGCATAGACCCAGCCGCTGTGGCCTTCGAGGCGGGCGAGTTCGCGCCCGCTCTCCGGATCCCACAACCGGACGCTGTTGTCGCCCGCGCCACTCGCCAGGCGCCCGTCTGGCAACACCGCCAGCGCATTAACGTGATCGAAATGGCCATCGAGGCGGGCGAGTTCGCGCCCGCTCTGCGGGTCCCACAGCCGGATGCTCGTGTCGTCCGCGCCACTCGCCAGGTGCCCGTCGGGCAACACCGCCAGCGCAAGGACCCGGCCCTTATGGCCTTCGAGGCGGGCGAGCGCGCGCCCGCTCTGCATATCCCACAGTCGGACGCTCATATCGCCCGCGCCACTGGCCAGGCGTCCATCTGGCAACACCGCCAGCGCATTGACCCCGTAGCTATGGCCTTCGAGGCGGGCCAGCTCGCGCCCGCTCTGCGGGTCCCACAGCCGGATGCTGCTGTCCGTGCGGCCGCTGGCGTCATCCGGGCCGCTGGCTAGGCGTCCGTCGGGCAACGCTGCCAGCGCGGTGACCCGGTCGCTATGGCCTTCGAGGCGGGCGAGTTCGCGCCCGCTCTGGGGGTCCCACAGCCGGATGCTCTTATCGCCCGCGCCACTGGCCAGGCGTCCGTCGGGCAACACGGCCAACGCATTGACCCCGCCGCTATGGCCTTCGAGGCGCGCGACCTCAGCACCCGGCGGCGTCATTGCAGGGCGGGTCTCGATCAGCGCGCTATCGGAGGCCCGCTCCAACAGCGCCGCAAGAAAGTGGTCACGCTGAGCGCCGGCCCCAGCGCCCATCAAACGACCATGCAATTGTGGCATCCGCTGACGAGGGTCACGCGCAAGGATGCTGGATGTCAGGCGTAGCGTCCGGCCGATGAGCGGCTGTAGGGGATCGGCGGGATCGGCGAAGCTATCATAGTCCTCGACGATCCGTGCAACACCGCCAAAGGCCTGGATCTTGCGATCGATCCAGGCGGCGTCCGTCAAAATCTGGTCAAGCCGTTTCCGGTCCTGTGCGTGGAAGAGTTGATAGGGCAGTTCAGACAGACGGCGCCGACTAAGGGGCTGAGCGTCGCCTTCCATATTCACGGGCGCATCAAAAAACGTGGCAAGCGCCTGATGCAGAGCGGTTCGCTCGACCTCATAGATCTGCGTCCGCACGACCTCAGCAACCTGTCGATGGAAGAAGTTTAGGACCGGCTCGCCGTCGACGCCCTTCTCCACCAATAGCGCCGCGAGGTGGCGCCTCAGCCGTACCCAAATTGAGTCCGGCAGCCCACGCGCGTCGGCACCGAACTGTTTCGACGACACGGCCTGCAATACTGCTTCATCGCGCGATAGAACCGCGATGAGTTCGCTTTCGCTGAGACCATCTTTGCCCGCCGCGAGAAGCCCGAGCGTGCGGCGGACAAGAATTGGCTCGTGGTGGTGAACGCTTGATAGTTCGTCAATGAATTGGCCGAGCAGCGACGTGACGTCTCCAGCAAGTCCACGAGCGTGAGGAACGTCCGTGCTTCGCCAACTGCGCGCAACGGCGAAGGCAATGCTCAAGTACAGCGGGGAAGCGCCAGCGTCGATGAAGCGCTCAATGACGAAATCGCGCTGGGCGAGTTGAAGCCGGCGGCGCGCGTTCTTTTCAAGATCCGCGAGAATGTCTCGGCCATCGGCGGCGGTGAGGGGCTCGATCCCTACGAAGGATGCGCCGGGGAGGTTTCTTCGCAGGCCCACGACGATCTCGCGCTCTGCAGTGAAAGCTTCGTCATCGAGCGTGGAAACGATCAGTCTGACGTTGCCATTCAGCTTGTCTGGTAGCCAGCCTGGCCGATAGGGCGGGCGGATCTGATCAAGTGCATCGACGAAGATCACGACTTGTTGGTCGATTGTCTCGAGCACGTTCCGCACCTGGCCAACGAAACGGTTGTCGTCAACTTCCCACTGCTCAGGCTTTTGAGTGACGCCGAGTGCGACGAGATCTTCCGCTATCGAGACAAGCAAGGCTCGCTGGTCTGCTGATGCAGCGCTTGCGCCAACGAAACGCTTGACCACTTTCGTGGATGTAACCGCTTCCGCGTCTGCCGCCGCTCTCGCCATCAATGCGGATTTTCCGGACCCGGAGATCCCGGTTAAAATCAAAGGATGACGAGCTTCCCCTCGAATGTAGGCCGTGATGGCGGCGCGGCTATTTACACGCCCGACGAAGACCCTCAGGCGCTCGGCGGCAAAGTCTTGATGAGTGGCGCGCTCGGTCGAAAGCGCGGAGTCTGGCCCACGCGTTAGCGCTTCCACCATTTCTATGTGTCGGTCGACCGCGGCCTTGAGCCTCCTCGTGAGTGCTGACACGAACGCGACGCGATAATCCTGGCCGAACCCAACGTGACCTGGCACTTCGGCGGTGGTGAGGACGCTGCCGTCGGGAAGCGCCCGCCGGACCGAAGCCGCGAGCGCTTGGACGCGTTGTTCCCCACTGCTTGTCGTTCGGATCCAAGCGATCGTCTGTGCAGCGCTGTCGCTCGCATCGGTCGTCGAACTTTCAAACCCCGTCAGGATCTCCTGCTCTGTCAAAGACACAAAATATTTGTCGCGGGCCGAGTTGTCGAGAAGTCCGATGCCATGAAGGTGTTGCGCGGCGGACTGGAAGGCCTCGCGCAAAAGCGACACGACCTCCTCCCAAGCATCCGAATCCTTGAGATCGGCGAGATCGCCCTCGCGCGGCCGAAGGGTATAGGCAGCAACCGTGTGGTGAGGGCCGGATTGCGTGCGAAGGCCGCAGGCGATTAGGTGATTCTCATCGCGCTGATATATGCGATCCAACTCCGCGACGACCTCGTCCCGTTCTTGTGAACGGAGCCACTCGCGCGCCGCCTCAAACTCATCCTGGGCAACTGCAAAGGGCAGCGGCACCCAGCCATAGCGCTCGCCCAGCAGGATAAGCATGTTGGGTGCAGGATAGCCTTTGGCCGCCCGTACTTCCTCGAGGCATATCTCCGCCGTGCGCTGATCGCGCTGGGCCTCTTCGTTTACGCCCCATCGTAAGTCGACGGCGCGAAAGTTGAAGTAACGCGCCGAGCAGTAGCTCTCAAGCTCCGGAAATACACTTCTCTGAAGGAGCGAACGCTCTTCGCCGAAGTCCTTGAACGTGGACGACACGAACAGTCGGAACGCTTTCGTGAACATTCCCGCCAAAGCCCCAAACTCTCGCCTTGCGGACGCGCTGCAGGCTCGCGCAGCACCCGAGCATTGCACCCCCGCAGAGCCACGACGCATTTCGAAGCAAACGCTAAGCGTAGGTCATCGGCAGGCGGCCGGGCTCAATATGGTCCAAAATAACCGATCCAGTCAACCTTGCCGACCGGCTCCAACGGGCCACCTCACGACCACCGTTGATTTCATCGAATGTCTGTTCACGGCCAACAATAATGGACGCCCGAGCCAATGCCTTTCTTCGACACGCCGGCAGTGTCGCCGGTGACCGATCCGGGGGCGGTCCTAGCGGCGTCGACTAATGCTCTCGATCGTAGCAATCATACGTGTGGACGGGTGCGAGAGTAGGATTTAGCCCTAACAGCGGTTGGGTTAAGATCGCGGGCTGATCCCATTTTTCACATACTTTCCTAGGTGGTGCGCTCATCGCAGGCCGCCAGTGCGGCACGCGCATAGGCATTGCCCGCATCGCGGACGGCACCGTCCTCAACAAGCCAAAGCCAGGCGGCCAGCGTCGCCAGCGCTATTGTGGTCACCGCCAGCTCGGCCGCCCATCGTTGCGGCGCGAAGAGCCAGTCCGCCGCGGCCACCGCCGCCGTGCAGCCGGCGACAGCGATCCCGATGGGCCGTAGGCCACGAAGGTTTCGCCAGAATCCGAAGGCAATGTTTTCCTTAAAGATGAGTGGATACCGTCGCCGATCGCGGGTGTGTTCTAAGAGCCACGTCACCGCCCCATCGTAACGATCGTCGGCTTCATCCGGATTGTTATTCTCTTCATCGGCGCTGGGCGCGCGCCAACCTGGAACACGCTGAGCCAGAACAGCGTGCCGACGCGCTTTCGTCGTTCCATCGAGACCGCGGTCAGAATGCCTGAGCATAATGGTGGTTGGGCGTCCGCCCCAGGCCCCATACAGTCGCCGTTCAGTTTGGCGGCCAAGTCGCCGGGCAACGGCGGCCATGAAAACCGTAACGCCGAAATATGCTGCCAGCGCCACCAAGCCGGCCGCCATTCTATAGCCCGCCGGCGCAAGCACGGCGAGCGCTATAGCCGCGGGGAAGAAGACCAACAACGCCGGCTGAAAGCGCGCCCTAAACGCGTATTCGTCGAATATCTCACGCACCTTCGACCATCGTCGAAAAGCCAATCGTGGTGGCGGGCTCCCAGCCAGCGTGCATCGCGAAGACGTGCGAGATAGTGGCTATCTTGCCTTTGGTCGCAGACACCTCGAACCCACGCCTGATGTAGGCATTGGATACAACCCGCCGCGGATGCGTTTCCGATCCGGCACCGACAGAAGCAATCGCGAAGAGGCCGGTCCCTGAAGCCATCGCCCGCGGTGGCCCGAGCCACCGGTTGAGGCTAGATGGCGAGACGTTTCGGCGGCTGCCGTGGTGAGGCATCTGCATGAAGTGCAGGCCTGGCAGCACGATGCCAATCGCGTGCGAAAAATCGGCGGCCGCGTGAAGCGCGCGGGCGTTCGCGTCGCCGGTCAGCAGGATTTTGTGGCCTTCGATCTCCGCGTATTGGATGACGCTAACTTCGTTCGAAGGGCTATCCGGAACATGCTCCGACAACGTTTCAATGTCCCATGCCTCCAGGACGAATTCGCCGAGGGCTTTGATAGCGCCAGCCAGGCCAGCAAGTGCATTCGGTGAATGGCTGGGAAGAGTTGTCGTGTCCAGTCCGGCCAATCCTCGGAGTGCGTTCGGCGTTCGCTGTGGAAAGGTTCTCGTGTCCAGTCCGGCCAACCCTCCTAGAGCGGGAATGGCCGTTGGATCGGTCGCCTGCCCTAAAGCACCCAGCCCTCGGAATAGACCGGCCGGTGTTCGACTCCCTTCGATAGGCTCCGCGGCCACTGGGGTTCTTGTGTTGTGCGGCAACAGCTCGATGTAGCGCTCGCGGGTTGGGGCAAGGATGCGAAAGGCACCGAACGTCGCGCCAGCAAACGCTTCATAAATGGCGATGCCGCGCTCCTTCGCCACCGTCTCGACCTCAACCAAAATGCTCGCACGCTGACGCATCGCGTTACGCAAACGATCGACGGTCCAATCGGCGGCAAAAAGGTGAAGCGCCTCGGCCGCGTAGAGCCACGGCCGGTTCATCACGATCGCGCCAACGGCCATGCGTTCGAGCACCCGGCGAAGGCCAGAACTATGGTCGTCGTCCCCGTGCGTGAGGATCAGAAAATCGATCCGCGTTGTGTTGTAGCGGTAGAGCAAGTGATCGCAGAGGGTGTCGCCGCTTTCCTTCGTTCCGCCGTCGACGACGTGGACGTAAATGCGGCCGTTCATTTCGTAGCGAAGCGCGATTGCGTCGCCGCTTTTGCTGTTGTCGCCAACGGGGATAAAATCGATTTGATAGGCCATGCTGACGCTCCTCTTCGTATCAGCAGGCCTCCTCCCCCTCCCGCCTCAATCGGTATCGGCCCATAGCCTACCTTAGCGGCAAGCGCAATATGTGTGGCCTAGCGGCGTGAACATAAACGAAACTACCACTACATGTGGTATATCGATGTTGCGACCGGGGTGACACCGCCCTTCGCTCCGTTCGTTTGGCTGGCCCGCCCGCGCGGCGCACTATGTAGGTCGCGCATGGGGTCGCCGTTGGAGGCGACCAATGACTAAAGATCACAAGCTGAAGGACTTGTTTCCCCCGAACCCGCATCCGCCGGAGACGCCGCTGAAACCAACGCCCGTAAAGAAGCGCCGCCGCAAGGGCCAACTGAATGACGGCGAATGGGCCCCGGGGTATGGTCCCGATGCGAAGAAATGAGCAAAGACCCGGCTCCCAGCATGGAGGCCCCACGAAGCAAATGCTGATAGCCGCGTCAGTGCTGTTCGTGATCGTCGCCATATTTGCCAGCGACTCCGCCGCCGTCGGCGATCCTACGACCGCAGGCAAATCCTGCTCTTCGATGTTGCGATTGGCGCCTTCTTAATTAGCCGACTTGAGTTCGTCATGAAGGGGCGCCGAACAGGACAGACGCGACAAGGCCGCGCGAGCGATTTTGAACTCGGGCGATCAGCCCTTTGTTCTTTTGCTTCGTTCCTTTGGATTTACTCCACCTGACGTGGTCTCGCCGCAGTTCGGAATGACCGGCCTCACCTACGGGCGCAATACTGAGACCGATCCACTCTTCCTTTTTGTCGAACGATCCACGCGAGCGTCGTTCCCGAAAGCTGCGGTGATGACGCTATCCGACGGGGGGGACTTTTTCGGTCCTGGTCGGGCCCATGTCGACGGTGACCAGTGGCAACGGCGGATTGCCGATCTTTGCTTCAGAGCGGAATGTATCGTCTTCACGGCCACGCCTACACCCGGCGCGTGGTGGGAACTGAACTATCTCGATCAGTTTGGCCTGTTCGAAAAGACGATCTTCATTGTTCCGCCGCTGACCTGGTTTTCGCAGCGCTATGGCAGCGAAGGCCCCGCGCTGGCCGCCTTCGAGGCCACGATTTCGCAGTACCGACGAATGGGGATCAACGTGCCGACTGTGAAGAAGGCTGGTCTCTTGTTTGCGGTCGACAACCGCAGAACCTTGCTTAGGTCCTATCCGATCAACTCATTGGCGGCCCGAAAGCAGATGATCCAGGAATTTCGCCGCATCGCGGCGCGCGACGACAACAACGGACGGCCGGCAGGGCTTAGCCGCGTGCGATAGTTCCTGTCGCTTTAGCCCTTACTCCTGCGCGTCAGTCGCTGGCCCCGCTCCTGTGTCGCGCATGGATCGAACTTTACCATTTTGAGACATCTGTTGCGCATCTTCTTTGATGCGTGTGCGACACAGAGCGTGAGCCGCGACGCTGAGGAGACGTGGCAATGCGTATCGGTTACGGAAGGACATCGACGGCTGAACAGCGCGCGGGGCTGGCGGCGCAGGAACGCGATTTAGTGGCGGCCGGTTGTCAAAAGATTTGGGTCGAACAATTGTCCGCGCGCGCCAAGGAACGGCCGCAGCTCGATGCGGCGTTGGACTTCGCGCGAGACGGCGATGAGTTCGTCGTTGCAAAGCCTGACCGTTTGGCGCGATCGCTAGAGGACTTGCTCGCGATCGAGCGGCAACTGCGGGACAAGGGTGTTGTCCTGACCATTCTCTCCATAAATCTTAATACCAGCGACCCCACCGGTCGGCTGGTGCTCCAGGTCATGGGTGCGATCGCCGAATTCGAGCGCGCCCTCATGCTTGAGCGCCAGCGCGAAGGTATCGCGGACGCAAGAGCCAAGGGCCGTTATAAGGGGCGCAAGCCTACAGCGCGCGCCAAGGCCGCCGATGTGCACGCGCTCGCCGCCCAGGACGTGCCAAAGACAAAAATCAGCGAGCAGCTCGGCATCTCGCGCGCGAGCGTGCATCGCATTCTCGGGCCGAAGAAAGCCGCTTGATCCGCATTGACATACTGTCGGACCGACAGCACATCACGAGCCATCCTCGACAGGTGCGCGTCCATCACTCATTCCGAGGTCCATCACCCTTTCCGAGGCGCGCCCAACTATTTTGCGAGGATGGCGTCAACCCCCCTTGCCATTGCGCGGGCGCGACTGGATAGCGTGATCCAATGCGTCGCTCCGCCTCAATCGCCGCTTGGAAACGTTAACGAAACCAACTCCCCTCGACACCGCGTTTTTGCTTAAATCCCATCATTCGAACAACTCCGCCGCCGGCGGGTCGATCCCCATCAGAATGTCCGGCCAATCCGGCACGCCAAAGCGCACGGTGAAATGTCACGCTTGGCGTCCCCAGGAACTTTACAACCGCAATCGCCTTACGCCGCAGCAATACAACGCAGCGCAGCGCCTCCTCGCAATTAACAACCGCGCCTTCGGATCATCTCACGCGAGATCGCCCACGCGCGACAAAGTTGATTGCTCCTCGCTGGCCGGCTCCCACGAGGCGAAGACCGAAGCGGCCGCACAATGGCGGGCGGCTTTGGCCGCATTGACCATTCCGGCGGTTCGGGCGGTTGTCCAACATATTGTCATCGTCGGCGGCTCCGCGCGCACGGCGGCCGAGCTCGACGAAGTCGATCTGCCTTGGATGCAAAAAGGCGGCAGCCGTGAACGCGAGACCGCGACCTTGACGCTGCTTGGCGTTGGCCTCGAAGCGTTGGCCGCTCACTTCGCTGGTGTCGCCAATGGAAACATCTAGCCGTCATCCCTCGATGGAGAATTCGCGATGGCCGATGACACCGCCGAGCCGTTGTTTGGGCGCATAGTCGCTCCTCATGCCGACGTCCTCCGCGAAAAGCTGAAAGGACTTCGATTTGACGATCGTCTGCACCGCAATGTGGATGACTGGATGGTTCAGCTTAATCTTGACGGCGCCCTGCCTGGGCTAGCCGACATTCATAGGCTGTATGCCGATTTCCTGCAGGTGCAGGCCGACGAGTGCTTGCGCGCCGATGTTCACTTCGACGATTTCGTCCTGACGTTGACGCGGCAATTGGGTTTGCATCGCCCACCAATCCGAAAGACCACCGATCGACCATCATGAGCGCTGTTCCGCTGGTGAAGCGATCGCGGTGGGGTGAAATCGATTTCGCCAAGATGGACGGCGTCGCCGTGCCGCTGTTAGCCAGCGACCCGCTTAGTCGTTCTCAGCTCCCCCTCTCGGATGCGGGTAACGCATCCCGCCTTATTCTGCTCCACGGTCATCGCCTGCGGTATGTGCCAACGGCGGGTTGGCGTGTATGGGCCGACACCCACTGGGCCTGGCGGGCGGCTGAGACTGACCTCCAAGTGCAGGAGGCCGCACTCGATACGCTGGCCGCGCTCGATGACGAAATCGCTGCACTCGAAATGGCGGCCACGCAGACAGAAAAGGCCGAAGCGACGGACGCCGACAAGGACGACGCAAAACGCGCCGCCCTACTAAAGAGAGCGTCCGCCATTCGGAAATGGAAGGAATCTGCCGAGAGCGGCTCGCACCCGAGGCGCATGTGTGAACTCGCCGCCGGTAAACTGATGGCGCGACGCGAGGATTTCGACGTCGCTAAGCCCGGCGAGTATGTCATCAATACGCCGAATTCGACGCTCCATCTGAGGCGCAAGATCGGTGATGTATGGGAAGTGGAACCCGAGGCCCATACCTCGGCCGAGTTGCTGACCAAAATCACGAAAGCCGAGTGGGACCCCAACGCAGACGATGCGCCCTGGCGGGCAGCGTTGGCACGCATAATGCCCGACCCGGAAGAGAGAGCGTTTCTCGCGCGCCTCGCCGGCTATTCAATTCTTGGATCGCCGACACGACAAGTGGCCGTGTTCGTTCAAGGCAGGGGCGGAGATGGCAAGAGTTTCTCGCTCGGCGTTATCAGACGCGTCTTTGGTGACTATGCCGACAAAGGCCCTTCTTCGCTCATACTCGACACCGGTCAAGCACGCGACGCCAGCGGTCCAACGCCGGCGCTTGCCGCGCTGGCCGGTGATCTCAGGCTGCTTCATTTACAAGAAATTAAGCGGGGCGCGCGTTTGGACGAGTCCCTCGTTAAGGAAATTTCTGGCGGCAGTGCAATCGTATGCCGTGAGCTTCATAAGCCGCCGTTCAGCTTCTCGCCGCGATTTGTGATGTGGGCCGAATGCAACGAGCTGCCAAACATCAAGGGCGCTGACCGAGGCATTTGGCGAAGAATTCGCATTTTTCCTTTTCGCGTTTCATTGCCGGAAGCCGATCAAGATGCCGGCCTCGAAGAGCGAATCTTCAAAGAATGCGCTCCTGGCGTGCTGCGTTGGATCGTGAATGGAGCCATCGATTATCTCGAACGCGACGGTCTCGAACCACCCGCGTCCATCCTCCGCGAGACAGAGCAATATCGCCTGGCCTCTAACGAAATAATCGGATGGCTTTCTGAGCGCACCGAACGCGTCGGCGGTCACGTCGAGGCATTCTCCACGCTCTTCACCGACTATGCCGACTATTGCGCGACCGCCGGCGCGGACCCGATCTCGAAGCCGTCGTTCGCCAAGGCGCTAAATGCCGAGCAAATCGCCGAGCGCCGCTCGTCAAAGGCTCGCCAGCGCATCGGCTTGAAGCTGCTACCGGCCGGCATGTTGGCCGGCGTCAATGACAACTGATCCCCTCTTAGGAAATCTCTCAATGCATATCGCTGCAGCCAATACCCCGACACCCGCGTTCCCCGACGACGCCGGCGCTGAGCTTTGGAATGAGCACCTGGCCCGCGTTCTCGCGCCGGACGATCAAGCGTTCCTCGCTCGGCTCGTCGGCTACGGCATGCTTAGCGCCCCACTCGGCAAGGTCCGCGTGATCTGCCTTGGCAATGGCGCAAACGGAAAGACCACGACCTTAAGGGCCATCCGCGAAACGCTTGGGTCCTACGCAAGCATCGTCGGCTTAGGCACGCTCCGTATTTCCAAGGGTTCGGCCGGCGCGGTGCATTTCACCGAGCACAATAGCCTGCCGCTCGGCAGTGCGCGTTCGACGATCGACTGGCGCACATTCGTCTTGCCGTTCGATGTCACAATCACGGAAGCCGAACGCGATCGCGCCCGCCTCGAAACGCTCGGCGCGCAAGCCGGCGAGGCCATTCTCAATTGGGCCATGGAAGGCGTCGGCGACTATCTCATTCGCGGCGATCTTGCACCGCCCGCCAATGTGGCCAGGCTCACGCAATCATATCTCGACGGACTCGCCGCCCGCCGCCGCTCGCGCGCTGCTTAGCCTGTCACCAAATCTGTCATTTTCACTGTCACGCCAGGCTTTCAGCGCATCAGCGACGGCGCTTCGCCTGGCATCGCCCCTCCTATCGTGCGAGCAAAACGTCGCCGTTTAGGCGTTTGGCTTCTCCTGCGCTGTCACCTGTCATCGCATCTGTCATCGCTGCGAGCCTTGAGAAACAAGGCTCGGTGACGAGAATGACTGAGTGACAGTTGTTTAGGGGTTGCTCCATCAGGAGAGAGATAACTCTCTCATATATAGAAAACTAGTCGGGATCAGGCGTCATCCCGCTCGACAGGCCCATGAACCGAACGCATTCGCCGCTCGCTACCCGCACCGCCGACAAGGGGGTACCGGGGTCAGAACGTAGCGGCGTGCGGCATGCAAACCGGCGGGCGCGTCAAAATTTATCCGCCGCAAAATCCGCCGATTTTCTTTTTTTAGGCGGCCTCTGTCGCCTCTCTTCCATTGAAAAAAGGCCGCCACTCGCATGGCTGGTCAAAACGCAATCGCCACCTTGGTCGCGCGTCTGTTCGCGGACTCGACCGGCTTCACGGCTGGCTTGGCGGAAGCCCAAGCCTCGCTTTCCACATTCGAAGGCCGGGTGCGCACGACCGCGCTCGCCACTCAGCGCGGCTTTGCGCAACTCCAAGGCAGCGTCACCGGCGTCACGGGCGCGTTTCGGAGCGCGACCGGCTGGCTTGTGCCGCTCGGCGTTTCGCTCTCGCTCTTGAGCGCCGTTAACAATGCGCGCGAATTCGAACAGCAATTGAACACGATCGCCGCCATCTCGCGCGGGTCAGCGGCGGATATGGCGAGGCTTGAAGCCGCTATTCGCACCGTCGGCTTGGCGACCGGCGCCGGCGCGGTGGAGACGGCGCAGGCCGCAGACGAGCTTATTCGAGTGACCGGCAATTTCGACCAAACCATCGGCGCGTTGCAGGCCGTTGTGACGCTGGCGCGGGCGACTGGCGAAAGCGTGCAAGCCGCCTCCGCGGTGGCGTTGCATGCCATGCGCGATTTCGGCCTCGGCGCCGATCAAATGGGCCACGTCGTCAATGGCGCAGCCGGCGTGATCAAGCACTCCATGATCACGACGCTCCAGGGCTACGCCGATGCGCTCGGCGCAGCCGGCGGCGCCTCACACACGCTTGGCGTTTCGATGGACGACTTCAATGCCGTCCTGGGCGTCATCTCCTCGAACTTCGCCTCTGGCCAGGCCGCCGCGACAGCATTCAAGACGGTCCTGATCCGCTTGATCCACCGTCGACGGCCGCGCAGCGCGTCATGAACGATTTGCACCTCTCAGTGTTCGACGCGAACGGCGACATGGTGGACATGGTGACGCTGACGCAGCGCCTCCACGCGGCGCTGAGCGGCCTCACGCAACAACAGCGCGATCATACGCTGGCGATCCTGGCGGAAACCGCGGCATCACCGCATTGGCGGCACTTTACGCCGAAGGCGCCGCCGCACTACAGCACTATCGCGATGTCACGCTGGCCGATAGCGACGTCAATCAAATCGCCGCGCGCCGCTGGCAGGGCGTCAATGGCGCGGTGGCTAATCTCAATGCGCAATGGCAGGACCTCACCGTCACGCTCGGCGAAAGCGGCGTCGACCAATTCCTCGCCAACTCGATCAATCTCGTCGCCACGCTTGTTGGGGGCCTGGGTCGGCTCGGCGACCTTATGTCTGGCTTGCCCGGCGTGGCCGACGCACAGGGCGGAATTCGCCAAATAAGCAGCCGCCTCGTGGCAGAGCAAACAGCCCTCCGACAAGCTCAGGAGGGCCTCGCTCGCTTCCAAAACAATACCGTGCCGGCCAGCGGGACGGATGCGGCGCAGGCCGAGAGGCGCCGCCTGGAAGCATCCATTCCCCGGCTTCAAAGCAACGTGGCCGCACTTCAGGCCGCGCTCGACAATCTGCGCCGCTCAGCGTTGCCCGAGGTCAATGTCGGCGTTGACGTCTACTCGCCAGCCCAACGGCGCGCGTTCAACCGCCGCCTGGCCGAAAGCCTGGCCGTCGCCGGCAACGGCGACGGCATCGATGCGGAAGGGTTACGCCAGGCGCTCGAGGGCACGCATGGCTTAACCGCTGCGCAACGCGAAGGCCGCACGGCCCAACAGGAATTCAATTCCGCCCTGTCCGGCGCTGAATCGCCGATGGAACGCTATGTCGACGAACTGAAGAACCTGCTCGGCCTGCAGGATCAATTCCCCAATCTTCGCGACGCGATCAGCTCCGTGCTAGGCCGCACGACGAAAGATTTTCTCGAGAGCCAAGCCAGCGCCCGCGGTCTATCCGACGAACTGCATAATTTCGTCGAGGGCGATCCGCGAACCGCGGCCGCGCTCATGAATGCGCTCCGCATCGACATCGACTGGATAGGCGAAGGCGGCGACCGCGCCACGCTCGGCGTGCGCTCGCTCACCGGTACGATCAACACGCTGATGATCGCACTCAACGCACGCACCGCCGATTACAGCAATTCGCGCTCGCCGATCAATTGCAGAGTGACCTTGCAACACCGGCGGAACGTATAAGCAATCAGCTCGCGCAGCGTCTGCAGGATTTGGCCGGCTTTGATCATGCGCACATTCTCGCACCCGGCCAAGCGGCGCAAATGCGCGGGCGCATCGAGCGCGATTTCTTCGATCAGATGGCCGGCGCGCCGGGCTCTTACGGGGCGGCGATCCGATTTACGCGCGATCTGCAGGGCGACCTTCGCGACGCCTGGATTAACGGCGATTGGTCGAACATCGGCCAATCTATCCAGCATGCCTGGCGCACCTTCCTTTGGGATGCGCTGATCGGCGATGACATGCAAAACTTCATGGACGGCATCGCCCGCCAATTGCACAGCATGCTTGGCCAAGTGCTGTCGCAAGCCATGGGCGGCAACGGCTCCGGCGGCGGAAATTTCCTAGTCGATCTTCTCGCTCTTCTCCGGCGGCGGCGGCCAGTTTTGGAATTCAGGCCCCGGCGGCTCTGATATTTTCTATTCTGGCGGCTTCGCCGGCGGCGGCTTTATCCCGCCTGGCCATTGGGGAATGACCGGCGAGCAAGGGCCCGAACCGATCTTCGGCGGCCGCACCGGCGTTAGCGTCATTCCAAACGGCGCCGGCAATCGCGGCGGAAACATCATCAATAACTTCGAGATCGACGCGCGCGGCGCTGACGCCGGCGTGGAGCGGCGGATTAGGGTAGCGGTGGAGGAAGCCACGGCGCGGGGAGCCCAGGCCGGTGCGGCGATGGTCTTCAAGCGCTTGAGGGCGAGCAGTACGCTGTGAGGGATGACGTAAGTTGAGCGCTTAACGACGCCGGCGGCGCTCCCTGAGATTGGAGGCATCTGATTGCGCCGCCGCGCTTCGGGAGTGCGATTTTCATGAGCTTCGGTCTAGAGCCCGCTGACTTTCTCCAATATCTCGTCGAATCTCATGACGAGTATCGGCGGGAACCGCTTTCGGTGCGCCGCGCCATGGTGTGCTGCGTATTCGCCAATCACCTGCCGGATTATTTGGTGGCCAAATACTCGGCGAGCGATCCGGCCAAACTCCATGGCCACGTCGATCTAGGGTCATATCGCGCCTACTTGGCGGGCGTAGAGCCGTCGCTGGCCGTAATTCGGGACCTTTGTGACTATGCAAAGCATGCATGGCTCAGGCGGAAATCTGCAGTGGCAAGGACGGAGCAAGCCTCGACCTTGGAGATGGACATTGCGTCATTCGCCATCGGTGTGCCGAACCATGTGCGCACGGAAAAGCTTATCGTAACTCACGAAGACGGCTCGGAACGATGGCTCGCGGCGTACCTCCGAGAGGCCGTTACCTTTTGGCAGTCTGAGTTCACGGCGCGCTCGCTTTAGCCACCAAGGACAGCGCGATCGGCCTGGCGGCGGGCCCAGCAGGACTCGCCGTTTTCCTTTGTCTGCCTAAATCAGCCACGCTTGGGCTCAACGGCCGGATTGGTGCGACCCTGCCACTCATGAAATATGACCATACGGTACGGAATGGCCCAATCCAGACCGTCGCGGGTTGGCCACGAGCCTGCTAGATCTAACGCATGAGCCGCGACCCTCATCTTTCATCTGACCGGCCCGAAACGGCGGAAGCCCTGCGCCTCACGCACTCCGCGAGTGAGCGCCAGAGCGACAAGCGGCAGGAGATTGCGGCGGCCATCTACAGTGTCGCCCGTGCGTGCGGATGGGAAGTCATTGGCTTTCATTGGGACAAGTATCCAATGAGCTTCCACTGGGCAGAATTGAAGCAGGGCGAACGTCGCTTCGCGTTGGTAATTCACGAAGTCTTCGCCGTTCGTGGCGCTCTCGTCAGCGGTCCCCGACTACTTCAATCTGGCATTCATCGACGACGCCGCGTTCACGTCGGCCGTGCATCAAATGAGCGCGCCATTTCTCCCGCTGTCTGCCGCCGAACTGGTTCGACCGCTGACGGAAGAGGATCGCGTATTTATTCGCACATTAAGCGATCAGCATGAGCGTGACTTGAAGTACTGGAGGCCTGAGACCGTGGGCGACGTGATTTTCAATTGGTGGGATTAGCCGCCGAGCTGATGACCGTTGTCGGCGAGATCGAGCCGGTGGCGCTTACCGGCGACAACGACCGCTTGGTGGTCAAACATTTCTCACCGCGAGCGCCCGGTTTGGCTCATTCTCGATCAGGCGGTCTGCCTGCGCCTGCGGTGATCGATAAGCGGCGGCGACCTTATTCGCAGGTTCGGATGCCGTCATGTACGAGCTTGGCCCAATCTGGGCCCAGCACGGATCGCGCATCGATACCATTTTCATAACCGGGATCGCCCTCACGCAGCATGAGCACGCGCAGGCTCGCGTCATTTGAGCCGTAGTACATGACCCCGCCACCGGAATATGTAGTGTTGGCCGAGCCGTAAGTTGTGTTGCCGTAGGTTGTCGCTTGTCCCGTCGTGTAGGCGCTAGTCGGTCCAGTCTGATAGGCGTGCACATTGCTCTGGGAGGCCGCGCCGCCAATGATGAAGCGGTCGTAGCCCTGACGCAGGGTCTGTACCGCGGCCATGCGCGATACTACGCGGCGAGCGCCCGCCGTCCCACATACAGGTGCCGCACTTGTGGTGATGATAAATTCATTCCGCGAAACGGGCTGGACATCGGTGGTCGTGCAAGCGGACGCGAGTGCCGCAATAGCGAATGCGATTGTCAGTCTCATGATTTCCCCTCCAACACCGCAAGAAATTTCTAGCCCCCTGACGACAATGGTCAACTCACGGTTTTAACTCGGTCTGGTCTTAGGTGTCGGGATTCGGCGAAACTAGCCTGCGCCGGTCCAGGCGCGAATGAGTGGTTGGCTGGCCGAGCGCCGACATTTGCGCACTCCGGCGCTAATCGGTTGGCCCCGGCGACCACGCCATAACGTAGCCTTTGCGTTCACCACATCCATTGCAGCGGAGCCGTCGCGCCAGATCGCGCGAATAGGTCTGCGCTCCAAACCGACGCATGGCGTCCGCCCATTCGACGCAAACCCAACGACGGCAAATCGAACAGCCGAGATAATAGCCGCGCAGCCCTGGGCCGACGCCTATCGGCACGCCTCGCTCCACTGAATCCCAGTCCACCACGGGTCGCTTCTCCAAGCGACCCCACGCCGAAGCTGATATAGACGGCTTAGGGGAGGATGGAATGCGTTGGCGTCTCTCAGGCTGGGCGCGGCTCTGGATCGTGATCCTCGTTCCGGCGTGGGCTGCATTCACATGGCTCGGCGCCGACGCAGAGCAGCATCGGTGGCAGCAAGAGTGCGATTGGGCCGGATGCCCATCCTACGGACCTTGGCTTCACTACGGAGCAAACCGAGACCCAATCCGTGATACCGATGCGGGCGCATTCCTGGACATAGTCAACCCAACGTTCACGCACGCGGCTGTTCTAGCCGAACAAGCGCGACGCACTCGCGTTACCAATGATCATCAGCAACGATTATGGTTAGTGTTTTTGAATCCGTTGGCTGGCGTGCTCATCGCTTTCACGCTGGCGATCATTGTGCGGGATGCTACGCTTTGGGTTTGGCGCGGCTTTCGCCAATCGAGTGACCAGCCGCGCCGACGCTGACACTTCGACTGATGGCCGGACATTAACCTGATGCGCATGGTGCGGTCTGGTCCACATCCCTGCCATCTCACGATGATCCCCATGCATTCGATGCGCATGATGCGCATCTCTAAAGCGCCAAAGTCGCATCGCTCCATTAACCCGGCTGTTGTATTTCTTAGGACCTCGAAAAGGAATGACATCAGGCGTGCACAAGTTGCAACCGCGCACAAGTCGCCTTCGATTTGCGGCCTGAGGGGCCATACTTCGCACGCCGAGTCGACCATCCACCGTTATTGATCTTTAGGTTCGCTGTTGCCTCGATCAGCTTCGGTTCGGATTTGGTCGCTTCGGTTGGCACTTGCCCTTGCTGTACTTGCGAAGCCTCGCGCCGGCGAAGGCGCAACGCGGCGAACGGCACCCCAAACATCAGAAACTCGGCGCCGCCAACAAAGAGAGCCTTTTGCCAGAGGCCAACGTGCGGAAGGCCCGGGCCGGCGATCGGTGTTCTCGTGAGGGCGCTGCGCGCGGCGCTTTCGCTCACTTGCGACGCCGTCAACCTGGCGCGTCGCTCGGCCAAGACTGGCGCGTTTTCCGCTACCATCCGTTCGCACCGCGAGGCGGGCATTTCAGGGCCACAGGTTGGCACGTTGTCGACTTGAGCCTGGGCTTGGCGTACCGCCTCGACCGCGCGGTCGACCGCTCGCTCAGCAGCGTCGCGGCGATCGGCCGGCGCTTGGGCGACGTGCATTGCGACGATGCCGCCGGCGGCGCCGAGAATGACGCATATCAGGGCGGCAGCGGCGATGATCCGCTGCGCCGTCCTATCGCCCGCATCGAGCGCGTGAGCAGCGAGTTCGCCGAGCTGCGGCTTTAGCATCTCAGACATCGCAGTTACGCCGACTAAGCCCCAGGCGAGCCCGCCCAGCCCGGCACTGAGATAGCCCCAGGCGTAGACGCCAAAGAGGCCCAGCGATGCCGCATAGACGGGCGCGCGAACCAGTAACGGCGCTTCCTCTTTGTAGCTGGCCGGCTTTGTGGGTTTGTGCTTGCGGCGGTGCTTGTGAGACTCGCCGCTCTTTGAGATTCTGTTCATCCTTGCATCCTTATCCGATGCGGGATGGCCTCTGGTCATGGGCTCGCACGGCGCCAACCGTGCGAGCCCGAGGCATCCGCGCTCCCAATGTCACGGGAGAATCCGAATGAAACGTTCACGACCGCTTTGCGCGCCGAGGAATCCGCGAGCGAAACGCTTTCAAACTCGCAAGAGACGTCGAGCGATTGCGGAGCACTAAGCCGCCCCAGCGTGCATCTCAGTTATTTTGCGTTCGACGAAATCCGTTAGGAGGAGCGCCAATTCATCTTCCAACTCGACTAATCGGCGGCGACATGCCTCGCGGTCATTGACGGTCAGCTCCTTGTCATAGCGCTGCTGAAATTGGCCTGGAAACTCTTCAGAGACAATTCGGCGATATCTGCTCTGCACCTCAACACCGCCTATATCGGAAGTGATGTTGTTGGCGGCGCACATGCAATCTGTCGCCAGTTCGTAAGCCGCGAATGCACGTTCGAACCGTTTCTGTGCTGCCTCGAACTCCATTATTTCTGCCGACATTCGCTCCTCCGACCTAAAGGTCTGCTGATTGTTCGCGCGAAAAGTTGCCGAACGCCTAAGGTAAATAATCCGGTTTATTGCGCACGCGATGCCGCGTCCGGCAACGATGCCGGACACACTTGCGATATAGCGAACGCATTGACCCGAACTGCCGCGCGCGACACCGCGCATGTACTCCCCTCGACCCACGGCTTTAGAAGAGTGACAGTTGAACCAAGACTAATGACGCGCGACGAAGCGCAAGCGTATCTCCGCGGAATAGCGCCCGAAGCGATCGGCGTGACTCCGGTTCCCGCAAAGACGAAGAAGGTACGGTTTGATCGTATCGAACTCAATTCAGTGCTTAACCAGTTGTCTAGCATTGTGATAGACAGTAAACCCATGGTGAGTGAGCCAACCGGCGCGCTCGACGATTTGCTGGGCGCAAATGGCTAAATTTGCACTGAAGGGCCTGCATCAGGTTCGCAAGACGAACGCGGACGGCTCTGAGACCTGGCATATCTATGCTTGGCGAGGCGGCCCCAAGATCGCGTCGGCCCCGCGAAAGGTCCATGTGGCCGACGATGCTTTGATCAGCGCCTATCAGAGCGCTCATTCCCGTCCCCTCGCCAAGCCTATATCGATGGACAGGACCCTTGACGGCGTCATCGCGGACTGGCGCAGCAGCGCGGAATTCCGAGGCCTCAAGGCAGGCACGAAAAAGGACTACGAGGTCCAGATCGCGAAACTTGAAGAGGGGACCTGGCAAAGCCCGGCCACGGGGAAAACCGTCCGGATTGCGGCACTCACGGTCAAGCAACTCGAAGACAAGCGCATCCGATCTGTGATCTTGGCATGGCGTGACGAGAAATTCGCCGATACGCCCCGTGCCGCTGACAAGGTCACTGGCGCGCTGTCGGCGTGTCTGACCTGGGCCGTCGACCGTGGCAAGCTAAACGCCAACCACCTGCTCGGTACCACAAAGCTTCACAAGGCCAGCCGCGCGGAGGTGATCTGGACAGAGGAAGATCTCGAAAAGGTTCGCCCGCATTGTTCGCCCGATCTGTGGCAGGCCGTTCGTCTTGCTCTGCTTACCGGGCTGTCCATTGCCGACCTTGCCCGCCTGCCATGGTCGGCGTTCGACGGTACCGCGCTGGAAGGGTATCGCCAAAAGACCGGCCGGCCCTTCCTCATCCCTGCGCTGCCGGCGCTGAAGGTGCTTCTGGGAGAAGTGCCGAAGCGGTCGCCAATTATTCTGACCAACGCCTACGGAAAGCCGTGGTCGCTGAGCGGCCTGAGCCATGCCTTCGGCGAAGCTCGTACCAAGGCCGAGCTGGGCGGAAAGCTCGTTTTCCACGATCTCCGTGGGACCGCTGCCACCCGTTTCATAGCCAGCGGCCTCAGCTACGCACAGGTAGGCGCAATCCTGGGCTGGGACGAAAAGCGCGTCGAAGCAATTGCGCGCCGGTACGTCGATCGCCAAGCGATCGTGGCGGCGATGCTTGACCGTATGAGCCCAGCCAGCGGTGAGGCCTAGCAGCCTCGAACTCGCCCGCGGATTGGTCTAGGCGAGAGCCTCAAACGCGCGGAGCGACCTTGAAGCCAGTCCCTCGGATGACTGCACGCGAGCTTCGCCGCGAGCGCGAGCGGCGAGAGATGACGGGTAGCGAGTTCGGCGCCCTTCTTGGGTCCGCGCTTGGCCGAGAACGCCCTTACGATCGAAGGGAGGTAAGCGCCTGGGAGAGCGGCGTTCGCGATATTCCCGAGGCCGTCGAACGCGTTCTTTTGCGGTTGCGGATCAAAGGACGCTAACATTGCCGTGGCGAGGCGCGCGCGACTAAGCGCGCAAAAATGCGACCTCGTGGACTTCGCCCGGCGCGTCCTTGACGCCCCCCTGTCGGCCACGTACCAGAACGAAATCGGGACATCTGCTGTAAACCGCGCTGTAAACCGCCCTTGCCGCCGGATGCTGGAACGTCCCGAACCCCTTGCATTGCTTGGGTTTAGGCCTCGTGGCGGAGTGGTTACGCAGAGGACTGCAAATCCTTGCACCCCGGTTCGATTCCGGGCGAGGCCTCCAATTTCCGCGTCTTTAAACCCCTTCTCAATCTGCATGAATAGGGCGTTTGCCTATTAACTCCGTCTTAACGAGTTAGGATCATATTCACGCTGTCTTCCCTTGGAGACACCCCACCATACCCAACGCCTTCGAGGGCCCCGAAAGGGGCCCTCGTTTTCGTTTGGGCGGCTTTCGGCCCGAGCGCTTGACGCCCAGGGTCTTTCCCCCCAGCGCCGAACTTGATAGAGACCCGCTGCCTCGCCTTCTTTTAAGGCGGCCCAAATGTTCCTCGGTAGCTCAGTGGTAGAGCAACCGGCTGTTAACCGGTTGGTCGTAGGTTCGAATCCTACCCGAGGAGCCATCGCTCACTTTGTACGGACCGGACTGATTGGTGACGGTTTGTACCGGACAGATGGGTTACAACCTCGGGCCGAACGGGTTGTCTAGGGGCTGCAAGGTTTTCTGCTCCAGGTCGATGTATCCCAAATCATAGTGCATGAAGCTGACCAGCCAAATGCCGTCGTCGACTTCCTTGATGCCGAGTCTTCTGGCCGGACAAGGCGGTTGAGATGTTGATCTTTTTCCGATGCATGCAGATGCGGCCGCAGACGGTGACGAGGGCGTCGCGGTCATGCATCGGATAATCGACATCGGGCAGACCGTCATAAGGCCTGGTTGAGATCCGATAGAGATCGGCGGGCCGCTTCATGTCGATGGCCTGGTGGGGTCTTTCAGTATTGAACTCAGCCACGAAGTCATCGAAGCGCGCCTGCTGTTGGATGAAGTTCATTCCTGGCGGGCGGGTGGCTTCAGCTTTGAGGGTCCTGTGCATGCGCTCATGACGGCCATTTTGCTGCGGACATCCCGGTTTGATGCGCTCAATTTCGATGCCGAGCCTGAGCCACCACACGGCGAGCTTGGAGAGGTTGAACAAGCCATTGGGAGAGGCGAAGGGAACGCCGTTGTCGGAACGAATGGCCGAGGGCAGGCCTCTTTCGCGAAAAAGCCGTTCAAAAGCTGGTAAAGCGAGCTCTTCTTTGACGGATTCCTTGGCTTCGCAGAGCAGCAGAAAGCGCGAGGCGTGATCGGTGACGGTGAGCGGATAGCAATAGCGCCCGTCGCCCAATTTGAACTCGCCTTTGAAATCGGCGCACCAGAGATCGTTGGGGCGAGCGCCTTGCGACAGGGGCGTGCCTTGCGCCCGCTTTCGTCTGCGTCCCAGACGCGCGACCAGACCGTGGCGATCGAGGACGGCGTGGATGGTGCTTTTGGCGGGCAAACGCACCTCGCCGGGCAGGCGCCGCACCAGCAGCTCACGGATCTTGCGGGCGCCCCAATGCGGCTTTTCGCGTTTGAGCCGGACGATCAGGCTTTCGACTTGGGGCGGCAATTGATTGGCGTAGCGCACCGGCCGGTGCGAGCGATCACTAAAGGCGCTGGCGCCGTCAGCCTTGTAACGATTGAAGATTTTGTAGCCGGTTTTGCGGGAGACGCCGTACTCCCGGCACAGGTCGGTCATCGGCTCGCCGTCGATGAGGCGGACCACGAACTTGAGACGCTCCTCCACTACCGAACTCGCTTTCCACGGCATGAACCCTCTCCGCCAGAAGGCGGAAAGTGTTACCCATCTGTCCGGTACGTTTTGTCACCTCTCTCTCAGGCCGCTCACTTTTCCTCATTCAAGGTTCTTGCCCCGCAGGCGCGCCCAGCGGGGCTTTGTTTTTATTCGCGCCGGGTTTTCTTTCACGCCGGCTGCGGGGCGCGGGCGAGCACTTCTTTGATCCTGGCGGCGAGCGCGTCGATTTCGAACGGCTTGGTCATCAAATCCATGCCCTGCGCCAGGAATTCCGAGCGGACCGAGGCGTGCGCGGCGTACCCGGTGAGGAAGAGCACCCGCAAACCGGGGCGATGATGGCGCGCAATGTCGGCGAGCTGGCGGCCATTCAATCCCGGCAAGCCTACATCGCTGATGAGCAGATCGAGCGGCTGATCGGATTCCAGGTAGGGCAACGCCGAATTGGCGTCGGCGGCCTCCTTGGCGATGTAGCCTAGCTCTTCAAGCAAATCCATCACCAGCATGCGCACGTGGCGGTCGTCTTCGACGACAAGCACGACTTCGCCTTGGCCTCCCGGCGTTTCGCCGGCCTTGCGCGCCAAGTCACCGATGACTTGCTGCGGAGCGCGCGGCAGATAGAGCGTCACCGTCGTGCCCAGGTCTTCGACGCTGTCGATTTCGACGTGACCTCCCGACTGCTTGACGAAGCCATAAACCATGGAGAGGCCAAGACCGGTGCCGGCCCCGCTCGGTTTGGTTGTGAAGAACGGCTCGAACGCTCTTTCCATGACATCGGCGGTCATGCCCAAGCCGGTGTCGGCGACACGCACTTGAACATAATCCCCAGGCTGCATATCGCCGCGGCGTTCGCCGCCAATACGCACCGGCGCGGTCGACAATGTGAGCGCGCCGCCATTCGGCATGGCGTCGCGGGCGTTGAGCGCGAGATTGAGAACGGCGCTTTCCAGCTGGTGGAGGTCGGCCAGCGCCATCAGACTGTCGTCGGCGAAATCCAGCTCGACGGTGATGTTTTCGCCCATACCGCTCAAAACCATCGAGCGGATCGAGCAAACCGCCGCCGCCACATTCACCGGCTTGATGTCGAGCGATTGGCGGCGGCCGAACGCCAGCAAGCGTGAGGTGAGAGCAGCGGCGCGGTTGGCGGCGTCGAGCGCTGCGGCGACATATTTTTCGGTCTCGTCGTATCGTTTCGCCTTGATGCGCCGGTCGAGGAGATGGAGAGCGCCGATGATGCCGGCGAGCATGTTGTTGAAGTCATGTGCGATGCCGCCGGTGAGCTGGCCGACCGACTCGATCTTTTGTGATTGGAAGAGCGCCTCGCGGGCCGCTTCGAGCTGTTGTTGGGCCTCACGCTTTTCGGTGATGTCACGCGTCACCTTGGCGAAGCCGATCAACTCGCCCGCATCATTGCGGACAGCGTCGATGATGACGCTGGCCCAGAAGCGGCTGCCGTCCTGGCGCACGCGCCAGCCCTCCATTTCGATGCGGCCCTTCTCGGCCGCCTCGGCAAGCACATGACCAGGCTCGCCGACGGCGCGCGCCTCGGGGGTGTAGAAGAGCGAGAAGTGGCGGCCCACGATCTGGGCGGCGGTATAGCCCTTAATGCGTTGGGCGCCGGCGTTCCAGGTGCTGACGTTGCCCTCGGGGCTCAGCATGAAGATGGCGTAGTCGACCACGCCCTGCACCAGCAGGCGAAATTGCTCGTTGGCGACGTCGAGTTCTGAGCCGTTGTTTTCGGAAGCGTCCGCCATGACCGCCCAAAATATGTCCCGGGACAAACCGTAACGCCCTTGCAGGGACGGCGGTTCCCTCAAGCGGTCAAGGCGGTTCAGGCGCGAGCGCGGAGCGGGGGCACCAAGAGATTGAGGGTCTTGAAGAAGAACACGCCCGCTAGGCGCATGAGACCCCAGTGCTGACGGATGATCCCGAATGGCGACAAGACCCGGACCATGTCTTGGAACATATTCCACTCTTGCTTGGCGCCGGCCTTCTTGGAGCCGACTTTCTCGCCCTTTGGCGTATGAAAGACATCGGCCCAATCGACGACCTGAACCTTCAGCCGCTGCTCGATGATCAGTTCGTTGATGAAAACTTCGCCGCCCCAACGCGGCAGGCGCGACATTTCTTCAAGCGCCGTGTTGAACATTTTTCGCGGCAAGACCCGTTCGCCGGAAATGAAATCGATGCCTAAAGAACGAAAGATCGGCAGCGTATCGCCGCGCATCGAGATGCTGCTGTCGGCTTCGCCGGAAAGCACCGGCGCAGCCAGTCGATCAATGGCGCCGCGCGTGAGGCCATCGAGGTCGGCATCGAGCAGCATCAGGTATTCGCTCTTGGCCAGCGTTATGCCGGTGAGCAGCGCCTGCGTCTTGCCGCCGTTCGGATAAATCGAAACCACCGACACGCCTTGGAAGGCGCGCGCGCGCGCTTCGGTTTGATCGGTCGAGCCGTCATTGACGACGATGATCTCATCAATCAGCGGATGGCCGACGACCGCGCGCAATACACGCCCGATGCGATCGGCCTCGTTGTAAGCACAGATGATGCAGCTGATGGATTGGGCCCGCACAGTTTGCGGCACGATCGCCTGAGCGCTCAAATTCCCCACCGCTTGGCTCCGCTCGCCCCCGAGTGGCGCGGACATTAGCGTTCTATTAAGGTCTGGCAAGGGTTGGCCTGAGGGCTGAAAGTCGCGGGACGCACGCCCGAATTCGGCCCTATTTCGAGCTGCTCCGCGGGGTTCGCTTCGGGATGCGCCAACCCCATCGCTGTCGGGTTCAAAAGGGGGCGTGTTGCAATACGACATCATCACCTTCGGCGCGAGGCCCCATAATCGACCTCACGGCCAATCCAGACGAGCGCTGGCCGCAAAAGTAGTGATGCTTGAACGCCTCAGAGTCGTTGGCGGGGCCGCCATCGTCGAGGAATTCCTCGGCGGTTCCGCAATTCCGTTGCGTCCTGGAGGGTTTGCGCTGCTCTGAAGCGAGCGCCTCCCGTCAACGCCCTTGCAACACAGCCTTGGCGGCGTTGCGCCCGCTTGCGCCGCTTAAACCGCCGCCGCCATGGATGCCGGCGCCGCAGAGATAGAGGTTGTCGATCGGCGTCTTGTGGGTCGACCAGCCGGGCATCGGGCGCATGAAGAACATCTGATCGAGGAGCAGCTGGCCGTGATTGAGATCACCCTCGGTCAGCCCGTAGGTCTCTTCTAGATCGAGCGGCGTCAACGTTTTGATTTCGCGGATCGAGGCCTGCAGCTGCGGAAACGCATTCACTGCGCTGTCGACGGCGACGCGCTCCAGCACCGCGCGTTCCTGGCTCCACTGGCTTTCCCGCAAATGATAAGGCGCGAACTGGAAGTGGATGGAGACGACGCGGCCGGCGGCGGTGATTTCGAGATAGGGCTCACTCGACATGCGACCGTATTTGGCGGCGTCGAAAGCCCGTTCGACGTAACCCACCGATGGCGCGATCACCAAAGTGCCTTTGGGAACGCCGTGATCGCCGTCGGTCAGCAAGTGCGCCTTGGCGACCGAGCCGCGCATCTTGATCGATTGCGTGCGCCAGACGAATTCCGGCGGCAAGTCGGGCGCGCCGATGAGCGTGAGCAGCGTGTGTCGCGGATCGGCGCCGGAGACGATGATCGGCGCGCTGAATTCTTCGCCGCTGGCCAGACGCACGCCGCTCGCGCGTTGATCTTCATGGATGATCGAAGTCACTTCGGCGGAGATTCTGAGGTCGCCGCCGCGCGCCCTCAGAGCCGCGCTCAGCGCTTCGGCGATGCGCCCTATTCCGCCTTCGACGCGCGCCTGGCCTGGCCCGCCGCGGTTCAGCCAATTGTGCATCAAAGTGTAACCGGAGCCGGCCGACATCGGCCCCAGCGTCGCGCCGTGCACGGCGACCGCCGCAATCGCCGCGCGCATGGCGTCGGATTCGAACCATTCCTCGCTCAGCTCCAGGGCCGACATTGGCAGCGCGCGGATGACGCGGAACATGTTGCGCGAGCCCAAGCGGCGCAGCCTCAGCCCCAGCCGAGCCAAGGGCAGGCCTTCGCCAAGCGACACGTGCGGCAAGCGCGGCATCGGCGTGCGATAGGCTGCATCGAGGAAACCCGCGGCTTCGTTCATGAACGCGACAAACTCGGGCCAGCGCTCGGCGTCGCGCGCAGAGATGGCCTTGATCGAAGCCAGGGCCTCAGCGTCCGGCTCCGCGCTCAGCCGCAGGCGCCGTCCATCCGGCAAAATGGAAATGAGCGGCTCGCTCGTCGATTGCGGCAAGCCGTGACGTTCAAGCCCCAGATCGCTGACGATGTCGGGGCGCAAGCGGCCGCCCGCGTGCAAGGCATCGACCTGAAATCCGTCGCCGAACAATTCCGTCGCCGCCTGCCCGCCGGCGATCGCGCGCCGCTCCAGCACCAGCACCCGCTTGCCGGCCTTGGCGAGATAGTTGGCGGCGACCAAGCCATTGAGGCCGGCGCCGATGACGATCACATCGACGTCCGCCATCAGCGCCAATCCTTCAGCACTTCTTGGGCCGCCATCTTGCCGGCCGCGCCCATGACGCCGCCGCCCGGGTGCGCGCCCGAGGCGCCGAAATAATAGCCGGGCAACGGCGTGCGGAAGTCAGCCCATTGCGGCGCCGGACGAAGGAAGAAGAGCTGGTGCAGCAGGAGTTCGCCGTGGAAGATGTTGCCGCCGGTGATGCCGGCGATGCGTTCGATGTCCTTGGGCGTGATCACCTGCTTGCCGACGATGATCTTGCGGATGTTCGGCGCGTAGCGCTCGATCGTGTTGATCACCGTTTCACCGAACGCATCGCGCTTGGCGTCGTCCCAGCCGCCCTCGATATCGTAGGGCGCGTATTGCACGAAGCACGACATCACGTGATGCCCGGGCGGGGCCATGTCGCGATCGATCATCGAGGGGATGATCATGTCGATATAAGGATTTCTCGAAAATTGTCCGTACTTGGCTTCGTCGTAGGCGCGTTCGATATAATCGATCGATGGGCTGATCGAGATGGCGCCGCGGTGGAGCGGCGTCTCGCCGGGCAAGCAGGTGAATTCCGGCAACGCGCTCAGCGCAATGTTCACCTTTGCCCGACGAGCCGCGGACGCGGAAATTCTTGATCTGCTCGACGAACTCATCCGGGAAATGCTTGCTCTCGACAAACGAAAGGAAGCTTCGCTTCGGGTCGGCCGCCGACATCACCACGTTCGCCCGCAACTCGTCGCCGTTCTCCAGGGCGACGCCGGCTGCGCGGCCGCCTTTGACGATGACGTGCGCGACCGAGGCGTTGGTCCTGATTTCAGCGCCAAGCGCGCGCGCAGAAGCGGCGATGGCCGCGGTGACGCCGCCAGTGCCGTTCTTGGCGAAACCCCAAGCGCGAAAGGCGCCGTCGATCTCGCCCATATAATGGTGCAGGAGCACATAAGCGGTGCCCGGCGAATGCGGTCCTAGGAATGTGCCGATGATGCCGCTCGCCGATTTAGTGCCCTTTAGCGGGTCGAACTCGAACCATTCGTCCAGCAGATCGGCGGAGGATTGGGTGACGAGCTTGGCGATGCGGTAGAGCTCCTTTTCGCTCAAGCTCTTTGCGTACTGACCGAGCTTCATCAGGCCCAGCATGTCGCGCACCGACAGCGAGGAAGGATCGGGCGGCACCAGCGACAGCACCGGTTTTATCGCTTTCGCCGCGCGCGCCATGACGCGGCCGTATTCATCCGCCGCTTCGGCATCGCGCGGCGAGTGGCGATAAATCTCGCGCCGCGTCGGTTCGTGATCGGGCCAGGACGCAAGATAGTCGCCATTGTCCATCGGCGTCACCGTCGAGGGCAGCGGCAAGATCTTAAGGCCATGCTTCGGCAATTCGAGATCGCGAATGATCTCGGGGCGAAGCAAACTGACGACGTACGAGAACTCCGTAAACCTGTAGCCTGGAAAAATCTCCTCGGTCACCGCAGCGCCGCCGACGATTGGGCGCCGCTCCAGGATCACGACTTTCTTGCCCGCCCGCGCGAGATAGGCGCCGGCGATCAAGCCGTTGTGGCCGGCGCCGATGATGATTGCGTCGTAGCTGTTGGCGGACATTGGCTACTTCTTTTTCCAGGCGGGATCGTAGAACGGCAGCTTCACCACTTTCGCTGGCGCTTGTTTGCGGTGGTGTTCGACCGTGACTTCCATCGTCACTTCGCGCGCCCGGCTCGTAATGCGGCCGCTGCAGGTGCGCGAGCGCGATATATTTCTTCAGTACGGGCGACCAGGTGCTGGTCGAGGCGTAGCCGATCTGCTCGCCTGCGACCATGACCGGCAAGGAGCCGCGCACCGCCATGCTCGGGATTTGCGGCGGCATGCCCATTTCTGCGTAGAGACGCTCCAGGCCTTCCCACTCGACTTCGAGGCCCATGAGCTTCCACGCCGAGCCTTCGCGTTTTTCTCGTTCTCGAGCGCGCTGCGGCCGACGAAATAGCCCTTCTTGTCGAGAGCGACCGCCCAATCCAGGCCCATTTCCAGCGGCGATGATTTCTGTCCTTCAATCCAGGCATGCGTCGAAGCGGTGTAATCGACATCGACCATGAACAGCCCCGCCTCGACGCGCGCCATGTCCATCGCCAGAATCCCGCACGGCGTGATGCCGTAATCGTCGCCGGCGTCCATCAGCGCGTCCCACACCGAGAGCGCTTGCTGGGCGTCAATCCAAATTTCGTAGCCGAGGTCGCCGGTGTAGCCGGTGCGCGAAACGGTGACGGCGATATTGCCGATGCTATTGTCCTTCAGCGCGGAAATATTTGAGGCCGTCGAGCGCCTCGCTGCAGATGCGATTGAGCACTGCGCGTGATTTCGGCCCTTGCAGGCTGAGCGCCGCCATCTGGTCGGTGACTTCGGTGACTTTCACGTCCATGCCGACGGCGTTCATCGCCAGCCAGCGAAGCGAGGGCTCCGCCGAGGTCATGCGGAAGAGCTGCTTGTCCAGGCGCGAGATCGTCCCGTCGTCTAGGAGCTTGCCTTCCTCATCGCACCAGCCGGTGTAAGAGACTTGGCCGACGCTCATCTTCAACACGTCGCGCGGCGTCACCTTGTGCAACAGACGCGCAGCGTCGGGACCCTCGATCATATATTTCATCAGCGGCGTCACATCGATCAGCGCCGCGCGATCGCGAATGGCCCAATACTCATGGTCGAGCGAGAGGTCGTAGGACCCCACCACCATATAGCCCGCCCAGCGACGCCAATTCTGCGCCACGCTCAAGCGCGATGTGCGCTCGTGGAAAGGCGTGCGTTTGAGTTCGAGCGGTCTCAAGCATGCGCGTCTTGAGACACGGTTCGCCGTTCCCGATCAAGCCCGGATTAAACAACAATGGTCGCCAAACCCGCGCCGCAGCGCTACATCTGCCGCTTTCAGCGCCCATTCGGCGGCGGCGGCGCCGGCGGGCGGCCATATCGGGCCAAACTGGCGGCGCCTGATCTCCGGGCCGGCGCATCTTATGGGAGGTCATTATGCGCGCATTGCTTATCGCACTCGCCGCGCTCTCACTCACGGCTTGCGCAACCCCGGTTGTGAGCGGCCCGCCCACGCTCGACGTCGCCCCCGGGCCACCCGCGCCGGCGCAAGCGCGCCTCTATGCGGCCTGCATCGCCCAAGCCAACGAGACCCAGCAATACGACCGCGAAGGCGGTCTCATCCGCTTCCATTGCGGCGGCGACATCGCCCGCAGCTTCTACGATGCGCTCGGCGCCTTTAGCGCACGCATCCATTCCGAGCGCACTGGCGCGGGGCGCACCTGGCGGTTCACCCAGGTGATGCAGCACAATCCGAGCGGCCTCGACTATTGCTGGCGCGACGACGCCGGCGGCTATGGCTGCACCGTCGTCTTGAACGCCGGCGATTACGTCAGGCCGGACGCTCCCAACCGCTAGGCGTCAGCCGTGGCGGTCGCTCCGCGGTCGCCCGCGCATGTGGAACCGACGCCAGCCGCTTGCGCCATTGCGGCGGAAGTGATGGGCGTCGTCGCGTAGGTAGGGGCCGTCAATCACCGTCGAGTAGTAGAAGTAATTGTCCGGACCCCAATAGCCGTATGACACCGGGCCATAATAGTCGTCGTAGTAGCCGTCATAGTAGCCGTAGCCGCCATAACCGCCGCCATAACCGCCGCCATAATAGCTGGCGCATGCGGCGAGCCCAGAGGCCGCCAGGCCAAGCGCCAGGCCGGATAAGAGATGTTGTTTCATAAGACGCGCCTTTCGGCCCCGCCTGAGTCTTCGAACGCAAGATTTGAGCGCGATGTTCCGTGCGCGCGATTGCCGCAGGCGTCAGCAATGATTTGCGGAGATGGGTCGCGAGTCGCGCCTTGTGCGTTGCGAATTGGCTGCTTGCGTTGGGTTCTGGCGATAACCCGCGACACCGGTTTCGGTGTCCAGGCGCTTTTCCACGTTTTCCAACACGAAAGCGCCGGCTTGCGCGAAAGAGCCCGAATTCACCGCCGCCCGCGTCCGCTTCAACGCGTGCGCCGAACCGCTCGTTATTGCGCCGCCACCGTCTCGGGCTCGTCGGCCTGTCGCTTCCATAGGCTCGCATAGAGCCCATCACGTGCGATGAGCGAGGCGTGGGAGCCGCGTTCGACCACGCGGCCTTCGTCCAGCACAACGATCTGATCGGCGTTGGCGATGGTGGACAACCGGTGCGCCACCACGATCGTGGTGCGACCGCGCGAGGCGTCTTCGAGCGCGTCTTGAACTTCGGCTTCGGTTGCGCTGTCGAGCGAGGAGGTGGCCTCGTCAAGGATCAGAATGCGCGGGTTCTTCAAGACCACCCGCGCAATCCCAACGCGCTGCTTCTCACCGCCCGAAAGCTTAAGGCCCCGCTCGCCCACGCGCGTCTCCCAGCCCTGCGGCAGCGCCTCGATGAAATGCAGCAGCTGCGCATGACGCGCCGCGTCTTCGCGTTCCGCTTGCGTGGCGTCGGGGCGACCCGTAGGCGATATTGTAGCGGATGGTGTCGTTGAAGAGCACGACATCCTGGGGCACCAATCCCAGAATGCTGCGCAGGCTGTGCTGGGTGACCTGTCTTAGATCCTGTCCGTCGATCAGCACCCGGCCCGACGCCGGATCATAGAAGCGATAAAGGAGCTTCAGGATCGTCGACTTGCCGGCGCCCGAGGGTCCAACGATCGCCGTCGTCTTCCCCGCCAGGGCCGTGAACGAAACGCGCTCCAGCCCCTGGTCGCGGCCTTCGTGATTGAAGGACACGTTTTCAAACACCACCTCGCCGCGCGTCGGCGCCAGCGCCGCCGCGTTAGGCGCATCGGCGACATCGGGCTTCTCGTCCAAGAGCGCGAACATCTTTTCCATGTCGATCGAGGTCTGTTTGATCTCGCGATAGGCGAAGCCGAGGATGTTGAGAGGCGCATAGAGGTTCGACATGATGAGGATGACGGCGGTGATGTCGCCCGGCCCCATCCTTCCCGAGGCCACCACGAAGCCCGCCGCGATCACCATGGCCAAGAGGCCGATATTCATCACCAGGCCCTGCAGCGCGTTTAGCAGGACAAGCGAGGTGTTCGATTTCACCGCCGCTTTGGCGTAGGACGCCAGCGCCCGGTCGTAGCGTTCGCTTTCGCGGCTCTCGGCGGCGAAGCTCTTCACGGTTTCGAAGTTGAGCAGCGAGTCGACGGCGCGGCCCGCCGCTTCGCTATCGGCCTCGTTGAGCTCACGGCGATAACGCAGCCGCCATTCGGTCACGCCAAAGGTCATCCAGGCGTAAAGGCCGACCGTCGCCGCCGCGATCAAGGCGAACACGGCGCCATACTTCCAAGCCAGCACGCCCGCCGCGAGCGCCGAGCTCGATGAGCGTGGGGGCGATATTGAAGGCGAGGAAGCGCAGCAGAAAATCGATCGCGCGTACGCCGCGCTCGATGGTGCGATAGACCGAGCCCGTGCGTTTGCCGTGATGGAAACGGATCGAAAGATTGTGCACGTGCGTGAACACGCGTGTGCCGGCGCGGCGCTGCGCTTCCTCGCTGATCGGCTGGAAGATCGCGTCGCGCAGTTGCGGCGCAGCGGTCGAGGCCCAGCGCAAACCGGCCCAAAAACCAGCCAGGCCCAGGAACGCCGGCAGCGCGCCCTCGGCGTGTCCGCGGGCGATATCGTTGATGCCGGCCGCCAGCGCGAGCGGTGAAAACACCGACAGCACCTTGCCGAGCAGCGTCAGCCCCAGCGACGCCCACAACCGCACCCGGTAGCCCGGCCCGTTCAAGCCGCCGATCAAGTTCAACAGCCGCGCAATCGTGCGCAATAAGCGGCGGCGCGCCATCCCCCTGTTCCGCTTCGGGTTTACCGACTTTGCGGCCTTCGCCGCCGCGGCCGCCCGCGCCTCTGCCCTCACCACGCGCCATATTTTGGAACAATCCTTGAAGCTTGGGACTTAGGCACGGCGATTTTCGCCTGCAATGCGCCGTAATGGCTTAGTTTGATCTCCGTCATGGCTGATTCCAGTCCGCTTCAATCCTCTATTCGTTCGGTTTGTGTGTATTGCGGCTCATCGGAATCCACCAACCCCGCTTATCACGACCTCGCCACGCGCTTCGGCGCGGAATTGGCCAAACGCGGCCTGCGCATGGTCTATGGCGGCGGTTCGATCGGCTTGATGGGGCGCTGCGCTGAAGCCGCGCGCGCCGGCGGCGGGCAAGTGCTGGGGGTCATGCCCCGCTTTCTTGCAGGCGCGCGAAATTCCGCTCGCCAATGTCCCGCACCGCATGGTCGACTCCATGCACGAGCGCAAAATGATCATGTTTCAAGAGAGCGACGCGTTCGTGGTTCTGCCCGGCGGCATCGGCACGCTCGAAGAAGCCGTCGAAGTGCTGTCATGGCGTAGGCTCGATTTGCACGACAAGCCGGTCATCTTCCTGGCGGAGGACGATTTCTGGGCTCCGTTCTTCGAACTCGTTCGCCACACCATCGAGGCCAAACTCACCCCGGCGAGCTTCGCCCAGGCCTACGCCCATGTGCGCTCGATCGACGAATGCTTCAACGCCATGGGCCTCGCCATCACCGCCCCCGCCGCGCCCTAAACCGAGGCCCGCCAATTGCTGCGAAATACTTGAAACCGGCGGCGCGCTCGCCTCGTATAAGCAGGATCATGACCCTCTCCCGCCGCGCCCTCCTCATCGGAACCGCCCTCCTTCCCACCCTCGCCTGCACCGCCGAGGGCCAGACCCCCCGCATCCCCATCGGCGCCGACGAGCGCCGCTTCGCCTCCTCGCCGTGGCGGCGGCTGACCGCCGAGCAATGGCGCGCGCGGCTTTCGCCGTCGTCGTTTCACATCCTTCGCGAAGAAGGCACCGAGCGCACCTTCACCAGCCCCCTGCTCGACGAGCACCGGAGCGGGATCTTCAAGTGCATGGGCTGCGGTTTGGCGCTTTTCCGCTCGGAATGGAAATTCAACTCCGGCACGGGCTGGCCGAGCTTCTGGCGCTCGATTGAAACCAACCTCGCCAGCAAGGACCTGGCGATTGCGCTGGGCGAATATCGCGAAGTCCATTGCGCGCAATGCCTGGGTCACCAGGGCCACGTCTTCACCGACGGCCCGCGTCCCACCGGATTGCGTTATTGCATTGACGGCGTCGCCCTCCAGTTCACGCCCACCTGAGCGAGCGCCGCCGCGATCGGCGCCGTTGACCGGAAATTCTTGCACGCTCCCCTCACGGCGCCGGCTTCGCGCGCCCGCATGCATCCGGCTAGGATGGCGCTCGGCTTCGGTTTTTAAAAGGCCCGCCCATGACACGCCCGCTTTCGGAAGCGCCGATGGTCGACTTCGACCAGCGCCAGGACGCTTACGCCTATGTGAAACAGCTGCGCGAGCAATCGCCGATCGCGCGCACGCCGATGGGCATCGTGCTGGCGCTGCGCCATCGCCACCTCGAACTCGTCACCAGCGACGCCACGCGCCAGCTGGAGACCGAGACCAAGGTGATGCAGGGCATCACCTCCGGTCCGATCTGGGACATCACCACTTCCGGCATGCTGTTCGCCAATGGCGAGGCCCATCGCCGCCGCCGCCGCCGGTCGCCAAAACCTTCGCCTTCAAGCTCATGGACGCCATGCGCCCGAAGGCGCCGCGATCTCGCCGCCGAACTGATCAACGAACGCCTGGGCAAAGGCGCGTTCGATTTCGTCGGCGAATTCGCCGCGCAAATCCCGGCGCGCATCATCGCCGATATTCTCGGCATTCCGCGCTCGGACTTGCCCGTCTTCATGCAATGGATCGCCGACACCGCCGCCTCGCATCGGCTTCATCGAAGTCGAGCAAACGCGCGCAGATCGAAAGCAAGCCTCGTCGCCTTCAACGCCTATGTCGACGATCTGCTCAACGACCGCCGGGCCGCGCCGCGCGGCGACTTCATCTCGCACTACGTCGAAGAGACCGGACGCGCCGGCGAACTCAACGAAGCGGAGATCCGCACCCAGGTGCTGGGCCTCATCCTGGCCGGCTCCGACACCACGCGCGGCTCGCTCTGCATGACGCTGGCCAGCTGCTGCACCCATCCCGACCAATGGCGCGCTTTCTGCGCCGATCCCGACGGCTTGAAGAAGGGCGTGGTCGACGAAGGCCTGCGCTATCAGCCGATCGTTTCCGGCATCCCGCGCGTGGCGGTGCGAGGACATGGAGATCGACGGCTATCGCATCCCGGCGGGCACGCCGATCGCGGTGTCGCTGCTCTCGGCGCTGCGCGACCCCGAAGTCTACGCCGACCCGGAGACGCTTCGACATCACCCGCGCCGATCATCCGCGCTGGCACCCGATATTCGGCGGCGGCGCCCACCGCTGCGTCGGCGAAGCGTTGGCGAAGGCGGAGATGGAGGAAACGCTCGCCACCATCGCGCGGCTCGCGCCGAATACCGCGCTGATCGGCGAACCTCCGAAGCTCGAGCCCGGCGCCATCCGCCAAGTCGGCGCCATGCAGGTGGCGTTCGCAGCCTAGGCGGTCTTGGCGGCGCGCTGCGCCAGCACCATGGCGACGCCGCCCAAGGTGGCGACCGAGGCGATGACGAGCCGAAGCGTGACCTGCTCGCCCAGCACGGCCACCCCCGCTATCGCCGCGAGCACCGGCACCGCCAGCTGCACCACCGCTGCGCGCGTGCCGGCCAAGCCGCGCAAAGCCGCATACCAGATCACATAGCCGCATCCTGATGCGATCGCCCCCGACGCAATCGCCAGCGCCAGTCCGGTTTGCGAAACGTGCATTTGCCCCAACGCGGCGATGCTCACCGCAATCACCACCGGCGCTGAAAACACGAAGTTCGTCGTTGTCGCCTGCAAGGGATCTTTAGCGGTGCGCCCGATCAGCGAATAGAAACCCCAGGCGACGCCGGCGGCGCCCATCAATACCGCCCCCAGCGGATCGGGCGCGCTCAGGCCTGGCGAGACCAGATAGATCAATCCGGCGAACGCGATCGCCAAGCCGGCCCACGACAGCATTGAAAAGTGTTCGCCGCCGCGCAGCGACACGATGAACATGGTCAACTGCACGCAGCCAAACAGGATAAGCGCGCCCGCGCCGGCGTGCAGCGACAGATAAGCAAATGAAAATCCAAGCATGTAGGCGCAGAGCGCCGCAACCGACCGCCAGTCCGCCGCCAGCCGCGGAAAAGCGCCGCGCCACTGCGCCAGCAGAATTGTGCAAAGCGTGACCGCGCCCGCGACCACGCGCACGGTCGAAAAGCTCGCGGCGTCGATAAAATGCTGTCCCAAGGCCCAGCGGCAGAGAAGCGAATTGGCCGCGAACGCGATCAGCGCCGCGCTCGTCAGCGCCACGGTCCGCGATGGGGAAAGGCCGCCCGCCACGACGCTCCTAGTGCCATAGCCGCCCCCGCGCCCTCAACGTCTTTCAGCCTCCAAGACGCGGCTCGTTGCGCCGGCGGCGAAGCAGGCGCAATTTCGCCGCCACGCAAACGTTCGAGAACTGGGGGAAAACCGCATGCGCATCCTGATCTTTTGCCTCGCATTCGCGCTCGGCCTCAGCTTGGCGGCGCAGACGTCGGCGCAATCCTTCCCGCCTGGCCCGTGGCGCGGCGTTTGGACGACGCTCGACGGTCAATACGAGTATCAAGCCGAGCTCAACTTCACGACCGAGATGGGCGGGCGCGTTCACGGCCAGATCCGCTGGATGCTCGTGCGCACCTCGCGTCCCGAACAGCAAGCCGATATCGGCGCGCGCGGGACCGAATACATCGAAGGCGCCTTCGATCAATCAACCGGCGCGCTCAATGTGCACGGCGTCCGCCTCGAGGATCCCCATCACATCATGGGTGTCGACGACTATCGCCTGATCGCCTCGCCCGACGGCCACTACCTGGTCGGCGTCAGCGCCGAGAACGGAACCTGGCAAGGGCGCATCGATCTGACCCGCTGACCGCGCTCGGCGCGGGATTGCTTGAGGTCGGGCGCGCCCAAAGCGGGCCGCGCCGCACACCGGGTCCGTTTCCGGCGGGACGCCGGCGCGCGCGCCCTATATCGGCGCTCCAGAGGAGCTCCCAATGGCGGAACGCGATTACGTTCTCGGCACCCACGACGATGAAATCTATCGCCTCGGCTATCAGCACCGCGTCTGGCGCCCGCGCGCGCTCGACGCCTGGCAGCGCGCGCGCATCGGCGATGGCTGCAAGGTGATCGATTTCGGCGCCGGGCCCGGCTTCGCCACCATGGATCTCGCCGAGATCGTCGGCCCGCAAGGGCAAGTGCATGCGCTCGAACGCTCGCGCCGCTTCCTCGATACGCTGCAGGCGCAGGCGCAAGCGCGTGGTTTCATGCAAGTCACGCCCACGAGATCGACGTCGTCACCGACGCCATCCCCGTCAAAACGCCGACGCGGCGTGGGCGCGTTGGATCCTCGCATTTCTGCCCGATGCAAAGATCGGCGCTGAAGAAACTCGTCGATGCGGTGCGCCCGGGCGGGGCGCTCGTGTTCCACGAATACATCGACTACCAAACCTGGAAACTCGCGCCGGCGGCGCCGAACTTCGAACGCTTCGTGCAAGAAGTGACTGACAATTGGCGCGGCTCCGGCGGCGAGCCCGATATTGGCCGCGTGTTGCCGGCTTGGCTCACGGAAATGGGCCTGAAGCTTGAAAGCTTCCGCCCCTACGTCGACATCGTCTCCAAAGACGACAACATCTGGCGCTGGCCGATCGGGTTCTTCGACATCCACATCGATCGCCTCTGGAACTCAATCGCATCACCCCTGAGCTCGCAAAAGAGATGCGCGACGAGTTTGCGCGTGTGTCGCAAACGCCGGGAACTTTGATGGTGACGCCGCTGGTAATCGAAATTATCGCACGAAAATGAACGCAATCGAGCAGTGACCGACGCCGGTTCGGGCCTAGCGTCGAGCGCGGGCCCGCGCTCACATGCGCGGCGCCACGAACACGAAAGGTGGTGCGTTATGCCAGACAAACAAATGTCGCCCGGCGGCAAGCCGATGGATCAAGGCAAGATGCCGAGCAAAGACGTGCCCGCCGACAAAGGCGGCGGCGGCAAAATGCCGGACAACAAAGGCATGCCGGAAAAGAAGTGACATTGGAGGCTTGGGGATTGGCGATGAGCCAATCCCCCAGCTTCTAGCCGACGATCTCTTGCATCGTTGAAGAAGAACGCGATCTCGCGCTGCGCGTTCTCGAGCAAATCCGAACCGTGCACCGAGTTGGCCTCGATCAATTCCGCGAACAGCTTGCGGATCGTGCCTGGCGCTGCGTTCGCCGGATTGGTCGCGCCCATCACGTCGCGATATTTCGCGACCGCGTTCTCGCCTTCGAGCACC
The DNA here is from genome assembly GCA_963847165.1 of uncultured Pseudomonadota bacterium. GTDB lineage: Bacteria > Pseudomonadota > Alphaproteobacteria > Caulobacterales > Aquidulcibacteraceae > Vitreimonas. The sequence goes on from CAWJYY010000013.1 coordinate 215,121, forward strand.
TGCACCACAACCGGGCCCGACATCATGAAGGTGACGAGATCGCGGAAGAACGGCCGCTCCGGTGAACGGCGTAGAAGCCCTCGGCTTGGCCTTCGGACAGAACGATCCGCTTCTGGCGCGACGATGCGCAGGCCCGCATCTTCGATCACGGCGTTGATGGCGCCGGTCTTGTTACGGCGCGTCGCGTCCGGCTTGATGATGGAAAGCGTGCGTTCGACGGCCATGAAAAATGCGCTCCGGGCGAATGAGAGCCGGGATCTATAGCCGCGCCCTTTCAGGCCGCCAAGTGCGTCAGAAAAGCTTCTAGAAGCACTGCCACCGAGACGACTTTGCCATCGGGCGCGACGCGGATGTTGAGCCGTTCGGGCGAAAAGTCCTGAGTGATCATCATGCCAGGCGAAATGATCCGCGTATGGGGCGGCAAGGTTGAGCGATCGATGTTCGACGCCGGCGCGCCGACCAGCGACCGGAACTGGCTTGCATGGCAGACATCCGCCGCCGTCGCCTGCTCGGCGTTCTGCGGCGTGGCGCTCGCTTCGCGTGTCGCGCTGATAGTTGCGTCCCATCTGGTCGAGATCGCGATAGGTCGGATCGGGCGTTTCGCACGCCGCCAGCAACAAGAGCGCAGCGGCGCCGAGAGCCAAACGGATCATGCCTGCTTCTCCCATTTGCCAGCGGCGCTTTCGCGCCAATACGAGGCCACGATGCCGCTTTCCTTGGCTTCTTTCCAGCGCATCCGCGCCGAATTCAGGGCATTTTCGTCGCGACCGTCGAAGATGAGGCACGCGCGCTCGAACGATGACAGGTCTCCAGGTTCGGCGCCGTCGATGACAAACAGCGCCTGTGCGCCGTTGGCGTTTCCGGCCGCGGTCGTCAGCAGCACCGGCTGACGCGAGGGCTGGCCGTCGGCGTCTCGTCCGTGCGGCAGAAAGCTCTCGTCGCGATACGTCCATAAGCTCGCGTCGAGCGCATCGAGCCGCTCGGCGCTGCCCCCGCGCACCAGCGCGCGCCAGCCGCGCTGCAAGCACTTCTCCAGCAACGGCGCCAGCGCCTGTTCGATCTCGGAGCGTTCGAGATGGTAGAACCAGAGCTCCGCCATCAATCCTCATATTTATTCGCGATCAAGCGATTGAGCAGGCGCACGCCATAGCCCGTCGCCCATGCCGGCGAGAGCGGATCTTCATAGGGGCCCGACTTCCACGCCGTGCCGGCGATATCCAAGTGCGCCCACGGCGTGCCGTCCTTGACGAAGCGCTTGATGAATTGCGCGGCGACAATCGAACCGGCGACCGGCTTGCCGGCGATGTTCTTCATGTCGGCGTTGGGCGTGTCGATCAGCTTGTCGTAAGCGGCGCCCAGCGGCATGCGCCACACCGGCTCGCCTTCGGTTTGCGCCGCCGCCAGTGATCGCTTGCGCCAGGTCTTCGTCATTGGCGTAGAGACCGGCGTGATCGTTGCCGAGCGCGATAATGACAGCGCCGGTCAACGTCGCCAAGATCGATGACGGCTGTGGGATTGAATTTGTCCTGCGCATACCAAACCGCGTCAGCGAGAATAAGCCGGCCTTCAGCGTCGGTGTTCAAGCACCTCGATGGTTTGGCCCGACATGGTCGTGACGATGTCGCCCGGGCGCTGCGCATTGGCGCCCGGCATGTTCTCGACCAAGCGCCACGACGCCAACGACATTGGCTTTGGCCTTGCGCTGCGCGATCGCCTTCATCGTGCCGGCGACCGCGGCGGCGCCGCCCATGTCGCCCTTCATTTCATCCATCGCCGCCGCCGGTTTGATCGAAATGCCGCCAGTGTCGAAGGTGACGCCCTTGCCGACCAGCGCCAAGCGGGCGCGCCGTCTTCGAGCGCGCGCCCTTCCAGGACATCGTCACCAGTCGGCCTGGTCGTTCGCTGCCTTGAGCGACGCCAAGAAGCGCGCCCATGCCGAGCTTTTCCATTTGCGCGGGGCCGAGAATTTCAACCTCAACGCCCAGCGTTTCCAAATCGCGCAAACGTTCAGCAAAGCTATCCGGATAAAGAATGTTGGCCGGCTCGCTGACGAGATCGCGCGCGAAGAACACGCCTTCGGCGACGGCCGCATCCTTCTCCGCGCGCGCGCGCGCGGCGGCGGGGCCGTCCATGACGATGTCGACAGCTTTCAGCGTCGGGGTCTGTTCCGGCTTCATCTTGGTGCGATAGGTGTCGAAGCGATAAGCGGCGAGCTGTGCGCCCATGGCGGCGTGGGCGGCGACTTCGGCGGCGGCCACCCCCGGCAACGCGTCCGGCATCAGCGCGATCTTCTCAGGCCCGCCGGTCAGCAAGCGCTTCACGGCCGCACCCGCCCAGCGTTCAACCGCCATCGGCGTCGGCGGCGTCGGGCTTGCCGACGCCGATGACGACCACGCGCTGATAGTCGACGCCCGTCGGGCGCGAACACATCCACGGCTTGCCCAGCCGAACCGGTGAAGCGCGCCGCCTTCAGCGCCTTGCCGATGCGCCCGTTGCAGGCGGCGTCGAGCGCCTGACCTGCGGCGAACAATTGTCCGCCTTCCCCGCCCATGACCGCAACGGCGTCGCCGCCGCCGGATGTGACAAAACGAATGTCCATGAAGTCCCCTTGAGCACAGGATTTGGGAAAAGCCCGGTTTTGCGGCCGCTTCAACCTTGGTCGCGGCAGTGGTAGCCATGCGCCGAAGCGATTGAAAAGCGGTCAGGGGCGGCTAGGAACGGGGCGGGCGCATGAAACGCCCGTGAAGGAGCGGATTTGAACACTGTCTCGGCCTACGTGTTCCGGCAGGTGCTTGGACCCTTGCTGGCGATCCTCGGCGCGCTTGCCGCCATCGCCATCCTGACCCAGGGCCTAAACCAGCTCGACATCATCATCGGCAACCGCAATGCCGGCTTCGCCTTCGTGTGGGTGACGATCCTGGCGCTGCCGCAGCTCATTTCGTTCATCATGCCGATGGCGGTGTTCATCGCCGTCATCTACGCGCTCAACCGCATGCTCTCCGAGAGCGAAGTGGCGGTGATGTTCGGCGCCGGCATTTCGCGCGGCGCGCATCGCCCGGCCGATCATCCAGCTGGCGACACTGGCCGCGCTTGCGCACTTGACCATCAATGTGGTCGTCCAGCCGGCGGCGCTCGCGGCGCGGCGCGACGTCTATTACGCGCTGCGCAGCGACATCGCCTCCAGTCTGATCCGCGAAGGCACCTTCACCTATCCGAGCGACAAGCTCACGCTCTATGCGCGCGGCCGCGGCGGCGGCGGCGAACTGCGCGACCTCTTGATCAACGATGCGCGCCAGCGCACGGCCGATCACCTATACGGCGCGCGCCGGCGCCATCGTCACTATCAACGGACGCCCCTCGATCGTGTTGCGCGACGGCCAAGTGCAGCGGCCCAATTCAGAAGGCGGCGTCGACGTGCTCGATTTCGATCGCTACGTGCTGCAGCTCGGGCAATCGTTCAACGAGCCGGAGCTCTTCTTCCTCAAGCCCTCGGACCGAACCCTCTACGAGCTGTTCTTTCCGGACATGACCTCGCATTACGACCAGCGCAACGTGAACCAATTCCTCGCCGAAGCGCATGCGCGCTTGTCGGCGCCGCTGCTCAGCATCGCCCTCGCCATGATTGCGCTCGCGGGGGTGCTGGTGGGCGAATTCCGACGCGGCGGCTACACCCGCCGCATTGCGATCGCTTCGTTGATCGCGCTCTTGGTGCGCCTCGGCGCGATCGGGATCCAGGCTGTGGCCGTCGACGATCCGCGGATCAACGCGCTGCAATATGCGTTGCCGCTGGCGGTCATGTTCTTCGCCGGTTCCTGGCTTCCCGGGCGCTCGCCGCGGCGCAAGCGGCGTGAGCTCGGCCCCTCGGTGCTGGCGGAGGGCATGAGCCCATGAGCTTCATCCTCTCGCGTCTCGGCCGCTATCTGATCGTCGCCGTGCTCGGCGGCATCGCCGTTGCAATGATCGCGGTGCTGGTGTCGATCCTGCTGATCGATTTCGTCGAAGAGATGCGCACCATCGGCACGCGCGCCGATCTCGGCGCACTGGAGGCCGCACGGCTGACACTGCTGAAGACCCCGATGCTGATCGAGCAGACGCTGCCGTTTGTCGTGCTCGCCGGCTCGATGATCGCCGTCATCGCCCTCAATCGCCGCAGCGAACTGATCGCCATGCGCGCATCCGGGCGTTTCGGCCTGGCGCTTCCTCACCCCGCCGGCGCTGGTCGGCATCGTCTTGGGCGTTCTTGACTATCACGCTGCTCAATCCGCTGGGCGCGGAGCTCTATCGGCAGTTCCAATCCAATCGCGACGTGGCGCTCGCCGATTACGCCGAACACACAGCGCCCCCGCACGGGGTGTGGATCCGGCAAGGCGATCCCAACGGCCAGGTGGTCATCCACGCCGACCGCGTCGGGCTCGAGCGGGGCGCAATTGCTCGACGCCACGTTCATGTTCTTCGAAATGCGCAACGACACGCTGCGCTTCGCCCGCCGCATGCGGGTCGGCGAGGCCGATCTGCGGCCCGGTTTTTGGCAATTGACCAACGTGGTTGAAGCAAGCCCGGGTCAGCTGCCGGTCCACGAGGCCCATCTCGCCATCCCGACCGCGCTCGACGCCACCGAACTGATCGATCGTTTCGTCAACCCAGCGACTTTGTCGTTCTGGGAGCTGCCTGGCTTTATCCACGACGCGCGCCAGGCGGGTTTTGCGCCCACCCGGTATGAGCTGAAATTCCAGGCGCTCCTCGCCTACCCGCTGTTGTTGGCGGCGATGGCGGGGCTGGGGGCGGCATTTTCGCTGCAACTTTACCGACTTGGCCATCTGGCCCAATGGGGCTCGGCCGGCGTCGGCATAGGCCTATGCCTCTTCTTCTATGGCCAGCTGGCGGGAGCGTTCGCGATCACCCAGACGGTGCCGGCGGCGGTCGCGGCCTGGAGCGCGCCGGCCGCCGGGCTCTTCATCGCCCTGGCGCTGGTGGCGTTCCTGGAGGACGGCTGAACGGCCACACCGCCTGGGCGGCGTTCGCCCAGGCGGCGTCGGGCGCTGGACGCCTTGGGCCCCAGACGCTTAGTTAGACCGGGGAGTCGCTCGAGAGCATGCGCATGGTCCGTTCGGGGGAAATGGCCGATCGCGCGGCCGAGCGGGCGCCCTTGGGGTGGGCGGCGATCGCGGCCGCCTTGGCGGTGACCATCGGCCCCAATGCGCTCGCTCAATCCACAATGCCCGCGCCGCCATCGCCGCCGCCGCCGGCGGCCGACGACCGCGCCGGGCGCCACCCAACAGCCGCCGGTGCTGCTCGAAGCCGACCAGCTCATCGACGACGACATGGCCAAGACCATCACCGCGCAAGGTGATGTCGAAATCCGCTACGAGGGCCGCACGATGCGTGCGGACACCGTCGTCTACAATCTGAACCAAGGCACCATTCACGCCAGCGGCGATGTCGAGATCGTCACCGAAGACGGATCGACCACTTACGCCGATGAATTGGAGACCGACGACAAGCTCAATATCGGCGTCGCCACCGAAGTGCGCTCGCGGCTTGGCGGCTCCGGCACGCTGGCGGCGCGCGCGGTGATACGCCACGGCCCCGGACAGAGCGAACTTCGCAACGTCATCTACACAAGCTGTCCCGTCTGCGAAGGCGGGCAACCGGCCGCCGACCTGGAGTTTGCGCGCCCGGCGCGCGATCCAGGACCGCAACACCCACACCATCTTCTACTCGGGCGCGACGCTTGAGGTGGCGGGCGTGCCAATTCTGTATCTGCCGTTTTTCGGCAATCCGGATCCAAGCGTAGGGCGCGCCTCCGGCCTGCTCACGCCCGAGATCGGCCGCACAAGCTATCTCGGCGCGTTTTACGATCAGCCTTATTTTTGGGCGATCTCGCCCTATTCCGATCTGACCGCGTCGCTGCGCCTGCACGAAAACGTCAATCCGATCGTTGGCCTCGAGTTTCGCAAGCGCTTCTTCTCGGGCCAGTTCGACATCGCCACGACCTTCACGCAGGAGCAGTTGTTCGACACCGACGGCAATCGCTTCGGCGAAGAGCGCCTGCGCGGCAGCATTTTCGGCGAGGGCCTCTTCCAGCTCACCGATTATTGGAAGTGGGGCTTCGGCATCGAGCGCACCTACGACGATTTCTACTTGCGCCGCTACGATCTCACCGGTCCGGCGGAGAACCGCGGCCCCTATATCGGCACCAATACCCGCCTCATCTCCCAGCTCTACGCGATCGGGCAGAACGACCACTCGTATTCGCAAATTTCGTTCGTCAGCTTCCAGGGCCTGCGCGACATCGACACCTCCGATCTGTTGCCGGCGATCCTTCCTTACGTCGACGCCGAGCAAGTGCTCTACGATCCGCTTTTCCACGGCCAAGCGCGGGTGCAGGTCAATGGCGTGGCGCTCGTCGCGCCAAGACAATCCAGCCACCGCTCACGTTCGAAGGCAATGACGGGCGCGTCACCGGCAGCGTGATGTGGCAAAAGGACTGGACTGTCGGGCCGGGCGTCGTCGTCAGCCCGTTCGCGCAGGCGCGCGGCGACTATTATCAAATCGAGACGACGCCCGATCATTACGAGACGCGTGACCCGCGGGCTCGGTCTCGCCGGCGTGCAAGCCGAGTTGGCCGTTCATGCGGCCCGGGGCAGAACTTCGATCTGATCGTCGAGCCCGTGGTGATGGCGGCCTATGCCAGCCAAAACGCCAACGACCCGCGCATCGTCAATGAGGACAGCCTCGGCTTCCAACTCGACGATTCCGACCTCTTCCGCCCCAACGGCGCGCCCAACTACGACCTCTGGGAGCCCGGCGGACGGGTCAGCGCGGGCGTGCGGATGACGGCGCGCGCGCACACCGGCGAAAGCGCCTCGTTGCTGTTCGGCCGCCGCTGGCGCGATCCAGGTGGTTCCGGAATTCCCGCAATGCGTCGAACCTGCGCGAACAGGCGTCGAATTGGGTCGGCGCGCGTCCAAGCCGACCTGGGCCATAGCCTTTGGGCGTCGACGCGCGCTTCATCCTCGACGACAAGAATTTGAACATCGAACCGGCTCGATCTCGGCGTTCGCGCCTCGGTCGGCCGTTTCACCGGCAATGCCCGCTATTTCAGCATCAACGACAGCTCTCAGCCCGGGCGACCCCCAACACGAACTCGACGCCAATGTCGGCGTGGAGCTGGCCCGCGGCTGGCGGGCGCAGTTCGGCGTGGTCCGCGACCTAAATTCAGACACAAACTTGCGCCAGGAAATCGCTGCGATCTATGAGGACGATTGCACCTTCCTGGAGATCGCCTACACGCGCTCCGAAACCCGGGCCGGCACAATCGGCCCGAGCGAGGGCGTGCAGATCCGGGTTGGGTTGCGCTCGCTCGGGGTGTTCGGCGGGAGCTAGGCGGAGCAAGAAATGAACTACGAAGCAGGTTCGGCCGCGGCGGCTCTGGCGGCCGCTCTGACAGTCGGCGCCGCCGGCGGTTGCGCAATTGGCCGAAGGCGTGGCGGCGATCGTCAACGATCACGTCATCTCGACGTTCGACGTGCGCCAGCGCGCCAAGCTGCTGCTGGTGTCGGCGGGCATGCAGCAGACCCCTGAGCTGATGCGCCGCGCCAGCGCCCAGGCGCTGAACGATCTCATCAACGAGCGCCTGCAACTCAAGAAGCGGCGAAATTCCACATCGATATCACCGACGACCAGGTGGACCGGCGCCTCAACGACATCGCCACGCAAAACCATATGACGGTTGACAGCATGTCCACGCAGCTGCCGCGGCAGGGGCGTCGATCCGCAACCCTGCGCGGCGAAATCCAGGCCAGCATCGCCTGGGAGCGCTTGATGGCGGGCATGTACGGATCCGCGTGCGCGTTTCGGAGAACTGAAATTCGCACCACGCAGGAACGCATCGCCGCCAACGCTTCGCGGCCGCAATATCTGCTCTCGGAAATTTTCCTGCCGGCGCAGACCGCAGCAGGAATTCACCGACATGCAGTCCGGCGCCATGCACCTGCTCGAACAGATGCAGCACGGCGCGCCGTTCCCGCTGGTGGCGCGGCAATTCTCGCAGGCGCCGTCGGCAGCCGACGGGCGGCGACATCGGCTGGATCGCGTCAAGCGAACTCGACGCCGGAACTGCAGCCCGTCGCCGAGCAGCTGCAGCCAGGCCAGGTTTCGCTGCCGATCCGCGCGCCAAATGGGGTCTACATCATCGCCATGCGCGATCGCCGTCGAAGGCGCGCGCCGCGGGCTCCACATCGCTGGTGACGCTCAAGCAGATCACCGTGCCGGCCAATCGCGCCGAAGCGCTCTGCAGCGCGTGCAGCGGCGCATCACGGCTGCAGCGACCTCGATCACATCATCGCCGGTGTCGAAGGCGTCAATGTCGTCGACCTCGGCCTAACCGCGGAGTCCGATCTCTCGCCTGAAGTCGCAAGACTCGCATCAACGGCGTCGCCGTGGCGCAGCGCACCGCGGTGTGCGACGGCGACAGGCACGGCTTCGGTGCTGGTCGTCTGCGCGCGCGAAACCGGCGGCGGCGGCGTGCCCGACGCGCGACGAGATCGAACAGCGCCTGCGCGGCGAAGAGATGAACATGCTTGCCGAGCGCTATCTCCGCAATCTGCGCCGCGAAGCGACGATCATCACGCGTCAGTAGAGCATGAAGCCGCTCGCCGTTTCGATGGGCGATCCCGCTGGGATCGGCCTCGAATTGGCCGCGCGCGTGTGGGCGGAGCGCGCGACGGCGCCGCCATTTTTCTTGGTCGGCGATGCCGATGCGCTGGTGCGCGCCGCCAAGCGCGATTGGCGTGCGCAGCGCCGAAACTCCGCGTCGTTAGCGAAGCGCCGCGCGACATCGCCGATGCGGGCGAGGCGTTGGCGGTCCTCGACACGCCGCTCGCGGTGGAGGAGACGCCCGGCGCGCCCGACCCCGTCAATGCCGGACGCGACGATCGCGTGCGATCGAGCGCGGCGTCGCCGCCGTGCGCGACGGCGCGGCGTCGGCGCTGGTGACGCTGCCCATCGCCAAAGCGGTGCTGCACACGGCCGATTTTGGCTTTCCCGGCCACACCGAATTCATCGCCGCACCTCACCAAGGACGACGCTTGTGCGCGGCGCGCGCGGACCGGTGATGATGCTTGCCGGGCCCTCGCTGAAAGTGGCGCTGGCGACGATCCACACGCCGCTTGGCGCAGCGTGCCAGGGCAATTGACCCGCGAGCGCATCGTGCAGGTCGGACGCGTGCTCGGCGAGGCGCTGAAGCGCGATTTCGGCATTGCCGCGCCGCGCATCGCGCTCTGCGGGCTCAACCCCCACGCCGGCGAACGCGGCAATATCGGGCGTGAGGAAATCGAAATCGTCGATCCCGCCGCTGCACGCGCTGCGCGCCGAGGGCTGGGACGTGAGCGATGCGCGCTCGGCCGATGCGCTGTTCAACGAAGAGGCGCGCAAGACGCTATGACGCCGTCATCGCGCTCTATCACGACCAGGGCCTGATCCCGATCAAGACGCTGCACTTCTGGGACGCGGTGAACGTCACGCTCGGCCTGCCGATCGTGCGCACCTCGCCCGATCATGGCACCGGCTTCGACATCGCCGGCAAGGGGGTCGCGCGCGCCGACAGCTTCCGCGCCGCGCTGAAGCTCGCCTGGGAGATGGCCGAGCGCCGCGCGCGGTCATGAACGCCGACGACCTGCCCACGATTGCGCGAGGGCCTTGAAGCCGCATGATCTGTGGGCTGACAAGCGCCTTGGCCAGCATTTCCTGCTGGATATGAACATCACCCGCCGCATCGCGCGCGCGGCCGGCGATCTCCGCGACCAAACCGTGATCGAGATTGGCCCAGGCCCTGGCGGCCTCACCCGCGCTCTGCTCGAAGCGGGCGCCCAGGTGGTCGCGATCGAAAGGGACGCGCGCTTTTTGCCGCTGCTTGAACCGCTGGTGGCGTGGAGCGGCGATCGCTTGCGCATTGTCCATGGCGACGCGCTGGCGATCGACCAAGCCGCACTGGCCGGGGCGAGCGCGCAGATCATTTCCAACCTGCCCTACAATATCGGCGCTGAATTGCTGGTGCGTTGGCTGAAGGCGCCCGCCTGGCGCGGGCCGATGACGCTCATGTTTCAGAAGGAAGTGGCCCAACGCATCGTCGCCAAGCCGCGCTGCATGCATACGGGCGCCTTGCGGTGCTTGCGCAGGCGCGCTGCGAGGCCGGCTCGAATTCACAATCCCGGCGCGCGCCTTCACACCGGCGCCGAAGGTCGACAGCGCCATTGTTCGCCTGGTCGATCGCGCCGACGCCTACCCCCATCTTGACGTGCTAGAGCGCGTCACCGCGGCTGCGTTCGGGCAACGTCGCAAGATGTTGCGCAGCGCGCTCAGATCGCTGACCGCAGAGGCGGACGCATTGCTTGAAGCCGCCGCCGTCGAGCCCACAGCGCGCGCGGAGGAAATCGATCAAGCCGGCTTCCGGCGACTTGCGGAGGCGTGGCGACGACAAACCACATGAGCGTCGACAGCCGCGTCTTGGCGGCGATCCGGTTGCTTGAACCGGGCGAGGCGTCCCCAAGCGCTTAGGTCGCGGTCATGCCGCCATCGACGACCAACTCGGCGCCGGTGATGAACGCGGCTGCGTCAGAGGCCAGAAACTTGATCGCATTGGCGACGTCGCTGTCGCGGCCCATGCGTTTCATCGGATGACGGTCGGCGAAGTTGGCGCGCATGGCGTTGGCGCCTTGGCCGGTCGCCTTGCCGACGGCGTCGGCGGCTTCGGCCATCATCGGCGTGTCGATGATGCCCGGATGGACGGAATTGACGCGCACCTTCAATCCCGCCTGGGCGCATTCGAGCGCCGCCGATTTCGTCATCAGCCGCACAGCGCCCTTCGAGGCGTTATAAGCGATGATGTTCGGTCCCCCGACAATGCCGGCGACCGAGGAGAGATTGACGACGGCGCCGCCGCCGTCCCACTGCGCGGCGCGTTCGGCGATCGCCGGGATGGCGTGCTTCAGGCCGAGGAACACGCCCTCCACATTGATCTGCTGCATGCGGCGGAAATCTTCCAGCGTCTCCATCGCCAGCGGCTTTACCCAGAAAACGCCGGCATTGTTCACAAGGATATCGAGACCGCCGAACCTGTCGCCGGCGAAGGCGACCGCGGCGATCCACTGATCTTCGCTGGTGACGTCATGCTGGACGTAGGCGCCGCCGATAGCGGCGGCGATTTCCGTTCCCGCGGCGATGTCGCTGATCACGACCTTGGCGCCCGCCGCCGCAAGCGTCCGCGCCGTTGCAGCGCCGATGCCGCGCGCAGCGCCTGTCACCAAAGCGACGCGCCCGTCGAGATCACCCATCTTCCCCTCCGCAGCCCTTCGCCCACCATGATACGCGATCATGCGCGTGTCACTTGCGCTTTCAGCGCGCGAAGAGGTCTTTGTAGGTCTCGCGAAGCGCCGCTTTTTGCACCTTGCCCATGGCGTTGCGCGGCAGCTCGCTTACGAAGACGATGCGCTTGGGGGCCTTGATAGGGCGCGAGCTGCTTGCGCGCGGCGGCGATGAGGGCGCGCTCGTCGCCTTGGCCGATCACCACCGCCACGACCGCTTCGCCGAAATCGTGATGCGGCAGCGCCGATGACCGCGCTCTCGATGACGCCAGGCAGCGCGTCGAGCACAAGCTCAATCTCCTTGGGATAGACATTGAAGCCGCCGGAAATGATCAGGTCCTTGGCGCGCCCAGTGATCCAGAGGCGGCCGTCCCCATCCCTGCGTCCGATATCGCCGGTGCGGAAATAGCCGTCCGCGGTGAAGTCGCCCTCGCGCTCGCTCCGGGCGCCAATAGCCGGCGAAAACGCTGGGCCCGCTGATTTCGATCTCGCCGATCTCGCCCCCGGCGATGCGCAGGTCAAGACCTGGCAAAGCGAAGCCGACGCTGCCCGCAACGCGCTCGCCGTCTAGCGGGTTGGAGGTGATGATCACCGCTTCGCTCATGCCGTAGCGTTCGAGAATGCGCTTGCCAGTGCGCTGTTCGAACTCCGCGAAGGTGCTTTCGAGCAGCGGCGCCGAACCCGAGATGAAGACGCGCATGTGGGCGGCGGCTTGGCGCGTAAAGGCGGGATTGGCGAGCAGGCGCGTGTAGAAGGTCGGCACGCCCATCATCACAGTGGCGCGTGGAAGCGCGGCAATCACCTCCGTGTCATCGAACTTCTCAAGCCACAGCATCGGCGAACCGGTGAGCAGCGCACAGTGCATCGAGATGAAGAGGCCATGCACGTGAAAGATCGGCAGCGCGTGCATGAGCACGTCGTTCGAAGTGTAGGCCCAGGTTCGGATGAGCGCCTCGGCGTTGGCGGCGAGATTGGCGTGACTGAGCATCGCGCCTTTGGAGCGGCCGGTGGTGCCGGACGGTGTAGATGATGGCGGCGATATCATTCCCCGCACGCGGCTCGATCGTGTGGTCCGGTTCGCACCCATGCAACTCGCCGGCGAACGGGCGGATGTCGCGGATGGTCAGCGCCGGATCGAGATCGGCGATGAAGTAATCGATCTCGGCGCCGGTGTAAGCATTGTTGAGCGGCGCATAGATGGCGCCCACCTGCAACGTCGCCAGATAGAGCATGACGCTGCCGACGCGCTTCTCCACTTGCGCTGCGACGCGATCGCCCGGTTTGACGCCCTTGGCGCGCAGCAGCGCCGCAGCCCGGCCGACGCCCTGCGCGAGCATGGCGTAAGAAACCTCGCCGCCGTCCGGCAGGATGAAACAAGGCTTCGCGCGATCGGCTGGAAACCGCGATTGAATCAGCGCGTAGAGGTTGGCGGCGTTAGAAGCAGCCATCGTGATTGGCGCCGGAGAGCACCTGATCCGTCACTGATCGCACCCACCCAGCGCCGCGTTGCGCCACCAAGTTTGGATAGCCTCGACCGATATCACCGTTGCACACCTCTTCACTCGCCGTTGCCCTGATTTGTTGTCTTGTTCGCTCTATGGCGCCGGCGGCGGACGGATCGTGTTGCACCAAATAATGTTCGAGCCGCCTGCTTAAATCATCAATCTCCGCCTGCAGCGCTTGGCTCTGCCTGTACCACTGCGTGTTGAATTGCGCACCGACGCAGCGCCTGCCAACCTCACGCCAGGACGACAAAAATCCCCAAAGGCACATTGCAGTCGTGTTATCGACCTGCGGCGCTGACTGCGCGGCCGGCGGAGGCGCCTGCGCACGCGCCGCGCCCAGCCCCCCCATGGCGGCGGCGAACAGCAGGAGCAGAACTCGTAAAGCCTGCATGCTCATATTCCCTGCTTTAACCGCTCCACATGCAAGGCGAGCCACATCTGACGGTGGCGTTTCAGGCGTTCCGCAGCCAGGATTTGTTTGATTTGGGTCAGCGTTTGTTCGAGCAGCGCGTTGACGAGCACGTAATCGTATTCTTCCCAGTGACTGATTTCGTCCAGCGAGCGCGCCATGCGTCTTTGGATGACATCGTCACTGTCTTCGGCGCGCGTATGCAGACGCCGCTCCAACTCCGCCATTGAGGGCGGCAAAATGAAAATGCCGACCACATCCTCCGGCGCCGCCGCCCGCAGCGCCCGCGCGCCCTGCCAATCGACATCGAACAACACGTCGCGGCCCTGGATCAAGAGCGCTTCGACCGGCGCGCGCGGCGTGCCGTAATGGGCGCCGAACACCATGGCGCTTTCCAGGAATTCGCCGCGGTCTTCCATCTGCTCGAATTCTTCGCGCGACAGGAATTTGTACTCGCGCCCGTCGATTTCGTTGCCGCGCTTGGGGCGCGTGGTGGCCGAGACCGAGAGCGCCATGTTGGCGTCGTCCTCGATCAGCTTGCGCGCGAGCGTCGATTTGCCCGCGCCCGAGGGGCTCGACAGCGCAAACATGAGGCCGCGCCGCGCGACATTCTCATTCAACATTGGCGGCCTGCTCCTTGATCTGATCGATCGTCACTTTCATGTCCAAGCCAATGCGCGTGAGCTCCAGATCCGCGGACTTCGAGCACAGCGTATTGGCTTCGCGGGTGAGTTCCTGGCTGAGGAAATCCAAACGCCGCCCGGCCGGCTCGGGCTTTGCAATGAGCGCGCGCAATTCGCCGGCGTGCGCCGACAAGCGCTCCAACTCCTCCTGCACATCGGCCTTGGTGGCGGCAAGCGCCGCCTCCTGCGCCAGCCGCGTCGGATCGAGCTTCACCTCGGGCGCCAAGCCTTCGAGCCGCTGCATGATGCGCTCGCGGACCGCGTTCGGCGCGCCCGCCACGCGAGCGCGCGCGTCCTTGATCTGGCTCTCGAGCTTTTGCGCCAGTTCGGCGAAAGTCGCGGCAAGCATGCGCCCTTCAGCCTGACGCGCCTCGCCCAGATGCTGCAGCGCCAAGGCAAAGCCGCCATTGAGCGCGGCCTCGAGCGCAGTGCGGGCATCGGCGGTCAGTTCCAAGGCGTCTTCGGTTTGCATCACGCCGCGCAACGAGAGCACCCCGTCCCATGTCGGCTTTCGCACGCGCTTGGCCGCCAGATACCCATCGCCGGCGGCGAGCAATTGCTCAATCAGGGCAAAATCGATCCGTGGCGGGGGCGCGCCGCAGGATCGCGCGCAAAGCTCAACGTCGCCTGCAGCGAACCGCGCTTGAATGCTTGCGCGGCGGCGGCGCGCACGCCCTGTTCAAGTCCGTCATAGCCGCTGGGCAGGCGCAGCTTGAGATCGAGGCCGCGCCCGTTGACGCTCTTGATCTCCCAGATCCAGCGCAGGCCGTTGTGCTCGCCTTCGGCGCGCGCAAAGCCGGTCATGCCCGAAATGCTCATGGCCGAAGGCTCTAACCCGTTCGCGCGCGAACGGGGAGTCTCTTACGGAGAATGCGCAGCCGCCGGCGTCGCCTGGTGCTGCTGGGATGGCGCATGCTCGGCGGCGAGCCGCTGGGCCTCGATCTGGCGCCAGCGGGCGACGTTGGCCTGATGCTCGGCCAGGGTCGCTGCGAAGACGTGACCGCCAGTGCCGTCGGCGACGAAATAGAGCGCGTTGGAGGTCGCTGGATGCGCCACCGCCATCAGCGCGTCGCGCCCGGGATTGCAGATCGGCGTCGGCGGCAGGCCGTCAATTTGATAGGTGTTGTAGCCGGTGCGCAATTCAATCTCGCTCTGGCGGATCACGCGCGGCTGGCCATCGCCTTCAACCAGGCGCCCGTCGCGGCAGCGCGCCGGGAATTGCTTGCACACGCCATAGATGATGGTCGGATCGCTCTCCAGCCGCATCGGCTGGCGCAGCCGATTGGAGAACACCGCCGCCACTTGCGAGCGCTCCGATGCAATCCCGGTTTCGCGCTCGACGATGGAGGCGAGCGTGACCATGCGCTCGGGCGTCGTCACCGCAATGTTTGGATCGCGCCCGGCCCAGATCTGCGCAACGGCGCGGTCGCGCGCGTCGCGCATTTGCTGGATCAGCGACGCGCGCGTCATGCCGCGCTGTACGTGATAGGTGTCCGGCATGACCGAACCCTCCGCCGGCGGCGGCGACGGCATCGGCCCGGTCAGCACATCCGATTGTTCGATCATGCGCATGGCGGCGGCGATGGTGATGCCTTCGGGAAAGGTCATCGGGTGCTGCAGCGCGCGGCCATCGACCATCATCGCCAGGACATCGCCCAGCGAGGCGTGCGCGGGAAATCCATACTCGCCCGCCTGCACCAATTTGTTGCGGGCGTAGAGGAAGTGGGCGATGCGGAAGATGCGCGCGTCGCGTATGACGCCGGCGCGTTGCAGGCCGCGCCCGATCGTATTGACGGTTGCGCCGCGCTCGACCACGAAGTCGGTCGCCTGCTGCGACGGCCCCGGCCGGCTGGTCTCGGTCTGCATCGCGAACATGGCGATAAAGCCCACGACCGCCACGACAATCAAAACCGACACCAGTCTTGAAATAATGCCCCAAACGCCGCCGCCCCTTGATTTTGAGTGGGGGCGTCTTGGCCGCTCAAACCGCGCCATCAGCTCACCGCTGTGAGGATCACTGCGGCGTTGGTGCCGCCGAACCCGAACGAATTAGACATGGCCGCTTTCACGGCCCGTTTCTTCGCCGTGTGCGGCGTCAAATCTATGGCGGTTTCGACTGAAGGATTGTCCAGATTCAGCGTCGGGGGAATAATTCCGTCGCGAATGGCGAGCGCGCAGAAAATTGTCTCAACGGCGCCGGCGGCGCCCAACAAATGCCCTATCGCCGACTTGGTGGACGATAGGGAAAGCTTGGCGGCGGAATTGCCGAACAGGCGCTCGACGGCTTTGAGCTCGATTTCATCGCCCAAAGGCGTCGAGGTGCCGTGGGCGTTGACATAATCGATGTCGCCCGGCGTCAGGCTCGCATCGCGCAACGCGGCCTGCATGGCGCGAAAACCTCCGTCGCCATCCTCAGAAGGCGCGGTGATGTGGTGGGCGTCGCCCGAGAGGCCATAGCCCTTGACCTCGGCGTAGATCTTGGCCCCGCGGGCCTTCGCGTGCTCGTATTCCTCGAGCACCACCACACCTGCGCCTTCGCCCATGACGAAGCCGTCGCGATCCTTGTCGTAGGGACGCGAGGCTTTCTCCGGGGTGTCGTTATAAGCGGTCGACAGCGCCCGCGACGCGCAGAAGCCGGCCATGCCGAGCCGGCAGATCGCTGCTTCAGCGCCGCCGGCCACCATCACGTCGGCGTCGCCATGGACAATGAGGCGGGCGGCGTCGCCGATCGCGTGCGCACCGGTGGCGCAGGCCGTCACCACGGCATGGTTGGGGCCCTTGAGCTTGTGGCGAATGGAGACCTGACCGGAGACAAGATTGATCAACGCGCTCGGGATGAAGAACGGGCTGATCTTGCGCGGCCCATCCCGCTCCAACACCAGCGCGTTGGCCTCGATGGTGTTCAATCCCCCGATGCCGGAGCCGATCAGAACCCCGGCGCGCTCCTGCTGTTCTTGCGTTTCAGCCTTGAAGCCGGAATCGGCCAGCGCCTCGTCCGCAGCCACCATGCCGAAAACGATGAAGTCGTCGACGCGCCGTTGCTCCTTGGCCGAAAGCGTCTTGTCGGGATCGAAGGCTTGCGCATCGCCGGCGCCGCCGCCGCGGCCGTCGGCGCGCGGCACCAGGCAGGCGATCTTGCACGGCAGGTCGTCAACCTTGATGTGCTCGATGCGGTTGGCGCCGGATTTGCCGGCGAGGAGGCGCTGCCACGTCGCCTCGCGATTGCCCGCGAGCGGTGTGACCAGCCCAATGCCTGTGATGACGACGCGCCGCATCCCGGAGCGCGCTGGCGGGCCTTAGCCCACCTTCTCCGAGATGAACTTCACGGCGTCGCCAACGGTTTGGATGTGCTCGGCCGCGTCGTCCGGGATCTCGATGCCGAATTCTTCTTCGAAGGCCATGACGAGCTCGACGTTGTCGAGGCTGTCGGCGCCCAGATCGTCGATGAAGCTCGCCCGCTCGGTGACCTTCTCAGGCGAGGCTTCCAGGTGCTTCACAACGATCGCCTTCACGCGCTCAAAAACGGTGCCTTCGGACATACAACGCCTCGCCAGTACTGAAATGATTTCGCCCAAAGGGCTTTGTGCGCCGGGTTTTGGCCAGGGGGAAGGCCGGGCGCAAGCTTTTTTCTCTCTTCCGGGCGCCTCGATTTCAGAGGGCAGCCCCTCAGATCATGGCCATCCCGCCATTCACGTGCAGCGTTTGGCCGGTGACGTAGCTGGCCTCCTCGCTGGCCAGATAGACCGCCGCCGCCGCCACATCCGCGCCCTCGCCCAGGCGCCCCGCCGGGATTTTTCCCAAAAGCGCGGTCTTTTGCGCTTCGTTGAGAACGTCGGTCATCGGCGAGGCGATGAAACCCGGCGCGATGGCGTTGGCGGTGACGTTGCGGCTGGCGACTTCGGCAGCGAGCGCCTTGGTGAAGCCGATCATGCCGGCTTTGGAGGCGGCGTAATTCGCCTGCCCGGGGTTTCCAGTGACGCCCACGACCGAGGTGATGCGCGATGATGCGGCCCCAGCGGTTCTTCATCATGTTCTTCAGGCTCGCGCGCGCGAGCCTGAAATAGCTCTCCAGATTGATCTTCAGCACGGTTTCGAAATCGGCGTCCTTCATGCGCAAGAGGAGGCCGTCCTTGGTGATGCCGGCGTTGGCGACGAGGATGTCGAGGCGTCCGCCCAGCGCCTGCTCGGCTTGGCCGACGAGCGCGTCGACCGCGGCGCTGTCGGCGAGATTGCACGGGGTGATCGGGTGATCGCCGCCGATCTCGCGCTTCAAGGCTCTCGAGCGCCTCCACACGCGTGCCCGACAGCGCCACCCGCGCGCCCTGCGCGGCCAGCGCCTTGGCGATCGCCCCGCCAATGCCGCCCGAGGCGCCGGTGACCAGCGCGCTTTTGCCGTTGAGATCGAACATGGCTTTTCCCCGCGTCCTTTCGCGGGCTCGCCTTATTCCCCGGCGGCCATGGCCGCAAGCTTGGTCACCGTATTCCAGTTCCGGGCGGTGCCGAGCTTTGGGACTTTTAGCTTGGAGAGGCCCTGGCCCTTGGGAAACTTGATGTAGAGGCAGCCCTCGCCTTGGGCGATCTCCTCACCGGTCAGGGCGGTCTTCTCCATCGCCTCGATTTCGGCGGCGCTCGCCTTGGCGCGCATGAAATAGACGACGAGCAAGCCCGGATTGGTCTTGGCGAATGGCTTGAACGGATTGGCCGCGACAATGGCTTGGAGTTCAGAGCCGGTGCGCGCGAAGACGTCGGTCTTCAGACCCAGATCTTCGAGGATCACCGCCTGCAACTTCTTTTCAAGCTTGTCGCCCTTGAGCTTCGAGGCGAGGACAAGATTGCCGCTCGCAATCAGGGTCTCGACGCCGCTGAAGCCCGCCCCCTCACAGGCGGCGCGCAATTGGCTCATCACCACTTTGCGGCCGCCAAGATTGACGCCGCGGAGCAGTGCGACCTGGCGGCTCACACCGTCTTCGCGAAAGCTTCCAAATCAGCCGGCTCGTTCAGCGCCAGCGCTTCGGCGTCTGGCGCATTGCGTTTGACCATGCCGGAAAGCTGATTGCCGGCGCCGACTTCCACGAAGCGCGCGACGCCGCCTTCGCCGGCCATCCATTCCACGCTCTCGCGCAAGCGCACGCGGCCGGTCACCTGCTCAACCAGCAGCCGGCGGATCGTCGCCGGTTCACTCACCGGTCGCGCCGTCACATTGGCGACGAGCGGCGCAGCCAGCGGGGCGATTTCCGTCGTCGCCAGCGCGCCCGCCATCGCATCAGCGGCGGGCTGCATCAGCGGCGAATGAAACGGCGCGGAGACTTTGAGCGGAATGCCGCGCACGCCTTTCGCTTTCGCCGCGGCGAGCGCTGCGTCGACGCCGGCCTTGTCGCCCGAGATCACCACATTGCCGACATTGTTGTCGTTGGCCACAACGACGATCCCGGCTGCGGCGCCCTCCGCGGCGATGGCTTCCGCCATCGCCACATCGACCTTGCCGATCAGCGCCGCCATCGCGCCTTCGCCGACGGGCGCGGCCGCCTGCATGGCGTCGCCGCGCGTGCGCAGAAGCTTGGCTGTGTCGCTGATCGTCAGCGCGCCCGCCGCGGCGAGGGCCGAATACTCGCCGAGCGAATGGCCGGCGACGTAACGCGCCTTGGCGACATTGACGCCGAATTCCTTATCCAGCGCGCGCATGGCGGCAAGGCTGACCGCCATCAGCGCGGGCTGGGTGTTGGCCGTCAGCGTCAAGGCATCGGCAGGGCCCTCGAAGATCAGCCGCGAGAGCTTTTCTGCCAAGCGCCTCGTCGATCTCCTGAAAGACCTCGCGCGCCGAAGCGAAGGCTTCGTAGAGCGACTTGCCCATGCCCGGCTGCTGGGCGCCTTGGCCCGGAAAGATGAAGGCGATCGTCATGGGCGCGGGCCTAGCCGAGCAACAAAGCGATCACAAGCAAAAGCAGAAAATTCAAGCGCTTTCACAAAGCGCGAAGCGAAAGCTTCAGCGCGCGAGAACCGGAGCGCAAAGAGGCGCTTTCACCGAAGCCATAAGCCTTGGGAAAAAGAGCCCCATGCGCTCAAAATTCATGAGGCTTGGGCGCCCGTGGATCGGAAGCAAAGGCGCCGCGCTTCGCGCGCGGCCCCCCGCGCGCGAAGTCGGGCCATGCGAGGGCGCTGAAAACGCCAGGCGCCGGCCGACGGCGGCCTCGCCAGCAGCCGCGCTCGCAGCATGCCGATCGCCGGCCGCCATCGCCGCCGACATCGCCGCTACCGCCGCCATCGCCGGCGTTCGCCGTCGCCGCCGGCGACGCTCGGACCTGCTTTAAACTCGATCGGGCCTTGCTTTCGGCGCGATGATCCGTATTTTCCGCGCCTTCGCGATCTCGCGGCCCCGGGGGCATCCGCCGCCCGGGGTCCATCGTTTTGACCGGTTCTTCCTCCGACCGGGCGCCGCGGGTCAAAAGGAAGAGGAAAAATGCCCTACTACGAGCACGTGGTTATCACGCGGCCCGAGATCTCGCCGCAACAGGTCGACGCTCTCGTCGAAGACATCACCAAGACCATCAAAGACCTGGGCGGCCACGTCGGTCGCACCGAGTATTGGGGTCTGCGCAACCTGACCTATCGCATCCGCAAGAACCGCAAGGCCCACTACTCGCTCTTGAACCTCGATTGCCCGGCCACGGCCGTGCACGAGCTTGAGCGGCGCCTGCGCATCAATGAAGACGTGATGCGCTTCAAAACCATCCGCGTCGAAGCAGCTCGACGAAGAACCCTCGCCGATCCTGGCGCGCCGCGATCGTGAAGAGCGCCGCCGCGCCCGCCGCGAAGGCCGCGACGGCGATGATCTGCTGCGGCGATGATGAAGGCGGGGAGGAATAATCATGGCCCAGAAGTCAAAAAGGCGCCCCCAAGTTCAACATCTCCAACATTCCAGCCCGCCGTCCGTTCGGACGCCGGCGCAAGGTGTGCCCGTTCTCCGGCGAGAGCGCGCCCGAAGATCGACTACAAGGATGTGAAGCTGCTGCAGCGCTTCATTTCCGAAAAGGGCAAGATCGTTCCCGCGCGCATCACGGCGGTTTCCGCCAAGAAGCAGCGCGAACTCGCCCGCGCCATCAAGCTGGCGCGCGAACTCGCGCTTTTGCCGTTCGCGGTTCAGTGAGGAGGACTTGAAACATGCAAGTCATCCTGCTTGAACGCGTCGAAAACCTCGGCGGCATCGGCGACGAAGTGAAGGTGCGCGACGGCTTTGCGCGCAATTTCCTGTTGCCGCAGAAGAAGGCGCTGCGCGCCAACGAAGCCAACCGCAAAGCGTTCGAGGCGCGCCGCGCCGAGATCGAAGCCCGCAACGCTGAAACCCGCGCGTCGGCCGAAAAGTCCTCGAAAGGCATCGATGGCCAGTCCTACGTGCTGATCCGCCAAGCCGGCGAAGCCGGCCAGCTCTACGGCTCGGTCTCCTCGCGCGACATCGCCGACGAGATCGTCAAGTCCGGCGCCAACATCGATCGCAGCGCGGTGGTGCTCGACAAGCCGATCAAGACCATCGGCCTTTACGACGTGCGCGTGCGCCTGCATGCGGAAGTCGCGATCAAGGTGAAGGTCAACGTCGCCCGCAGCCAAGACGAAGCCGAGCGCCAAGCGCGCGGGGAAAACGTCATCGCCTCGGGCGTCGAAGCCGAACGCGCCCAGGCCGAAGCGCAAGCCAAGGATTTGGCCGCCTCCGCCTTCAAGGACGACGGGCCGCGCGGCGAATAAATTTTCTTTCGATCTGACAACAACCCGCGTGTGTGTTGACACACGCGGGTTTTCTCGGCGCGAAACCAACTCGCCGTTCCGCGTCAACAACGAAGTTGCGCCCCGCAACTCGGGATATCAGACGCTAAGCCCTTCCCGTTAACTCGTTTCGATCTCGAATCGCCCCATCGTGCGCCGTCAATGACATCCCAGCCGAGCCTCCCCCTGGCGGTGCCCAGCACGCCCGCGCCGCGCGCGGCGCCGCATAGTCTGGAAGCCGAGCAGGCGCTCTTGGGCGCCATCCTGTTCGACAACGAAACCTATAACCGCATCACCCCGCTTCTGCAGGACAAGCACTTTTACGATCCCGTGCACGGGCGCATTTTCGCGGCCTGCGCGCAGATCATCTCCGCTGGCGATCTCGCCGACGGCGTGACGCTCAAGGAGCGCTTCGCCAAAGACGGCGGCATCAAGGAAATCGGCGGCGCGGTTTATCTGTTGAAGCTGATGGAGGCGGCGGCGCCGCTTTCCGGGCAGGCGCAATCCTACGCCGAGCTCATCTACGATCTGGCGCTTCGGCGCGAGCTCATCCGCGTCGGCGGCGTCATCACCGATCTGGCCGAAAATCCCCCCGAGGGTCACGACGCCAAGGACATTATCGAAGAAGCCGAGCGCACCCTCTTCACGCTCGCCGAAAGCGGCACGTCAAGCTCGGGCTTTGCGCCCTTTTCCAAAGCCCTGACCACCTCGATTGAAAACGCCGCCGCCGCTTACGAAAGCAAGTCGGACGTCTCCGGTCTGGCCACCCACTTCGATGATCTCGACCGCATGCTGGGCGGCCTGCACGGCTCGGACCTGGTTATCCTCGCTGGCCGGCCGTCGATGGGCAAAACCGCGCTCGCAACCAACATCGCCTTCAATGTCGCCAAGGCGCGCCTTGCTCATGATCGCGCCGGCGACGACGACAAGCCCAACGACAAGGGCGGCGTGGTCGCGTTCTTCTCGCTCGAAATGAGCGCTGAACAATTGGCGACGCGCTTGCTCTCCGACGCCGCCGGCATCGAGAGCGACCGCATCCGCCGCGGCAAGATCCATAAGAACGAATACGAAAAGCTCGCCGATGAAGCCGCCAATCTGCAGGCGCTGCCGCTGCACATCGACGAGACCGGCGCCATCGGCATCGCCCAGTTGCAGGCCCGCGCTCGCCGCCTGCAGCGCACGTCGGGCCTCGATTGCATCGTTGTGGATTACCTGCAGCTGGTGACCTCGTCGTCGCGCAAGAGCGATGGGCGCGTCCAGGAGGTCAGCGAGATCACCCAGGGCCTCAAAGCGCTGGCCAAGGACCTCAAGGTCCCAGTGCATTGCGCTCTCGCAGCTGTCGCGTCAGGTCGAAAACCGCGACGACAAGCGCCCGCAGCTTTCCGATCTGAGAGAATCCGGGTCGATCGAACAGGACGCCGACGTGGTGCTGTTCGTCTACCGCGAAAGCTACTATCTAGAGCGGGCCGAACCGCGCGAGGGCAGCGACGACCACATCGCGTGGATGCGGCAAATGGATGAAGTGCGCAACCAGGCCGAAGTCATCATCGGCAAACAGCGCCACGGGCCGATCGGCAAGGTGAAGCTCTTCTTTGACAGCCGCTACACGAGATTCGGAAACCTCTCCCCGCGCAGCTGAGACGCGTCTGGCGCGCCTGCGCGTCGACACCGACGCGATCGTCGAGAACTGGCGTTTCTTCAAGAAACTGGCGGCGAGCGCGGCGGTGGCCGCGGTGGTCAAGGCTGACGGCTATGGACTGGGCGCGCGAAGCGACAGCGATTGCCCTGGCCAAAGCCGGCGCGCGCGTCTTCTTCGCCGCCACCGCCGCGGAGGCGATCGCGGTGCGCGCGGCCGTGGGCGAGGGCCCGCAAATTCTGGTCCTCAACGGACCCACAAACAGCGACGTGGCTCAATTCGCCGCCGCCAAACTCACCCCGGTTCTGAACTCGCTGCCGCAAATCCAATTGTGGGAGGCGCGCGGGCCGGCCGCACTTCACATCGACACCGGCATGAACCGCCTGGGCGTTGCGCCGAACGAACTGGCGATGGCCGCCGTTGCGCTGAAGGATGCAACGCTTGCGCTGGTGATGAGCCACCTCGCCTGCTCGTCCGATGTGAAGCACGAAAAGAACGCCCTGCAGCGAGCGCGCTTCATCGACGCCGCCTCGCTCTTCCCGAAGGCGCCGCTCAGCATCGCCGCCACCGGCGGCTCGCTCATCAGCCCCGATTATCACTTCGATCTCGTGCGCATCGGCCTTGGCCTTTACGGCTCTGGCTCGCTCGACGCCGACAATCCGAAACTCGCCGCCGTCGCCGCCATCGATGCGCCGATCTTGCAGGTTCGCGACGTCGATGCGGGCGAGACCTTCGGCTATGGCGCCACCTTCACCGCGCCCAAGAAGATGCGCGCCGCCACCGTGGCGATTGGTTACGCCGACGGGTTCTTGCGTTCGCTCGGGGGGCGCGGCTATGGCGTGCTGGCGGGCCAGAAGCGCCCCATTCTCGGGCGAGTTTCGATGGACTTGACGATCATAGATGTCACCGGCTGCGCCGAGGCCCAGCCCGGGGCGATGGTGGAATTCTTGGGCGCGAATGCGCAGCTCGACGATGTCGCGCACCTGGCCGGCACCGCTCCTTATGAGATCTTGACGACTTTTGCCGGCGGCGTGCGCCGCGCGGGAGCGCGTGCATGATCAATCCGCTCGCGCCGATTGGCCGCGCCGTGCTCGACGTGCTGGCCGAGACCGGCCGCTTCGCCGCCTTCGTCGGGCGCGCCGTCGCCTCGTGTTTTGCGCCGCCGATTTTCGTCGGCCAGTTTTGGCGCCAGTGCGCCCAGGTCGGCTATTTCTCGCTGCCGGTGATCGGGCTGACGGCGGTATTCATCGGCGCGGCGCTGGCGCTCAACATCTATGTCGGCGGCGCACGCTTCAACGCCGAGCAATTCGTGCCCAACATCGTGGTGCTCGGCATCACCCGCGAACTGGGGCCAGTGCTTGCGGGCTTAATGCTCGCGGGTCGGGTGAGCGCCGGCATCGCAGCCGAGATCGGCACCATGCGCGTCACCGAACAGATCGACGCGATGACCACGCTCTCGACCGATCCGTTTCGCTTTCTGGTCGCCCCGCGCGTGCTGGCCGCGACGCTCTGCCTGCCGCTCCTCGTCGTCGCCGCCGACATTATCGGCGTCATGGGCGGCTATCTGGTCGCGGTGAACAGCCTTCACTTCAACGGCGCCATTTATCTGCGCAACACCTTCCAGTTCTTGGAATCGCAGGACGTGATCTTGGGCCTCACCAAAGCCGCGGTGTTCGGCTTCATCATCGCGACAATGGGCTCATACCAAGGCTACAACAGCCAAGGCGGCGCGCTTGGCGTCGGTCGCGCCACCACCAATGCGGTTGTCGGCTCGATCGTCCTGATCCTTGCGGTCAATTATCTCATCACAGCGTTCTTCGTGGAGTGATGCGATGACGGGGCCAAAACTTCAGCTCGTCGCCATCAAGAAGCGGCTGCGCGGCCGGCAAGTGCTCGACGGCGTCGATGTCGACGTCGCGTCCGGCAAGTCGCTCGTCATCATCGGCGGCTCGGGCGTCGGCAAGTCGGTGACGCTGAAATGCGCGCTTGGCCTCATGAAGCCTGACGCCGGCCAAGTTCTGGTCGACGGCGCCGATGTCACGCGCATGCCTGCTGAAATCCGCGCTCACGCGATGCGCAAGTTCGGCATGCTGTTTCAGGGCGGGGCGCTGTTCGACTCGCTCACCGTCTGGGAAAACATCGCCTTCCGCCTGCTCTACGCCGACAAGGTGAACCGCAAGGAGGCGCGCGAATGCGCCATCGAGGCGATGCGGAGAGTGCGCTTGACGCCCGATTTCGCCGACGTGCGTCCGATCGAACTCTCCGGCGGCATGCAAAAGCGCGCCGGCCTGGCGCGCGCTATTATCGCCAAGCCCGACATTCTCTTCTTCGACGAACCCACCACCGGCCTTGACCCGATCACCGCCGACGCCATCAACGATCTCATCATCGACATGGTGAAGGAGCTGGGCTGCGCCGCCGTCTCGATCACCCACGACATGGTCAGCGCCCGCAAGATCGCCGATGAAATCGCCATGCTCTATGGCGGCAAAATCGTCTGGCGCGGCCCGGCGAGCGCGATCGACGCCAGCGGCAACGCCATGGTCGACCAATTCGTCGCCGGCCGCGCCGATGGGCCCATTCAAGCTGTCGTCTAAACGCTAAAGCCTTTCGCGGATCACGCTATCCAGCTGCTCGGGCGTCACCGTCGGCGCAAAGCGGGCGATCACTTCGCCATCGCGGCCGATCAAGAACTTGGTGAAGTTCCACTTGATGCCGCGTCCAAGCAGGCCGCCGCCCTTTTCGCGCGTGAGAAAGTCATAAAGCGGATGCGCAGCGGGGCCGTTGACGTCGATCCTGGCGAAAAGCGGAAAGGTCACGTCATAATTGAGCGAGCAGAACTTCTTGATTTCCTCAGCATCGCCCGGCTCCTGCTTGCCGAACTGATTGCAGGGAAATCCCAGCACTTCGACGCCTTTATCCGCATACTTGCGATGCAACGCTTCGAGCCCTTTGTATTGCGGGGTGAAGCCGCATTGGCTGGCGACGTTGACGATCAATAAGAGCTTGCCGCGATAGTCGCCAAGCGATCGCTCATTGCCGTCAATATCGCGTGCGCTGAAGTCGTAGACATTGGTCATCTATTCGCGATCCTCCTCAGGGCAGCGTTTGGCGGTGATCGCGCGCATGTCGCGCCCGACGAGGCCGAATTGGCCGATCAGATCGTCGCTGACCGGTTCGGAGACGTCAAAAGCGTAAGTGAGCGCCTCACCGGTCGGCGCGCCCGTCTGGGCTACGCGATGCAGGCTCATGACGATGCGATTGTGGTCCGCCCGCGCCCAGCGCCCGGCATAGGCGACGACGCGGCGTTCATCGCCATAATCGTAATAATTGACCGTGGCGTCGGCGTTGAAAACGAGATCATAGAGCCCGCACGAGCGGTCGAACGACCAGCGGCCGACAAGAGCTTGGCCGTCGAGCGCGAACGCCGAAACGTCCACGCGCCCGGCGCCGCTCGATCCTGACGCGGCGGTTTCAGCCGTCGACTCCGCCCGGCTTTGCGGCGGCGACGATGCTGGGCTGCAGGCGACAAACGCAAACATGCAAGCCGCGATAGCCATGCGCATGGCCCGCATCCTCCCAAGCCCCGAGAGACCATGCGAGGAGCGCAGGCGCAAGCTCACGCAGCGAGAGCGAGCCGCTTGGCCGTTTTTAGATCGGCGACGAAGCGCTTGAACTCGGCCTCTTTGTCGGCGGCGTTCGGCAATCGCAACAGCGCCGAAGGATGAATGGTGGCGCGCATCATGTCGCCCTCGCGGGTCTTGATCGTGGCTTTGCGCACCGGCCTAAGCGGCCCTTGTGCGCCGACAGCGCGTGCAGCGCCGTCACGCCCAGCGTCACCACCAATTTCGGCTTCACCAACGCCAATTCATATTTGACCCACCAGCGGCAGATTTCGACCTCGCCGCGCCAGGGGCGCTTGTGCAGACGTCTTTTGCCGCGCGGTGCGTGCTTGAAGTGCTTGACCGCGTTGGTGATGAAAATCTCGCCCGCTTCGATGCCGGCGGCGTCGAGCGCGCGCCTGGGCAGCTTTCCCGCGGGGCCGACAAAAGGTTGGCCGGCAAGGTCCTCCTGATCGCCGGGGTGTTCGCCCACCAGCGCCAGCAAAGGCGCCTCGATGCGCCTTTCGCCGGGCGCGGCTTGGGTGGCGTCGCGCCACTAAGGACAAGCCCGGCACGCCCCCAGCGCCCGCTTCAGATCCTTCATCGTGGCGGGCGGCGTTTCGTGGCGGGGGCGATCGCTTGAAGCCGGTCGGGCAAGTCTTGCGCGCTCGGCTTCGCTGTTAGAGAGCGCCTTTCAGCACTTGCGGTTTGCGGCTCGGCCATGGTTTCGCAAATCCCCGCCCTTGAAAGCGGTTCCAGAGCCCGCCTCCACGCCAAGCCCCTCTTGCTTGGCGGCCGCCGATGTTCTATCTTTGTTCTCGTCGGTCCTTCTCAGATGTCTCCCCTGGGGTTCTCCCCTGGGGTTCTCCCCTGGGGTTCTCCTCTGGGGTTCTCCTCTGGGGTTCTCTTTTGGGGTTCTCTTTTGGATTTTCGGCGGGATTTTCGCCAGCGGTGGAAAAGATGGCGCTACGGCTCGGCCCACATGCGCAGCAAGTTGCTGCGCGATTTGCCGATCAAATCGGCTTCGCGATCGCTGCCGCCGCGCTCGACGAGGCTCATGCGCGCTTCGTAGAGATCAAAGAGCGTTTCCCGATGCGCCGCCGAGCGCACCAGGCTCTGGGCCCATCCAAACGCCACCAGCCGCTCGCCGGCCGTCACCGGCGCGACCCGGTGCAGCGTCGTCGACGGATACGCAATCATGTGCCCCGGCTTGAGCTTGAACGCCCGCTCGCCACCCGGCTCCTGCATAATGAGTTCGCCGCCGGCATAATCGCTGGGATCGGCCAAGAACAGCGTGAAGGAAACATCGCTTCTGATCTCGCCCATCATCGGCGCATCGATATGGGCGCCGTAAGCCATGGCGTCGCGATAGCGGCTAAAGCGCAGGCGGGTGAATTTCATCGGCAAACACGCACGCTCAAACAGCGGATTGTTGGCGATGACGGGCAGTATCGAACTGTTGAGCTGGGCGTAGTCCGGCGTCGACATGTCGGCTTGCAGATTGTTTTTGACCTTTCTGGCGGCATCGCCGGCGGTCTCAGCGCCATCCACAAACCTGATCGTCATCAGCTTGGCGCGCACCTGCTTTACGGTGTCGGCGTCAAGAACGTCTGGAATGACAAGAATCATAGCAGTGTCTCAGCAAAGCGGCGGCGTCCCGTAAATGGGCGCCCTCCGGCAAGAGGCGCATTTTAGACCCCATGGCACAACCCCAAAACCTTTACGCCTGCCAATCCTGCGGCGGCTTGAGCCGCAAATGGATGGGCAAGTGCGATTCCTGCGGCGAGTGGAATACGCTGGTTGAGGAAACCCCCGCACGCTCGGTGGTGCCCGGGGCGCTCGCCGCTCCAAGCGGCAAGAAGGGGGTAAGGCTCGCCTTCGTTGAGTTGGCGGGCGAGGCCGATCCGCCCGCGCGTCTGGTTAGCGGCATTTCCGAGTTCGACCGCGTTTGCGGCGGGGGACTTGTGCCGGCCTCCGCCATTCTGGTCGGCGGCGATCCGGGCGTCGGCAAATCGACGTTGCTGTTGCAGGCCGCCGCCGCTCTGGCGCGCAAGGGCCACAGCGTCGCCTACGTCACCGGTGAAGAAGCTGAAGCGCAAGTGCAGGACCGCGCGCGCCGGCTGAAGTCGGCCGATGCGCAAGTGAGCCTCGCCGCCGAGACCGATCTGCGCAAAATTCTCGATGGCCTGAAAGCGATGAAGCCCGACGTGGTCATCGTCGATTCCATTCAAACCCTCTGGGCCGACGGCGTCGAGGCCGCGCCCGGAACCGTGGCGCAAGTGCGCGCGTGCGCACATGAACTGGTGCGTTTCGCCAAGAAATCCGGGGCCATCGTCATCCTCGTCGGCCACGTCACCAAGGACGGCCAGATCGCCGGTCCGCGCGTGGTCGAGCATCTGGTGGATGCGGTGATCTACTTCGAAGGCGAGCGCGGCTTGCCGTTTCGAATTCTGCGGGCGGTGAAAAATCGCTTTGGGCCGACCGACGAAATCGGTGTGTTTGAAATGCTAGAGGCGGGTTTGGCGGAGACGCCCAACCCATCGGCGCTCTTCCTCGGCACGAGCGGCCAGCGCGCCAGCGGCGCGGCCGTCTTCGCCGGCGTCGAAGGCTCGCGCCCGGTCTTAGTCGAAATCCAAGCGCTGGTCGCGGCGAGCGCCTACGGCACGCCGCGGCGCGCGATCGTCGGTTGGGATTCAGCCCGTCTGGCGATGATCTTGGCGGTGCTGGAGACGCGCTGCGGCCTCTCGTTTGCGGGGCGCGATGTTTATCTCTCCGTCGCCGGCGGATTGCGGATCACCGAACCGGCGGCCGATCTCGCCGTCGCAGCGGCGCTCATCTCGGCGCTCGCCGATGAGCCGCTTCCGAGGAATTGCGTCGTCTTCGGCGAGGTGGCGCTCTCGGGCGAGATCCGACCCGCCGGGCGTGCGGATTTGCGGCTCAAGGAGGCGGCCAAGCTTGGCTTCGACAACGCCTTTGCGCCACCCTCGAAGAAAGGCGCAAGGCACGAGCTCAAAGTGCGCGCGATCGACCATATTGGCGAACTGGCGAGCGCGATCGCGCCGGCGCCGAAGGCGAGGAGCGCGTAAAAGCCCGCATGAGCGGTGACAATCGCTCGTTGCAATGGCGGTCCGAACGCCGCTGTTGGGGCCTGGCCCGGCCTTTCCTTTGCCGCCTTGGCCCGCTACCACTCGGCTCGCTTGGGACAGCCGCCTGTGGGACAAGCGCAGGCGCGGGATGCTCCTGGCTAGGCGGCTATGGCGCTTCTAAGGGGAGAGATGCGGATGGATCTCGGCTTCACCTGGTTCGATTTCGCCGCGCTTGTCGTGCTCGGCTTATCGGGCGTCATGGCCTTCGCGCGCGGCCTCATCCGCGAAGTGTTCTCCATCATCGCCTTCATCGGCGGCGCCATCGCCGCGGTCTTCTTCGCCAGCATGGGACGCCCGCTGGTCGAGCAATTCACGCCGCTTTCCGGGCCCTTGGCTTCGGTGGCCGCGGGCCTCATCATCTTTCTGATCGTCTTCATCATCATCACGGTGATCACCTCGGCGGTCGCCAAGACCGCGCATCAATCGACCGAGATCGGCTCCTTCGACCGCGCCGCGGGGCTCGCCTTCGGCATCCTGCGCGGCATCCTGGTGGTGTCGCTGTTCGTGTTGCTTATGCGCCAGACGCAACCCACCGATGCGACAACGCCCGCCGATCCGATGCAGGACGCGGTGCGGGGGGCGCGGACCTATCCTATCTATGAAGGTGTGGCCAAGGTCCTGGAAGCAGTGCTGCCCCAGGCCCGCGACCGCGCTCGTGATATAATCGACAGGCAAAGGGGCGAATCGGCGCCGATTCCGCCGCCCCAGCCCGCCCCTAATCAGGGCACGCCCTGAGGAGCCAATGACCGCCGAGCGCATCCTTCGTTTCGATCAGGCGCCGGCGGAGCCGGCGGACAAATGGGCCGACGACGACAAGCCGCGCGAGGAATGCGGCGTCTTCGGCGTCTTCGGCAGCGAGGACGCCTCGGTGCTGACGGCCTTGGGTCTGCACGGGCTACAGCATCGCGGCCAGGAAGGCTGCGGCATCGTCTCCTATGACGGCAAGCGCTTCCACCACGAACGCCACCTCGGCCTCGTCGGCGAGAATTTCTCGGGCGCGGACGTGCCGAGGCGGCTGCCGGGCAGATTCGGCCATCGGCCACACCCGCTACGCCACCCAGGGCGGCACCATTCTGCGCAACGTGCAGCCGCTTTTCGCGGACCTCGCTCTCGGCGGCTTCGCCGTCGCCCACAACGGCAATTTCACCAATTCCCGCGATCTGCGCGAACGCCTGGTGGAGGAAGGCGCAATCTTCCAGTCGACCTCCGACACCGAGTGCATCCTGCAGCTCATCGCTCGTTCGCGCCGGGCCAAAGTCGTCGACCGCTTCGTGGAGGCGCTGCACGACATCCAGGGCGCCTACGCCATCGTCTGCCTCACCAACAACATCCTGATCGGCGCCCGCGATCCAATCGGCATCCGCCCATTGGTGCTGGGCGAGCGCGACGGCGCTCCGATCCTCGCCTCCGAGACCTGCGCGCTCGATATGATCGGCGCCAAGTTCGTGCGTTCGGTCGAGCCGGGCGAAGTCGTCGTCGCCACGCGCGCCAAGAACGGCGACATCAAGCTCGACAGCCACTTCCCGTTCCCGAAACGCCCGGCGCGTCCGTGCATTTTCGAGTTCGTGTATTTCTCGCGGCCGGACTCAGTGATCGACGGCCGCTCGGTCTATGACATCCGCAAGCGCATGGGCGCGCGGCTGGCGCAAGAGACCGGCGTCGAGGCCGATGTAGTCGTGCCGGTGCCGGACTCAGGCGTGCCCGCCGCCATGGGTTTTGCGCAGGAAAGCGGCATTCCCTACGAGCTCGGCATTATCCGCAACCATTATGTGGGCCGCACGTTCATCCAGCCGAAACAGGAAATCCGCGCCCTCGGCGTGCGCCTCAAACATTCCGCCAACCGCGTCGTGCTCAAGGGAAAGCGGGTGGTGCTGGTTGATGATTCCATCGTGCGCGGCACCACTTCGCAAAAGATCGTGCAGATGGTGCGTGAAGCCGGCGCCAAGGAAGTCCACTTCCGCAGCGCCTCGCCGCCAATCAAGCACCCGGACTTTTACGGCATCGACATGCCCACTCTGGGTCAGCTGATGGCCGCGCAACTGTCGCTGGAGGAAATGCGCAACGCCCTCGGGGTCGATTCGCTTGGCTTCCTCTCCATCGAGGGCCTTTACTGGGCGATGGGCGAAATGAAGCGCAACGCCGAACAGCCGCAATTCACCGACCACGCCTTCACCGGCGAATATCCAACCCCGCTGTTGGACTATTCCGCCGACCGCGCCGCCAAGGACTTCCAGCTCTCGCTGCTCGCTGAAACCGCGGCGGAATGAGCGGCGACAACAGCAGGATTGCGCTCGTCACCGGCGCCTCGCGGGGCATTGGCCGCGCTGTGGCGCTTGAACTGGGCCGCCGCGGCTGGCGGGTCGTATGCGTGGCGCGCGCGCAAAAGGCGCTGGAAGCGCTCGATGACGAGATCAAGGCCGGCGGCGCCGGCGAAGCGACGCTGGTCCCGCTCGACCTCAGCGACTATGCGGGCATCGATCGCCTCGCCGCGGCGCTCTACGAACGTTTCGGCAGAATTGACGCGCTGGCCGCCTGCGCCGGCGCCCTTGGCGCGCTGACCCCGGCGCATCAGGCGACGCCGGCGGTCATGGAAGAAACTACGGCGATCAATTACCTAGCCAACCAGCGCCTCATCCGCGCCACGCATCCGTTGTTGCGGGCCTCCGACGCAGGCCGCGCCGTCTTCCTGACCTCCGGGGTCTCCCGCAATCCGCGCGCCTATTGGGGGCCGTACGCAGCGTCGAAGGCCGCGCTCGATGCGCTGGTGATGTGCTGGGCGGCCGAACTCGAAGTCACCCCGATCAGGGCCAACATCTTCAACCCCGGCCCGACACGCACAGCGATGCGCGCAAAAGCTTTCCCCGGCGAAGATCCGATGACGTTGCCGGCGCCGGAAGAACTCGCGCCCGCAATCGTTCAAATGCTAGAGCCCGCCTATGCCGAAAACGGCGTCTGGGTGCAGTGGAAACGACCGGCCTGAAGAGCCAGCGCATGCAGCGCTATGACAGCATCATTGTCGGAGCCGGCGCGGCTGGACTTTATTGCGCCATGCATGCGGGCCGGCGCGGGCGACGGGTGCTTGTGGTCGAACACAATGCCGAGCCGGGGGCGAAGATCCTGATCTCGGGCGGCGGCCGCTGCAACTTCACCAACATCAATGCCAGCGACCCGACGCGTTATATCTGCGCCAATCCGCACTTCGCCCGCTCGGCGCTGAGCCGCCACACGCCGTCCGATTTTATCGCCCTGACCGAAACCCACCGCATCGCCAGCTACGAAAAGACGCTCGGCCAATTGTTTTGCCAAGGCGCGCGCGCCTCACAAAAAATCGTGCGCATGCTCCTGGACGAATGCGC
Source organism: uncultured Pseudomonadota bacterium (assembly GCA_963847165.1). Classification (GTDB taxonomy): domain Bacteria; phylum Pseudomonadota; class Alphaproteobacteria; order Caulobacterales; family Aquidulcibacteraceae; genus Vitreimonas. The sequence goes on from CAWJYY010000013.1 coordinate 248,576, forward strand.
CGGCGTCGGCGTCGATGTTCGTTTGAACTGCCGCGTCGGCGAGGTCCGCCGCGGCTTGGGTTTTGAAGTCGACACCTCGCAAGGATCGTTCGCCGCCGAGACCTGCGTCATCGCCGCGGGCGGCCTTTCCATCCCCAAGCTCGGCGCTTCATCGCTCGCTTACGACATCGCCAAACAATTCGGCGTGTCGGTGATCGCAACCCGCCCGGGCCTGGCGCCGCTGACCTTCGCCGACGCCGATCTCGCCTGGATGCGCCCGCTGAGCGGCGTCGCCGCGGCGGTGGTCGCCAGCGTGGGACGCGCATCGTTCAAGGAGGCGGCGCTCTTCACCCATCGCGGCCTTTCAGGTCCCGCCATCCTACAGGCGTCGTCCTACTGGCAAGCGGGCGAGGCCCTCGTCATCGATTGGCTGCCGGGCCAAGCCGCGGATGTCTTCGTCGCTCGCAAACGCGAGCGCCCGAAGGCGCAGCTGAAGAGCATTGTCTGCGAACTGGCGCCGGATCGCCTGGCTGCGGCGCTCTGCGATCGCCTGCCGGTCGGCGTCATCGGCGACATCAAAGACGCGGCTTTGATCGAAGCGGCGCAGACGCTGAAAACCTGGCGGCTCATTCCGGTCGGCACGGAAGGCTACGCCAAAGCCGAAGTCACCGTCGGGGGCGTGGACACCGACGCTCTGTCGCAACAAACGATGGCGGCGCGCGCCGTAAGCGGCCTCTTCTTCATCGGCGAAGCCGTCGACGTCACCGGCTGGCTCGGGGGCTATAACTTCCAGTGGGCGTGGTCGAGCGGCTGGGCGGCGGCTCAATCCTGCTGAGGACTGAGCCGCGCACTGATCAGCGCGATGGGAATGCCGACAAGCACGGTATGGGTGAAGATCGTCCCCGCCAACAGCAGCGGCCGCTTGAATTGCAAGGTGCGAGCAACGGCGGCTTGAATACGATTGATGGCGTCGGCGCCACTAGTGAAGTGTCCGTCAGCCGCGGCCGAAAGCGGCGTCACCACATAGTTCATCACCACAAACAGGATGAGGCCGTAGATAAAGCCCCAGAGGATCGGATTGCCGGCGCCGGGCCGCGCAAACAAAGCCGCATAGACCGCCGCCATGACGATGGCGATGCCGAAATGGGTGCACGCGCCCAGGACCGCAGCGTTGAGCCCGCCCGCCGCGGCGGCCTCATGTCCGACCCAGCCGCCATAGACGGACTGCAAGACTTCGATCGGCGATGAACTGGTCGGGAGGCCGAGCGCCGGGGCCAAGGGCCCATAGACGGCGAACGCATAAAGAATATCCAGCAAACCCGCGACGAGCCCGCCAATAAGAATTGCCCTCATCGGTCCCTCCCCAACTCTTAAGTGAATTTCAAGCGCGTCAGCGCCCGCTCCACCACTCAATTTCGACGAGCTCACGATTTCGCGTCTGATCGACGCCTGATCGGCGGCGCTCGGGCGCCGCTCCGAGGTGCGTCATGGCCCCGCAAAGACGCCGCCGCCGACGGCGGCTAGTTCTCATCCGCGAACGGATTGGCGCCTTGACGCACGATCAGCCGGACGGGTGCGGCGTGGAGATCGAAGGCGTCGCGCAGCGCGTTGACGAGATAACGCTTGTAGCTTTCCGGCATTTCGTCGGCTCGTGAACGCGAGCAGGACGAAGGTCGGCGGCCGGGCTTTGATCTGTGTGAGATAGCGCGGCTTGATGCGTTTGCCGCGCACCGCGGGAGGGGGATTGCGGGCGATGACGGCATGAAGCCACTCGTTCAGATCCTTGGTCTTGACCCGCGCGGTCCAATCCTCGCGCGCTTCTTCGACCGCCTTCATCAAGCGATCGAGCCCAACGCCTGACAGCGCCGAGATCGTCACCAGCGGGGCGCCGCGCGCCTGCGGCAGGCTCTCTTTCGCCACCAGCCGCATCTCCTCGAGATGGGCGCGCGGGTCTTCGATCCTGTCCCACTTGGCCAATGCGAACACGAGGCCGCGTCCTTCCCGCACGACGAGATCGGCGATGGCCAAATCCTGCCGTTCGAACGCTTCGCCCGCGTCCATCACCAGCACGCAAACGTCGGCGAAGCGGATCGCGTGCAGGGTCTCGCTCACCGACAGCTTCTCGAGTTTGGCCTGAACCTTGGCCTTCTTGCGCATACCGGCGGTGTCGACCAGCCGATAGCGCTTGCCGCGCCAACTCCAATCGACGGCGATGGCGTCACGGGTGATGCCGGCCTCGGGCCCGACAAGCAGGCGATCTTCGCCGAGCAGCGCGTTCACCAAAGTTGATTTGCCGGCGTTGGGACGCCCGATGATCGCCAGATTGACCGGCCGCGCCGACCCCGCATCGACTTGCTCGGCGCCGCCAATCCCGGCCGCGACAATCGCTGCGTAAAGCTCAGCCATGCCTTCGCCGTGCTCGGCCGACAAGGCAATCGGTTCGCCAAGGCCCAGGCTATAGGCCTCGTTGACGCCGGCCTCCCCGGCGCGGCCTTCGGCCTTGTTGGCGCAAAGCGCCACCGGCTTGTCGGCGCGTCGCAACAACAGAGCGAACGCTTCGTCCACCGGCGTCACTCCGACGCGCGCATCGATCATGAACACGATCACATCGGCCTGCGCGATCGCGGTTTCGGTCTGGGCGCGCATGCGCGCCTCGAGCGAGGCGTCTTTTGCGTCCTCAAAGCCGGCGGTGTCGATCAAGACGAGATCCAAATCGCCAAGCCGGCCCTTCGCCTCGCGACGGTCGCGCGTGACGCCTGGCGTGTCGTCAACGATGGCGAGCTTTTTTCCCGCGAGGCGGTTGAACAGAGTTGACTTGCCGACATTGGGCCGCCCGACGATCGCGAGCTTGATCGTCATGAGCGGCCATCTTTTAGCGCAGCACCACGAGCTGCGCGTTGTCGGTTACCAGATAGATTAGGCCGCCCGCGGTCACGGGTGGAATGAAGACGGCGTGCCCGGTTTGGCCGTGCGCGACGATCTCGCCGTTTTGCGGCGTCACGCCGATGACCTCGCCCATCGAGTTGGCGAGCACCAGGCGTCCGCCCACCATGATCGGGCCTACCCAGGCGACACGGCCTTTGTGGCCTTGCTCGTCGCGATAGCGACGGAGCTGTTTTACCCAATAAAGACCGCCGGTGGCGCGATCGAACGCGGCCAGTTCGCCATCGACGCTGACCGCATAAACGACATCGCCCATCACGCAGGGGTCTGCGTCGAAGCGAACGGTTTGGCCCAGATGCGCTGGCCGGTATTGATGTTGATCGCCACCAGAACGCCGGAATGGCTCGCCGCATAGACAACGGCGTTGGTCACCACTGGGCGGCCTGGAATGTCGTTGATCGCCGACAGCGATGTCAGCGCGCCCGGGCGAGAAAGAGAATCGCCCCAAAGCCGGCGGCCGTTCGCCGACACCACCGCCGCCAGCTCCCCCGATGCGAAGGGCGCAATCACCGTTTCACCGGCGACGGCGACGCTCGGCGAGGCGACAATGCGCGCAGGCTCGGCGATGGCCTGGAAATTCCATTCAACCTGGCCGTTGCTCGCGTCCAGCGCCATCAACGTGCTGTCATTGGTGATCGCATAAACGCGCCCGGCCGCGACCGTGGGCGAAGATTGGTAGGGCGTATTGCCCTCGGCGCGCCAAACCTCGTGGCCGTTGCTGGCGTCGAGGGCGACCATGAAGCCGTAGCCGGTGGTCACAAACAGGCGCCCTTCCGAAAACGCCACGCCGCCGCCCTCCGCGAAATGATCGCGGCTGTGGGCCGGACGCAGCACCACAGACCAGAGATGGTGGCCGTTCGTGGCGTCCAGCGCCGTCACCCGCTGGTTTGCGTCGAGAAAGAACACGCGGCCCTGTGCGATCACCGGCACGCTGGAAAGCGCAACGTGGCGATTGGTGCCGGCGCCGAGGCTGGCGCGCCAGGCCTGCTGCAGCGTCGCTTGGCCATTGGCGTTGGGGGGAGCGTTGGTTTCGTTGCCGCCGGGCTGGGTCCAATCGGCGACATCGGTTGCAAGCGGCACAACGATGGTGCGCGACGCCAGGGACGGATCGGCCGTCAACGCCTGATCGGAAGCCAGGATCGATACGCGGCCTTCCTGCGGCACCGCATTGTGCGGCGTGGCGTCAGCGTGCCCAAAAATCGCGCCCACCCGCTGCACGGTTGCACATGCCGATAAGGCCGCCGCGGCCGCGACAATCGCGATCGGTCGCAAAGGTCTCATGGATGTGCTCCTTGTGCGGGCGCGGCTGGGGTTGCGCCCCGTGCAGGTGAGTTTGTCGATGACGCCGCGGGCGCGGCGCCGTTGGCGCGCGTCAGGCAACAGGCTTAGCGTGACTTGCGCGCGCTGGCGCACGCCTTCAGGCGCGTCGAACGCCAGCGTGATGTCCTGGAGCGTGGTGCGGGCGATATCGTTGTGGCCGGTGCGCCAGGCCTGAATGGCCAACAGCTCACGGCCCAGATACGAAATGCGCGAATGCGACTGCAGCAGCGGCTGCAAGCGCCGCTGCAGCGCTTCGAAGTCCTGCGTGTCGGCGGCGATGTAGGCCGCCCGCAGCTGCGCCGTTTCCTTCAGGATCGGATCGTTGGTGGCGGCCGCGGCTTGGTCGAACGATGCGATGGCGCCGTCAAAATCGCCTTGCAGCTGCTGGATCGCGGCGTATTCCATCCGCGCCATGACCCGGTAATTGGGCGTGCCCTGCGTCGTCAGGCGCAAGAACGCGGCCTTGGCGCCGCTCGACATTGCTTTGCTGAGCCATTTGCTGGGCGGCGGCGAACGCCGCCGATTGTTCGCGCGCGACGCCGGCCTGATATTGCTGCCACCATTGCCAGCCGCCGATGACCGCCAGGAAGGCGATAAACAGCGCTATGAGCCATGGCCCATAGCGCTTGGCGTCCGCCAGCAGGCGCTCTTCGCGAACCCGCTGATCGACCTCCTGGACAAAACCTTCTGTGGAGTCGTCTTTGCTCACGCGGCCGTTTCCTCGCCCCTCAAAGCGCGGCGAACCCCAGCCCGCCCCTTAAAATCGCCGGCAAGCTAGCCGCGCTTGCCGTCCCCGGCAACGCGCCGGCGCTGCGGCTTGCCGCCCAGCACATAGGTCTCGGCTGCGGCAGGAAAACGGCGGGCGCGGACATCGGCGGCATAGGCGCCAGCCGCCTTGTCGATTATTCCCTTCAGATCGGCGTATCGGCGCACGAATTTGGGGGTCCACTCAAACAACCCCAATAAATCGTCGGTCACCAGGATCTGACCGTCGCACTTGGCCGAGGCTCCGATACCGATGGTCGGGGCCTTGACCGCAGCGGTTATTTCGGGGGCGAGCGTCTCGTCCACGCCCTCCACGACGATGGCGAAGGCGCCCGCCTCGTCGGCCGCCCGGGCTTCGGCCAGCACCTTGGCGCGCTCCTCGCGGGTGCGGCCCTTTGGCGCGGAATTTTCCGTCCACGTTCACGGCCTGCGGGCGCAGCCCGACGTGACCCATGACCGGAATGCCGCGGTCGACGAGAAATCTGATGGTGTCGCCAATGGCGGGCCCCGAGGCTTCCATCTTGATCGCCTGCGCGCCGGTTTCCTTCAGGACGCGCGCGGCGTTGGCGAAGGCGAGTTCAGCGCTGGCTTCGAAAGAACCGAACGGCATGTCGATAACGACGAGCGCGCGATTGGCGCCGCGCATCACCGCCTGGCCGTGCATGATCATCATGTCGAGGGTGACGCCCACCGTGTTCGCCAGCCCATGCAACACCATGCCGACGGAATCGCCGACCAGCAGCAGATCGCAATGCGGATCGAGAATGCGCGCGACCGGGCTTGTATAGGCGGTCAGGCACACGATCGGTTCGCCGCCCTTGCGCGCGCGGATATCCGGTGCGGTGATGCGAGGCGTATCAACGTGACGCGACATGGGTTCACCCTGGCCGCGAGACTTAGAGAATTGCTGCGCTGCACACCAGCCCAGTCGCCTGCCGGGACTGCTTTACTCTTGGGTCGCGCGATAGGCGACGAGACCGCCGGCGATGGCGCCGGTGACGAGCAGAATTTGGGTCATGCCGGCGCTCAGCGAACGCATCATGTCGGCGCCCGGGCCATTGATCACCGAGTGCGCGCGCGACATGCCAAACCCCAGCGACGCCAGCACGTCGGGCGCCACGCTCATGGCCAGGCCATAAATCCCAAACGCCACCGCGCCGCCCGCAACCAACCAGGCGCCGGTTTGGGCGCCGTTGCGGATGCGCGCCAGACGCTCCGTGCGCGCCACGGCGTGGCTGACCTGGACCGAGAAGCCCTCGTCGGCCGGTTCGTGCGCTTCAGCGAAACTGCGCTTCAAGAGGGCGTCAAAATCAGTCATCAGGCCGCCTCCAACATGCGGCGAAGCTTCTCGGTTCCCCTTAATACGTGGGACTTAACGGTGCCAAGGGGAAGCCCCGTCATTTCTACGATCTCAGAGTGACTCAAACCTTCACCATGGTTCAAGGTCACGCAAAGCCTTTCTGCATCGGAGAGGCGCGCCAGCGCCCGCTCCAGGTCGATTTTCGCGCCCGCCGCGGCCTCGGGCGTGGAGTTCCTCGGACGCCACCGGCGAGGCGTCGTCGATCTCCTCGAACACGGCCCGCTGGCGTCTCTTGGCCATTAGGAACGTGGTCACCGCGATCCTCCTAAACCAACCCGGAAAAGCCGCCGGCGTTTCCAGATCCCTTAATCTTTCCCACGCTTTGATGAACGCCTCTTGAGCCAAATCGTCAGCTTCCGCGGCGTTCGAACACATCCTCCTCAGCAAGGCCCGCGCCCAGCCCTGACGGCGTTTCACAAGCTCGCCGAAGGCCGCTTGGTCCCGCGCTTGCGCCGCCACGATCAAGGCGGCTTCGCCGGCCTGGGCCAGATTGATGAGCCCCCGCGTGGCCACGCTTCATAACTCTCACACGTCCTTCTTCTTGGTGGTGTAATCCACGATCGCAAGCAACAGGAAGGCAACGCCCAAGGCGCCCAGAATAATCGCCGGGATCCGCGACCAATCGTTGTCGGGATCGACGAAATAGATGCCGCCGAAGGCGAGCGCCAAAGCCAGCATCAGAATGGCGCTGCCCAAAGTCCGGCGCGGCCGGTCCACTTGCTGTTGGCGCACCGAGCCCTGGGTCAGATCCCGCATGATGGCGGGGTCGAGCGGCTGACCCTTCTCCAGCGCCTGCGAAATCAGATGATGGGCCGATTGCTTGGTTCGTTCCCGCAGCCAGATCGGCACCAGGATAACGGCGGCCAAGAACCCAAAAAATATAAGTGGAACAAAGCTTTCAACGCCCATTCCAAATCTCCATAAGCCCGGGGTCTAGTCGCCCCATTTAGGTCACAGATGCGCCGGTGCGGGGAATTGGATGCAAATCCGAATTCAGCGCCCTGCGCGATGTGTCAGATCGTTCATACGGATGCCGCTTGCCAGCGGATACTTAAGCTGATACTTAAGTATTAATGGCCCTAGCCCCCCTCGATCTGGCCTTCCAGGCGCTTGGCGACCCCAGCCGCCGGGCCATGCTGGAACGCCTGGCCCAGGGGCCCGCCTCCGTCAGCGAACTCGCCAAGCCGTTGGCCATGTCCTTGCCCGCCGTCATGCAGCACATCGCCGTGCTCGAGCAGAGCGGCTTGGTGAGAAGCGAAAAGGTTGGGCGGGTGCGGACGTGCCGCGTCGATCCCAACGCCATCACCGCAGCCGAACGCTGGCTCAACCAACGCCGCCAGCAATGGGAAGAACGCTTCGACCGCCTTGGCGCCTTCCTGGCCCAGGACGATGAACCCGAAAAAGAGTGAGACGACGCATGACCGTGAAATTCTATTACCACCCGCTCTCGTCCTTCTGCTGGAAGGTGCTGATTGGGCTCTATGAGAAGGGCGTCGCCTTCGAACCGGTGCTTGTGAACCTCGCCGATCCGGCGGAGGCGCAAGCCTTCATCAAGCTCTCGCCGATGCGTAAAATGCCCGCCATCGCGGCAGGCGCGGATATCGTCAACGAATTCGAGCATCCAACTCGAATGGCTCGATCAGAACCTGGGCGGTCCGAAGCTTATGCCCGCAGATCCCAAGCAAGCGCTCGACGTGCGCGGCTGGGATCGCTTCTTCGACACCTACGTGCATTACCCGATGCAGCGCATCGTCGGCGATCGCTTGCGGGGCGCCGACCAGCGCGACGCTTACGGGGTGGCGGAGAACCGCACCCAGCTGCGCGCCGCCCTCGACGTCATCGAAGCGCACATGGCGCACATGGGGGGCCGCACGTTTGCGTCCGGCGAGGCGTTTTCGCTGGCTGATTGTTCCGCTGCGCCGGCGCTCTTCTATGCCGAAAAGGTGGCGCCATTCGAACAAACCCACCCCAATACAGCGGCCTATCTCAAGCGCCTGAGCGAGCGCGCTTCCTTCGCGCGCGTCCTCCAGGAGGCGCAGCCGTACTTTCAATACTTTCCGAAAGAAGACGCCGCCTAACGCGTTGCAAGCAATCCCAAGGAGAGAGTTATGAAACGTTCCGTCAGCCACGCGACGTTCGTGATCGAACGCGCCTATAAGGCGGCGCCCGCCAAAGTGTTCGCCGCCTTCGCCGATCCCAAAGCCAAGGCGCAATGGTTCGTGGGCCCCGACAATTGGGAGAAATCCGACCACAAGCTCGACTTCCGCGTCGGCGGCGGCGAAAGCGTCTCGGGCGGCCCCCCGGGCGGCGTCGTCCATCATTACAACGCCACCATTTGGGACATCGTCGAAGGCGAACGCATCGTCACGTCCTACGAGATGCGCTTGGACAAGACCCGCGTCTCGGTTTCGCTCGGCGTCACCGAGATCAAGCCGGACGGCGCGGGCGCCAAACTCACCTACACCGAGCAAGGCGCGTTCCTGGATGGCTTCGACGAAGGAGGCCAGCGCGAACGCGGCACGCAAGAGCTCTTCGATCAACTCGAACGCCACTTGGCGGCTTGAGGAGTTAGGCCATGACCGACACCAGTCACGGCGCGTTCTTTATCGAGCGCCGGTACGACGCCGCCCCCGAACGCGTGTTCGCCGCCTGGCGTGACCCGCAAGCCAAGCGCGCCTGGTTTGTCGAAGGCAAGGGATGGGAGCTTCGCTCCTATGAACTCGATTTCCGCGAAGGCGGGCGCGAGACCTCGAGCCTCCGCTTTCTTGACGGCGTCAAAGTGTTCGGCGAGGAGACCACGTTCGGCAATGAGACCGTCTATGACGAAATCATTCCAAACGAGCGCCTCATCTTCACCTATTCGATGAGCCGTAACGGCCGACGCTTCTCGGTCTCGCTGGCGACGGTCGAGTTCAAGCCCGATGGCGGCGCCACCCGGCTCCTGTTCGCCGAACACGCCGCTTTCTTTGAAGGCGCGGACGGCCTGGCGATGCGCGAGCAAGGCTGGCGCGAATTGCTGAGCAAGCTTGGCGCGTTCCTGGCGCAAGGAGCCTGAACATGGGCAGACTGATCATCTGGAACATCATGTCGCTGGACGGGGCGTTTGAAGGGGCCGCGCCTTGGGACCTCTCCATGCACGAAACGGTTTGGGGTCCGGAATTGGAGCAACTCTCCAAGCAGCAGCTCGCCGAGGCGCCGATCCTGTTGTTCGGACGCAAGACCTATGAAGGCATGGCCGAGTATTGGCGCGATGAGAAAGGCGAGATCGCCGAGGCCATGAACAAGGCGTCGAAGGCGGTGGTTTCCGCCACGTTGAAATCCGCCGATTGGAACAATTCCCGACTGCTGCGCAGCGATCGAGGATGCGGCCGCGCTCAAGCAGGACGCGGACGACAAGACCATCTTCGTGTTCGGCAGCGCCAACCTCACCGCCTCCCTGCGCAACGCAGGCTTGATCGACGAATACCGCATCTGCATCGCCCCGCTGCTGCTCGGCAAGACCGGCGGCGCGGCGATGTTCAAAACCGACGGCGAGCGCCAGCGTCTCAACCTCATCAAAGCGCAGCCCATCGCCGGCGGCGGCGTCATCCTGTTCTACGAACCCCAGCCTTGAGGAGAATGTCATGAGAAAGTTTCTCGCCGTTTATACCGGCGCGATCTCGGCTCGCGAGCGCTCAGGCTGGGACACGATCAGCGACGAAGAGCGCAAGACACGCGAGCAAGACGGGATGAAAGCGTGGATGGCTTGGGCTGAGAAGCACCAAGCGGCGATCATCGAGACCGGCGGCCCGCTTGGCAAAACCAAGCGCACCGGTCTTAACGGCGTCACCGACATCAAGAACAACCTCGCCGCTTATGTCGTGGTGCAAGCGGGGTCCCACGAAGCGGCCGCCAAGCTGTTCGAGGGCCATCCCCATTTCGCCATCTTCCCGGGCGAGGCGGTGGAGGTGATGGAGATCCTGCCCGTTCCAACCCGGTGAGTACGGGTCCATATTCGCGGGCGCCGATGAACCCGCAGCCGATCAAGATCCATCTCGATGGCGACGCCCAGGTCTCCGGCTTGTGGCTTGCGCCGGAGAACGCAGGCGCGACTTACGTCTTTGCGCACGGCGCCGGCGCGGGCATGACGCACAAATCCATGACCGCGATCGCCGACGGCCTGGGCGAGCGCGGCATCGCCACGCTGCGCTACAATTTCCTCTACATGGAGCGCGCCACGAAGCGCCCTGACGCGCCGCCGCTCGCCCACGCCGCGGTCCGCGCCGCGGTGGCGGAGGCGGCGCGTTTGGGGCCGCAGCTTCCGCTGTTCGCGGGCGGCAAATCCTTCGGCGGGCGCATGACTTCCCAAGCGCAAGCGCTCGCCCCGCTCGCAAACGTGCGCGGCCTCGTTTTCTTCGCGTTTCCGCTGCATCCCGCCGGCAAGCCCGGAGACGAACGCGCCAAGCATCTGCGCGACGTCAAGATCCCGATGCTGTTCTTGCAAGGCGGCGACGACGCCCTCGCCGAACTCGATTTCTTACGTCCGGTCGTCGCCTCGCTCGGCGATCGCGCAACCTTGCATCTGGAAGCTCACGCCGATCATTCCTTCCACGCGCCCAAAAAGAGCGGCCGCGAGGATGGGGCGGTGCTGGCGGCGATCCTCGATGCCGGCGCGGCGTGGATGCTTGAGCGCCGCTAACCAAAGAGCTTGGCGTAGGTTTCCGGCTTAAATCCCACCGTCAACTTGGCGCCCGCCTCGAGCACAGGCCGCTTGATCATCGACGGCTGCGCCAACATGAGCGCGATCGCCTTCCTCTCGGTCGAGGTTCTCGCGATCCTGCTCCGGCAGCTTGCGAAACGTCGTTCCGGCGCGATTGAGCAAGGTTTCCCAGCCCACTTCCTTCGCCCATTTCTCCAAGCGCGCCTTGTCGACGCCTTCGGCCTTGTAGTCGTGGAAGGCGTAGGCGACGCCGCGGCCATCAAGCCAGGCGCGCGCTTTCTTCATCGTGTCGCAATTCTTGATGCCGTAGAGCGTGACCGCCTTCGCCATCAGGGGCGCGCCCACAGCATGCGGCGCAGCATCAAGAGCACGGTCCCGGCGACAACCGCCGGCGCCACAGCCGGCCCCATGGCCGCAAAAGCGTCGCCGATTTCCGGGCCGACCAGCGCCAGCACCGCGGCGGCCACGCTGCCGGCGCCAATCCACAGCCAAATCGTGTTGGCCTGACGAGACTTGTGCGCACGCGCCAGCGCCTCGGCCAGAAACCGCGCGTCGACCGACGGCGGTTCGTGCCCTTGGAAGAACTGAGCGAGGATTTGGTCTTTATCCGTCATTGCCGTCGCCTAACGCTGCAAGCAACTTTTCCCGCCCGCGAAGAACATGAGATTTGACCGTCCCCAGCGGCATTTCAAGCGCGTGCGCCGCCTCGGCGTGCGAATAGCCGGCCGCCAAGCACATCGCCACGCAGGCGCGCTGGTCAAGCGACAGCGTGGTTAGCGCCTTCGCCAGCGCCACGCGCAGCCCGGGGTCGAGAGGGCCATCGCCCTCTTCAAGATCATGATAGGCGGCGTCACGCTCGCGCGCGCGAACCTCGGAGCGGCGGTTGGCCAACAGCTTGCGCCAGGCGATCCCGCACAGCCACGAGCGCAAACTCGACTCGCCGCGGAATTGCGCGAGCCGCTCCCAGGCGGCGATGAATGTCTCCTGCGCCAAATCGTCGGCCATGGCGAAATTCCCGCACGCCCTGCGCAAGAACCCGCGCACGCCCTGTTGATGCATCCGCACCAAGCGCGCAAACGCCCCATGATCTCCAGCGCGCGCCGCTTCGATGAGCGGCGCGTCTGTATCGCTCGTCATTTGCGGGCGAAGAAGGTCGCCGCGAGCGCCATGACCAGCGCGCCAAAGGCGAGGATGCCCATAATGACGGTGACGACCATGAACGCCGAATGCGCATCTTCGCCAAAGCTGCTGGCGCCGACGCCAAATCCGGCGGTCAAGGCGATGAACACAAAAAATGTCCACCAGGCGCCGGCGATGCGGTTGGGGCTGGCGCCGAGGCCGAAGCCGTCATCGAGCGTCACCGCCGCCCTGTTGCGACAGGGCCTTCAGCAATTCCGGCGGCGGCTCCTTACCTTGCTCGGCGTAGGTCCGCAGCAGATCGATGGCGCGGTTCTGCCGGCGGTTCTGCTGCAGCATGCCCACCAGGCCGTAGACCATCCCCATGACCGGGAACATCAACCACCAGAATTGTCGAAACAGGTCCAGCATCGCCCGCGCTCCATCGCTTTTGGGTGTTCGGACCTTGGTGCCCGCTGCAGCCGCAGTTGGATGCAGCTGGAGAAGTTCTACTTGAAGTAGCCCTACAATTTTTGCGCGCTGCCGGTCGCCAAGTCCAAGTGGTATATGAGACGCCGGGAGCGGAACCGGTTTGGCCATACCCAGCCCCCGGTTTGCACCGCCCGCGCCGCCCTGGGGGCTCCTTGGGGCGGCGCGGTGCTGCATCCGGCCGCTCAAATCGAAGCGCACGTATCCCATTCCCGTGGCCGTGGAGCGACTAGCGGGCGCGCGCGGCTGAGGCGGGCGCATGGCGGACGCCTTGCCGGCGCTGGCGCTTTTTCAATCCGCGCGCTTGACAAGCCCGGCCAGTTCGCCTTTCGTTCCAGAGCCAAAATAGGAGAAAATCCCATGGCCGACACGCTCACCTTCTACACCAACCCGATGTCGCGCGGGCGCATCATCCGCTGGATGCTGGAGGAGGTCGGCCAGCCATACGAGACGGTGGTCCTCGACTACGCCTCGACCATGAAGGGCGCGGATTATCTGGCCATCAATCCGATGGGCAAGGTGCCGGCGATCAAGCATGGCGATGTCGTCGTCACCGAAGCCGCCGCCATTTGCGCCTATCTCGCCGACGCATTTCCGCACGCCAATCTCGCGCCGCCCTCGGGCGATAAGATGCGCGGGCCCTATTATCGCTGGCTCTTCTACGCCGCCGGCCCGGTCGAAGCGATGACCAGCAATCACGCCATGGGCTGGGTCGCCCCGCCCGACAAGCAGCGCATGTTCGGCTACGGTTCGCGCGAAGCCGTGCTCGATACGCTTGAGAAGGCTGTGTCGGCCAATGACTATCTCGTCGCCAATCGCTTCACCGCCGCTGACCTCTATCTCGGCGCCCATATCGGCTGGGGCCTGCAATTCGGCACGATCGAGAAGCGTCCGGCGTTCGAAGCCTATTTCTCGCGATTGGCCGCACGTCCAGCCGCAAAACGCGCTAACGAGATCGACGACAAACTCATTGCCGACATGAAGAAGGCGGGCTGACCCATGCAGGATCTCTTCACCCTCAAAGGCCGCACCGCGCTTGATCACAGGCGGCTCCCGCGGCATCGGCAAAATGATCGCCGAAGGCTTTCTCACTCAAGGCGCCAAGGTCTACATCACCGCCCGCAAGGGCGGCGGCGCTTGAGGACACCGCGCAGGAATTGTCGAAATTGGGCTCATGCACGCCCATCGCCGGCAACGCCTCCGGCGCCGACGGCGCCAAAGAACTGGCCGCCGCTTTCCTCAAGCACGAATCGAAGCTCGACATCCTCGTGAACAATGCCGGCGCCGCCTGGGGCGCGGAATTCGACGAGTTTCCCGAAAGCGGCTGGGACAAGGTCGTCGACCTCAACATGAAGACGCCGTTCTTCCTGGCGCAGGCGCTGCACGGGGCCATGAAGGCCGCCGCCAGCAAAGAACGCCCGGGCAAGATCATCAACATCGCCTCGATCGACGGCGTGTCGGTGAACATGCAGGAGACCTATTCCTACGCCGCCAGCAAGGCCGGCCTCATCCATCTCACCAAGCGCATGGCCATGCGGCTGATCCAGGACAACATCGTCGTCTCCGCCATCGCCCCGGGCGCATTCGCTTCCGACATGAACCGAATGGCGCGCGATCACGGCGACGCGGTCGCGCAAGCCATCCCGGCAAAGCGCATCGGCGAAATCGAGGACATGGCGGGGGCGGCGATCTTCCTCGCCTCGCGCGCCGGCGATTATGTCGTGGGCTCAACGCTCATCGTCGATGGCGGCGTCGCCTACGCACGAGGCTAGTGCAGCGCGTTTTCAAGCTGCCGCTTTGACATTTTCGAACGGCCCTCGACGCCGATGCGTTTGGCGCGCTGATAAAGTTCGCGCTTCGTGGCGCCGCCGTCGCGCGAGCGCGTGCGGGCGCCCTTCTTACCGCCGGCGGTGAGACGCGTCGCGTTTCGGCCGCCCATTGCAGGCGAGCTTTCGCGCTTTCCACGCGCGCCGACGTGCGCGGCGCCTTCCTTGTCCTGCTGGCCCGTCTCGCCGCGCGCCTCCTTGCGAGCGGTCTTGGCGAAGCTGCTCTTGTTGGCTCTCCGGCTCTTATATTTTGAGGCCCCAGCTTCATTGAGCGCGATGGCGATGGCTTGCTTGCGGCTCGTCACCTTGCCGCCCTTGCCGCCGCGGCCGCTCTTCAACTCGCCGTGCGCGAACTCGTGCATCACCCGGCCCTCGGTTTTGCGTTGACGCAGTGTGGTCTTGGCCATGATCACCTCCATACGCGGCCCCCCAACCCGCCGCCCCCAACCTCCCAACCCCTTGAACGTTGCGCTTTCGCGCTCAGTTCCAGGGCGGCGCGCTCGGCTAATGCCTAACCCTTGCTGCGCTTCTTGTAGTCGGGATGGCGGAAGCAGGTCACGGCATGGTCATTGACCATGCCTACGGCTTGCATGAACGCATAAACGATCGTCGGCCCGACGAATTTGAAGCCGCGTTTCTTCAGATCCTTCGACAACGCGCGCGAAATATCGGTTTCCGCCGGCGCGCGATCCTTAAGATGCAGATGATTGATAATGGGCCTGCCGTCGACAAAGCTCCAGACATGCTTTGAGAAGCCGGGGCCATCCATCAGCTCAAGGTAAGCGCGGGCG
>CAWJYY010000014.1:0-98029 GCA_963847165.1 uncultured Pseudomonadota bacterium
CTGCTATGAAAAGCTGAGCGCTTTTTATTTACCTATCCAGGTAACCAATCCCTTGATACCCATATACGTCATAACTAGCACCACAATCCAACCGATTACAGATAACCAAATCGGATGCTGATAATCTCTTAATAAACCCTTTTTAAAAGCGGAAGATAAAATGATAGCCAGCGCAAACGGAAGCACTAATCCGTTAACTGCTCCGGCTGCTACTAATAGTTTGACAGGTTGCCCTACCCAAAGAAATACAAGCGTAGAAAAAACGATGAAAGCAATAATGAGATAACGAAAATATTTTTCAACGAATGGATGAATAGATTTAGCAAATGAAACCGATGTGAATGCGGAGCCAACAACAGATGTAATTGCAGCGCTCCAAAGCACCAATCCAAAAATTTCATAACCCATTCTTCCCGCTGCACTTTCAAAAACAACTGCTGCTGGATTTTCATTGCCGAGTGAAATTCCTTTCCAAACAATTCCCAAGACCGCGATAAATAAAATAGTACGCATCAATGAGGCAATTAAAATGGCTGAGACCGAACTCTTCGACACTTGCCGCAGATTTTCTTTTCCAGAAATTCCCGCCTCGAGCAAACGATGAGCTCCCGCAAAACTGATATAGCCACCAACCCCCACAATGGTGAGGATTACCAATTCATCAATATGATCGGGAAAAAAGTTTTCACCGCTGCCTCGACCAACGGAGGGTCAGCCTGAAAGGCAACATAAAGTGTGAGGCAAATCATGATAAAACCTAAAGTCTTCGCAAAAGCATCTATTTTTTTCCTCTTCCTTCACTAAAAAAATAATTGCTGCTATGAGACAACTAATGATTGCTCCTGTTTGTACACTCCAACCAAACAGCACCTGAAACCAAGTCCCGCCCCAGCAATATTTCCAATGTTGAAGGCAAGCCCCCCTAACAAAATCAACGCTGTCAAAAAATGACCGGCACCGGGTAAAACCTGGTTGGCCAGATCTTGCGCATCATTTACCCACGCTAATCAACCGCCAGATGTTGAGCTGCACACCTATATCAAGTAATTCAGAGACAAGAATTACAAATCCAAAGCTTCCCTTTAATTGCTCTGTAAATTTTGTGGTTGAGTAATGAATCCAGGGCCGATAGCTGAGGTTGCCATAAGGAACGCAGCTCCATCAGTGGTCCTGAAAGGATTGGTTTATTACTCATTAATTAAACGATTGAATTTTTATTTGCTCTTCCTGGAATCTCGAATAAATAAATGAGCAAATTTAACTGCATGCGCACCATCTCGTGCAAACAAATCGTGTCGGCTTTCAAATTTATTTCTTTGCCATCGCCAGTCGTTACTTTGTTTTGCTTCACCAGCTTCACGGCTTGCGAACAGCTTCCTGTTCAGTGCCGATTAAAGCATTGGGTTGAGTTCTCGGTGTTAGTGATCCAGCCGATTGGTAGGTGCGATCCGCAAAAACTTCTGTTGGCGGATTTAAGTTGTATCTTCTTTGCCGCACTGATGATTACACTCAGGAATAGTTCCGTATAGTATTAAATCCTTGTCAAAGTTTTTAATTGCAAGTGCAATACAATTTGCTAGCGCAGAATCTTTGGCAGCCATATTGTATAAAGCACATGCGGTTTCACATGATGCAGTTTAGCACCGCAAGAGTCTGCTATTTCTTTAATTAAATGGGACCTTGATCCGTTACAATTTTGCCTACCTCAGCTAACGGTAAGTTCATGTTGGGTGCACCAAAATTACGGTCCGGAAATGACGGATGTGCACCGATGGCCACATTGTATTCCAAACAAAGATCAATTGTTGCTTTCATCAATTCTCCCGTTGCCTGCATCATACCCGCAACTATGTTTGCCGAACTGATGAAGGGCATCAATTCGTTTTCATTGCCAACGCCTTCAGCCATACGCAATTGATATCGATAATGAATGCTTTCATGTTTTAAAATAGTTATTATGCTGGATAAAACATCCTGCTTCAATTCAGCTAATAATTTAAACCTTACCTGCAGTCTACTTTCTGCTTCTGTCAAAGTAATCAATTTGAAATTGATTTTATCATTGGACTCAGTTGAGCTAGTTTTGACAAATCTGATTTAATTACGGAACCAATTCGCGAATATACATGTAGTATGATCCGCCATCAAAATGATGAGATTGCCATCGGTAAAAGTTGGAATAGTCCCAAAATCAACGGGTGAGGAGAACCAGTTGGAGTTGCTTATTTAAAGTCAATTTTTCTCCCTCAATCGATAGCCCATGCCAATTACTTCTGATTAGTAATTTTAAATTAAGTTGTTAAAGTTTTTCTTTCGATTTAGGTGAAAGCAAATAGGTTTCAAACACTTTCAATAATTCGAATTTCATTGTGTGATAAATAGATTTTGTCTAATTCATTTTTTGAAATCCCCATGGCAACGTCTTGATCTCCTTACCCCGTTGAAAAAATTCGCTCGCCTACCAATAATCGTCATTTTGTAAAGCACGGCCCCAATGACCACCAGCCTTCACCCCTAAATGAGTTGTGAAACTTCCAAGCCACATGTAATTGCAATGCCCATCTTGTTGAACGTGAACCCCGCGGCGACGCCGCCAGATATCAGTGCCCAAAACACGGAATATTCCGGGTAAGCCGCACCTCAGAGAAGCTCGGCTTTTGGAGCGCTACCCAAGCCGAGAAAGCGCTGGCGCTTAAGAATGGCCGCGCCAACGTCTCCAAGGGCATGGAGCCAATGGTGGTCTACTAAAGCGACGCCGAGGGCCCAAAGCGCCCGCAAACGAGGCAATCGAGCAAACCAAGCAAAACCAAGCGCAGCGCCCGCTCGTTCGCTCATGCCTTTTGGCGATGGCGGCTGAACGGGGACGCTTTCGCCGGAAGTGACCGCCTCGACGTATTGACAGGGCGTCTTCGCGCACCATGCTTAAGGGTGATGAATTGCCCCGAATGCAACGCCGCCCTTTCTGAGCCCCCCGCGAGCTTCGACGGCAAACTCTACGAGTGCCCCATCCACGGTCGGTTCGGGGTCACGGGAACCGCCGAGACGTCCGGGTTTTGGGACCTGCCAAGCCACCTTCGCGTCGGCGCCATAAGACATGCGAGGGCGAACGCTGTCCGCCGCAACTATCCGCTCATCAGCACCTATCACTTCTAAAGGGCTCGAGCGGGGACGGTCTTCGTCCGCAGCGGCTGATGAAGGCCGGGATAGATCACGCGCTCAAGCCCATCCGCCAAACGACCGCTGATTGGACGAAGTTCGCCTCGCCGAGCGTTTGCTTCAGCAGGGGCGCCGAAGACGGCGTCCCGGGGCCCGGGGACACTTGGAAGCGGCGAGCTCGGGCTTGGTCGCTTCCATTTCTTGAGACGTTTGCAATGCTAAAAAGGCGGTCGTTGGCTTCGCGCAGCAAAAATGACGCGGGCGCTAAAAGTGATGGGTGCAGAAGGCCAGCAACAGAATTATCGGAAGCGGCACGCCGATAAAGAGAAGCAAGAGTGAGCGCACATTGTTCTCCTTGTGTCACTAGCCAGGCAGGCGCGCACGAGAGGTGAAGAAGGCCAAGATCAAGTTCTTGTCGCGGTGATGGCCTCCCGAGTGGGCGCCGAAGAACGCAGCCACCGCGCCGGCGAGCAATGATGCGGCGGTGATGAAGGCGCCGATGATCGAAAGCTTGCGCGCAATCTCGGCGCGGCGTTCAGCATCGGAGGCGTTTGCCGCTTGCGGCTCGGTCTGGGGCGCTTGGGTCGCGCTTTGCTGCACGTGTTGGTCGACGACTTGCGAGACGCTCGTCGCCAGACCCGCGGTCGCAGCCGGCGCGTGCGCCGCGGCCGTGACGCCGCCGAGCCCTGCATAGGCGATGACGGCCGCGGCGATCACCCCTGTCGACCAAACCAGCAAACCATGGAGGCCGTCGCGAACATCCACTTCGTGCTCGCTTGCATCGCTCGCGCGCGCCCGAAGCCGGGCGGCGACATATCCGCCGAAATAGAAGCTCATGACTTGCACCCAGAGCAGATAGAGGCCTGCGGCGACCGCGAACGCGGCTGGAGACGCGTCATCTCCCCTATAAGGGGAAGCAAAACCCAACCCCAACG
Source organism: uncultured Pseudomonadota bacterium (assembly GCA_963847165.1). Lineage (GTDB taxonomy): Bacteria > Pseudomonadota > Alphaproteobacteria > Caulobacterales > Aquidulcibacteraceae > Vitreimonas. The sequence continues at coordinate 4,092 of CAWJYY010000014.1, forward strand.
CTGCGCCGAAGGCCAAGAGGATAAGGCCAAGGGCGGTGGCGATCGTCGCGCCCGCGAGAACCGGTCCCCATTCGACGTTGGATCGCGAAGGGTTCGATTCGACGATATCGGTGATGGTCATGGGATTTCAGACTTCTCAAGCGGATTAGCGCAAGCCGAGGAACGACAGGATCGCGAGCACCACCACGATCAAGCCCACAAAGTAGATAATCGAATTCATCACGCGCTCCCGTTTTGCCGTGAACGCGTCGTGCGCAATCGAGTTCCGCAGCCTCAATCGTGGTTCCACGCCGGCCTTGATGTCGCCGCCAGCTCCGCCCATGCTCGGTGGCTAGGACCCGCATGGCCGACTATATAATCGTCTATTTCAAAAGAGGCTCACACGTGAGCAGCAGCCCCTGGAGCTGCGATCTGGAGACGGCCAAGAAGGTTGCGCGCGATGGCCTCGTTCGGCGCAGCGCCGATGAGTTCCAAATTCGATCGGACACATTAGGTGGGCCGCTGGTTTGGCAGGAGCGACGCGACCCATAAGCGATCGCTTTGAACGCGGCGCTGATCGCGCGCGAATTGGCGAGGCCGATCTCGTTGGCGACAGACGCGCTTTTCTCCAATAATCCCCGCAGCGCTCTCGAGGCGACAAGACGCCGATGAAGACGCTTGCTGCACGAAAAAGCGCCCAAGATCGCCGGCGAAGGTCAAACCCATCGCCAGAAGCCTCGCCAGGGCGGCCCTCGCGCAAGCGGGGTAAAATACTCAAAAAACATAAACATATGTCGGCTTGAGGCCCGGCCAGGCGGCGGCGATAGGCTCGGCTGGGCGCCGGCGCCGCAACCTCGCCCAGGAGCGGCCTTCCCGCGGGTCGATTAACCGCCATAATGAGCCCGTCCGGGACGAGGGGTGGGGACGGTGCGATGATTAAAATGTTTTGCGCGGCCTTCGGCGCCTTGGCGCTGTCGCTTGCCGCGCCGGCGAGCGCTCAAACGCGGCTCTTCACCGACAATTCCGAGATCGCGATCACGCTGTCAGGCCCATTGGGCGCGATCCAGCGCAACGCAGCGCGCAGCACCGAACCGCGCCCTGGCACAGTCACGCTCGCAGGCGCTTCGCCGCAGACGTTCAACGTCCAGATTGGCGCGCGCGGCTTCACCCGCCGGGCAGGCGGCATTTGCAGCTTTACCCCGCTCCGGCTCGAGTTCGGCGGCGATACCCTGCACGGCACGCTCTTCCAGGGGCAAAACAAGCTCAAGCTGGTTGCGCCCTGCCGGGCGGGCGATTCCTACCAGCAACTCGTCGTGCTCGAATATCTGGCTTATCGCCTGCTCAACGAAATGACGCCGCTTTCCTTTCGCGTGCGTCCGGTGCGCGTCACCTACCATGACACCGAAAACGCCAGCCGCCGCGATGAGACGCGTTGGGGCTTCTTGATTGAGGACGACACCGACATGGCCCGGCGCAACCATCGCGTCAAACTCGCGGCTCAATCAGGCGACGTCGCCCCCGCCGGGCTCGACCCGCAAGCGGCGACGCGCGTGGCGCTGTTCCAATACATGATCAGCAATCTCGATTGGGACATGCTGAGCGGCCACGCCGGGGATCCGTGCTGTCACAATCACAAGCTCATCGGCGCGACCGCCACTGCGCGCACCGATGTCGCGGCCGTGCCCTACGATTTCGATTATTCAGGCTTGGTCAGCGCGCCTTACGCCATTCCCCCCGAAACCATCCACATCCGCGATGTCCGTACGCGTTTTTTCCGCGGCTATTGCCGGTTCAACGATCAATTGCCGGCTGTGATTGGCGATCTGCGCGCGCGTCGCGCCGCGTTCTACAACGTGATCGACAATGAGCCGCAACTCGACGCCGGCCATAAGCGCGCCGCCCACGCTTTCCTAGAAAGCTTCTTTGCCGTGCTCGACGATCCCCAGCGCGTGGCGAGCGAACTCACCAATCATTGCCGGCGCGGCTAGTCCGGCCGGAGGGCCCGAGCAGTCGCGCTCGGGCTTGCATCGGCGACCTGAGAGGTGACGAAGGTCGGGCGAGCGGTGAGATTTCTTCACCCATCGTGGCGCTACTGGCCGACAACGATCGCTGCGCTCAAGCTCTCACAACGGCTGGCGAGGCCGGCGACGGCGCCGCCTGCGCCGTCGGCCGCCGCGACCCGATTGAGATAGGCGCAGCGCGCGGCGTCGGTCGAGCCGTCGAGCGCAATGCGCTGACCGCGATGGATGGTGGTCATGACGCCGTTATTGATTTCCAAGAACGCGTGCGGATCGACCGCGCCGTTCGGCACCGCGACATCGGTCAAGATCACGCGCCCGCCGAAGCGCGGGACGATGGTCGGCGTGCGCTTGGTGTGGCCGATAATGATATGGGCGACGTTGAAGTGCGCCAGCACGGCGCTCACATTGGCTGCTTCGCTGGCTTCGTCATTGAGCGCAAGACCGCGATACCAGAGCGGACCGTCCTGATTATCCAAGATGTCGGCGAAGCCGGGGACCGCATCTCCGCGCAGGGCGCGTTGCACGGCGTCGTCGATCTGTGCGACGCTCGCCTGTGGAAACGCCGGTCCGATGCCCCCATGCACGAAGAGCATGTCGTTGATCACCACGATCGCATTGTGCCCCGAGACCCAGCGTCCGTAGACGCCGTTCGGCGCCCAGGCGATGCGCTGTTCGACATAACCGAGCGGATGGCGCGTGTTCCAGTCGGCGCGATAAGCATCGTCGAACGTGGGCAAGCCGCCAGCGGGCGGATGCGCGCGCGCATAGGCGATCGTCTGCTGGTAGTAATTGTCGCGCAGGCGCGCTGCGTCGTGGGACGCGTAGGAGGCGAATTCGCCGGCGCTCGTATAACGCAGATCGCCCAGCATATTCATCGCTTCATGGTTGCCGATCAGGGCGTGCACATAACCCCCGGCCCGCCGCGCCTGCGGTTCAAGCCGCATCAAATGGTTGAGAATGGTGCGGCTGTCGGGACCGCGGTCCTCGACATCGCCAAGCTGCACGAAGTGCGTGCGCCCGCCGGCCCAGTTGCCGTTGGCGTCGACCAGACCCGCAGTGCGCAGCATGTCTTCGAATTTGTCGGCCTCGCCGTGGAGGTCGCCGAACACGACAATGCGAGCGACATTGTTGAACACAGCCTGCGCCCGCGCCTGCGCGGGCGAGGCCAGGGCGAACATCGCCAAAACTGCAAAGACAAGCGCCAGTCGTCGGATCATTTCCCGAAATTGGCGGCCATTGCAGGCGAGATTGAGGCTGAGCAAAGTCATCATGGGCGTATGGGCAATAACCGCTTTTGTCGCGCCAAGGCCAGTATTTCCTGGGTGCGGCCCAAGGCGCGCGGCCCTAGATAGGCGCGGGAGCAAGCACGATGCAGGATTCGCCGGCGCCGCACGCGAAGGCCGTCTCGGCCGAGGCGGGCCAGACTTATGAGACCGACGCCATCATCGTCGGCGCGGGGCCGGTCGGCCTGTTCGCCGTGTTCGAACTCGGGCTTTTGGACCTCAAGGCGCACATCGTCGACGTGTTGGACCGCCCCGGCGGCCAATGCGCCGAGCTTTATCCGGAAAAACCCATCTATGACATTCCGGGCTTGCCCTACGTCACCGGCCAAGGCCTGACCGAGGCGCTGATGCGCCAGATCGCGCCGTTCAAACCGACATTTCACTTGGCGCAAATGGCGCAGTCGCTCGAGCGTTTGCCGGACAAACGCTTCCGGCTGCGCACCGAACTCGGCGTCGCCATCACCGCGCCGGTCTTGGTCATCGCGGCCGGCGGCGGCTCGTTTGTGCCGCGCAAGCCGAAAATCGAGGGCTTGGAAGCCTATGAAGGCAAGTCCCTCCATTATTCAGTGCGCCAGATGGAGCGCTTCCGCGGTCGCGATTTGGTCATCGCCGGGGGCGGCGATAGCGCGCTCGATTGGGTGTTGAACCTGCAGCCGATCGCAAGCTCAGTGACGCTCGTGCACCGGCGCGATGACTTCCGCGCTGCGCCGCATTCGGTTGCGCGGATGCGCGCACTGGCGGCCGACCACAAAATCCGCTTGGAGATCGCTGATTTCAAAGGCCTCAAGGGCGGCGACGGGCAAGTCAGCGCCATCATCTGCGAGTCCAAGGACAAAGGCCGCTATGAAGTGGCTTGCAACGAGGTGCTCGCCTTTTACGGCCTCACCATGAAGCTTGGGCCGATCGCCGACTTTGGGCTGAACCTCCACGAAAACCTGATCCCGGTGGATACAGCGAAGTTCGAAACTTCCGAGCCCGGCATCTTCGCCATCGGCGACATCAACACCTATCCCGGCAAGCTCAAGCTCATCCTTTGCGGCTTCCATGAAGCGGCGTTGATGGCGCAAGCCGCATTCAAGATCGCCCGGCCCGGCGAGCGGCTTGTGTTCCTTTACACGACCTCGTCGACGGACTTGCAAAAGAAGCTCGGCGTCGCCTCATAAGACGCCATGAACGTCGCCGTCATCCTGAAGCGCTTCGATGCGCCCGACGAAGTGCGCAGCTTCGAGAAGGGCCGTTTCGAACTCATCCGTCTGGGGACCATGACCATCGGACGCGCCACCTATGAGCCGGGCTGGCGCTGGTCCAAGCATGTCGGCGCCGCCGCCGGCGCAAACCATTGCCATGTCGAACATGTCGGCCTTGTCGTATCGGGCTGCGCCACCGCGGCGATGGCGGACGGCTCCGTCATCGAAATGCGCGCCGGCGATGCATTCTATATTCCGCCCGAACCGCACGATTCCTGGGTGGTGGGCGAGGAGCCTTACGTCTCGCTCCACTTCCTTGGCGCAGATCCCTACGCGCAGAGCGACCGCCAAGCATGAAAATCCAAGCCTCCATCCTCGACGCCATCGGCGACACCCCGTTGATCAAATTGAAACGGGCGTCGCAGGAAACCGGCTGCACCATTCTGGGAAAGGCTGAATTTCTCAATCCGGGCCAGTCGGTGAAGGATCGCGCCGCTCTCGCCATTGTGACGGACGCCGAAGCGCGCGGGACCCTAAGGCCTGGCGGCGTGATCGTTGAAGGCACCGCCGGCAACACCGGCATTGGCTTGGCGCTCGTCGGCGCCGCCAAGGGCTATCGCGTCATCGTGGTGATGCCGAAAACGCAAAGCCAGGAGAAGAAGGACGCGGTGATCGCGCTTAGGGGCCGAACTGGTGGAAGTCGATCCCGCGCCTGCTGCGAGCGACAATCATTATCCCAAGGTCGCGCGCCGCATCGCCGAAGAGAAAGCCAAGACCGAGAGCAACGGCGCCATCTGGGCCAACCAGTTCGACAACGTGGCCAATCGCCAGGGCCATATCGACACCACCGCCCCGGAAATCTGGCGCGACACCGACGGTCGCGTGGACGGCTTTATCTGCGCGGTCGGTTCGGGCGGCACGCTCGGCGGCGTGTCGATGGGGCTCAAGGCCAAGAACCGACAAATCGTCATCGGCCTCGCCGACCCGGGCGGGGCGGCGCTCTTCAATTGGTACAAAAACGGCGAACTGAAAGCCGAGGGAAACTCGATCACCGAAGGCATCGGGCAGGGCCGCATCACTGCAAATCTCGAAGGCGTGGCGGTCGATGAAGCTTACCGCATCGAAGATCGCGACTGGCTGCCCGTGCTCTACAATTTGGTGCAGGAAGAGGGCCTTTGCGTAGGCGGTTCATCGGCGCTGAACGTTTTGGGCGCGATCCGAGCTGGCGAAAGACCTGGGGCCGGGCAAGACCATCGTCACTGTGCTCTGCGACTACGGCAATCGCTATACCTCCAAGCTCTTCAATCCCGACTTCCTGCGGTCGAAAGATCTGCCGACCCCGCCTTGGCTCGCGTGACGGCCGGCCGGTCCGGCAAACAAGGTTGCGGGCAAGACGCGGGGCTTTGCCTAACTGGGCGCATCGGGCTTTCCCCGCGCGCCTGGGTTGGGTTCTTGAGGGAAACGTCAAGCCGGAGGATCCGATGCAAGCGATCAGGCTCTATGGCAGTTCCGACAGCGGCAATTGCCTGAAGCCGAAATGGGTGGGCGAGCGCCTCGGCGCGCCCGTCGAATGGATCGAGGTGAATTCGTTCGACGGCTCGACCCGCACGCCGGAATTCCTGGCGATCAATCCGGCCGGGCAAGTGCCGGTCGCGGCGCTTTCCGATGGACGCATCCTCGCCCAATCGAACGCGATCATGTTCTATCTGGCCGAGGGTTCCGAGCTCATTCCGTGCGAGGCTTATCTCCGCGCCAAGATGCTCGAATGGATGTTCTGGGAGCAATATAGCCACGAGCCCTACATCGCGGTGCGGATTGCTCGGCTCCATTATCTGAAGCAGCGCGCCGAGGAGCTTGATCCAGCGCTTATGACAAAGGGCGAGGCGGCGCTGGCGCGGATGGAGCTGCAGCTGAAACAATCGCCTTATCTCATCGGCGATACGCTGAGCTTGGCCGACATCGCCCTCGTCGCCTACACTCGCAAGGCGCACATGGGCGGCTTCGACCTCAGCCGGTTCCCGGCGGTGCAGGACTGGATCACGCGCGTTGAGAGGGAGCTGAACTTGCGCCCGTTTCTTGAAAGCCGCTGGTCTTGAGAGCCGCTGGTCCTAAGGGCCGCTGGTGCCACGGGAGAGGATTGAACTCTCGACCTCACCCTTACCAAGGGTGCGCTCTACCACTGAGCTACCGCGGCTTGCCCCCCAACGACGGGCGAAACCTTCGCGTCCGGGGACCGGCGCTTCTAGCGTCTGCGCCCAAACGATGGAAGCCCTGGTCGCGGGCCATGGACGGACCAATCCAGTTCTGCTTTCAAGCACTGCTCATGACCAAGCAGCAGCCGCCGAAGCAGGATGCGCGACGCCAACGCCTGGCGGCCGCTTTGAAGCGGAATATCGCCCGGCGCAAGGCCGCCCAATCGGCCAAAACCGATAAGAAATAACGCCCTCGCCATAGCCTTGCTTACGCCCTGTCGGGCCCCCATAAACCCGCTTCGGGCGCTTGGGATGATGAAAGACTTTTATGGATCGGATCGCCATCACGGGCGGCGCGCCCCTCCGCGGCACTATCCCCATCTATGGGGCTAAGAATTCGGCGCTGAAACTGCAGGCGGCGGCGTTGCTGTCGCCCGAAGCCTTGATGCTCGAAAACATGCCGGACCTCGCCGACACGCGCTTCATGGCGCAGCTGCTTGGCTCGCTCGGCGTCCAAATCGCCTGGATCAAGGAAGCGCGCACGCTGCGCATGCAGGCCGCCGAGATCAGTCTCGACCATCGCGCCCTACGATCTGGTGCGCAAGATGCGCGCGACCTTCAACGTGCTCGGGCCGCTGCTTGGCGCGCGTGGGCCACGCCACAGTGTCGCTGCCAGGCGGCTGCGCCATCGGCGCGCGTCCGGTCGATCTGCACTTGAAGGCGTTCGAAGCGATGGGCGCCGACATCGTCATCGAGCAGGGCTATGTGAAGGCCGCGGCGCTGCGCGGGCTAAAGGGCGCCGACATCGAGTTTCCGTTCCCGTCTCAGTGGGCGCGACCGAACACGCCATGCTGGCGGCGGTGCTCGCCAAGGGCGACACCGTGCTGAAAAACGCCGCGCGCGAGCCGGAGATCGTCGATCTCGCCGAATGCCTGAACGCCATGGGCGCGCGCATCGAGGGCGCCGGCGAAGGCGAAATCCGCATCGCGGGCGTCGACCTCGCTGCAAGGGCGCCAAGCACAAAGTGGTGGCGGACCGCATCGAAGCCGGCACCTATGCGCTCGCGGTGGCCGCCGCCGGCGGCGATGTGCTGTTGCAAGGCGCGCGCTTCGATCACTTGGGCGCGCTGATCAAGTTTCTGCGCGACGCCGGCGTCACTGTCGAAGTGATCGGCCCGGGCTTGCGCATTCGCCGCAACGGCGGCCGCTTGGCGCCGGTCGATTTTTCGACCGAGCCGTTCCCCGGCTTCCCCACCGACCTGCAAGCGCAAGCCATGGCGCTGATGTGCCATGGCGGACGGCCAATCGCGGATCCGGGAGACCATTTTCGAAAACCGCTTCATGCACGCGCCCGAACTCGCGCGCCTCGGGCGCCGCAGATCGCGGTGCATGGCAATGAAGCGGTGGTGAGCGGGCGTGAAGAAACTCATCGGCGCGCCGGTGATGGCGACGGACCTGCGCGCCTCGGTCAGCCTGGTTGTCGCGGGCCTTGCGGCCGAGGGCGAAACCGTCGTGAACCGCGTCTATCACCTGGATCGCGGCTTTGAAAACCTCGAAGCAAAACTCGCCGCGTGCGGCGCGCACGTGGCGCGGACGCGGGAAGAATAGAGCGATGGCTGCGGGGCTGAAACTGTTGGCGGAGGACGCCGCCGATCTCGATATCATCGCGGCGGCCGCCCAAGACGCGCTGGTGCGCGTAGGCGATCGTCGCCTTCGACAAGAAGGCTCGCCGCTTCACCGCGATGATCAATCGTTTCCGCTGGGAAACCGCCGGCGAGCATGGCCCGTTCGAACGCGTGCGCTCAGCACTCTCGTTTGAAGGCGTGCTCAACGTGAAAAGCCGCAAAGTGCGCCACGACGCTCCAGACGCGCTGGCCGCGGTGCTCCAGATCGGCTTTACGCCGGCGCCGGAGCCGCCGGGTGGAATTGTGCGAATGCTGCTGGCGGGCGGGGGCGAGATTGCGGTGGAGGTCGAGTGCCTCGACGCCTTGTTGATGGATATGGGCGCGCCGTGGCGCACGCCGCGCCGGCCTGATCACGAAAAGCTTTAAATGGACGGCGACCGCAATCGATTGGCCGAGGTCAGGCTCGATGAAGCGTCGCTGCCGCCCGCGGGATCGAACGCCGAGCACGAGCGGCGCATCGCGCTTTTCGATTTGAAAGAGGCCAACACTTTCGCGGTCGTCGGCGAGGATCGCGGCCCCTACGTGCTGGCGCTTGCGCTCGCCGACGGCCGTCTGGCGCTCGATGTCGCCGACGAAGGCGGCGCGCGCGTGCGCGCCCATCACATGGCGCTCTCTCCCATGCGCAAGATGATCAAGGATTACGCCATCATCTGCGAAAGCTATCACGCCGCCATCCGCGACGCGCCGCCACAACAGATCGAGGCCATCGATATGGGAAGGCGCGCGCTCCACAATGATGCGGGCGAAGCGCTGGTCAAAGCGCTTGAAGACAAGTTCACGCTCGATCTCGACACCGGGCGGCGCCTGTTCACGCTCATCTACGCCATGCACCAGCGAGGCTAAGGGCGTGGGCGAGGCTGGGGACCTGCCGGGCTCGGTGCTGTTTGCATGCACGCATAACAGCATTCGCTCGCCGATGGCGGCGGCGCTCCTGCGCCTCCATTTTGGCCCTTTGATCAGAGTTGAGAGCGTTGGCGTGCGGCCCGGCGAGGAGGTCTCGCCGATGGCCGCGTTCGTGATGGATGAAGTGGGGGCCGATATTGCCGGCTTGCGGCCAAAAGGCTTCGAGGCCCTTTTCGAGGCCATTGAGGAGAACGCCGAGGCGCCCTTCGACCTCATCGTGACGTTGAGCCCCGAAGCGCACCACCGGGCGCTTGACCTCATCCCCAAGCTTGCGGCCATGGCCGAATACTGGCCGACCTTCGATCCTTCCCTCACGGAGGGTTCGCGCGAGCAAGCGCTTTGGGAGTACCGCAATGTTCGGGACGGCCTGGAGCGGCGGATCGCCCAACGTTTTCAACGCCCGTCGACGGGCTAGGCGGGGGCGCTTATAAGGCCCCCGCGCCCCGACCCTAGGAGAGAGAATGCCGAAAGAAGAACTCTTGGAATTTGCCGGAACCGTGATGGAGCTCTTGCCCAACGCGACGTTCAGGATTGAACTCGAAAACGGTCACCAAATCATCGGTCATACCGCCGGCAAGATGCGTAAGAACCGCATCCGCGTGCTGGCGGGCGACAAGGTGTTGGTGGAGATGTCGCCCTACGATCTCACCAAGGGCCGCGTGACCTACAGATTCAAATAGGCGCAAAAGCACATGCCCGCTGATCTCAATCGCGCTGTCGTCGTCACCGGCGCCTCGACCGGCATCGGCCGCGCCGCTGTCGCCTGCGCGGTGCGCGAAGGCGCCCAAGTGTTTCCCAGCGTCCGCAAGCAAGCGGACGCCGACAGCCTCCGCCAAGAATTCGGCGACGCGGTCAGCCCGCTCATCTTCGATGTCGCCGACGAGGCGGCGGTGAAAGCCGGCGCGGCCCAAGTCGCCCAAGCGCTCGGACGCAAGAAGCTCTTCGGCCTCGTCAACAATGCCGGGATCGCTGTGCCGGGGCCGCTGCTTTATCTCGATACCGACGACCTCAAGCGCCAGTTCGAAATAAATTTTTTCGGCGTCCATCGCGTCACTCAGGCGTTCGCTCCGTTGCTGGGCGCCGATCAGGATCGCAGCGGCGCGAGCGGCCGCATCATCATGATTTCGTCCGTGGGCGGTCAGAACGGATCGCCGTTCGTGGGTCCGTACGCGGCGTCTAAATTCGCACTCGAAGGCTATTCGCAATCGCTGCGCCGCGAACTGATGTTGTTTGGCGTCGACGTCATCGTCATTGGCCCCGGCGCCATCGCCACCCCGATCTGGGACAAGGCCGAAGGCGAAGACTTGAACCGTTTCTCCAACACGCCGTACGCGCCGATGATGGCGCGCGTCGCCGACTACATGGTCACGCAAGGCAAAAAGGGTTTGCCGCCGGCCGATGTCGGGGCGCTGATTTGGAAGTGCCTCACCGATCCCAAACCCAAGACCCGTTACGCCATCTTGCGCAACGAATTCATGGATCGCACGCTGCCGCGTATGATGAACCCGCGCACCGTGGACAGCATCATCGCCAAGCGGCTGGGCTTTCCGAAGCGTCCATGAGCGAACGTCCGCGTCTGGTGCTGGCGAGCGCGAGTTCGCGGCGGCTTGCGTTGTTGGCCCAGATCGGCGTGACCCCCGATGAAGTCATTGCAACCGATGTCGATGAAGCGCCGCTGAAAGGCGAGACGCCGCGCTTGCTTGCAGTGCGTCTGGCGCGTGCAAAAGCCGACGCCGTTACGGCGCCGGGCGCAATTGTCCTTGCAGCCGACACAGTCGTCGCCATCGGCCGACGCGTGTTGCCGAAGCCGGACACCGAGCCGCAAGCGCGCGACTGCTTGTCGCTGCTCTCGGCCCGCTCGCATCGCGTTTACACCGGCGTTGCGGTGAAGGCGGCGAACGGCCTCATCCGCAGCCGCCTGGTGGAAACGCGCGTCGCCTTCAAGCGGCTGTCGCTCGCCGACATCGACGCCTACCTGGCCAGCGACGAATGGCGCGGCAAGGCGGGCGGCTACGCAGTCCAAGGCCTGGCCGGGCGCTTCATCGTCTCGATCAGTCGGCTCCTACTCAGCTGTCGTCGGCTTGCCGCTCTATCAAACCGCGCTTTTGCTCGACGCGGCGATGGGGCCATGAGCGAGCCGATCGAAACCTGGATCGACGCCGCGATCGGGGAGACGCGCGAAGCGCTCGTGGCCCAGGGCAAGCCCATCGCGCTACGCATCGCACGCACCAGCGACAATGGCCGTCGCGCCCGCTGGGGCGAACTGTATTGCGCACGCGTGCGCGAAATCGATCGCCGCCGTCGCGGCGTCTTCCTCGACCTCGGTCTTAAGGATCAGCAAGGCTTTCTGCCGCTTGGCGACGACGGCCGCGTGCGCATGGCCAAGGAGCGTGTGTCGCTCTGCGACGGACAGGGTGTCGTCGTATCCATCGCCCGCGAAGCCGCGCGCAGGGAAAAGCCCGGTACTGGATCTGCAGGCGACCGGACATGACGGCCAAGCGCCGCATCGTATCGGCCTGCACGAATGCGACGAGGACCTGGCGCGGGCCAAGCCCGCCGATGCGCAGATGCGGACCAAGCTCGATGCGCTGATCGAAGACAGCCTTGTCCGCACCGCGCCTATTCCCGGCGGCGGCGCGCTGACGATCGAACCGACATCGGCGCTCGTGGCGGTTGATGTCGACGCCGGCGGGCGCGCCGGCGCAGCCGATCCGGAGCGCTTCGCGCTCGATCTCAACATCGCCGCCGCGCAAGAAGCCGCGCGTCAAATCAGGCTGCGCAATTTGGGCGGACTTATTGCGATTGATTTCGTCTCGATTCGAGCCAAATCGCACCAGATGCATTTGCAGGATACAGTGCGCGAGGCCTTCGCCGCCGATCCCTGGAGCATTCAATTCGGCGGCCTCTCGCGCTTCGGCGTCTACGATCTCTCGCGCGCGCAGCTGCGCACGCCGCTGCACGAGCAGATCCGAGACGCCGATGGCCGCTTGAGCGCCGAGACTGTCGCGCTCATGGCGCTGCGCGCCATCGAGCGCGAAGCGCGCGCCCAGACCGGTCGCCAAATCGCCTGCACCGTCGCGCCGGAGGTGAAAGCCTGGCTGGAGGGCGCCGAGTTTGACTGGCGTGGCGAACTGAACAACCGCATCGGCATGCGCTGGACACTCGATGCGGCGCCCGGCGCGCGAGAAAAAATCGACGCGAGGGCGCTATGAGCGCCGGCGAAGACGCGGTCAGCAAATGCGTCATCTGCGGCAAGCCGCAGGATCCCGCTTACCGGCCGTTCTGCTGCAAGCGCTGCGCTGATGTCGATCTTAACCGCTGGCTTTCCGGCGGCTACGCCATCCCTGCGGTTGAAGAAGACGACGACGGCGAACACTCGCCGGACAAATGAAGGCCTACGGCGCCGGCGGCGGCGCAGCGCTGCCGGCAGGATGCGAAACGCGCCCGCCGGCTTCGGGAACAGCCGATAGCGCCAGGCGCGGAAGAGCGTATCGATCTGACGTGCATCGTTGGCCGTGCACTCGCGCTGATCGTCACTCGAAGGTCACCCCGAGCCGGCGCAGGCGATCGGCCGAGAATTCCTCGCACTTCGGCAAATATTCCACGAGGCGAGAACCTTCGCGATGAACCAGGGCGTAAAACGAATGCTCTTCCTCGTCCTGAACGATCCACCATTGCGCGCCGATCGGCACTAAGAGGGCGCGCGAGACCCGGCCATTTTCGTCGGTGGCCTGGCAATAGCCGCCGCTTGCAGTGAAGACGACGCGCGATGGCGTCTCGTCGATTTCCTCAAGCGTGGTGGGCGTGGTGAAAGGACATTGCCCGCGATCCTCCGAAAAGAGCGGTCGCTCCGATGAAAAACATCCCCCAAGCGCCAAACTCAGTCGCGAGCATCGCAAAGATGCGCATGAAACTCCCTCCAAAGCAGCGCGCGAGAAGGTATGGCGTCCATTGCGGCGCCGGCGCGGCGGCTGGCTCGCAAGGCGCGTTCTCTGTGGCGCCGGTCACGCGCTCAATCGCCCAAGGCGAGGAAGACGGCTCTCAGTCTAAGAATGTCGCGACGATCGGGACGTGATCGCTGGCTTTCTCAAGGCCGCGGGCTTTCTTGAAGATCTCGACGCCCGCCAGCCGATCGGCCGCCTGCGGCGAGAGCAAGAGGTGATCGATGCGGATGCCGTGGTCCTTCTGCCAGGCGCCGGCCTGGTAATCCCAGAACGTATATTTGTGGGCGCCGCCGTCGGCCTGCATGTAGGCGTCGGCCAGTCCGAGATTTTGTAAGCTGCGATAAGCGGCGCGCGTTTCCGGCTGGAAGAGGGCGTCGTTCACCCACACGCGCGGATCGTGGCAATCGATCTCGCGCGGAATGACATTGTAGTCGCCGGCGATGACGAAGCGCTCTTCGAGTTTCAGGAGCTCGCCAGAGGTGCGATTGCAGGCAAGCCATGAACCGCAGTCTTGAACTGGAATTTCTCGGTCGCCGATCGGATTGCCGTTGGGCGCATAGATCGAGGCGACGCGATAGGGGCCGCCGGGGGCTGCGATCACCGCTTCGATGTAGCGCGCGTGTTCGTGATCGAGACCCGGCACGCCGCGGATGAATTCCTCAATCCGATGCTTTGAAAGAATGGCGACGCCGTTATAGCTCTTCTGCCCGAAGGTCTCGACATTGTAGCCCATCGCCTCGATCTCGAAGCGCGGGAAACGGGCGTCTTCGCATTTGATTTCCTGCAGGCACCAGACATCGGCGTTCACTTCCTCGAACACTTTCAGCGCCGTCGGCAGGCGCGCGAGGATGGAATTGACGTTCCAGGCGGCGATTTTCAAAGCCATGGGAAGCGGGCTTAGCGCCCGTCCGGGGCCCCATCAACTGATGTTGCGAAGAGCGCGACGAGCGCAAAGCCGACCAGGACCAAAAGTGTCGAGATCATAAGCACAATGCGCACACCCGTTCCGGACTGGCCGGCGCGGGCTTCGTCCTTATCGAGTTCGACGTGCTCGCCGACTTTGTGGGCGGTCATGGGCGTCTCCATGCCCCAGCCATCGCCAGCGAGTTTCGCGCCATTGACGGCCCAGGGGAAAGCTTTTTGGCCGGCGCCGTGATAAAAGACGCCATGATTGTAATTCTGGCGGCCTTCTCCTTGTTCCATCTGGTGGCGGGCACCGCCAGCCTCAGCTTGGCGGTGCGCTTGCTGGCCCCCGAGGAGCGCGCCCATTGGCGCTCCAAGCCCAATCTGTTCGTGGCTGAACTGACCTGCTGGCTTTACCCGCTCATCGCTTTTGTTTGCGCCATCTTCGCCTGGCGCGCGTTCGGCGATGGGCGCGCCCATGCGCTGGCGCTGCTCAGCGCGCCGTTCTTGTGGTTTGTGGTGATGGGGATCGTCTTCGCGATCGTCGACTACGCCGAGGACGGCATCCTTGGCAACGCCCGAACGCGTGACTGAAGGCGCGTGACTGAAGGCGCGTGATTGAAGGCGCGCGATTGAGACGCGCCGCCGCGAGAGCTTCAAACGGCGGCGCGTCTTAGAGTTATGGGTGAGAAGAAGAAGACGACGAAGACGTCGTGCGCGATGACGTGGAGCTCGGCGCCGTCGTCGTGGTCGCCGTCGAAGTCGAAGTCGCCGTGGTTGAAGCTGTCGTCGTGGTCGTGCTCGCAGAGGTCGACGACGAGGAATGGTTCATCATTTGCTGGAACTTATGGCAGCCACCCAGCGTCAACATTAGCGCGGCTGCGCAAGCAAGAACGGAAATACGCATAAAAACTACTCCCATTGGCCCAGTGTCGCGCGCCCGTGTTTCAGCGCGCGACGGACAAGGCCGATGCGGCCGCCAGCTGAACGCCCGCTCTCTCCAACCTGACAAAATTTCCAAGAATAGCGTTTCCGGGCGCGGGGGCGCTTCAGCCGCGATCGTCGGCAAAGCCCCGGAATATCGCGAATTCTTCAAGCGCCGCCCGATCGCTGCGCAAGCTGTTCACCGGGGCCGCGTCATCGGCATACCCCAGCGCCATGCCGCAATAGATCATCTCGTCTGGGCCAAGCGCGAAGTGCTGGTGGAGAGGCGCGCGCACGCGCGCCCAGGCCTCCTGCATGCAGCTGGCGACGCCGCGCTCGATCGCGGCCAGCGCCACCGATTGCATGAACATGCCCAGATGCGCCCACTGGCCATGACCCATGCGCCGCTCGATCACGAAAAAGAGCCCAACGGGCGCGCCGAAGAAATCGAAATTCTGCGCCAAATGCATGAGCCGTCCGGGCTTGTTGTCGCGCGCAAGCCCGAGAAGCGCGTACATGTCCTCGCCAAGCTTGTAACGGCGCGAGCGATAAGGCTCCCACAAATTGGCCGGATAGACAGGCCGATCGCCGTCATCGCCCGGTAGGTTTGCTTTCGCGAGCG
The DNA here is from genome assembly GCA_963847165.1 of uncultured Pseudomonadota bacterium. Taxonomy (GTDB): domain Bacteria; phylum Pseudomonadota; class Alphaproteobacteria; order Caulobacterales; family Aquidulcibacteraceae; genus Vitreimonas. The sequence continues at coordinate 19,734 of CAWJYY010000014.1, forward strand.
CCGCGACCGCCTCGCGCTCGGCCCCCGCAACCGCGATCACTTTCCAGGGCTGGAGATTGCCGCCCGATGGCGCAAACCGCGCCACCTCGAGAATATCGCGCACAATTGCTTTGGAAATCGCATCGGGTTTGAACGCCCGCACGGAGATGCGCTTGCGCAGCGCATCGCTCACGTTCATGCGTGCACGCGGTTGCGTGAACGGCCCTGGATGTCCTTGGCGTAGAGGCGCCCCGCCTTCTGCGCCGCCTCGATCTCGCGCGCGCTCATTTCGCGCGCCAGCGCGGCCGCTCGCCGCCGGCAGGCGTCGTCGCCGGAGACGGTGACGCTGGCGTAGAGCCACGCCAGCGCCTCCACCGGCTCGTCGCGCATCAGCATGTTCGACAATTGCAGCATCGCCGCTGCATTGCCCAGTTCGGCCGCCCGCATCAGATAGCTTCGCGCATCGTCGGGTTCGCTCATGGCGGCGAGCTGCACCATGGCTTCGGCGTCGCCGAGCGAGGCGGCGAGGCGAAACATTTCGTGCGCGGCTTCATTGTCCTTGGCCACCCCGACGCCGGAGCGCAGGGCGATGCCATATGCGGTTTGGGCCGCGGGATGGCCGCCCTCGGCGGCGCGGGCGAAGCAATCGACGGCGGCGCGCACGTCGCGGGGACCGCCCAGACCCCGCCATTCGAGCAAGCCCAGATGATAGTCGCCGCTGGCGGTGGGATGCTCGATGTCGGCCTGCTCGAACAGCCGCCGCGCGCGCTTCCAATCCTGGCGCCGGAACGCGGCGAGGGCTTTGTCGAGCTTGGTCGGGCTCGGGCCGAACAATCCCATCGGTTCAGACAGAAAAGCTCACGCCGCAGCCGCATGACGACTTGGCGTTGGGGTTCTTCACTTTGAACGAGGAGCCGATCAATTCCTCGACCCAATCGACTTCCGAGCCGAGCAGGAAGGGCAGCGACACCGGATCGACGAACAGGCGCGCGCCGTCGCGTTCGATCACCAGATCGTCGCCATTGGCGCGCTTGGCCACGGCGATATCGTACTGGAACCCCGAACAGCCGCCACCCTCCACGGCCACGCGCAAGCCGGCCCCGGCGGGCTCTTCGGCCACCACCGCCTTGATCCGCTGCGCCGCGGCCTCGGTCAGCCCAACATTGGCCATTCGTTAACGTTGCTCCTTGAGCGGTTTCTCAAGCCTGTGACCTCCATATATGGTCCAGTTTTGACGGCGAGGAGAAGGCAGTTCGTGGCCGAAGGGCAGACATCCAGCGCCGCCCGGCGTGCGAAGGCGGCAAAGCCCCAGCCCTCCGGTCTCCAACGCCCGTCCCGGGCGGTGTTCGCCACCGATCCCGCCTGTTCCCGCGGCCGGCTTTATCCCGAGCCCGAAAGCCAGACCCGCACCCCGTTTGAGCGCGATCGCGACCGCATCGTGCATGCGAGCGCTTTTCGCCGCCTCAAGGGCAAGACCCAGGTTTTCGTCGCCCACGAAGGCGATCACTACCGCACCCGGCTCACCCATTCGCTCGAAGTCGCCCAGATCGCCCGCAGCGTCGCGCGCCGCTTGGGCCTCGATGACGACCTCGCCGAGGCGTTGGGCCTGGCGCACGATCTTGGCCATCCCCCGTTCGGGCACACCGGCGAAGACGTGCTCGATCTTTGCATGGAAGCGTTCGAGGGTTTCGATCACAACGCCCAGACGCTGCGCGTGCTGACCAAGCTGGAACGCAAATATCCCGCCTTCGACGGCTTGAACCTCACCTGGGAGACCTTGGAGGGAGTGGTCAAACACAACGGTCCGCTGATCCGCTTCGGCGCCAAGCTCACCGACCTTCCCATCGCCATCCAAGAATATGTCGCCATCCACGACCTCGAACTCGACACCTGGCCTGGGCCGGAAGCGCAAGTCGCCGCGCACGCCGACGACATCGCCTATAACAATCACGACATCGACGATGGCCTGCGCGCCGGCCTCTTCTCGCTGAGCGAATTGCGCGACGAAGTGCCGATGGCGGCTGCCGTCATGGTGAGCGTCGAGAAGGATTATCCCAAGCTTGAAGAGCCGCGCCTGATCGCCGAGACCGTGCGCCGACTCATCGGCGTTTGGGCCGACGATCTGGTTTGTGAATCCGCCAACCGCATCGCGCAGATTAAGCCGAAGAGCGCAGAAGACGTTCGCGCCGCCGGCAAACCGCTCATCCGTTTCTCCGACGTGATGAACGACCACCAGGCGGTGCTGCGCCGTTTCCTGATGCAGCGCATGTACCGGCACTGGAAGGTCAACCGCTCGCGCAGCTACGCCAAGCGCATCCTGCGTCAGCTCTTCGATCTCTTGCTGGCGGAGCCAGAACTGCTGCCGCCCGATTGGCAGAAGGGCGGCGACGGGCCCGAGGGCAAGAAAACCGCGCGCCGCGTGTGCGATTATATCGCCGGCATGACCGACGATTTCGCCATCGATGAACACCGCCGCCTCTTCACTTTGGATCGGTAACGAACTGATAGGCTCTTCAGCGTAGGCAAGACGGGGAAAGCCGCTTCGCCGCGCAAGTGTTAAACTGGCGGCGATTCCCGCAAAACCGTTGGGGAGCCGCCCGTTGGCCAGAGGTTACGATCCGCGCCTGCACGAGGAGCACAAGCGCGTGGGCGGCATGCTCTATCTGTTGATGCTTGTCATCGCGCTCGCGTTCGGCGGCTTTGTTTGGCAGATCTATAGCGGCCCCGATGCGCCTCATATCGCGGCCCCGGCCGAGCCCTATAAGATCACGCCGCCGGCGAACGCCGCCAACGCGCCCGACGAGGCCGAGCAAAACGCATTCTTCAATTCTCTCGACGGCGAGGAAAACACCAACGCCGCCGCCACCCCGCGCCCGGGCCCGGAAGTCGCCGCCGCAGCGCCTGCACCCGCGCCTGCGCAGGGACAAACCGGCGCCCCGCAACTGGCCGCTCCGCCCGCGTTCGCGGCGAGCGGCGCTTACGTCGCCCAACTCGCGGCGCTGCAATCGCAAGCCGCCGTCGCGCCCGCCTGGGCTCGGCTTTCGTCGCGCGCGCCCAATCTCTTCGGGCAAGCCCAACTGGACGTGCAGCGCGCCGATCTCGGCCAGCGCGGCGTTTATTTCCGCGTCCGCGCCGGCTACTTCGCCGACCGCGCCAACGCCTCGCGCTTCTGCGAACGCATTCGACAAATGGGGCAGGACTGCATCCCGGTCGCGCGATGAGGCGAGGCCTCATCATCGCCGACACCGGCGATCTGGGGCGCCCAGATCGCCTGGCATGCTTATTGGCCGCTGGGTTCCCGGTGTTGGCGGCGATCCATCCCGCAATGACGAGCCGGGATTGCTGTGCAAGAGAGAAGAGATGGCTCCGCTCTCGGTTTCTCTAGGCATTCGCCAGCCCACGCTTGACGATGACCTGGCCGCGTTTCTGCGCGAGGCCCAGCCTTGGGGCCTCATCCTCTTCCGCGAGGCTTGCCTCACGCGCGCGCAAGTGCGCGAACTCTGCGCCGATCTGCGCGCCGCCGCCGGTTACGACAGCGTCATTCACATCGACCAGGAGGGCGGTCGCGTCGCTCGCTTGAAAGCGCCCGAGTGGCCGAGCTGGCCGCCCAGCGCCGAATACGGAAAACTTTACGCCCGCGACCCCGGCGCCGCCATCGAAGCGGCGCGCCTGGGCCATCGCCTCATCGCCCACGAACTGAAAGCCATCGGCGTCGACGGCGATTTCACGCCCGTGCTCGATGTCCCCATCGAGGGCGCCGATCCGATCATCGGCGACCGCGCCTTCTCGCAGGACGCCGCAATCGTCGCCATCCTGGCGCGCGCGGCGCTTGAAGGCCTGCACGCAGGCGGCGTCGCCGGCTGCGTCAAGCACATGCCCGGCCACGGCCGCGCCGGCGCCGATAGCCACCTTGCGCTGCCGAAGGTGCGCGCTTGCGAGAGCGATCTTGAACGCGACATTTATCCCTTCGCGCAGCTGGCCGACGCCGAAGCGGCGATGACCGCCCACATCGTTTACGAAGCCTGGGATGCCGATCGCCCGGCCACCTGCTCGCCCATCGTGATCGAGAACATCATCCGCGGCCGCATCAGATTCGCCGGCCTTTTGATGAGCGACGACCTCGACATGAAGGCGCTCCAATACGCCATGAATGGCGGGCTGACCGAACGCGCCGAGGCCGCTCTCAAGGCCGGGTGCGACGTCGTCCTGCAATGCTCCGGCGTGTTGAAAGACATGGAAGCGGCGGCCAAGGGGTGCCAAACCCTGGCCGGACCAGCGCTCGTCCGCGCCCGCGCGGTCGAAGCTTTCGCCAAGCGGCCGGCGGGGGATTTCGACGCCGAAGCCGGGTGGGCGCGGTTCAAGCAATTGATGTCCGCCTAACTGGTTTCGATGAGCGAAGACGCAGAAGACACAATCGATGTCGATCTCGCCGCCGCCGAGGAAGCGGAGGGGCGAGACGCGCTTCTGCTCGCGCTCGACGTGTTTGAAGGGCCGCTGGCGCTGCTTCTCGACCTCGCGCGCGCCAAGAAGATCGACATCGCCAAAGTGTCGGTCGGCGAGATCGCCGACCAATATCTCGCCTTCATCGCCGAAGCCCACGCCAAGAACATGGAGCTGGCCAGCGATTATCTGGTCATGGCCGCCTGGCTTGCGCTGCTGAAATCGCGCTTGCTGCTGCCGAAGCCGCACGTCGCTGGAAGACGAGCCCGATCCCCACCAAATCGCCGACGCCCTCAAGCGCAAGCTCATGCGCCTCGAACTCGCGCGCGCGGCCGCCAAGCGCCTCGATGCGATGGCCCAGCTTGGGCGCGATGTGTTCTTGAACGGCATGCCGAGGCCCACCGTGCTGACCAAGACCGTGGCCTGGAAAGCCGAGCTTTACGATCTTCTGGGCGCCTATTGCGCCGAGCGGGCGAAAGGCGTGCGCAAGCGCGCCTATACGACCGCCGTGCGGCGGGCGTTTCCGTTGGAAAGCGCGCGCCGCAAGCTCGAACAGGCGCTGACGGGCTTGAAGGATTGGCGCACCATCCAGGCGCTTGCGCCGGCGAGCGAAGCCGGCGCCGATGCGCCGCCGGCGGAAAGCTATCTCGCCTCCACCTTCAGCGCCGCCTTGGAGCTCGCCCGCGAAGGTAAGATGGATTTGCGCCAAGCCGAGGCGTTCGCCCCGCTGTTCGTGCGCGCGCGCCCAAGCCGAGGAGGCGCAAGCCCTTGAGCAGCGACAAAGGCCCCCCGCTCGCCGACGCCATGCGCCGGCTCGAGGACGCCTTCGGCGACGCCGGCGAGCGTGGCCGCGGGCAACCGTCGCCCGACGCTTTGCGCGCCGCGGAAGCGCTGCTTTTCGCCGGCGGCGAGCCGCTGACCGCAAAGGCGCTCAGCGACAAGCTTGGGCCGGAGGTCGATGTCGCCGCCGTGTTGATGAAGCTGAAGCGCGATTATGAGGGCAGGGGCGTTCAGCTGGTGGAGGCGGGCGGGGGCTGGCGCTTTCAGTCGGCGGCCGACCTTTCCAGCCTGTTTGCCGAAACCCGGCCGACGCCGAAAAAACTGCCGAAGGCGGCGCTGGAGACGTTGGCGGTAATTGCATACCATCAGCCGGTGACGCGGACCGAAATCGAGGAGATCCGCGGGGTTTCGCTATCGCGCGGTTCGATGGAGCTCCTGCTGGAAATCGGGTGGATCCGGCCCCGCGGGCGGCGGCGCAGCCCGGGCCGGCCGCTGACTTTCGGCACTACCGAGGCGTTCCTCGCCCATTTCGGCTTGGCCTCGCTCGACGCCCTGCCAGGTAAAGAAGATCTAAAGGCGTTGGGCCTGCTCGATCCCCGCGCCGCCAGCGCCATCGAGGTGCCGCGCCCGCTCGAGACGCCGGCCAGCGACGAAGAACCGCTGGAAATAGGGGGAGACAGCCCCGAGTTTTTCCGCGATCATCTGGACGAACACGGCGAATAAGAGCCACCGGTTCAAGAAACCGGCAAAGGTCCCCGTGCTACGCTGTTACGGCATGATTGAGCCGCCAGAAGCCCCGCGACGGACGCCCGTCGCGCCATTAAACAGCGCCACATACGTTTAGGAGCGTTAGCATATGCATCCGACTTGGACCTTGATCATCGTCGTCATTTTGGCGGCCTTGCTGTTTATGCGCCCAGGCAAGCTCTCCAGCCTGATGGAGGACCTGGGCAAAGGCATTAGCGGATTCCGCAAAGGCATGGACGAGGGCCGCGCCCAGCCGCCTGCGCCGCCGCCGGCGGAGCCGCCGCGTCAGGTCGCCGACCAAACCGCGCCCCCGCCCACAACCCAAGACCGCGTTCAGAACTGAGCCGATTAATCTCGAGCAGCCGCCATGGTGCCTGGCCTCAGCCTTGAGCACATCGTCATTTTGGGCGTCATCGCCCTGGTGGTGGTGGGGCCCAAAGATCTCCCGCTCCTGTTGCGCAAGCTCGGGCAGTGGACGGCGCACCTGCGCGGCATGGCGCAGGAATTCCGCACCGGCTTTGACGAACTCGCGCGGCAAGCGGAATTGGATGAGCTGAAGCGCGAAGTTCAGTCGCTGCGGCGGACCACCAATCTGGCGAGCCTCGGCGCCGAAATGAGCAAGCCGCTCGGCACGCTTGAAACCTATGCTGGGCTTTCGCCGCCGCCGCCGCCGGCTGCGCCAGAAACCGCCGTGGGCGGCGACAATAGCGGCGCCGCCAGCGTTGAAGTCAAACAGGGCGCGGAAACGCCCGCGCCTGCGGCGCCATCCGCGCCATGACCGCCGCGCCCGATGAAGACGAGGTCGAGGCGTCGCGCGCGCCGCTGCTCTCGCACCTCGATGAACTCCGCACCCGCCTGATCTGGACCATGGGCGGGGTGTTGGCGGCGTTCATCTTCTGCTTCTTCTTCCAGGATCAGATCTTTTTGATGCTGACCAACCCGTTCGTGGAAGCCATGCGCGAAGCGCATCTCGCGCAAAACCGCGAGATCCACATGATCAACACGGACGCTTTCGGCTTCTTCATGACCAAGCTGAAGCTGGTGTTGTTTGCGGCCCTTGTCGTGTCCTTCCCGATGACCGCCTACCAAGCCTACGCCTTCGTGGCGCCTGGCCTCTACAAGCGCGAGCGCAGCACCGCGACCCCGTTTCTCGTCGCCGCGCCAATCATGTTCATTATTGGCGGCGTGTTCGTCTATTACGTCGCCATGCCCTACGCGCTCCGCTTCGCGCTGGAGCAGCAGGTCTCGATGCAGACCGCCAACGGCACCACCATCCACGTCGACTATCTGCCGAAGGTCGATGAATACATCGCTCTTGAAACCACCTTGATCCTGGCCTTCGGACTTTTCTTCCAAATGCCGGTGGTGCTGTCATTGCTTGCTCGGGTGGGCGTCGTCACCGCCTCCATGCTCCGCAAAGCGCGCCGCTACGCCCTTGTCGGCATCGCCGCCTTCGCCGCTTTGGTGGCGCCGCCCGACCCCTTGTCGATGGGCGTGATGATGATCCCGCTCTATGGCGTGTTCGAGATTTCGATCCTGGTGGCGTGGCTGCTGGAGCGCCGCGACGCCAAAAGTCCCTCTGGGCCGGCCGCCGAGCAAAGCGCGGCCGAATGAGGCGATAGCGAAAAACGCTCCAAGTTGACCGATGACGCGCGTTCATTCGTCGTGCTAACTCGCAGCGCATGCACGACATTAGAGCCATTCGCGACAATCCCGCCCTCTATGACGCCGGCTGGGCGCGCCGCGGCCTGTCGGCGCAAGCCAAGCGCATCATTGACTTGGACGCCAAGATGCGCGCGCAAGCCACCGCCAAGCAGGAAGCCGAGGCCCAGCGCAACGCCGCCTCCAAGGCGGTGGGCCAAGCCAAGGCGCAGAACAACGAGGCGGAAGCCGAACGACTGATCACGCAGGTCGCGGCGCTGAAGAGCCGCATCGACGAAACCGGAATCGCAGAAGCGCGCTTGCAGCGCGATCGCGATGAGCTGCTCGCCTCGCTGCCGAACCTGCCGGCGCCCGATGTCCCCGACGGCGCCGACGAAAACAGCAATATCGAAGTGCGCCGTTGGTACAAACGCGACGCCGGCGATCCCCCCAACGTCGAACTCTCGGCCGATCACGTAGCCCTCGGCGAAGCTCTCGGAATGATGGATTTCGAAGCCGCCGCGCGTCTCTCCGGCGCACGTTTTGTGGTCCTCAAGGGCCAGCTCGCCCGGCTTGAGCGGGCGCTCGCCGCGTTCATGCTGGATCTGCACACCGGCTCGTTCGGCTATACCGAAATAAGCCCACCGCTTCTGGTCAAAGACCAGGTCATGTTCGGCACCGGCCAATTGCCGAAATTCGTCGACGATCAGTTCACCGCCGCCCGCACCGTCAGCCGCGAAGAATTGCTCAACGCAGCGCTCGAACGCTTCGACGACGAGGTCGAACGCCAGAAAGGCAAGGCCAAGCCCACCGAGGTGTTGAGGCAATTGCTCGAACAGGCGCCCACGCGCGAGGACTTCTGGCTGATCCCAACCGCTGAAGTGGCGCTCACCAATCTCGTGCGCGAGCAAATCCTCGGCGAAGATATGCTTTCCGCTGCGGATGACGGCCGACACACCGTGCTTTCGCGCCGAGGCGGGTGCGGCCGGACGCGATACGCGCGGCATGATCCGCATGCACCAATTCCGCAAAGTCGAGCTGGTCTCGGTCACAACCGGTGAGCAAAGTCACCAAGAGCATGAGCGCATGGTCGCGTGCGCGGAAGAAGTGCTGAAACGCCTGGAACTGCCGTATCGCGTCATGCTGTTGTGCGCCGGCGACATGGGCTTCGCCGCACGCCGCACCTACGATATCGAAGTCTGGCTGCCAAGCCAGGGCAAGTATCGCGAGATCTCGTCGTGCTCGAATTGCGGCGATTTCCAAGCCCGTCGCATGAACACGCGTTTCCGCAACAAGGAAGGCAAGACCGAGTTCGTGCACACGCTCAACGGCTCGGGCCTCGCGGTCGGCCGCACGCTCGTGGCGGTGCATGGAGAACTACCAGAACGCCGACGGCTCGATCACTGTGCCAAGCGCGCTTGTCGCCTTACATGGGCGGTGTGGCAGAAGATCGCCCGCTAGACGCGATTGACGCGACGATCTCGATCAAGCTCCGCGCCGCTCGCCGTTTGCGGCAGCGCTCTGAAATCACCGGTTCACATCGAGCGCCACGCCTAACAGCGACTGGAAAATTCGCCGCGGCAGCGTCTGCGCGCCGAACTGCTCCAGATGCGGGGTCGTGAATTGCGCGTCGAGCAGGCGGAAGCCGCCGAACTTCAGCCGCGCGACCAAGTGCACCAGCGCCGCTTTGCTGGCGTCGGTCGCGCGCGAAAACATGCTTTCGCCGAAAAACGCGCCGCCCAGCGCCACGCCATAGAGCCCGCCAACGAGCTGCCCTCAGCCGCGCCTCGACGCTATGCGCCAGACCGCGCGCATGCAGATCGAGATAAAGCGCGCGGATATCGGAATTGATCCAGGTATCCTCGCGGTCGGGCGCCGGGCGCTGCGCACGCATCGATCACGCTCGCGAAGTCGCGATCGATCGTGAACGAGAACAGCATCGCCGCGGATCGTGCGCTTCAGCCGCCTGCGGCACATGAAACGCGTCGAGCGGCAGGATGCAGCGCCATTCCGGGTCGACGATAAAAAAGCCGTCGTCGGCGCGGCTTTCCGCCATCGGAAAGACGCCGCGCTTGTAACAGGCGATGAGATCGTCGGGTGAAAACGGCTTCATCGGCGCTGCAGTCGTGCCAAGAATCGCGCGGCGCGAAACGCCCTGTCGCAAGCCGCCCCCAGGCGCCTAAGTTAGGGCCATGGCCAGTCTATCCTCACGCCCACGCGCGAACAGCTGATCCACTCGCTCTACGAGGCCGCCGAACTCGAGCACAACCTGATGTGCACCTACCTCTATGCCGCCTTCAGCTTGAAGGAGGGCGAAGCGGAGGGTTTGACGGCCGAAGAGGCGGCGGCGGTCGCGCGCTGGAAGCGCACCATCCTCGATGTCGCCATCGACGAAATGGGCCATCTCGTGGCGGTCTGGAACATTACCGCCGCGGTCGGCGGCGCGCCGCGCTTCGGGCGCGAGAATTTTCCGCTCAGCTCCGGCTTATCTGCCGGCCGGCATCACCGTGAAGCTCGCGCCGTTCAACCAGGACGTGCTGCAGCACTTCGTGCATCTGGAGCGGCCGAAGGGCTCGGACGAACCCGAGGGCGAGGGCTTCGAGCCGATGCGCGCGTTCAAGCGTTCGGCGCTGTCGCCGAAACTGACGCCGATGGGGATCGACTACGAGACAGTCGGCGAATTCTACGAAGTGCTGGAACGGGCCTCAAGATCATGGCCGACAAGCTCGGCGAAAAGCAATTGTTCTGCGGCGATCCCGGCGCTGCAGCTTTCACCGCAACGAAATCGATCTTGGCGGCGCCAAGCCGGTGCTGTGCTCGAAAACCGCGGTCGACGCCTGTCAGGCGATCGTCACCCAGGGCGAAGGCGCGCGCGAGGATCAGCCGGAATCGCACTTCAACAAGTTCGCGGCCATCCGCGCCGAGTATCACGGCGCTGCGAAGCAAGAACCCGAACTTCGCGCCCGCGCATCCAGCTGCGCACAATCCGGTGCTGCGCCGTCCGCCAAATCCGGAAGGGCGCGTTTGGATCGACGACCCGGACGCCAGCGCCATCGTCGACATCGCCAATGCCTGCTATCAGCTGATGCTGCGTCTCATCGGCTACGCTTACGGCGTGCCCAGCCCGAGCGCGGAGAAATCGCTCGCCGTCGATCTCGGCATCGATCTGATGAAGGCGCTGGCCATGCTGGGCGAAAGCGCCGCGCGCCGCCCGGCCGGCAAGGACAATCCGCAGCTGCAACGCCGGCGTCTCCTTCACCGCGCTGCGCGACGCCGCGCCGCTGCCGCGCGGCGCGAGCTGCGCGCCGTTTCTTCGTGGAGCGGATGGCGGAATTGGCGGAGGCGCGGCCAAGCTCGACCAAAGCGATCAGCGCCTCGCGCGCGCCGCGGGCCTTCTCAAGGCGCTCGCCGCGCGCGCGCGCAAGATTCGAAGCGATGACGCGATGAGCCTGGCGTTCCGCGCACGCGCGCGAACTCGCTTCAGCGCCGACCGCTGCCGCGAGCAGCGATCGCGCGACGGCGTCGAGCATGTCGAAGGCAAAGCCATCGACATCAACTTCAACGCCAAGCTCTGCATCCATTCGCGCTATCTGCGTGACCCAGGCGCCGCAGGTGTTCTTGGCCAATGTCGAGGGCGCCGTGGCTCCACCCCGACGACATGGAGGTCGAAGAGCTCGCCGCCGTCGCGCGCAATTGCCCCTCCGGCGCCATCCAATACAAGCGCAAGGACGGCGCGCCCAAGAACAGCCGCCGCCGGTCAATCTCATCCGCACGCTCGAGGACGGGCCCAACGCATTTCGCGGCGATTTGCGCATCGACGGCGAGCCGATCGGCTACCGCGCCACGCTCTGCCGCTGCGGCGCGTCCAAGAACAAGCCCTATTGCGACGGCTCTCACCATGACATTCACTTCGAAGCTTCAGGCGAGCCGCCCACGGGCGAGAACACCGCAATGCTCGACGATCCGCGACGGTCCCATCGACATCGCGCCGCTGACGGACGGCCCGCTCATGGTGCGCGGCCATATGGAGGTCATCTCCGGCGGCGGTCGCGTCGTTGCGCGCATGAATGCGGCGCGCTTCTGCCGCTGCGGCCATTCGCAGAACAAGCCCTTCTGCGACGGGACCCACGCCAAGATCGGCTTCAAATCGGGCTAAGCGGGCGCGATGCGGGGATCGTTGCGATCCATGACCATGATCATGAACTCGGCGCCCTGCTCGGTCATCGTGCGTCCCGCGACGATGACTTGATTGGGCTGGGGTGGGCCAAGAAAGACGTCGGCGTGGGGCAGGATGCCGATGCCGTTTGCGCCTTCCCATACGATCAGGTGACCGCGACGGTTGAGAATATCGAGAGCCATCGCCTTGATGCGTTCATAAAAGGGCGGTTCGCGCCAGTTTGCGCCGATGGAGGGATCGACGCAGACGTTGATGCGATGCGCGGCCGGGTCGTACGAGATCACAATCTTGCAAATCGAGGGGCGCCATTCTTCTCCCAGATTGGCGTCGAGCCGGTAGCTGCAATAAAATTCGCCGCATTCATGGGGGCGGTTCTCGTAGATCTTGCAGCCGACGCCCACGTCGCAATGACTGCATTCGGCCAGCCGCGGTTTATTCAGTTCCTTGATCGCCATTAACTTGCAGCAGAGCGTGCAGCCCTCGCACGAGCGGTTTGGCGCAAGCGCGATCATGCCGAAGGCTCGCTTTGGCGCGCCCGCTTATTGTCGAACCAGATGTCGATGGGATGGAGCACAATCAGCACGATCAACGTTAAGCCCACGCCGATGAGAACGATCGACCAGGTCGCAAGCGCGCAGGCGATGCCCAGCGCCGCCGTCACCCAAACAGTGGCGGCGGTGGTCAGACCATGCGCCTGGCGCTGATTGGGACCTTTAAGAATGGCGCCGGCGCCCAAGAAACCAATGCCGGTCATCACCCCTTGAATGACGCCCTGGATCACGCGGCTGACCGCATCTGGTCGATTTTCAAGCACCGCTAGGTGAACCGTCGCCAGGCAAACCAGCGCCGAACCGAGCGCCACCAGGGCCAAAGTGCGCACCCCCACGGTCTTGCCGCGCCATTCGCGGTCAAGTCCGATCACCAGGCCGGTGACCACCGCCGCCGCGAGACGCAAGCCCACGTCGCCAAGATCCACGTACGGCGTCGCCGCATCTGCCATGGCGACGTTTTCATCTCCGCTTCGCGGAGTGGCAAGGCTTATTCGTCGCGGAGAAAGCCGCGCAGCTGATCGTCGCCGCCGGCGAGGCGAAGCTCGGCGCGGTTCGGCGCGATTTGATCAGCGCTTGGCGCCAGGACCTGGTCGGCTGGAATGGGCTCGGGCGCGCCAGTGTACGACGCGCAAGCGGCCGCCATCGCGACCAACGCCGCGAGCGCGCAACAACGAAAGACGGTCTGGTGCGACACGATCGACCCCCCAAGGGCAAACCCAAGCGGCCGCTTTTACCGCATCCGTGTTAGAAAGGGGTTTGCCGGCGAGGTTAAGAAAAAGCTGACGAGGGGGTCACTCGCTTGCGGCTTCCGCCTGCGCCTTCAGATGCTTCTCAAGCCAATGGATCGAATAGTCGCCATTGATGACGTCGGGCTCTTCGACCAGTTCGCGGAAAAGCGGGATCGTCGTCTCCACCCCGGTGATGACCATCTCGTCCAAAGCCCGCCTCAAGCGCAGCAAGCACTCGCTGCGGTCGCGGCCATGCACGATGAGCTTGCCGATAAGCGAGTCGTAATTCGGCGGGATGGCGTAGCCGGCATAGATGGCGCTATCCAAACGCACGCCGAGGCCGCCCGGCGGGTGATAGCCGGTGATCTTGCCCGGCGAGGGACGGAAGGTCTTCGGGTTTTCGGCGTTGACGCGGCATTCGATGGCGTGGCCGTTGAATTTCACGTCTTCCTGTTCACCGAAAGCTCGGCGCCGTCGGCGATGCGGATCTGTTCGCGCACCAGATCAATGCCGGTGATCATTTCGGTGACCGGATGCTCGACCTGCAGGCGCGTGTTCATTTCGATGAAATAGAACTCGCCGTCCTCATAACAGATATTCGACGGTGCCGACGCCCAGATAGCCGAGCTTCTGGATCGCTTCCGCGGTGATGCGGCCGATGCGGGCGCGGTCTTCGGCGTTGAGCGCGGGCGAGGGCGCTTCTTCGAGCACTTTCTGGTGACGGCGCTGCAACGAGCAATCGCGTTCGCCCAGATGAATGACGTTGCCGTGGCTGTCGGCGACGATCTGGATTTCGATGTGACGCGGATGCGTCAGATACTTCTCCATGTAGACTTCATCATTGCCGAACGCGGCTTTCGCTTCAGCGCGCGCGGTGCCGAACGCCTCGGCCAATTCATCGCTCTCGCGCGCGACCTTCATGCCGCGCCCGCCGCCGCCTGCGGCGGCTTTGATCAGCACCGGATAGCCGATCTTCTTGGCCACCTTGCGGGCTTCCTCCTCGGTTGGCAGGCCGCCTTCCGAGCCAGGCACCACCGGCATGCCGGTGTCGATCGCCGCTTGCTTGGCCGCGATCTTGTCGCCCATCAGGCGGATGTGTTCGGCGGTGGGGCCGATGAAGGTCATGCCGTGCTCGGTGACGATCTCGGCGAACTTGGCGTTCTCCGAAAGAAACCCGTAACCGGGATGGATCGCCTGCGCGCCGGTGATTTCGGCGGCGGCGATGATGGCTGGAATGTGCAGGTAGGAACGCTGCGCCGGCGGCGGGCCGATGCAGACGCTTTCGTCGGCTAATCGCACGTGCATCGCTTCGCTGTCGGCGGTGGAATGCACCGCCACGGTGGAGATGCCCATCTCCTTGCAGGCGCGATGGATGCGGAGCGCGATCTCGCCGCGATTGGCGATGAGGATTTTCTCGAACATCGCCTACTCGAGGATCACGAGCGGTTCGCCGAATTCGACCGGCTGGCCGTCGGCGACCAAAATCGCGGTGATCTTGCCGGTGCGCGGCGCCGGGATCGGGTTGAAGGTTTTCATCGCCTCAACCACCATCAGCGTCTGGCCGGCATTGACGCTGTCGCCGACCTTGATGAACGGCGAAGCGCCGGGCTCTGCGGCGAGATAGGCGGTGCCCACCATCGGCGAGGGCACGGCGCCGGGATGGTCGGCTGGACTGGCCGGCGCCGGCGCCGGCGCTGAAAGCGCGGGCGCTGCTTGCGCGGCCGGGACTGGCGCTGAGGCGATCACATGCGTCTGCATCGCCGGCGCCGCCACTGGCGACACATAAGCTGTGCGCGCCAGGCGCAGCCGCAACTCGCCGCGCTCGATCTCGATTTCGGTCAGCCCCGTCTCCGCCAGCACGGCGGCCAGTTCGCGCACCAGCTGCGCATCGATCGCCGGTGTCTTCTTCTGCTGCGCCCTGGTTGGTTTTCTGCTCACGCGCTCTGACCTTGTTGTTGGGCGAGAAGCGCCGCCGCTTCGATCGCCAGGAGATAGGAGGTCGCGCCGAAACCGGCGATGACGCCCTTTGCGGCTTGCCCGACTAATGAGACGTGGCGGAAGTCCTCGCGCGCCGCGGGGTTGGAGAGGTGGGTTTCGATCACCGGAATAGTGATGGCCTTGATCGCGTCGTAGGAGCGCGACCGAGGTGTGCGTATAGGCGCCGGCGTTTAAAATGACAGCCGCCGCTTTGTCGCGCGCCTCTTGCAGCCAGTTCACCAGTTCGCCTTCGACGTTCGACTGTCGGAAAACGATGGTGCGCCCGAACTGAGCCGCGCGCTCGATACAGGCCTTCTCGATGTCCGCTAAAGTGGCGCGGCCGTAGATTTCGGGTTCGCGCATTCCCAGCAGATTGAGATTGGGGCCGTTCAGCACGTAGATGGGTTTTGCGTCCGGCATCGTCCTCTGGCGCGGGTGGATGGGGGCTCAGGTTGATCGTCCGCCCGGGGGGGCTTAAGTCGGCGCGGATAGGAAAGCCGATGCGCCTCACGGTCAATGGAGAAGTTCGCGAAGCGCCCGATTCCGCGACCCTCGCCGAGCTTCTCGCCTCGCTGGGGATCGAAACCGGCCGGGTGGCTGTGGAGCGCAACCGCGAAATCGCGCCGCGCTCGCAATGGCGCTGAGATCGCCCTGCAGGACGGCGACCGGCTGGAGATCGTGCAATTCGTCGGGGGCGGGTGATGCGAGGCGCGCATGTCTGAAAAGAGCGACCACTCATCATCGCCGGCGCGAGCTACGGCTCCCGTCTCATCATCGGCACCGGCAAGTACAAGTCCTACGCCGAGAACGCAGCCGCGCTCGAAGCCAGCGGCGCCGAGATCGTCACCGTGGCGGTGCGCCGCGTGAATCTTTCCGATCCGAGCAAGGAGCGCCTCACCGATCACATCGATCCAAAGAAAGTGACGTTCCTGCCCAACACCGCCGGCTGCTTCACCGCCGAAGAAGCGTTGCGCACGCTCCGGCTGGCGCGCGAGGCCGGCGATTGGAAGCTGGTGAAGCTTGAAGTGCTGGCCGACCAGAAGACGCTCTATCCCGACATGGAAGAGACGCTCGCGCGCCGCCAAAGATGCTGGTCGCCGAAGGCTTCGAAGTGATGGTCTATTGCAGCGACGATCCGGTCTATGCGCGTAAGCTCGAGGACGCCGGCTGCGTGGCGATCATGCCGCTGGGATCGCTGATCGGCTCGGGCCTCGGCGTGCAGAACCCGGTCAACATCCGCCTCATCGCCGAACAAGCGCGCGTGCCCGTGATCGTCGACGCCGGCGTCGGCACCGCCAGTGACGCCACCGTGGCCATGGAGCTGGGCGTCGACGGCGTGCTGATGAACACCGCCATCGCCGAGGCCAAGGATCCCATCCGCATGGCCCGCGCCATGAAGCACGCCGTCATCGCCGGACGAGAAGCTTATCTGGCCGGGCGCATGGCCAAGAAGAAATACGCCGATCCAAGCTCGCCGCTGGGCGGGCTGATTTAGCTCGCAACGATCGGTTTCGGCGCAAACAACGCCGCTCTAGCGTCCGTTCGCGGCGCGCCTTGTCCGCGCCTCCAGCGCCGCCTCGCGCATGCGCTGCTCCAAGCCGTCCGGGTCGAAGCCCGAAACCAGACGGCCGTTGATCAGGAAGGCGGGAGTGCCGGTGGCGCCGAGATCGGCCGCCAAGCCTTCGTTCTCATTGATGAGCCGGGTGATCGCTTCGTCGTTCATCGCCCGGCGCATGCGCGCCACATCGATGCCGGATTGGCGCGCCAGCTGATCGATGCGCGCGGAGGTCAGCTCGCCGCGATAGCTCATCAGCGCCTGATGGAATTGCCAATAACGTCCTTGCGGCATCGCCGCGATCGAGGCGCGTGTCAATTCAAGCGCCGGTTGGCCGTGGATGGACAGCGGCATTTCCTTGAACACGAAGCGGACGTCGCGGCGCGTGCGGATGCGTGTCCTGCACCCATGGCAGCGCGGCCATGCAATAGGGGCAGCGATAGTCGAAGAATTCGACGATGGTGATCGGGGCGTCGCGCGCGCCGATGGAGAAATCGCGAGAATCGGCTTTCAGCCTTGTGCCGGCGCTCGGCGTCGACGCGCGCCTGCAAGGCGTTCAACGCCTCGCGCAAGACGTCTGGGTTATTGACCAAATATGCGCGCACCATGGCGCGGATTTCGGCCTGTTGCTGGGCGTTGAAGCTTTGTTGCGCCGACGCCGGCGCGGACGCCCAGGCAAAGCACAAGAGCAGGATGGCGAGCGCAAACCGCGTCATGGAGTTCAAACTTTATCACGTGGGACCAAGCGCGGGCATGACCGCATTTTCCCCGTCAAGCAAGGCCCAGTCAAGCAAGCCCCGCGTGGGCGGCTCACCCACCTTGGCCGCCGCCGTGTTGGCGCGCTTGCTGCTCTAAGCGGTCGGTCGCAAACGTCACAATATCGGTGGCGCGCTGGTAGGCGGGAATGTTGTGCGGCAGCACCCGTCGCGCGCGCTCGGCGAAATTGCCGGCAAGCCCGTAATCGCCGATCGAGAAGGCCTCTTCGGCCGAAGCGAGATTGGCCAAGCCTTCCTCGCCGCGCATGTCGCGCGCTTGCGCCATTTCGCGCCACGCATAGCCGTTGTCCGGCTCGCGCGCGACGGCCTGTTGGAGAAGCCCCAACGCCTCGTCGGTGCCCGCCCGGCCATGGGCGGCGTCGATGGCGCGTGCGAGACCCACCTGCAGCAGCGGCTGGCCCGGATCGTATTCCACCGCCCGGCGATAATAGGGCACAGCCTCAGCGGCGCGGGCGTTCTCGAACAGGATCTGGCCCATCAATTCTTGGAAGTAGGGGTTATGGGGATCCTCGGCGATCAGGCTGTCCAGTTCGGTGCGCGCGTCGCCAAGATCGGAGGCGCGATAATAAGCGATGGCGCGGGCATAGCGCGCTGGCTGCGAATGATCGCTCTGCGGATAGCGCGCCAGCGTCTGGCCTTGCGTCTGAATGAACCCGACGAGCTTGGCCTGCATGAACTGGAAGCGGCGAATATTGTCGGCCGTGTCGACGGCGTCGCGGTGGGCGCCCGATTCGACGCGGCGGCGAAGCGCTTCAACCCGATCGGATGTGTAGGGGTGCGTCATCATGTAGGGTGGCGCGCGGCGGGTCAGGAATTCGTACGGACGCAATTCGCGATCGAAGAAAGTGATGAGCCCACGGCCGGATTGGCCGCTCTCTTCGAGGAAGGTCATGCCGGCTTGGTCGGCGGAGGATTCTTCGACCTGCGTGAAGCGCACATAGCTGCCCATCGCGAACGCCGGCGCGCCGCTAATGAGGGCGGCGCCCGCGCCCGGCTGGCCCGAAGCAAGCGCCAGGATGCCAAGCCCGATCGAGATCAGCGCCGGGGGCATGGCGTTGGCCTGCGCGCGCGCCGCGCGCGACAGATGGCCCCCGGCGATGTGGCCGGTTTCGTGCGCCATCACCGCGATGATTTCGTTCGGCGTCCGCGCCGCCATGATCAGGCCGGTGTGCACGAAGATATTCTGGCCGCCATTGACGAAGGCGTTAATCGAGGGGTCCTGCACGATATAGAAGCGCACATCCTCGGCGCGGATGTTGGCCGCATGCAGCACCGGCGTCTCGTAGACGCGCAGCGTGTCTTCGATTTCGGCGTCGCGGATGATGGTTTGCGCGGAAGCCGTTGACGGCGCAGCCATGAACGCTGCGATCGCGGCGGCCGCCCCCACGAGCGGGGCGCCCACTTTCGAAATCCGGATTGCGGTCATACGCGCTCCTTCGCCTTCCAAGGTCATGGGGCCATCGCGGGTTCAAGCCCGGTTTTGCGGCGGCAACAAGGCCGCCGCAGACGGCCGGCTGCTCAGCCGCTTTTCTTCGCCCAGCGCGAGAAGCGCGAAAGGAATTTGTCGCGCCGCTCCTGGTCCGGCTCGTAATCGGGCTGCGGCTCGAGCGGGGGGCTTGCAGCGACAATCGCCTCTTCCGCTTCCGCCATCGCATAGACCGGCGCGGGCGCGGGCGCCGGCGCCGGGGTCTCGACCATGGCCAGGGGTTGGGTGATCTCGGCGCTGGGCGAGGACGGCTCGACGTCGACTTCGCGCTCGCGGGCGCGAGGCGGATGGGCGGGACGCGGCGTCAGCGACTTCAGGTCCGAACCGACGAAGTCCAGCCACTCCCCGCCATCGACTTCGTACACGCGCTTGGCGCGCCCGCGGCCGCGGCGCCTGCGGCGGCGGCCGCGATCGTCGCCATTGGCGGCCATCGCCGGTTGTGGGGTTTCCTCGCGCGCTTCGCCGGCTTCGCCGCCTTCCTCGTCGCGCCGCCGGCGTCCGCCTCTGCGGCCGCGGCGCCTGCGGCGGCGCGCGCCTTCGCCTTCGGCGTCGCCGCTCTGGGGCGCCGCTTCGGCTTCTTCCTCCTCTTCCTCGGCGTCCTCGTCATCGACCTCGAGGGTCTCCTCTTCGAGGGCTTCGATTTCGCGCGCTCGCGCCGCCACTGGCGTTTCGGCTTCAGCCTCGCGCTCTTCCTCGAACTCCGCTGCTGCGACATTGAGTTCGAAATCCGGCGGCGTCAGTTGCGAGGAGCCGGTCACCCGCAGGCGCACTTTGCGGTTGCCTTCAAGCGTGGCCAGCGCCTCGCGTTTTTCATTAAGCAGATAGAGCGCCACCTCGGTGGGCGCGCGCGCTTCGATCAGGCGATTGCGGTTCTTGGCGGCGGTTTCGTCGAGGGCGCGCAGCAAAGCCAAAGCCGCCGATTCCACCGAGCGCACGCGACCCGCGCCCTGGCAATGCGGGCAGACGTGGCTTGTGCCCTCCAGCACGCCGGTCCGGCGCCGTTGGCGCGACAATTCCAGAAGTCCAAAGCCGCTGATCTTGCCCATCTGCACGCGGGCGCGATCGAAGCGGAGATTGTCCTTCATCCGCTTTTCGACCGCGCGGTCGTTCTTGGGCTCCTCCATGTCGATGAAATCGATCACGATGAGGCCGGCCAAATCGCGCAGGCGCATCTGGCGCGCGGCTTCGTCGGCCGCCTCCAAATTGGTCTTCAGCGCGGTTTGCTCGATATTGCGCTCGCGCGTGGCGCGGCCGGAGTTCACGTCGATGGCGACCAGCGCTTCGGCCTGGTTGATGACGATATAGCCGCCGCTCTTCAGCGTCACGATCGGCGAATAGATCGAATCGAGCTGCCGCTCGACGCCGTTCTTGGCGAAGATCGGCGTCGCGTCCTTCCACAGATGCACCCGCTTGGCGTGGCGAAGGCATCAGCATGCGAACGAAGTCTTTGGCTTCCTTGTAGGCGTCTTCGCCTTCGACATGAATTTCATCGACATCTTTGTCGTAGAGATCGCGGATCGCGCGCTTGACCAGCGAGCTTTCCTCGTAGATCAGCGCCGGCGCGATCGAGTTCATGGTTTCGTCGCGGATGGTCTCCCAGGCGCGTGAGAGGTATTCGTAGTCGCGCTTGATCTCGGTCTTGGTGCGCTTGGCGCCGGCGGTGCGGATGATCAGACCCTGGCCTTGCGGCACTTCCAAATCCTGGGCGATCTTCTTCAGGCGCTTGCGGTCGGTCGCTTGCGTGATCTTGCGTGAGATGCCGCCGCCGCGTCCGGTGTTCGGCATCAGCACGCAATAGCGGCCGGCCAGCGACAGATAGGTGGTGAGCGCCGCGCCTTTGTTGCCGCGCTCTTCCTTCACCACCTGCACCAGCATGATCTGCCGGCGGCGGATCACTTCCTGGATCTTGTAGCGGCGCGTCAGGATGCGGCGGCGGCGCTCATCGAGCGCGTCGTCATCCTCTTCGGCCTTCTTCGGCTTCGGCTTCGCGCCTCGGCGAGTTCGGCTTTGATGGATTGCTGATCCGCATGCGGGATCGCGTAATAGTCGGGATGGATTTCGGTGAAGGCGAGGAAGCCGTGGCGGTTGCCGCCGTACTCCACAAAGGCCGCCTGCAGCGACGGCTCAACGCGCGTCACCTTGGCGAGATAGATATTGCCTCTGAGCTGTTTCTTGCTCGCGACCTCGAAATCGAAATCTTCAACGCGGTTTCCGTCGAGCACCGCCACCCGGGTTTCCTCCGGGTGGGCGGCGTCGATCAGCATTTTCTTGGCCATTAAAATGGGCTCCGTTGGCGTCGCGCGCGCAGGCCCGCTCAGGCAGGCGAGGGGCGGCGAAGCGACGCAAAGTCATGTGAAAAGAAGTTTGACCCGCGTGCGTGACCGCGCGCGCGGCGCCGAGGCGGCCGGCTTTGAGGTCAAACGCAGCGAAAGTCATGCAGTACTCCAGTTGCTCTCCGAGCCTGCGGTCTGAGGCGGACGTAGCGCGGCGAAGGCGCTTGAAGTCCAGCCGATCCGCTGAGCGGGAGCGCGCCGGGCGCTCTCGGGATGGTCCCTCGTGGCGCTCGCGGCGTAACGGCACCATGCATGATTTGAATTCGGAAAGAAAGCGTTGCGAACGGCCGCTCGATAAGCTTTTGGCAACTGCAATTACCGGCCGTTCACCTTTATTTTCAACTGGATAGCAAGCGCCATTGGCTAATTTCGCGCCTTCATGAAGGTCTCACGCCGAACCTTTGCGCTGTTCGGCGCGACCGCCCTTGGCGGCGTCGCGCTGAGCGGGCGCGCCTGGGCCGATGCGCCGGCGGCGATCCGCGCGGTTCGCCTGCGCGCGGACGATCAATCCGCCTCGGTTCGCCTCGACCTGGACCGGCAAGCCACCGCTAGGACATTTTTCCTATCCAATCCCGATCGATTTGTGATCGACATCGCCGACGCGCAATGGGCGATGGGAGCGGGGCCCCACGGCCAAGTTTCGCAAGGGCGGGGCGCGGGCCAAGGCATCGTCCGCGGCTACCGCTTCGCGCCGCGCCCGGATGGCGCTTGCCGCCTGGTTCTGGACCTGGCCGCCCCGCTCAGCCTCATTCGCCAGGAGCTCGGCAGCGCGCGCGCCCCGCATTTGGCGTTCGGTCTGGGTTCGGCGAAGCCCTCGCTCACCCCGGTGGCGTTCCGGCCGGCCGAGCCATTGAAGATCGAGGCGGGGGCAGAACGTTCGCGCCAAGGCGCGCCGCACCATTGTCGTCGACCCCGGCCATGGCGGACGCGACCCCGGCACGATCGGCGTCTCCGGGGTCCAGGAGAAGGACGTCGTGCTCGACACCGGCGTGCGCCTGCGGGCGGCGCTGGAGGCGCGCGGCTATCGGGTGGCGATGACGCGCGAGGACGACACCTTCATCCCGCTGGAGGGGCGCGTGGCCTTCGCGCGGGCCCAAAACGCCGATCTTTTCATCTCGCTGCACGCCGATTCCAGCCCCAACCACGAGGCCAGCGGGGCCACCGTCTACACGCTCTCCGAGCATGGCGCCAACCGCGCCCAGAATTTGATGAATGCGCAAAATTGGGATGTCGATCTCGGCGACGCGCCGCGGCGCGGCGTGGTCGGGGACATTCTCGTCGATCTCGCCCAGCGCGAAACCACCAACCGCTCGGCGCAGTTCGCCGAACTGGTCATCGCCCGCCTTGGGCCGGTTTCACCGCTCTTGGTGTCCTCGCACCGCAATGCCGGCTTTTTCGTCCTGCTCGCGCCCGGATGTTCCGGCGGTGCTGATCGAGACCGGGCTTCTTGAGCAATCGCGGCGATGAACGCCGGTTGAACGATCCGCTGCGCCGGCAGGCCGTGGCGGGCGCCATCGCCGATGCGGTTGATAGTCTATTTCGAAGCGCCGCGGCTTTACGCCGGGGCCTAAAACCGCCGCGAATCTTGCGCTATCTTACAGACCTTCTTAGATGCTGCGGCGGCCTTAATCGCGCCTTATTAGAGGGCGAGGCCGCCCTAGAGGCCTCTATAACACAGCGCAAGCGGGGCGCGAGACAGTGCAAGACGACGACAACGATTATCGCGAACGGTCCTGGTCGCGCGACGAGGACTATTACGGCGACGAGGAGCCTGCGTCGCGGCTGGCCGTGGCGCAAGATCCTGATCGGCCTCGGCGCGGCCGCCGCCGCCTTGGTGGTTGGCGGTTGCGGTGTTCGTGGTCGTGGCGCTGCAAGGACTGCCGAGCCTCAATGACCTGCAGCACTACCAACCGCCGATCACCAGCCGCGTGCACGCCGGCGACGGCGCGCTCGTCGCCGAGTTGCGCGCGAGCAGCGCGTGTTCGTGCCGATCCAACAAATTCCTGACTATGTGAAGAACGCGTTCGTCTCGGCCGAAGACGCGCACTTCTTCGAGCACTCGGGCCTCGATTATTCCGGTCTTGCGCGCGCCATGTTGACCAATGTCGGCAACGTGCTCCGCGGGCGGCGCATGCAAGGCGCCTCCACCATCACCCAGCAGGTCGCCGGCAACATGCTGACCGGGCGCGCCTCAGGATGCGACGGCTTCGTGTGCGCGATCTATCGCAAGGTCCGCGAAGCGGTGCTGGCCCAGCGCATCGAGCGCGCGATGGATAAGGATCGCATTCTCGAACTCTATCTGAACCAGATCTATCTCGGTAACCGCGCCTTCGGCGTCGGCGCGGCGTCGCTCAATTATTTCGACAAGCCGCTCGATCAGCTGACGCTCGGGCGAGGCCGCCTTCCTCGCCGTGCTGCCGAAGGGACCGGCGAATTACGATCCCCACACCGCCCATGGATTGGCGCGGGCGCTGGAGCGGCGCGACTACGTGCTCGGGCGCATGGTCGAGCGCGGCTACATCACCGCGGCTCAACAGCAAGCCGCCCACAACGAGCGCCTCGTCACCCACGACCGGCTCTCCGGCGATCAATACGTCGCGGCTTCGCATTTCGTCGAAGAAATCCGCCGCCAGGTGCAGGGCCAGTACGGCGAACAAGCGCTTTATGATGGCGGCCTCTCCATCCGCTCCACCATCGACACCCGATTGCAGCTGATCGCCGCGCGTTCGCTGCGCGACGGCCTTGAAGCCTATGACCGCCGCCACGCTTGGCGCGGTCCCGTCGGCGCCGGCGATCCGTCCGGCGACATTGGCGCGCCAATTGCGGCGTTCGCCGCCCGCGCCCCAGCTTTCCGATTGGGTGCGCGCCATGGTCACAGCCACCCAAGGCGGCGTTACGGTGAGCGATGAAAACGGCGCGAGCCGGCGTCTGCTCGACGCCGACGCGCAATGGGCGGCGCAATGGTCGCGCACCCAAACCCAGCGCGCGCTTCGTCGCGGCACCATCATTTACGCCGAGCGCGGCTCGAGCGGACGCTACACGCTAAAGCAAGTGCCCGAGCTGCAAGGCGCGCTGGTCGCCATGGATCCCCACACCGGCCGGGTGCTGGCCATGGTTGGGGGCTATTCGTTCAATGAAGTCGGCGGCCTCAATCGCGCCACGCAAGCGCAGCGCCAGCCCGGTTCATCGTTCAAGCCGATCGTTTACGCAGCCGCGCTCGATTACGGACTGACCCCGGCGACCCTCGTCGACGACGGCCCGCTCTCGATCAACGCCGGCGACGGCAGTCAATGGTCGCCGGAAAACTATGAACACGATTGGCTTGGGCCGACCACGCTTCGGCGCGGCCTCGAGCTTTCGCGCAACGCCATGACCGCGCGCGTCGCCTATCAGCTCGGGCCCGATCGCGTGCTGCAATACGGCCAACGCCTCGGCGTGCTCGATCAGCGCCAAATAGCGGTCTTTTCGCTGGCCCTCGGCGCCGGTGAAACGACGCTGCTTCGCATGACCACGGGCTATGGCATGTTCGTCAATGGCGGCCATTGGATCCAGCCGATCATGATCGACCGGATTCAAGACCGCACCGGCCATTCGATCTTCCGTCGCGACCAGCGCGAATGCCCCGATTGCAACGCCGAATGGCATGGGCAAGCGCCGCCCGTCTTGGCCGACAACCGCCGCCAGGTGCTCGATCCGGTGACCGCTTATCAGGTCGTCTCGATGGCGCAGGGCGTGGTCGAGCGCGGCACCGCGGCGACCGCCGTCGGCTCGCTGGGCATTCCCCTCGCCGGCAAGACCGGCACCACGTCCGATTTCAAGGACGCCTGGTTCATCGGCTTCTCGCCTGACCTCGTCGTCGGCGTCTGGACCGGCTTCGACCGCCCGCGCAACATGGGCGAAGGCGAAACCGGCGGCCATGTCGCCGCGCCGATCTTCGGCGGCGTTCATGCGTCAGGCCCTGGCCAACGTGTCGCCGACGCCGTTCCGCATTCCAGCCGGGGTCAGGCTGGTGCGCATCGATTATATGACCGGCCTGTTGCCGGGCCCGACGACGACGCAGACGATCCTGGAAGCCTTCCGTCCGGGCACGCGAGCCGACGAATAATGTCGCCAGCGCTTCGCCGTTCGTGTTCGGGGGCACCGACCCGATCGATCCGCGGGTTCTGTCGAATTTCACCGGCGTGCCGCCGGAGAACGCCAATACGCCGCCGCCCCAACAGCACCAGCAGAACCAGCAACAGGATCAGCAGCAGGACTTGAACGGGCTCTATTAGGCGCTGGCCAAATCAGGCAATCGACCCCACGCGCGCGCTTTAACCGGCGCGCGCTTGCGCCTATCTAGACGCCAACGACTTCACGGATCATCCATGCGCGCTGAAATTTCCGCCCTCGCCGAACAAATCTCCTCCGCCGTCGCTTTGCTGCGGAGGCGTCTTTGACTGGGATCGCGCCCAGGTCCGTCTCGATGAGCTGAACGCGCTCTCCGAGCGCCCCGATTTCTGGAACGATTCCGAGAAGGCCCAAAAGCTGATGCGCGAGCGCAATAAGCTCGACGCCGGCGTGAACGCCATCCTCTCCTTGGAACGCGACGTCGCCGACACCGCTTGAACTCGCGCAGATGGCCGAGGCCGAGGGCGACAAGGCGCTTGTCGATGAAGCGCACAACACGCTGAAGAAGGTGCAAGAGCGCGCCGCGCAAAGCCGAACTCGAGGCGCTGCTCTTCCGGCGAAGCCGACGGCAATGACGCCTACATAGAGATCAATTCCGGGGCCGGCGGCACCGAAAGCCAGGACTGGGCCTCGATGCTGCTGCGCATGTATGCGCGCTGGGCCAACGCGCACGGCTATCAAGTCGAAGAGCTTGAGCATCAGGACGGCGACACCGCCGGCATCAAGTCGGCGACGCTGCTGATCAAGGGTGAGAACGCCTATGGCTGGTTGAAGACCGAAGCGGCGTGCATCGCCTGGTGCGGATTTCGCCCTATCGACTCCAACGCCCGCCGGCACACATCCTTCGCCAGCGCTTGGGTCTATCCGAAGATCGACGACACCATCGAGATCGAGATCAATGAAAAGGACGTGCGCATCGACACCTATCGCTCCTCCGGCGCCGGCGGCCAGCACGTCAACAAGACCGATAGCGCGGTGCGCCTGACCCACATTCCGACCGGCATCGTCGTCGCCTGCCAAGCGGAGCGGTCGCCAGCACAAGAACCGCGCCTCGGCCTGGGACATGCTGCGCGCCCGGCTTTACGAAGCGGAATTGCAGAGGCGCGAGGCCGAAGCCCAGAAGCTTGAGGATTCCAAGACCGAGATCGGTTGGGGAAGGCAGATCCGGTCCTACGTCCTGCAGCCGTATCAGATGGTCAAGGACTTGCGGACCGGGGTGGAAACGTCGGACACACAAGGCGTGCTGGATGGCGATCTCGATCGGTTCATGGCAGCATCGTTGGCGGCGCGGGTGAGCGGGGCTGGCCGACAAGGCCATCGAGGATATCGATTAGGGCGTAGGCGGGGCGGGATGGAAACGGGGCTTCCAGAGGCAGCGATCGTCGAGCAATCGGGCGGTTGGCTAGCGGAATATCAGCGCGGCAAGCGCGCCGGCGGCTCGGCCATGGACACCTTCCAGGGCGTGCTGGTCGATGAAATCGTCGTGCCGGAAAGCGCGGCCAAGGCGGTCGATCCCGCCGCGATGGTGCGCGCCGCGGTCGCCTTCGCGGACACGATGCAGAACCAGGCCTTCTATTTGCCGGGCGAATTCGCGCAGGAAGCGGCGTGGATCTTCTACGTCAACGACTATCTCGACCAAGTGAAGGACGGCGGCCACGTCCAATACTTCGCCAATCGCGGCGACGATGAATTGGCGCTGCGTTGCACCGCCTTCGGCTTGAAGAGCATGCTCGCCGATCCGCATCTGGCGCTGTTCAATTTGTCGGTGCAGCTGGAGACGAGCGAGCCGAAAGCGGCGCGCAAGGCGGCGCTAAAAGCGGGTTTCAAGACTACCGCCGCGGCGACCCGCGATCTCGATCGCAAGTTTGCGGCGATTGAACAGGAAGAGCCGCTGATCCCGCGTCAGCGCACCTGGCTGAAGAGCCTGCGCAAAGTGCGCGTGACCCCCGATGAAGAAATCCGCCAGCGCATCGCATACTTGATCGCCTCCAATCCGCTGCGCGACAGCCGTGTGCAGGAAGCGCGCGGCTGCAGTCGGAAAGAGAAACCACCGATCCGGTCTACCTCTCGGTGCGCGCGCTTTGCGATCAGGCCGGTTTGCGCATGAACGGTTTGCGCGGGCTTGGGCCTCACGCAAATGCGCACGGTCTGGCCGCGAAGGCCCCAATAAGCGCGCTTACGCCTGGCGCGTCGACACCGATCGCGGGGTGGCGACGGCGCTGTTCTACGCCGAGGGGGCGCTTCTTCAAGCGGCACTTGGCGGTGCTGACCGGCGAAGGCGAAGCGCTGCCCATGGGCTCGCTGGCGATGACGCCGGCGGAATTCGCCGCCGTGACGCCGGCGCAGAGAGTCTAGTGAAAACAAATTATTGAAAAGGCCGCGTCCGGCCTTCGCGAAGCGCGCTTGACGGCGCTTGATTGATCGTTCAAACAACGCGCTGATGCAGGCTCAGTCGCCCCGCGAGAAGATCATCATGGCCGCGCTTGAGCTGTTTTGGCTGAAGGGCTATAACTCGACCTCTGTCGCTGACCTGTTGAGCCGCACGCAACTCAATTCCGGCAGCCTCTATCACGTGTTTCCATCCAAGCAGGACGTGCTCATCGGCGTCCTTGAAACGCTCCGAGACAATATCGTCCCGATGCTGCTGGAGCCGGCCTGGGGCGGGTCGAGGATCCGATCGAAAAGATCTTCGCGCTGCTCGCGCATTATCGCGTCGGCCATTGTCGAAAGCGATTGCAGCTATGGCTGCCCGATCGGTTCGCTGGCGCTTGAACTGCATGAGCCCGATCCGCAGGTGCGCCAATTGCTGGCGGCGAATTTCGAGCGCGTGGACGGGCGCGGTCGAGCAATGCCTGCGACGAGGCCGGCTCGCGTTTGCCCGGCGGAGCTCGATCGCCGCGCGCTGGCGCAATTCGTGCTGACGACGATGGAGGGCGGGGTGATGCAGTCGCGGACGCATCGCGATGTCGGATATTTCGATCGCGCCGTGGACCAGCTGCGTCGTATTTCGCATTTCTTGAAGAGGCCGCGCGGGTTCGCGCGTGAGGGAGGTTTGGCGATGGCTGTGAATTGGCTGGCGGTGGTTGCGGCGGCGTTGAGTTCGTTCATGCTGGGCGGGCTTTGGTACGGGCTGGTGTTCGAAACTGCTTGGATGAAGGCGGCCGGGGTGACGCCCGAGCAAGTGAAAGGCGCCAATAAAACCCTGATATTTGGCGCAACCCTGGCGCTGGCACTGATCGCTGCAGCCACGTTCGCGATATTTCTGGGTCCCAATGTCAACGCCGCGCAAGGCGCGCTTTACGGCTTTATAGCTGGCCTTTGTTGGGTGGCGACGTCGCTGGCCAGCACTTATCTCTTCGAGCACAAGCCGATGTCGCTGTTCTTGATCAATGGCGGCTACCGGACGCTGCAATTCACGCTCATCGGTTTGATCCTCGGGGCTTGGCGCTGATGCGCGCGCTTGCACTGGCGCTCGCCGCGAGCGCGATCTGGGCGAGCTCGGCGGCGGCGGGCGATGGGCCATTGGCGCAGATGGATTTCTTACGAGGGCTGCTGGCGCGGGACGTTTCAGAGCGAAAGCGGCGTCACCGACATTCGCTGTTTTCAGCCGATGCTGGGCGGCCAATACGTGCGCGACACCCATGTCGTGCATAATGGCGCAGGGCCCGTATAGCGGCGAGACATCTATTATCTCGATGCGCAGACACATCTGCTGAGCTTCACTATTATCGCCTCCGACGGCGGCGTCATGCGCGGGACCGGAACGTGTTGACGAGCATGGCATCATGTTTCCGCCGGGCCAGTTCGTCGAGCGCGGATGGCGCCGCGCTAACCTTGCGCTCGACCTGGCGGCGTGAGGGCCAGATCGCTACGTCGCGGTCGCCGAGATCAGGATCATGGGCAATGGCGCGCGCACACGACGATCACCTACGTCCGCGCGCCGGAGCTTTCGCCGCCGGCGCAATGAGCGGGCTTGATCGCCGCCTAAGCCGGCGCATCGTCTCCTTGAAGAGCCGCGAGGAGCACAACCATGGCGCCTGGACGTCGCGATTTTGGTCGGCAGCCTGCGCAAGGAAAGCTTCACGCGGAAAATCGCCAAAGCGATCGCCGCCATGGGCGGGGACCGAATTGGCGTTTCGCTTTATCGAGATCGGCGCGCTGCCGCTCTATAATGCAGGATCTCGAAACCGAGGCCCCGCCGGCGCAATGGGTGAAATTTCGCGATGAGATGCGCCGGCGCCGAAGCGGTGCTGTTTGCGACGCCGGAATACAATCGCTCGGTGCCGGGAGTGTTGAAGAACGCGATCGATGTCGGTTCGCGGCCGGAGGCAAGAGCGTATTTCAGCAAAGCCGGCCGCGGTGGTGAGCGTCACGCAATGGTGCGCTTGGGCGCGTTCGGCGCCAACATCATTTGCGCCAGTCGCTGGTGTTTCTGGACATGCCGACGTTGCAGCAGCCGGAAATCTATATCGGACGGCGTCGCCAAGCTGCTCAATGAGCAGGGCGGGATCGCCAATACGGACGTCAAAAAGCTATTGCGCCTCGTTTGTGGATGCGTTTGCGGCTTGGATCGAGGCCAACAAACGTTAGCCGGCGCGGGCTAAAGGCTGGACAGGGGCCTAACAAAAAGGCCCGGGCGAAGCCGGGCCTTCGAGAATGCGAAAAACGCCTTGGATCAGTTCGAACCGCCGACGATGACGCCCGACACCATGCGGTCGCCGTCGGGATCGCCGAACACCGAGCTCGCCGCCAAACGTGTTGGCGGGGCGCGGCGCGCTCGGCAACGACTTGCGGCTGCGCCGGCGCGCCCGGGCCTGATTGCGACAGCGGGTCTTGCAGGTAGCGGCACTGGCCTTCGAACACCGCGCCCATTTCAACCGAGAGCGATTGGTGGACGATGTCGCCGAGAACGTGCGCGTTGCGCGCCAGCACGACTTTGCGGGCGCGGATCGAACCTTCGACGCGGCCATGAACGGTGACGCTTTCAGAGACGACGTCGCCTTTGACCATGCCGGTGTCGCCGACGGTCAGCGAGCCGCCGCGGACATTGCCTTCGATTTCGCCGTCGACTTGCAGCTCGGCGCCGTCGGCTTCGATCGTGCCGGTGATCTTCACGCCATTAGCGATGATCGACGCGATGCCGGAGCGGCCCGTCGTCGTTCTGCGTTGTGTCAGTTGGATCGGGAAGTGTGGGCATCGTTGTTGTCTCTGTCTGAGGTCTACCCTTGTTCGTGAACATGCCGTCCTGCCCTTAAGAAGTTGACAGGATCAACCGCCCTGCCGCGGAACCAGACCTCGTAGTGGAGGTGTGTTGCTGTGCTCCGCCCCGTTGAACCCATGGATCCGATGCGCTGACCGATGGCGACGTGCTCGCCGGGCTGCACCTGAATGTCGCGCAAGTGCGCATAACGCGTCTTGAAGCCGTGGCCGTGGTCGATCTCGACGCAGAAGCCGTAGCCGTTGCGGGTGCCCGCGAACACGACCGTGCCCGGCGAGGTGGCGACGACAGGCGCGCGCTCGAAGGCGGCCATGTCGAGACCAGAGTGATAAGCGGTGCGGCCCGTGAACGGGTCGACGCGGCCGCCAAAGCCCGAGGTTTCGCGATAATCGACGGCGACGGGCGCGGCCAGCGGCGTCGAGGCCATGATGCCGTCGAGGCGGCGGCTTTCGCTGATGCGCGCGGCGACTTGCGCGACGCGATTGGCGAAGGCGGGGTTTAAGCCGCTGTCGCGGAGATAAGCGACGAAGTCCTGCGGGACCAGCGGGCCGCCGGCGGCTTCGGTTTCCGAGCTCGGGCCGGTGAGCGCCGACATCGGCATGCCGGTGAGACGAAGAACGCCACGCTCTTGTTCGGTGCGCTGCTCGACTTGGTCTTCGAGTTGGTTGAGCGTTTGCTCTTGGTCGGCGTCGAGACGCTCGGTGCGGGCGCGGAAGCCGACGGCGGTCACATGATAGGGCTCGGAGGCGACAGCGCGGCTTTCGCGCGGCTCGGCTTCGTCGATCGACGCGGCCATGATGATGCGCGCGCCGTCACGCTCGATCGGACGCGCCGCGGCGAGCTGCAGGCTCGAGCCGCCGGCGTATTCGAGCAGCGAGCGCAGGACTTCGTGGCGGTTTTCGAAATCGGCGGTGGCGCGGTCGAACTGGCGGGTGCGCTCTTGCAGAAGCGCTTGCGAGGCGGCGGCCTGGGCGCGGCTTTCGTTCAGCCAGCGATCGTACTTGGCGCGCTCGCGTTCGATTTCGTTGTTGGAGGCGGTGACCTGGCTGCCGGCTAGAACGGTGTTGGCGGTCGCGTAAACGCACCAGCCCGCGAGGCCGACGGCGCTCAGCGCCAGGAGGGCCTGTTTGCCGGGAGAGAGGGAGACGTAGCGGACCGTGCCGCCGCTCCGATGATAAATCTGACGCTCCGGAAACGCGCGATCAAAGAACGCTCGTGCCCGCGATCCGAACTGGCTCATGGTCCGCCACCGCCCGCTAACCTAAACAACAAATTCTCGTTAGCCCCGCCAATGCCGACTAGA
This sequence comes from uncultured Pseudomonadota bacterium, assembly GCA_963847165.1. Taxonomy (GTDB): domain Bacteria; phylum Pseudomonadota; class Alphaproteobacteria; order Caulobacterales; family Aquidulcibacteraceae; genus Vitreimonas. The sequence goes on from CAWJYY010000014.1 coordinate 51,595, forward strand.
ACCTGAAACGGTTTCGAATTGCAACAGCCCTAAGCCGCCGTTTACAGGAATTTCAGCTTTCTTAATGGTGACTAGCGAATTTCACGCCAAATCCGCCTACCAATCAGTAAATTCGGCCTATTTTCCACCGAGCGCTTTAACCTTTTCGAGCACGTCCTCCACATGTTCTGGCACTTTCACTTTGCGCCAGACGTGGGCGATGCGGCCCCGCGGATCGATCAGGAAGGTGGCCCTTTCGACGCCCATATAGGTGCGCCCGTAGAGGCTCTTTTCGACCCAGACGCCGTAGGCCTCGCAGACTTCGCCATCTTCGTCCGAAGCTAATTCAACGTTGAGCCCATGTTTGGCCACGAATTTATCGTGCTTGGCGACGCTGTCGCGGGAGACCCCGATTACGGTCGTCTTCGCAGTTGCGAACTGTTTCGCCTTTTCAGTGAAGCTTAGTGCTTCTCGGGTACAACCGGGTGTGTCGTCCTTTGGGTAAAAATAGAGCACGACGCGCTTGCCCCTAAGGCCGGCCAAGCTGACGCGTCCGCCCCCGGCCGTCGGAAGATCAAATGGGGGTGCGGGGTCGCCAGGTTTGAGCGCTTTCGCCATTGCAGGCCTCCGGGCCGGCAGCCGCTTGGCTGCTGGGCGCGCTGCGGATTTCCGTAGCGCGTCGGTCTCGCTTTGCGCGAGAACCAACCGAGGCGCTAGTGTTTGCGTCGGCGGGGCGGCGGAGAGACGCGGATGATACGCCGCTCGACGCTCATTGCCGTCGAGGTCCTGCTTGGCCTGGTCGCAGCTCTTGCGATCGGGCTTGGCGTCGCGTGGTGGCGACTGAGCCAAGGGCCGGTCGAACTCGGCTTCATCAAACAGCAGATCCAGACCGAACTCAGCCGGGCCCGCAGCGGCCGGCCCGTGGGCATTCAGGGCGTCGAGCTGGCTTGGAGCCGGGGCGGGTCGCTGGAATTGCGGGCGGTCGGGGTGAGCGTCCAGGACGGGCGCGGGCGACGTGCTTTCCCGCGCCCGCGAAGCGCGCATCGAGCTTGGCGTGCTGCCGCTCCTGATCGGGCGCATTTCGGTGGTGCGGGCCGAATTCGACGGCGGCGAGATCACCCTGACGCGCAAGGCGACCGGGGCGACCTGGGTGGCGTTTGGGCCGCCGGGCAACCCGCCCGACATCATCGTGCCGCCGGCGCCCGCCGGCGAGACGCTGGAGCAAAGCGTCGTGCGTTTGCTCGATGGCTTGCAGACCGCCTTCGCGCCGGTGGGCAGCGCCGGCGGTCTGAAGGGCGTGGGCGTGCGCAACGCGCATCTGACCATCGTCGAAGAAAGCAACGACGCGCGCTGGACCGCCGACGCCGCGAATTTCGCGCTCGACCGGCGCGGCAATGCGTTGACGCTGATGGCCAATGCGCGGCTTGAGGGGCGCGCAAGGTCAGGCCCCGGCGAGCCTCACCATCACCACCGACACCCGTTTCCAAGCCGCCACCGTGCGGTTTGGCGCGCAAAACGTGCGCCCGCGCGCGCTCTTCTCGCAGGCCGCGCTCGGGCCGTTCGGCGGCCTCGACGCGCCGATGACGGCGACCGTGCTGGTCGGTCTCGATCGCCGCACCGGCGTCAATCGCTTTGACGGCGACGTCACCGTCGGGCGCGGCAATGCCGAGATGGCCGGCGGCGTTTTCAACCTGGCCGGCGGGCGCCTCCACGGCCGCTACGACATCCATAGCGACCAACTCATTCTCGATCAGCTGCAGCTGGCGGGTTCGCGCACGCGCGTGCGCGGCGAAGCCCGGCTGCGAAGGGGTGTCGCGCATTCTGCGCGCGGCGCCAAACGAGCCGGCTGCGTTCAACATCTCGTTTCCGTCGATGTCGCTCGACGTGCCGGGCACTTTCAGCGCCCCGCTCAACTTCACCGACGTCCAGGCCGTGGGCGCGATCGTGTCGGCGGATCGGTCGATCAATTTCACCCGTCTGCATGCGCGCACGGCGCAAGGCGCGATCGACGGCGCCGGGCGCTATTATTGGGGCGAAGCTGGGCCGGATGGCGCGCTGCACCCGGGACTGGCGCTCGATGCGTCGATCGCCGGCGCGCTGAGCGTGCGCGATGTGGTGGCGATGTGGCCGATGACGTTGGCCAGCGGCACGCATGGCTATCTCGACCGCACTCTAAGATCGGGCGCGGTGACGGATGCGCGCGCCCATATCGATATTCGCCCCGCCGACAGCGCCGGCGGGCCGATGCGCAACGACGCCATCAACGTGACATTCAATGTCAGCGGCGGCGAAATGCAATTTCTCGAAACCATGTCGCCGGTGACCGGCGCGCGGGCGAGCGCGGTGCTGGGCGCCAATAGCTTCCACATGCTGATCCCGGAAGGGCGGCTCAACAATCTGGCGCTGAGCAATGGACGCATCGATGTCGCCCAGTTCAGCCCCCACGAAGGACAGTTCGTCACCATCCAGGCCCACGCCGAGGGCGATGCGCGCAACATCATGGAAGTGCTGATGCAGCGCCCGCTGGACCTGCGGCAGCGCATTCCAGTCGACGCCGCCAGCGTCACCGGGCGCGGCTCGGTCAATCTGACGCTGCAGCGGCCGATGGAGCATGACGTGCCGTTTTCCGATTGGCGCTTCAGCGTCGACGGGCGGCTGCAGAACTTCGCCGGCGTGATGGCGGGCCGGCGCGTGCCGCTGGCCAACGGGCAATTGAGCGTGCGCGGCGATCAGCGCGCGATTGTGGTGAGCGGCCCGATCCGCGCCGGCGGCTCGAACGTGCAGATCGCGTGGACCGAGCGGCTGAACCAGCCGCCGGGGCGGTCGTCCTCGAACTATCAGATCTCGGGCGACTTCGACGCGCGCGATCTGGTGCGGCTGGGCTATTCGGTGGCGCAGTACGCGGAAGGCCGCGTCGGCGTCACGATTTCGGGCCAGGGCCGCGGCTTCGACATCGATCAGGCGCGGCTCGATCTCAATCTCAACAACGCCGCGATCGACTCGCCATGGCATTTCTGGACAAAGCCGGCGGGCCAAGCCGCATCGTTGCGCGTCAATCTTGGGCGCAGCGCCGATGGCGGCCTGGTGCTCGATGATATCGATGGGCGCGGGTCGGGCGCGACGATCCAAGGCGTCGTGCGTCTGCGGCGCGACGGACAGATCATGGATGTGAACCTGCCGCGGCTGGTGCTTCAGGGCCGCTCCAACGCGCGCGTCACCGCTGCGCGCGGCTCCAATGGCGGCTTGAATTTCGAGGTGCGCGGCTCGCTGTTTGACGCAGCGCCGTTCATGAATGGCGACGCCAACATGGACGGCTCGAGCGCCCAGCCTGCGGCGGGGCAAACCCCGGTCGCGCCGGCGCGACCGGAACCGGTGCGCGCGAGCGTCGTCGTCGACAATCTCAAAATGCGCGGCGGCGTCGACGCTCGCCAACGCCCACGTCGATCTGGCGGTCTGGCGTGGGGCGCTGGCGACGCTGATCGCGAGCGGCCAATCGCCGGGCGACAAGATGTTCACGCTGGCGCTTGGGCCGCGCAACGACGACCCGCTGGGGCACATCGTATTCCGCTCCGACGATGCGGGTTTTGCGGTGGCGGCGCTGACCGGCACGCCCAACGTGGTCGGCGGCATGGCCACCGCCGATGGCGATTGGCGCCCAGGCCCGCCGACGACGGCGCGCATCAATGTGCGGCTGCGCAATTTTCAGGTCGTGCGCATGCCGGCGCTGGCGCAGCTGCTCTCCTCCGCCGGCTCGCTCACCGGACTGGCCGAAATGTTGAACGGCGACGGCATCGGCTTCTCCAATCTCGACGCGCGGCTCAATTACGCCAACAATCGCGTGAGCCTTCACCGATGCGCGAATGGCGGGACCGTCAATGGGGCTGACCGGCTCGGGCGGCTACGACATTCGCGCCGACAATCTGATGGTGGATGGCGTTGTCGCGCCATCGCCGATCCTGAACTTGTCGATGCTGAGCAACGTGCCGGTGATCGGCAATCTTTTGACCTCGCGCCGCGGCGAAGGCGTGTTTGGGATGACCTATTCGATCAACGGCCACGCCGCCGCGCCGCGCGTGTTCGTCAATCCGGTTTCGGCGCTGACGCCGGGCATCTTGCGGCGGATCTTCGAGCCGGTGTCGCCGCGCGGCCAAGGCGGCGCACAAGGCGGCGGCCCGGCGCGCCGCGCCGTCGACGCAACAGCGTCCCCGGCCGCGCCGGCGGCGGCGAACGGCGCGGCCGCGGCGAGACCGCCGGCGCCAACGCGGCGCCTTCGCGCTGATCAGCTCACGCGCAGGAGCGCGTGTTTCTTCTTGCCGAGCGAGAGTTTGATGGCGCCGTCGACGATGTCGGCGCCGGCGTCGATGCAGGCGTTTTCGTCGGTGACCGGCTGCGTCGTTGACGCGCAGCGCCCCGGCGGCGATGTGGCGCTTGGCTTCGCCGTTTGAGGCGACAAGGCCCGCGCGCAGGAAAGCCGCCGTCACGCGCATCCCGGCCGCGAGTTCGGCCATGCGGCACAAGAACCGAGGGCAGGTCATCGGATCGTCCGCCATTGGGACCGAATGTCGCTTGCGCGCCGCGCCGGCGGCTTTGCTCGCCTCCGCCGCGGCCATGCAGCATCGCCGTGGCTTCGGTGGCGAGGGCTTTCTTGGCGTCGTTGATCTCCGCGCCTTGCAGCGTTTTCGAGACGCGCGATTTCCTCGAGCGGCAGATCGGTGAAGATGCTTCAGGAAGCGGCCGACGTCGGCGTCTTCGGTGTTGCGCCAGAATTGCCAGTAATCGTAGGGGCTGACAGCATGTCGGCGTTGAGCCAAACGGCGCCGGCGGCGGTTTTGCCCATCTTGGCGCCGGAGGCGGTGGTGATCAGCGGCGTGGTGAGGCCGAAGAGTTCGAGCGGTGTCCAAGCGGCGGCCGAGTTCGACGCCGTTGACGATGTTGCCCCATTGATCGGAGCCGCCCATTTGCAGGCGGCAGCCGTAGCGCCTGTTGAGCTCCACGAAATCGTAAGCCTGCAGGATCATGTAGTTGAACTCGATGAAGCTCATCGGCTGCTCGCGTTCGAGCCGGAGCTTGACCTGATCCATGGTGAGCATGCGGTTGACCGAGAAGTGGCGGCCGACATCGCGCAGGAAATCGATGTAGTTGAGGCTCCAGGAGCCAATCGGAATTGTCGACCATGACGGCGTCGGTCTGTGCCGTCGCCGAAGCGTCAGGAATTTCTCGAACACCGTTCGGATCGAGGCCGTGTTGGCGTCGATCTGTCTTCGCGTGAGGACTTGCGCGCGTTTCGTCGCGGCCGGAGGGATCGCCCACGCGCGTGGTGCCGCCGCCCATCAGCACGATCGGCTTGCCGCCGGCTTGCTGCAGGCGGCGCAGCAGCATGATCTGGGTGAGGGAGCCGACATGCAGCGACGGCGCGGTCATGTCGAAGCCGATATAGCCGGTGACGCCGGCTTGGCGGCTTTATCCAGGCCGACGCAAATCGGTGCATTGGTGGAAATTGTCCGCGCGCCGACGATGGCGCGTAAAAAGTCGGATTGGGGTTTCAAACCGGCGGTCACGACATTGTCTCCCGAGAGAAGCTGTGCCGGAGACCGTCTTTGAGATCATGCCGCCGGCGAAATAGGCGCCATGAGGAGGCGCTCGTCAAAACGAGCGGCAATACGAAGCGAAGGGGCGGCGGCGCGACATGGGAGGTTAGCTAGAAGAGGCGCTTGCGACCGTCAAGGCGGCGCGCGGAGAAGTCAGCTAAGTGTTAAGCAGGGCCTCGCATAAAGAGAGACCGATGCGCGTCACACTCTTCCCTCATCCCGAAACGCCGCCGATCGCGGTGCGCGCGGTGGCGGTCGAAATTGGCCCGAGGAGCGGCGCCCAGCTCCGCTTGCGCTATGTCGTGAGCGGCGACAGCGCGCGCTTGGCGCTGCCGCAAGCGGGCTTGCCCGAGCGCGCCGACGAGTTGTGGCGCCAGACTTGTTTTGAGGCGTTCGCCGCCAAAGCCGTCGGTTATCGAGAGTTCAATTTTTCGCCGTCGACGCAATGGGCGGCGTACGATTTCGACGGCTATCGCGCCGGGCGACGCGACGCCGAGACGCGCCCGCCGCGCATCGAGGCGGCTTTCGGGCGCGAACATTATGAATTGCACGTCGCCTTCGACCTGCCAGGCGAGGGTCCATGCCGGCTCGCGCTGACGGCGGTGATTGAAGAGACGAGCGGGGTGAAGTCGTACTGGGCGCTAAAGCATCCGCCCGGCAAACCGGACTTTCACCACGCCGATGGCTTTGTATTGGAGCTTCCATGAAGTTTGGCGTCGATCGTTTGCTGGCGGATCAATCGTTGCGCGCGCAATTGGCGGGCAAGCGCGTGGCGCTGGTGGCGCATCCCGCTTCGGTGACCGAAGATCTCACCCATTCGCTCGATGCTTTGGCGGCGTTCAGCGACATCCGCATGACCGCCGCCTTTGGGCCCCAGCACGGCATGCGCGGCGACAAGCAAGACAACATGATGGAGACCGCACGATTACAACGATCCCTTGCTCGGCATTCCGGTGTTCAGCCTCTATGGCGAAGTGCGTCGGCCGAGCGGGCAGATGATGTCGACCTTCGATGTGGTGCTGATCGACCTGCAGGATCTGGGCTGCCGCATCTACACCTTCATCACGACCCTGCTCTACATGCTCGAAGCCTGCGCCAAGGAGGGCAAGGAGGTCTGGGTTCTGGATCGGCCCAATCCGGCTGGGCGCCCGATCGAAGGGCTTTCGCTGCGCAGCGGCTGGGAGAGCTTCGTCGGCGCAGGACCGATGCCGATGCGCCATGGACTGACGCTCGGCGAACTGGGGCTCTGGTTCATCAAACACTTCAAGCTCGACGTCGCTTATCGCGTGATTGAGATGGAGGGCTATCGGCCCGATGTAGGGCCCGGTTATGGCTGGCCGCTCGGCGAGCGCACCTGGATCAATCCATCGCCGAACGCCCCCAACTTATGGATGGCGCGCGCCTATGCCGGCACCGTGATGCTCGAAGGCGCGACGCTCTCCGAGGGACGCGGCACGACGCGGCCTCTGGAATTGTTCGGTGCGCCGGATATCGACGCGCGGCGGGTGATGGAGGCGATGCAAATGCTGGCGCCCGATTGGCTCAAGGGCTGCAAGCTGCGCGATTGCTGGTTCGAGCCGACTTTCCATAAACACGCAAAGAGCCTCTGCAACGGCGTGCAGATCCACAGCGAAGGGCCGTATTACGATCACGCCGGCTTCCGCCCATGGCGGCTGCAGGCGCTGGCGTTCAAGGCGATCCGGCGGCTTTATCCTGATTACGAGCTTTGGCGCGATTTTCCTTACGAGTACGCGTTCGGAAAATTGCCGATCGATGTGATCAATGGCTCGCCGCTGTTGCGCGAATGGGTTGACGACGCCCTCGCTCTGCCTGGCGATCTCGATGCGCTGAGCAAGCCGGACGAGGCGGCCTGGGAGGCCGAGCGCGCGCCGCTCATGCTCTATTAGCGTTTCGTCACCGAGACGGTTCGTTGCTACGGCCTCAACGCGCCTGGCGTCGGCTTTAGCGCTTGAGGCTGATGTTGCGAAGAACGCACATCCTTCCGGCGAAACAGGCTTTTTTGGGTTGCGAACCCAACGTCGTCGTTCGCCGGCTGGGTGAGTCACGCTACAAGTCTGTGACAACAGCCTTAGTTTGACGGCTGTTTCGGGGGAGGGAGCGATGCACCGTCTAAAGCTTCAAGCGTGCTTGGCTGTTTTGTTGGCGGCGACGCCCAAAGTCGCGTTTGCGCAGGATGCGAACGCCAACACCAATGGCGAAAACGAAATCGTGGTTACCGCGACGCACCGCGCCGAGTTGATCCACAACGTGCCGTTCTCAGTGAACGCCCAGACGCAGGAAGATATTCAGCGCACCGGTTCGCAGAATTTGGAAGATCTGTCGCGCAATGTCGCCGGTCTTTCGGTGCAGAACCTGGGGCCGGGCCAAAGCCAAGTGGCGATCCGCGGCGTCTCCGCCGGTCAGATCGTGCGCGACCAGCCGGGCGTGAAAGAGCAAGTCGGGATCTATCTCGACGAGTCGGTGATTTCACTCTCTCTGTTCACCCCGGACCTCGATCTTTATGACTTGAACCGGGTTGAAACGCTGCGCGGCCCGCAAGGCACGTTGTTCGGCTCGGGATCGGTGGGCGGCACTATCCGCTACATCACCAACCAGCCCGTCGATCATTTCGAAGCTTCGATCGAAGGCGACGCCAACACCGTGCAAGACGGCGGCACGGGCGGATCGCTCAAGGGCATGATCAACCTGCCGCTCAGTTCACACGCGGCGATGCGCGCTGTCGGCTATTACACGGCCTATCCGGGCTTCATCGACGCGATCCACCTTGACGGCAGCCGCTCGGACAATGTGAACGACGGCTTCCGCGCCGGTGGGCGCGTCGCTGTGACTTGGCGGCCGAACGAAAGCCTGACCATCACGCCGCGCGTTCTCTACCAAGAGATCGACGTCAACGGCTTCAACCGCGAAGAAGTGTTCAACCTCTATGGCAACGCCTTCACGGTCCCGCCGGTGAATTTTGGCGAGCGTCAGCAATTGCTGCTGCTGGGCGAAGAATTCCGCGATCACACCGGCATCGCCGATTTGACCGCCAATTGGGATATGGGGCCGGTGACGCTGACTTCGGTCACCAGCTACACCCATCGCGACATCCTCGTGAGCCGCGACGCCAGCGCGTTGACCGGCAGCGTCTCGGTTGACTTGGCCTTCCCAAATGCGGGCGTGCTGCTGCCCTCGAACTTGCGCGACACCACCAAACTCCAGCAAGTCACCCAGGAGTTCCGCGTCGCCTCCAATGCGCCGGGACCGCTGCGCTGGCTCGGCGGCGTATACTATGTGAATGCGTGGCGCGATTATGCGCAGCGCCTGCCCACGCCCGGCTATGATTTCTACACCGATAATCGCTTTGGCGCGGGCACGTCCGCGGCGGTCGACAACGGCTTCGGTCTCGTCGACAATCCTTATCACGCCGATTTGCCGTACTTCGACGAGCAGTTCGCCGTCTTCGGCGAAGGCAGCCTCGATGTGACGGATAAAGACACCGTGACGTTGGGCGGGCGTTATTATCAATTCCACGAAGAGCGCCGCTTCCATTCCGGCGGTCTCTTCTCGAATGGCGATGACCAGCGCAACAACACCACCTCGGAAGGTTTCTCGCCGCGCCTGTTGTTGAGCCATCACGTCAATGACGATCTCATCATCAACGCGCAGATCTCGAAGGGCTTCCGTCTCGGCGGCGCCAACGATCCGCTCAACCTGCCGCTCTGTTCAGCGGCGGACGCCGCGACCTTCGGCGGCTTTCCGAGCTTATAACGACGAGACCTCGTGGAACCACGAGCTCGGCTTTAAGTACCAGCACGGCGTCTTCAACTTCAATGGCGCGGCGTACTACAACCGCATTCAAAACCTGCAGGTTTCGGCCGACGCCGGCTCGTGCTCTTCGCGCGTCGTCTTCAACGTGCCGAGGGCCCACACGATCGGCCTCGAGGCGGAAATGACGGCGATGCCGATCCACAACCTCGAGCTCTCGCTCGCGGGCAGCGTGTTGGAATTGCAGTTCGACTCCAGACGTCCTGACGTTCAGGCGGCGCGGTGATCGCCGGCATGCGCAATGGCAATCGCCTGCCTTCGACGCCGAACTATCAACTGGCGGCGACAGCGGCGTATTACTGGGACGCCGCCTGGGCCGGCCAAGGCGCGCAAGGCCACGTGGCGCTCAGCGCGACGACGATGGGCAGCCGCTTCACCCAGCCGGGCGATCAGGAGCCGGGCGCGGGCGTGTTCGTTTCGCATCTGCCGTTCGGCGGCGCTTCCGGCAACGGCGCCACCATCCTCGACCTGGAGCTCAATCCGTACACGATCGTGAACTTCAATATCGGGGTTGAGAGCGATCGTTGGGCCGCCCAGCTCTACGTCAACAACATCGCCGATGAGAACGCCCACTTGTCGTTCGACCGCGAACGCGGCGGGCGCGCGCGGTTGGGCTTTGAAACCAACCAGCCGCGGACGATCGGCGTCACGGTTCGCCGCAACTTCTAAGGCGAGCGGATAGACTAAAAGGCAAGGGCCGCGGCGACTGCTGCGGCCCTTGGTCCTTTCGCCCCGCTTGGCGCCGCAGATCGATATTTCAATTATTGCGGTTGGCGCATGCGGGCCTTGCACGCGGAGGACGTCCTTGGCCGCAGAATCGTCGCGGGGACTTGGGGCGCGCGCGCGGACGCTTGATCGCTGGCGGGCGCCAAGCTTAGCGCGGCGCGCGCTTGGCGAGGATGCGCTGGAGCGTGCGGCGGTGCATGTTGAGGCGGCGCGCGGTTTCGCTCACATTGTGGCCGCACAATTCGTAGACGCGCTGGATGTGCTCCCAGCGGATGCGGTCGGCCGACATCGGATTGTCGGGCGGTTCGGGTTTGTCGTCGGGGGCGGCCAACAGGGCTTTGACAATGTCCTCGGGATCGGCGGGCTTGGCCAGATAATCGACGGCGCCGGCTTTCACCGCCGCGACCGCCGTGGCGATGGCGCCGTAGCCGGTGAGCATCACCACCCGGCAATCGGGGCGGTGCTTGTTCAGCGCTTCCACCACGCTGAGGCCCGAGCCGTCTTCCAGTCGCAAGTCGAGCACCGCATAAGCCGGCGGCTTCTTGGTTGCGACTTCGGAGGCTTCCGCGACCGACCCCGCCGCCGTGACCTCGAAGCCTCGCCCCTCAAGGGCGCGCGCAAGGCGGGAACGGAACGCGACGTCGTCGTCAAGGATCAGCAGCGATTTATCGCCTTCGATGGTCGCGGCGTTGTCCATGAAGTGGGCTCCAATATGCCCGCTACATAGGCGTCTTGGCCATCAGATTAAAGCGCCGGCGCCTCAATGGCGGCGCGCGGCCAGCGGGCGCGCACGATCGCGCCTTGGTCGGGAGGACGCCGGTTCTTGACGTCGAGCTTGGCGCCGGTTCTCTCCAAGAGCGTCTTGGCGATGAAGAAGCCGAGGCCCAGGCCGCCGGCGGCGCCTTCGGCGTCACGCTCGGTGAGATAGGGCTCGCCCAGCCGGTTGAGCACCCCGGGCGCAAAGCCCGCCCCATCGTCGCGCACGCTGATTTCGACGCTTTCGGCGTCCCAGTGCGCGTCCACTTCAACGCGCGAATTGGCGAAGCCGACGGCGTTTTCGACGATGCCGCCAAGCGCGTGCACGATTTCCGGCATGCGGCGCACGCTGAGCGGACCTTCGCCTTGCGCGGAAATGACGATTTCCGCGCCAAGCCCTTCATGTGGGGCGGTGACTTCTTCGAGCAGGGCTTTGATCGGCGCGCGCGCGACCATCACGTCGGTGTCTTCGCGGCGCGCCGAGAGTTGCCCGAGAATGGCGCGGCAGCGTTCGCTCTGAGTGACCAGCAATTGCACGTCTTCGGCGTGGGGATCGTCTGGCGGCAGGCTGCGCGCCATTTCCTTGGCGACGAGATGAATGGTGGCGAGCGGGGTGCCGAGTTCGTGCGCGGCGGCGGCGGCGAGGCCGCCGAGCGCGGAGAGCGTTTGTTCGCGCGAGAGCACGGCCTGCACCGCGGCGAGCGCGATGTTGAGGCGCTCCTCCTCGGCCGCGACGCGCCAGGCGTAGACGCTGGTGAAGCCCAAACCGATCAGCACCGCCGCGGCGATGCCCGTCTGATAAAGTTGCGGAACGTGGAAGCTCGCGCCATCCGGCCACGGCAACGGCAAGCGCCACACCGCAAGCGCCCCGACACAGGCGAAGGTGAGCGCGGCGAGCATCGCGGTCACGGACGGGCGCAGGATCGTCGCAGACACCGCAACCGGGGCGATGAAGAGAAACACAAACGGGTTCTGCAAGCCGCCGGTGAGCGCCAGCAGCGCCGCCAGCTGCATGACGTCATAGGCGAGCTGCACCGCCGCTTCCCATTCGAGGGCGAGGTCTTGCGAGCGTCGGCGGCTGATCAGGAAGAAATTCAACGCCACCGAGACAAGGATCGCCAGCAGCGCCCAATGCAGCGGAAAATCGACCTTGAGCCCGTAGCGGACAAACAGCACCGCAATCGTCTGCCCGAACACCGCAAGCCAGCGCAGCAGGATGAGCGTGCGGGAACGCACGCGACTGGTGGCGCTCCAGAAACTTGGCAGCGGCGCCGGTTCGCGGTGGACAGGCGTTGCCGTCATGGCGGTCCACATGCCGCGCAAGGCGCATCGGGCTCAAGAAATTTCTGTTACGCGCTGCGGCTTTGCGCCGCCTGTGCGCTCCCGCCGCGTTGCTCGCGGCGACCCGCGCCGACTAGCCTCTCACGCGTTCCATGTCTTCACCGCCGACCCAGAAACCGCGCTTGGATATCACCGGCGCCATCGTGCCCGCGCTGGCGGCGGCGGTGGCGGCCGCCATCGGCACTTTGTTTCTGGTTGGGCATCTGCCGGAAACTGCAACGGCGCCTGCCGGAAAACTGCATTCTGCAAGGCGCCGAGCAAGTCGGCGGCGCCGATTGCATTGATCGACGCGCACGGCCAAGCCGTGACGCAAGCCGATTTCCACCAGCAGCCGGCGATCGTTTATTTCGGCTACACCCATTGCCCGGATGTGTGCCCGACGACGATGTATGCGCTCGCCCAGGCCCTGGCCGCGCCCGGCGGTTATGACATTCAGCCGGTGCTGATCACCGTCGACCCGCAGCGCGATACGCCCCAGGTGCTCGGCGCAATATGTGCGCACCAATGGCTTTCCCGCCGGCCTGCAGGGCCTGACCGGCTCGGCCGCGCAAGTGCAGGCCGCGGAGGCGGCGTTCCGGGTCTATAGCCACGTCCAGCCGGTCGAGGGCGCGCCGAGCGATGCCTACAATGTGGATCACACATCGTTTTTGTACGTGATGGACGGACAATGGCGGACGCGGGCGATCGTCAATTCGGCGCACGCCACGCCCGCCCAGATCACCCAATGCATCGCCGCCGGGCTGAACCGGCGCGACCACCTAAGCCGGGCTTGGCGCGACGCGTAATGTAAATTACATTAGCCTCGGACGGCTGCTTCGTGGGACGGCGGCGTCTGGCTAGGTCGTCGTGGCTGGCGGCTCGCGAAGCGGCGAACTCGCCTGATAGGGGCGTCTTAGCTTGTTGGAAATCGGGGAGGGCGCATCGTTCGCTGACAGGGGCTTGGCGCCCGGCAAAAGGCTTACATGCTCTACTCGCTCTACGAATTGGGCCATCTCTCGGTTGCGCCCCTAAGGATCGCGGCGCTCATGCAATCGAGCATGCTGCGATCGCCTTTCAATCCCATGGCCGGCAGCGAGATCGCCCGCACGGCGGCGGCCGCGAGCGAACTCTTCGAGAGCGTAACGCGCCGCTATCGCAAACCCGATTGGAATTTGGCGTCGACGACGATCGAAGGCGTGGATGTGCCGGTGACGGTCAAGAGCGTGTGGTCATCGCCTTGGTGTTCGCTTGCTGCACTTCGAGCGTGACGGCGCGGCGTTGGCGCAAGCGCGTGGAGAACGGGCCGATCCGACCGTGCTGCTTGGTGGCGCCGATGTCAGGCCATTACGCCACCTTGTTGCGCTCAACCGTCGAAGCGTTTTTGCCCGAACACGAAGTCTACGTCACCGATTGGTCGGACGCGCGCATGGTGCCGGTGTTGGCCGGACGCTTCGATCTCAACGACTATATCGATCATGTGATGGCGATGCTGCGCGCGCTGGGGCCGCAAACCCATGTCGTCGCGGTTTGCCAGCCGGGCCCGCTGGTGCTCGCGGCGGTTTCGCTTGATGGCCGAAGAAGACGATCCGTGCACGCCGGCGACGATGACGTTCATGGGCTCGCCGATCGATGCGCGGCTTTCACCCACCGCCCCGAACAAGCTGGCTGAGACGCGCGACATCGAATGGTTCAAGCAGAACATGATCCATACGGTGCCGGGGCTTTATCCGGGCGCGTTCCGGCGGGTTTATCCGGGCTTTCTGCAGCTCGCGAGCTTCATGGGCATGAATTTGTCCAAGCACGTCGATGCGCATCAGGCCTATTTCCAGAACCTGGTGAAGGGCGACGGCGACAGCACGGAAAAACACCGCCTGTTCTATGACGAATACCTCGCGGTGATGGATTTAACCGAAGAATTCTACGTGCAGACGCTGATCGAGGTGTTCCAGAAATACTCGATCGCCAAAGGCGAGTTCCAACATCGCGGGCGATTGGTTCATCCAGGCGCGATCACCAAGACCGCGCTGCTGACAGTCGAAGGCGAGAACGACGACATTTCCGGCATCGGACAAACGCAAGCCGCGCACGATATCTGCAGCAACATCCCCGAGAGCATGCGCCAGGACTACATCCAGCCCGGCGTTGGCCATTATGGCGTGTTCAGCGGACGTCGTTTCAAAACCGAAATCTATCCGCGCATGCGCGACTTCATGCGCGCGCAACAAATCGCCGGCGGCGCGCCGCAAGCCGGAGCTGAAGCTCGTTTCCGAGCAGATTTGATCGCCCTTTCGACCGTCTCACTTGCGCCTGCGCGCAAGCCCGCTTGGGCGTTTGCGCGCATCGTGAGACTTTTTCGTATGCGCTTCGATTCGCGGCCTCAGAAGCGATCCGTGTCAAACCGAGATCGAAACGACCGACGGACGCCGTGTTGCGGTGAAGTTGGTCGTGAACCCGCGCGCGCGGCGCGTTTCGGTGCGCATCGATCCGACGCGGCGCGAAGCGATCGCCACGGCGCCGACAAAACGGCACTTGAAGCACGCAGCCCAATTCGCCGCCGAGCGCGCCGGCTGGATCGCCCATGAGTTGTCGCGTTTGCCGCAAGGGGTGCAGCTGACGCCCGGGCGCGATCACGCCGCTGCGCGGCGTCGAGCATAAGCTTGTCTATGAGCAGGGGCGCTCGAGCGCCCGCATTGAAACGGGCCTGCCCCCGCTTCTGATCGCCCCGGCGCCGGACGCGGCTTTGTTCGAAAGCCGCTTGCTGCGGTACTTCAAGGATCAAGCCAAGGCGGATCTGGCCGAACGGGTGGCGCTGCATGCGCGCACGCTGGGGGTGCGCCCGGTCCGATTGCAGGTGAAGGAGCTGCGTTCACGCTGGGGTTCTTGCTCCGTGGATGGAGTGCTCTCGTTTTCGTGGCGGCTCATTCTGGCGCCGCCCTTCGTGCTCGATTATCTGGCCGCCCACGAAGTCTCGCATCTGAAAGAGATGAACCATTCGCGCCGCTTCTGGGCGCACGTGCGCCGCTGCATGCCGGACTTCGAACGCGGGCGCGATTATCTGCACGAACACGGGTGCGCGCTGCATGCGGTGGGCCTGGCGCGCTAGGGCGTGGGGCTTGGAGCGGGCGGCGTCTACGCGGGCGCGCTTGGGCTGATGTTCTGATCCAAGAAGTCCTGCCTCCTCGCCCATGCGCCAAGCGACCAACGCCAGCACGGCGAAGCCTGTGGTCCCCATCTTGGTCCCCGCGCCAGAAACGGCCGCCATCAAAGCAAGGGCGAGCCCGCCCTCGCCAGTGATTTGTCAGCTGGGCGCGTCGAGCGCCGCCGCCTTGGTCCTGATGCGTGCGCCGGGGACAAAGATGCGTTCAAAAAGCCCGTCGCGATCGAGGAAGAGGTGCTTCAGCGCGCCCAGAATGTGCAGCGAAATCAGGACGACGAGCGACCAGCGCCCGACTGTGTGCATGATGGTGGCGATTTCGTGGATGCTGTCGGCGCGGACCGCAAACGGGCTTGGGATGGAAATGAAGCCGGCATTGATCGGACGTGCGCGCGACCAGGTCATCAACGGGCCGGAAATGATCTGCACCGCGACCATGAAAAGCAGCAAATTGTGGGTGGCGCCGGCGAGGAAGCGCAGAATCGGCGATTGGTCGGGCTCGACCGGGGTCTTCTGCAGATAGTGCGAAGCGATGCGCGCCGCGAAGATGACGTAGAAGGCGACGCCGACGGTGAAGTGGATGGCCATGAGCGCCCGGTGGCGGGCCTCTTGATGGGCATCCTCGGCGAAGCCCCCCGCAAAGCCGGTGAAGAGCATGGTGAAGACGCCGAGAGCGGCCAGCCAATGCAGCGTCAGCGCCACCCAGCCATAGGCGTTGCGGTCATTCCAAGTTTGCATGCGCGGCCCCGTTTGCGGGTTGCGCCCACCCGCAAACGCACAATGTCAGCCCTGGGGTCCGACGTCGAGCGAGTGATCCTGGTTGTCTTGGGGGCCTTGCGAGGCGGGCGGGCCCGAGGTGATGGCCCCAATGGGGGCGCCGACGGCGGTGACGCTTTGCACTTCCGGCTCGGCGATGCCGCTATTGAAGTCACCGGCGTTGGGCATGTCGAGCGGGCGCGCCGGCTCGTTGCGCAACGCCACTTGCATATAACGTTGCCAGATATCCGCCGGCAGCGACCCGCCGGTGACGCGATCGGTGACCGCGAAATTGTCGTTGCCGACCCAGACGCCGGTGACGTAACCCGGCGTGAAGCCGATGAACCAGGCGTCGCGATAATCGTTGCCGGTGCCGGTTTTGCCGGCGATCTGGCGGCCAGGCATGCGCGCGTGCGTGCCGGTGCCGGCTTCAACGACGCGGTTCATCATGTAATCCATAAAGCGGCGCGGGCGATCGGCGATGAGCTGCACGTGGCGTTCGGGCCGCCAACTCCACATCACCTCGTCGGTGCTGGCGCGACGGATGCGCACGATGCCGTGCGGTTCGACATTGTAGCCGTTATTGGCCATCGTCGCGTACGAGCGCACCATTTCATAGAGGGTGACTTCCTGGGCGCCCAAGGCAAGCGAATGGTAATTGTGCAAAGGCGTGGTGATGCCGAGCCGGCGCGCGACGTCGATAACGCGCTGGCCGCCGATTTCTTGGGTCAAACGGATAGCGATCATGTTGTAGGAATCGGCGAGCGCTTCGGTCAGCGTCACCGCGCCGTGATAGCGGTCGCCATAATTGCCGGGCGTCCAGTCCGGCTGACCGGGAATGTGAACCACGACCGGGGCGTCCTCGCGCACGGTCCAGGGCGTTAGGCCGTTTTCCATCGCCGCGAGGTAGATGAAGAATTTGAACGAGGAGCCGGGCTGGCGGTGCGCCTGGGTGGTGCGGTTGAATTGCGTGATCTCATAATCGCGCCCGCCGATCATCGCCCGCACGCCGCCCGTGTCGTCCATGGCCAGCAGGCCCGCTTCGCCGGCATGGCGCGCTTGGCCCTGCTCGGTGAGCACCGAGTTCACCGCGTCGTTGGCGGCGCGTTGCGCGGCGATATCGATGGTGGTCTCGACGATGAAGTCGTCGCGCTGGGTGCCGATGATGCGGTTGAGTTCGGGATCGACCCAATCGCGGTAATAGCTGAGCACGCCCGCGGGATTGCGTCGGCTGACCGAGAGGTCCTCCTGCAGCGCCGCGCGCCGCTGCGCTTCGGTGATGTAGCCGATATTGACCATCTCCTGCAGCACGGTGTCGGCGCGAGCGCGGGCCGCGGCGATGTCCTGACTGGCGGGGTTGAGGCGCGAAGGGGCTTTGACGAGGCCGGCGAGCATGGCCGATTGCAACAACGTGAGATCGTGCGCGGGGCGGTCGAAATAACGTTCGGCCGCAGCTTCGATGCCGTAGGCGCCGGCGCCGAAATAGACGCGGCTCAAATAGAGCGCGAGGATTTCCTGCTTGGTGAATTTGGTCTCCAGCCAAATCGCCATCGCCACTTCTTGCAGCTTGCGCCGCCAGGAGCGTTCGTTGCTGAGGAAGAGGTTCTTGGCGAGCTGTTGGGTGATGGTGGAGCCGCCTTGCACGACGTGACCGGCGCGCATGTTCTCCGCGCCGGCGCGCATCATGCCGCCCAGATCGACGCCAAAGTGCTGGTAGAAGCGACGGTCCTCGATGGCGACGAAGGCTTGCGGCACATACGGAGGAAGCGCCGCGAGATCGACCGGCGGGGCGTTCTGCGCGCCCTCGCGTAAGATCACATGGCCGCTGCGGTCGAGGAAAGTGATGCTTTGGCCGCCGCGCGCCTCCCAGAGATCGTCAGTCGAGGGCATGTCCCAGGTGACGAAGAAGAAGAAGCCGACGACGAGGGCGACGAAGCCCGCCGCCACCCATCCGGTCCAGACCGCCGCCTCGCGCACCGAGCGCGGGTGGCGCACGCCGCGCAGGCGCGCCCACACTTCGCGTCCAAACGCGCGCGCAGCGCCCATGAAGGCCACGTATTTGGGCTCGGCGAACGCGCGAAACTGCATCCACAGCTGACCGATGCGAAAAGCAAGAGAGGTGTCGGGCTCGTCCGGCGGCTCGTCGGGATCGCCGGCGGCGCGGAAATAGGTGCTGGGCAGTTTGGCGTTGGTCTCTTGAAGCGTGAGCGGCGCTTGCGCCGCGGGCGGCGCGCTTGGCGGCGGCGGCGGTTGCGGTCTGGCCCGGTTTGGCGGGTCGGCTTGGCTTTCATCGCGCGCGGCGATCGCGGGGGGCGCCTCTTCAACCGGTTCGAGCGGCTCCAGTTCTGAAGCCGCGGCGTCTTGCCCCGCATGCGAGGCCCCATCCGCTGGCTCTTCGGATTGGGGGGCCGACGCCTCGACGGGGGTCTGCTCGTCGGGCTGCTCGCTGAACGGCTCGCCAGCCTGCTCGTCAGTCGGCGCCTCGGGCGCGGCTTCGTTCACGCTCTCCGGGGCGGGCGCGTCGGGCTCGCCTTCGCCAAGCGGGCGCGGGCCAGGAGGATCCTCCGGTCCGTTCGGATCATTCTCGTCAGCCACCCCGGTTCATACCCTCCGCGCTCGTGGTTAGCGCGATTCTGCCCGGCCCTTGCCCCGGCGAGGGGCGGAAGCGGGCTTCGCTGTGTTTAACGCATCCAACGAGGGAACAGTTGCCGCCTTTTGCCTTTTTCTCGCCCGATTGTGGTCGGGCCGCGATCGTTGCGCAACCGCGATAGGCGCCTCGTTTTCCTTGGCAGGGCAGGGCCGCGCAGCCATATATTGGGTCACCGTTCTCCCGGCATTGTCCGTGGGCGAGGAGGAATCTGATGAGCGATTATCACCCGCAAGCCCCTAGCGCGCCCGTCGGTCAGGCCGACATGGCCGTCGACGTTGGGCTGCGGAGCTTCATGCTCGGCGTCTACAACAAGATGGGACTTGGATTGCTTCTGTCGGCGGCGCTGGCCTACGCGTCGGTGACGATCGAACCGATTCAGCAATTCGTATTCGGCACGCCGTTCTATTTCGTGGTGTTGTTCGGACCGCTCGCTATCCTGCTGATTTCAAGTTTCGCCTTGCGCAATCCCTCGCCGACGGCGGCGAACCTGATCTATTGGTCGGTGGTCTCGCTTTTGGGCATCAGCCTTGGGGCGATACTGATGTCGTATGCGCGTGCGCCCGACGGCATTCTCACCGTCGCCAAGGCGTTCTTGATCACTGCGGCCTCGTTCGGCGCGCTGAGTCTTTGGGGCTACACCACAAAACGCGATCTGAGCGGCTTCGGCACCTTCCTGTTCATGGGGCTGGTCGGCGTCGTGATCGCGTCCTTGGTGAACATGTTCGTCGTCAGCTCGGCGCTCAGCTTCGCGATTTCGGTGATCGGCGTGCTCGTGTTCGCCGGCCTCACCGCCTACGACACGCAGGGATTGAAGTACGCCTATTACCAGCTCGGCGGCGATCAGCGCGGTTTGGCGGTGGCGACGACGTTTGGCGCACTGCGGCTCTACCTCGACTTCATCAATCTGTTCTTGTTCATCCTGCGCCTGATGGGCGGGCGCCGCTAAACCGGCGAGACTACGCGCCCACACCAAGAAACGCCCCGGTTGCGGCCGGGGCGTTTTCTTAAAGCGCGCTGATGCTTGGGCTCGGCGCCGGCGCATTTTTGCGGCCAATCTCGTGGGACCCCTTTAGTCCGCCACCACTTGCATGCGCTTAGGCTCCAAGACCGCGAGCACGCGCGCAAGATCGTGCCCGCGCCGCAAGACCCTGCCATCGACGGCCCTGACGCTATATTCCCCCTGCTTGCGCGCATTCTCGGGGCGCTTCTCAACTTGATAGAGCGGCGCTTCGCTGGCGCGGCGATAGATGCTGAACAAGGCACAATCAGGAAGTGCATCGAGCGCGTAATCGCGCCACTCGCCTTGAGCCACCATGCGACCGTAAAAACGAAAGAGGCGATCCAATTCCAGGCGCTCGAAAAACACCGTGCGTGCGCTCATGCCTGTTGAACTCCTGTGGACAAGAATAGTGCGCTCAATTCGTCACAGATTACAAATAGGCATTAGTCACGTTTCGCCTCATTTTGAGCTTGCACGCGCCCAATTCGGGCGCGACCTTAGTTGCGTGGCCGGTCGGAGAAAGGCTCATTGCGGGGTATCCATCAGCCCCCCCAGCCCCCCCCGTAGTGCGCTTCGACCGGTCACACTTCGATTTCAAACAAGCCCGCGCGCGAGCGCGGGCTTTGTCATATCTGGAGCGCAAAGCGCTTTAAATCAGCGCTTTTCGGGCGATGTAAGAGCGTAGCGGCGCCGCCGCACATGGCCGCCATATCGATGCGCGGGGCCCTCGCTGCGATCCTTGTTTATTGCATTTAGAGCGCCGAAAGAGCAGCTGCGAAAGAGCCGCAGGTGATTCGCTAAGCAGCGCCCCGTCTTGGGATAAGTAGCGGTGGCGTTTTTATCAGAACCGCCTTAAGAGCGCGGCTTCGTAAGGCTCAGGGGCGCGCAATCCACATGCTGCTGCAGGTCGATGGCTTGCGGAAATCGTTTGGCCGGCGAGCCGCCGTCGACGGTATCGGTTTCTCGCTCGATGTTGGCGAGATCGTAGGCTTTCTTGGCCCCAATGGCGCGGGCAAGACCACAACGATGCGTATGATCGCGGGTTATCTGGAGCCCGACGACGGCGTCGCCAAGATCTTCAATATCGATGTCGCCCAAGACCGCCGGCGCGCCCAGGAGCGGGTGGGATATCTGCCGGAAGGCGCTCCGCTCTACGGTGAGATGACGCCTTGGTCGTTCCTGCGCTTCATGGCCGAAGCGCGCGGCATGTCGCACGAAGCGGCGCGCCACGCGGTGCGGCGCGCAGCCCAGGACGCAAGGCTCGGCGACACCATCGACCGGCCCATCGAAACGCTCTCCAAGGGCTATCGCCGGCGCGTCGGCCTGGCCTCGGCGCTGCTGCATTCGCCGCTGCTTTTGGTGCTCGACGAACCCACCGATGGCTTGGACCCAAACCAGCGACACGCGGTGCGCGATTTGATCCGCAAGCTTGGCGAAGAGCGCGGTCTCATCATCTCCACCCATAGCCTGGAGGAGGTGGATGCGGTGTGCACCCGCGCCATCGTCATCGACCAGGGACGCATCGTCGCCGACCAGACCCCCGCCGAGCTGCGCCAGAAATATGGCGGCCTCGAAAAGGCGTTCGAACAGCTGACGCGCGGCGAGGAGCGGCAATGAAGAAGCGCCCCGGCCTCGCCAGCATGGTGGCGATTTATCGCCGCGAACTGCTTTCTTATCTGACGACGCCTACGGCTTACGTGTTCGTGGCCGTGTTCCTGTTCGCCATCGGCCTTTTCACCTTCCAGGTCGGCGGCTTCTTCGAACAGCGGCGCGCCGATCTCTCGGCCTTCTTCGCCTTTCATCCCTGGCTCTTCATGGTGTTCTTGCCGGCGATCGCGATGCGGCTCTGGGCGGAGGAGGCGCGTTCGGGCGCGATTGAATTGCTGTTGACGCTGCCGGCGCCGACTTGGTCGCTGGTCGTGGGCAAGTATCTGGCGGCGTGGACGGTGGCCGGCGCGGCGCTGGTGTTGACGTTTCCGCTCTGGATTAGCGTGAACTTCCTGGGTTCGCCCGATAACGCGGCGATCTTCACCGCTTATCTGTGCAGTTTCCTGATGGCGGGCGCCTATCTCGCCATTGGCTCGGCGATGTCGGCGCTGACGCCGGCGCAAGTGGTGGCGTTCGTGCTGGCGGTGCTGGCGTCGTTTCTGATGACGGCGCTGGGGCTGCCGCTGGTTTCGGATTTCTTCGCCGGCGTCGTCGGCGGCGGCGTCGCCGAGACGATTTCGCGCTTTTCCATCCTTTATCATTTCGACGCCGCCCAGCGCGGCGTGGTGGAATTCCGGTCGGTGTTCTATTTCCTCACGCTGATCGCGCTTTGCCTTGGCTTTACTGCTGTGTCCGTCGACGCACGGCGGGGAGGCTAGGGCGATGACTGCTCGCCGTTTCGCCCTGGTGGCGGCCTTCGCCTTCCTCTTGATGTTCGTGGCTGCGAACGTGATCGGCAGTTCGTGGTTCCGCTCGTGGCGGCTCGACCTCACGCAGAACCACCTCTATTCGCTCTCGCCCGGCACCCAGACGACGCTCGATCATTTGAGCGATAGCGTCGAACTCACCCTCTATTATTCGCGCGACGCGGCCGCGCGCACACCGCAAGTGCAGGCCTATGCCGGGCGTGTGCGGGAAATGCTGCAGACATTTGCGGCGCATTCGCACGGGCATGTGCGCTTCACCGAAGTGAACGTGCGCCCATTCACCGAACAGGAAGACCAAGCCCAGCAGGCTGGCATCCAGCCGGTGCGCGCGGATGAGAATTCCGATCCGATCTATTTTGGGCTGACCGGCGCCAATGCGATCGATGACAAGCGCACCTTGCCGTTCTTCGATCCGGCGCGCGAATTGTTCCTGGAATACGAAATCACCCGGCTGATTTTCGAACTTGAGCATCCCGACCGCACCCGTATCGCGCTGATCACCTCGCTGCCGATGGATCCGGCGACGGCCGCCAACGCGCAGGGCGCGGCGACCGGCCAGTCAGTGTTCGCAACGGAGATGGGCCGGCTCTTCAATGTGCAGAAGCTGCCGGAGAATTTCACCGCGATCCCGGATGCGGATGTGCTGGTGATCATCCAGCCATGGGCGCTCTCGCCGGCGCAGCTTTATGCGGTCGATCAGTTCATTCTGCGCAAGGGCCGCGCCTTCATCGCGCTCGATCCCGCCTCGATGGTGGCGGCGCAAGCGGGCGCGAGCTTCAATCCGATGTCGCCGTCTCCGGCCCCGCCGGTGACCTCAACGCTTGAGCCGCTTCTGTCGCGCTGGGGCGTGGCGATGTCGGGCGACGTGGTGATGGACCTCGAAGGCGCCTTGCCGGTGCAGGCCCAAGACCCCAATGGGCAGACCCAGCAAGTCCCCCAACCGCTGTTCTTTGCAACCCCCGCCGCCCAGCTTGATCGCGAAGACCTGATGACGGCATGGCTGACGCGCGGGGTGAATTTCGGTCTCGCCGGCTCGCTCAATGTAAGCCCGCGCGAAGGTCTGCAATCGCATCCGCTGGTGCGCACGAGCGCCCGCACCATGCACATGCCGACGCAGCAGGCGCTGACGCGGCCATCGCCCTATGAAATTCTCCGCGACTGGTCCCCGGAAGGGCGCATCGAAACCATCGCCACCCGGCTTTCGGGCGTGCTGCAGACGGCCTATCCAAACGGGCCGCCCGAGGGCGGCGATGCGCTGGCGGCGCGGATCACGCGTTCGGCGCGGCCGGCGCAAATTGTGATCGTCGCCGACACCGACTTTCTGGCCGACGATTTCTACGTCGATCCGCAAAACGGCGGCGCGGCGGCCGACAACGCCTCGTTTGCGCTCAACGCCGTCGATGTGCTCGGCGGTTCGGACGCCTTGGTGTCGCTGCGCTCGCGGGCGGCTTCGATCCGGCGCATGACGCTGATCGACAACATGGAACGCGATGCGCTGCGGCTGATCCGTCAGCGCCAAGAGCAATTGCAAGGCGAGTTGGAAGACACCCAGAACCGCCTGGCGCAATTGCAGGCGCGCGGTCGCGGGTCGGGTTTCTTCAGCGGCAATCTCGGCGCCGAGCTGACGCCGGAGGAAAACGCCGAAATCGAACGTTTCCGCGCCCAGGTGGCCGATGTGCGCAGCCAATTGCGCGGCGTCGAGCGCGATCTGCGCAGCGGCATCAACTCGCTCGAGGCCTGGATCGTGTTCATCAATGTGTGGCTGGCGCCGATCCTGGTGGCGGCTGTTGGGCTTGTTCTCTTCTGGCGCAGGCAGCGACGCGCCCAAGGAGCGCGGCGATGACGACGGAATTGGCTGAACGCCGCAAGGGCCAGGCGCTCGCCTTGCTGCTGGCGGCCGCGGCGATGATCGCCGTCGCCGCAGTGACCGTCGCCATCGAAACCCGCGCCTCGCGTCCCGATCTCGCGTCAGGCTTGGTCGCGCCCGGCCTGCACGACACCATCGGCTCGGGTCGGCGCATCATCATCATGAGTTCGGACGCGAGCTATCGCATTGAACGCGCCCAGCGCGGCAATGAGAGCATTTGGGTGATGCGCGACCGCGGCGATTATCCGGTCCTGGGCGGGCGCCTTGCTCAGCTCACCCAAGGCTTGGAGCAATTGCACTTCACGCGCCGCATGACGAGCGATCCGGCGAAGTTCGATCGGCTTGGCGTGGGCGATCCCCGCCACGGCGGGCGCGGCGTGTTGGTGCAGATTGAGGATGGCCGCGGGGCGCTGTTGGTGAACTTGATTTTGGGGATCGCGCCGACGGCGGGACAAAACGTCGTTTATGTGCGCCGCCCCGGCGAGAACCAGACCTGGGCCGCGGAAGGTCCGCTGCCGCCGCTCCGCGATGTTGCGTCGTGGCTCAATCTGCGCCCGCTCGATTTGCCGGTTGAGCGGCTGGCGCATGTCGAGATCACGCCGGCGCAGGGCGCCCCTATAGTCTCGATCGCGGCCAGGATGCAGCTTGGCGTTTGACCTCGCCGCCGCTGGCGACGCCGCTGCAAGCGAGCGTCGCGTCGGCGGCCGAGGAGATCACGCAATTGACGCCGATCGACGTGCAGCCGGCGCCCGCCATCCAGGGAGCGCCGGTCGCGCGCATCCACGCGCTCACCACCGATGGGGTCACCCTCGATGGCGAACTGATCGCGAGCGACAACAAGACCTGGCTGAAACTGGTTGCGCGCGCGCAGACGCCGGGAGACGCAGCGCAAGAAGCCGCGGCGCTGGCGATCAATGATCGCGCTTCGGCCTGGGCTTATGCTTTGAGCGACGTCCAGGTGAGCGCGCTTACGCCGCCGCTCTCGACCATCGCGCCGTCGGCGGCCCCGCGCCCGCCGGCTTCCGCTCCCGCGCCAAGTCAATAAATCTGGCGCTGCGGATAACGGGCCGGCCGGTAGGTGTAGGCGGCCGATAATATTTGTCCCCCTGGCCGCTGCACCAGAACCGCGCATTCGGGCGAGCAATGGTCGCGCTCAAACCAGGTGGCCTCGCCGTTCCATGAGCCGACCCGCCAGATTTGATCGACAAGATTGTAATGCGAGATGCTGCGGTTGACGTTCACGCCGCTGCCGACAACGACGATCACCGGGCCCGGATCGAAAGCAACCAGCCAAATGTCGGCGTCGACGCCGTGGGCGCCGGCGGCGATCGAAACCCGCACGCGATCGTTGCGAAGCCGCGAGATGGCGACCTCGGGGGCGCCCTCGGGTCGGGGATCGTGGCGGGTGTCGTTCAACGCGGCGCGCGCGTCGTCCCAATCCGAGCCGCTGATTTGGCGCACGCCGTTGAACACAAGTTGCGGCGTAAAGCGGCCGCGAATGCGCAAGCCGGTCGCATAGGCTTGCTGGCGATCGCTGTAGGCGGGACGCGCCAAGGTGTCGCGCCAGCCGAGATAATCCCAGATGCCGACCGGAAAGGTCAGCGCCAGCACCCCCGGCTCGCGCGAAAACACGCCCACGAGCCGGTTGGCGCGCGGGCACTGGACGCACCCCTGGCTGGTGTAAAGTTCGAGCACTACTTGCGGATGCTCGCCTGTCGGGGACGTCTGCGCGCTCGCCGGCAGGGAAAGCGTCGCCCAGCCCAGCAGCACGGCGGCGAAAACCCGTAAATTCATGCCGCCGAACATGGCCGCACGTCACCGCCGGTTCGAATCAAACCGGCGTGACGGCGCCCCGAAAACTCAGCCGGCTTTGGCCAGCCCCCGCAAGACATAGTGAAGAATACCGCCGTTCCGGAAGTATTGAACCTCATTCTCGGTGTCGATCCGACACTGAACTTCGACCTCGTCGACGCGGCCATTGTTGCGACTAATGCGCAGATTCACGCGTTGGCGCGGGGTGAGTTCTCCCACGCCTGCGATCGACACGGTTTCGGCGCCGGTGAGCTGCAATTGGTCCCAGCTCATCGCATCGGCGAATTGCAGCGGCAGCACGCCCATGCCGATCAAATTCGAGCGATGAATGCGTTCAAAGCTCTCGGCGATGACGGCGCGCACGCCGAGCAGGCGCGTGCCCTTGGCCGCCCAGTCACGCGATGAGCCGGTGCCATATTCCTTGCCGGCGAAAATCACGAGCTCCTTGCCCTCGGCCTGATAGCGCATCGCCGCGTCGTAAATGAACATGCGTTCGCCGGACGGATGATGGATGGTGTAGCCGCCTTCGACGATCGACCCGTCAGGGTTGGTGACCATCGCGTTCTTGATGCGGATATTGGCGAAGGTGCCGCGCATCATGACTTGGTGATTGCCGCGCCGGGCCCCGTACGAGTTGAACTCGCTTTGCGCCACTTGGTGCTCGGTCAAATAAACCCCGGCCGGAGACGCCTTCTTGATCGAACCGGCCGGGCTGATGTGGTCGGTGGTGATGGAATCGCCGAAGAGGGCGAGGATAGGGGCCTCGCTCACGTCTTTGATCGGCGCGGGCTCAAGCGTCATGGCTTCGAAATAGGGCGGGTTCTGCACATAGGTTGAGCCCATGTCCCACTTGTACGTGCGCCCGCCGGTGACTTGGATGGCGCGCCATTTGTCGTCGCCGCGGAAGACATCGGCGTAACGCTGCGCAAACATTTGCGGCGTGACCGCGGTGCGCACGGTCGCTTCGATTTCCTGATTCGAGGGCCAAATATCGCGCAGATAGACGGGTTTGCCGTCGGCGCCCTCGCCCAGGCGGTCGGTTTCGAGATTGACATAAACCGAACCCGCCAGCGCATACGCCACCACCAAAGGAGGCGATGCCAGATAATTGGCGCGCACGTCCTGGTTCACACGGCCTTCGAAGTTGCGGTTTCCCGAAAGCACCGAGGCCACGACCAGGTCGGCGTCGCTGACGGCTTGTGAAATCGCTGGCGGCAGCGGTCCGGAATTGCCGATGCAGGTGGTGCAGCCATAGCCGACCAGATTGAAGCCGAGAGCGTTCAGATCGTCGTCGAGACCGGCTTTGGCGAGATAGTCGGTGACGACTTGGCTGCCCGGCGCCAGCGAGGTCTTCACCCACGGCTTCACCTTGAGGCCCTTGGCGCGCGCGTTGCGGGCGAGCAGGCCCGCCGCCAGCATCACCGAGGGATTCGATGTGTTGGTGCAGGAGGTGATCGCGGCGATGACGACGTCGCCATGGCCGACGTCGTGGCCGCCGTCCGAGACCGCCGCCCGCTTCTTCAGTTCGCCGCCTTTGCGGAACTCCGTCTCCATCGACTTGGTGAAGCCTTCCGCCAGCGCGCCGACAAGCACGCGGTCCTGCGGGCGCTTGGGACCCGCAAGCGAGGGCCGCACGTCGGCGAGGGAAAGCTCGAGCGTGTCGGTGAATTCCGGTTCGGCGCTGCTGCGCCACATGCCTTGGTGTTTGCAATAGGCTTCCACCAACGCCACCTGATCGGCGCTGCGTCCGGTGGCGCGCAGATAGTCAATGGTTTTCGCATCGACCGGGAAGAAGCCGCACGTGGCGCCGTATTCCGGCGCCATGTTGGCGACGGTGGCGCGGTCCTCGACGCTCATGCTGTCGAGGCCGGGGCCGAAGAATTCCACGAACTTGCCGACCACGCCTTTCTTGCGCAGCATTTGCGTGACGGTGAGCACGAGGTCGGTGGCGGTGGCGCCTTCCGGCAATTTGCCGGTCAGGCGGAAGCCGATCACTTCTGGGATCAGCATCGAGATCGATTGGCCGAGCATGGCCGCTTCGGCTTCGATGCCGCCGACGCCCCAGCCGAGCACGCCGATGCCATTGATCATGACGGTGTGGGAATCGGTGCCGACGACGGTGTCGGGATAGGCGAAGGTTTCGCCGTCGATCTCACGCACCCAAACGGTTTGGCCGAGATATTCGAGGTTCACCTGGTGGCAGATCCCGGTTCCGGGCGGGACCACTCGGAAATCGGCGAAGGCGCTCTGGCCCCAACGCAGGAATTGGTAACGCTCGCCATTGCGCTCGTATTCCAGTTCGACGTTCTTCTTGAACGAATCTGCGTGCGCGAAATTGTCCACCATCACCGAGTGATCGATGACAAGATCGACAGGCACGAGCGGATTGATCTTCTCAGGGTCGACGCCGAGGTTGGCCGCCGCGTCGCGCATGGCGGCGAGGTCGACGACCGCCGGCACGCCGGTGAAATCCTGCATCAGCACGCGGGCGGGCGAAAACTCGATCTCGACCTCGTTCTTGCCCTTGTTGATGAGCCAGGAGGTCATCGCCAGGATGTCGGCCTTCTTCACCGCGACCCCGTCCTCGGAGCGCAGCAGGTTCTCAAGCAGCACTTTCAGCGAAAGCGGCAGTTTGGAGATGTCGCCGAGGCCGTTGGCGGCGGCGGCGTTGAGATCGAAATAGGCGTAAGTCTTGTCGCCCACGCTCAGAGTGCGACGGGCGTCAAACGAGTTCAAAGATGGCATGGGAATGCTCCTGAGATATCTGAGGTCAGAGATCGCAGGCGCTTTGGGGTGCGCCCCAAGGAATTAAATCCAGCGCGCGGTCCCCCTTATGTAGCGCTGTTTCGTGAACGCGCAATTGACGCGTCGGCTAATCGCGAAGGCGCAGGATCATTTCGAGTTGAACGGCGGCCCCAGTGGGGAGCTGGGAGGACGCCGGTGGCGGTGCGGGCGTGACGGCCGGCCTCGCCCCAGAGCGCGATGAGCAGGTCGGAGGCGCCGTCGATAATGGCGGGGTTGGGTCGCGAAGTCCTGGGCGGAGCGGACAAAACCGCGCACCTGCTCGACTGAGACGACTAGATCGAGGTCGCCGATCTCGCGTTTCACCAACGCCAGCAGGTCAAGCATGGTCTCGCGGGCGGCGAGCTTGGCGGCCTCCGGCGCGACCTCGGTTGCGACCGCCCCGCCAACCGTGCTGACGAGGCCAGAGACGAACAAGAGCGCCCCCGAGCGTTTGGCGCCCAGACAGTCTGCGACCGGGCTGCGCGGCGCCGGCAAGACAAGGCCCAGCGCCGCCAGCTTTTGCTCGATCGCGCTCACGGCGTCGGCTCGTCCTCGGCCTCTGGCCGTTTTCCAAACCAACGGCCGCCGCGGCGACGGCGCCAGGCCAGCAACCCCCACACCATCGGGATGATCACAAGGGCGAATGGCAACAGGCCCGCAATCACGGTGATGATGGCGGCGAAGCCGACGACGATGATGCCGAGGAAATTGGCGAAGGCCTGCCGCAGCGGCTCGAATGTGTCGCTGCCGAGGGGGCGCGGCGCGGATTGGTAGGTGATGGTCAGTTCCGACATGTCGACGCGCGTGCGCATGACGGCGAGGTTGGATTGCGTCGCGTCGATATCGCCCTGCACGCGCGCAAGTTCGCGCTCGACCTCCAAAAGATCGGACAAGCGGCCCGGCCGGCTCTGCAGCAATTGCTGCAAACGGTCGCGTAGTGCGGTCTGCGCGCGCAAGTGCGCCTGGGTGTCGACGATTTGGCGGGTGAGGTCCTCGGTTGTGGTCGCTTGCGAAAGCACGCGCCCGCCGGCGGCGCTCACTTGCGCGGCGATGCCGCTCATGAAGGCGCGCAGCCAGTTGGGTTCGCCGCGCAGGCTTATGGTCCCGCTCATCGAGCTTTCCGGATCGCCGGCGCGGTTGGCGCCGACGAGTTGGCAAAGGCGCGCGCCCGCGGTTTGGCAAGCGCGGACATGGGCGTCCATCACCCCGGCGAGACGCGCCGAGGGCGTCTCCAGGCCGATTTGGTAGGCGTAGGCCAAGTAGGCGCCTTGCATCGCATTGGGCGAAAGGGGCTCGCCGCGCTGCTCGCGATCGGAGGAGATCTCCTCGCCGGCTTGGTTTGGGCCGGCCGGCGCGGGCGCATCGACGCCGCGTTCGGCGCTCATCGCTCCTTGCGCGACTGAAACCTCGGCGGGCGCCTGCGCGGACTGCGACGGAGCGCTGCTTCGCCCACACCCCGTCATCGCGCCAGCCAAGACCAGCGCCATCAGCAGAAGCCGCATGCGATCCTCCCTCCTCACCCTCGCCGCTCAAGGCTGTTGTCCAGCCAAGAGACAAGCCGCCGGTTTCGCGTAGCTCAAAAGCAAAACCGGATTTCACTTTGCCCAGACGCACTCTAGAAGCGGGCCGGATTATGGGCGCAGGCGGACCTTTCCAAGACCAGCCGGGACTTTCGGTTCACGACCTCGCCATTGCGCGCGGCGGCCGCTTGCTGTTTGAAGCGCTGAGCTTTGCGCTTGGCGGCGGCGGCTATGCGGAAATTCGCGGCGCCAACGGCTCGGGCAAGACGAGCCTGCTGCGCGCAATAGCCGGCTTTTTAAAGCCGCTCGACGGGCGCATCGCCATCGAAGGCGTGGAAGAGCCGGCCACGGCGCTGCACTATCTGGGGCATCTCAATGGATTGAAACAAGCGCCCAGCGTGCGCGCGCATTTGCGCTATTGGGGCGGGCTGCTCGGCGGCGATGATGACGACGCGCTGAGCCGCGTCGGTTTGGAGGCGATCGCGGATATGCCGGCGCGTTCGCTCAGCCAAGGGCAGGCGCGTCGTTTGGCTTTGGGACGTCTCCTGGCGGCGCCGCGGCCGATCTGGCTGCTCGATGAACCGGCGCGCGGCGCTCGATGCGAACGGGCGCGACATGCTGGCCAAGCTTGTGGAGGAGCATCGGGCCAAGGCTGGCATCGTGCTTGCCGCGGTGCATGAGCCGCTCGGGGTCGAGCCCGATCAAGTCGTGACGCTTGGCGCATGAGCCCGCTGGGCGCGACCTTCAGGCGCGACTTCGCGCTGCAGTGGGGCGCCGGCGGCGGCGCGATGGCGCCGCTTGGGTTCTTCCTCGGCGCAGCCACGCTGGCGCCGCTGGCGATGGGGCCCGAGCACGCTTTGCTGGTGGCGGCCGGGCCGCCGCTGGTTTGGATTGCCGCAGCCCTTGCGGTGCTTGCGACATTGGAGCGTTTGTTTCAGGCCGACCTCGAAGACGGTTCGCTTGATCAATTGTTGTTGTCGCCTGCGCCGCTCGAGCTGATCGTGCTGGCGAAGGGGGCCGCGCTTTGGTGCGCGATCGGCTTGCCGATTGCGCTGGCGGGGGCCCCGGTTGCGATTGCGCTGCAGGCCCCGCTGCCGCTTGTCGGCCCGATTGTCGTCAGTTTGGCGCTGGGGATGGCTGGGTTTATCGGCGCGGGCCTGGTCGGGGCGGCGGTGACGGCGGGGGTCAAACGCGGCGGGGTTTTGATTTCGCTCATTGTGCTGCCGTTCTTTGCGCCGCCTATTATTTTCGGCTCGGCGGTGGCTGCGGGCGCGGGATTTGGGCCCGCTTTTGTGATCTTGACTGGGCTGTGCGCTTGCCTACGCGGCGCTCGGGCCGATTGCTGCGGCCGCGGCGTTGCGGCTGCAGGCGGAATGACCGCATTGCCAACAGGGCTGAACAAGGATTTGTAGCGCCGCGATGCTTTCGACCTTCGCCAATCCCGCCCGCTTCATGATGGTCTCGGCCTGGGCGGCGCCGCTCTTGGGTCTGATCGCCTTGGTGCTGTTTGCGATTGGGCTGCCGTGGGCGCTCATCTACTCGCCCGCCGACTACCAGCAGGGCGAGACCGTGCGGATCATGTACGTGCATGTGCCGGCGGCGTGGTGGTCGCTGGCGATTTACGGCTTCATGGGCGTGGCGAGCTTTGTCGGGCTCGTCTGGCGCCACGCCCTGGCCGACGTCGCCGCGCGCGCGGCCGCCCCGATCGGCGCCACGTTCGCCGGGCTTTGCTTGATCACCGGTTCGCTCTGGGGCGCGCCGACCTGGGGCACCTGGTGGGAGTGGGACGGACGGCTCACCTCCATGCTCGTGCTGTTCATCGTCTATCTGGGCTACATCGCGCTCTGGAACGCGATCGAGGATGAAGAAAAAGCGGCGCGGCTGGCCTCTATTCTCTGCCTTGTTGGACTGATCAATCTGCCGATCGTTCACTATTCTGTCGTCTGGTGGAGCACGCTGCACCAACCGGCGAGCGTTTTCCGTCCCGGCGGATCGGCGATTGATCCCTCGATGCTGGGGCCGCTTTTCACCATGGCGTTCGCCTATATGGCGCTGTTTGGCGCGCTGCTCACGGCCAATATGCGCGCCGCCATCAACCGGCGGCGCGTGGAGGCGGCGCGCCTGCGCGGGGCGAAACCGGCATGATCAGCGGCGGTTGGAATTTCGTGATCGCGGCCTATGCCGTGACCTTGGGCGGCTTGGCGGTGCTGGCGATAGTCGTGATGGTGCGTGCGCGGGCGTGGGCCAAACGCGCGCGCGAGCTCGACGTTAAGCGCTCGGCGCCATGAACAAGATCACGCCATTCATTCCGCTGATCGCCTTGGCGCTGATCGTGGCGATCGCCGCGGCGCTGCTTTTGCGCGGCGCGGGACCAGCGGCGACAATCACGGCCGGTGAAGCTGGCCGCCCGGCGCCGACCTACGCATTGGCGCGGCTCGGCGGGGGCGAACTCATGCGCAACCAGGACACGGCCGGGCGCACGCACATCATCAACATGTTCGCCTCCTGGTGCGTGCCCTGTCGGGCTGAGCATTCCCAGCTATTGGCGCTCAAAGCGCGCGGTGTGGAGATCGTCGGCGTCGCCTACAAGGATCAGCCGTCCGAGACGCAGCAATTCTTGACCGAGCTCGGCGATCCGTACCGCGAAATCGGACTTGATCCGGACGGGCGCTTTGGCCTGCAGCTCGGCATCGCCGGGGTCCCCGAGACATTCGTGATCAGCGCCGATGGGCGCATCCGCGCCGTCCATCGCGGACCGCTGACGCCGCAGATCGTGGAGCGCGAAATCCTGCCTGCGCTGAATGCGCGCTAGGCGTGTTTGCGATGACGCTTGCGTTTGGTCCCGCCGGCGACGGCGCGCGCCTCGCGTTTGGCTTCGCGCTTGGCTCGCCGCTTGGCCTCGCGTTCGAGGCGCGCGGCGCGCTCGTCGGCGAGCTTGGCGAGCTTGATCAAAGTGGCCAGGAATGCGCGCCGCTTCGGCTTGGTCAAAAGATCGAGAACGGCGGCGTCGGCGGCGCGCGCGTTCTTGTCCATGCCGCGCAAGATCGCCGCGCCTTCTTGTGAGAGTTGGATCGACAAGGCGCGCGCGTCGGTAGCCGAGGCCGTTCGGGTCACAAGCCCGCGTTCCTCCATGCGGCTCATCATGTCGGCGAGGGTGGAGCGATCAATGCCGGTGACGCCCACCAGCGCGGTTTGGCTTAGGCCGGGTTCGCCGGCGATGGCCGCCAGCACGGCGAATTGGCGGAGCGTCAGCTCGTTGTTGGACAATTCGGCGAAGCACTCGGCCGCCAGCTGCTCGGCGCGGTGCAGCAAATGGCTGGCGGAGCTGGCGAGCACGTAACGCCCGGCCGCCGCCTCGTTCGACATCGTCCGCGCCATCGCTGTTCACGCCCCCAAAAGCGCGCGGAGCTTATCGCCGCATGTGAGCCGATCAATCATGGCGGCGAGCGTCTTACGCCGTTGAGGCGAAAATCAGCCCAAAATCTTGCGTCGCTCAGTCCCGGGCTGCTGAAGAAGCCGGCGCTTGGTCCTCGATCTGGTGCTTCATGATGAGGGGCGTATTGGCCAGCGCGAAGGCGATCATCAGGCCCATGAGCGCCGGGAAGTGCCATGTCACCCAGTCGCTGGTGGTCAAGGATTGGCGCATGATTTCGTTGACGATGGCGAGGCCCGCGAAGGCGGCCGCCCAGCGCAATGCGAGCACAGTCCAGATCCGGTCCGGCAAAGTGAAGATGTGTTTGAACAGGAGCTTGACGACGTTCTCGCGCACCAGCACCGAGCCGACGATCGCCACGGCGTAGAAGAGATTGGCGATCGTCGGCTTCAGCTTGATGAAAGTGTCGTCGTGCAATGCGATGGTGAGGCCGCCGAAGCCGGTGACAATGACGCCGGTGACGATCAGCACGGGCGGTATGCGGCCTTGCTTCCAGAGGCAATAGGCGATGGCCGCAAGCGTGGTGACCACGAAGACGCCGGTGGCGATATAGACGGCGTTGTCTTTGTAGGCGGGCATGCGCAAGAGCGCGTTATAGGCGACCACAAAAACCGCAACCGGGCCGAGGTCGATCATCAATTGGCTGGAAGAGCCGCTGGGCGGGCGCTGCGTTTCGTCATTCATTGCGGCTTTGATACGCTGAAGGCGGCGGGCCCCGCCAGAGCTTGCGCTGCGCCCGGCGTGCGGCTCAAAGTGCGCGACGTCAGATTTGGGGGAAGAGATGCGGTTCCAGGCGATTTTTGCGGCTTTGCTCTTGGGGGCGTGCGCCAGCGCGGCCGCGCAGGCGCCCAGCGCCGGCGCTGCCGCGCCCGCTCAATCGGCGCCGGCTCAATCGGCGCAGCCGCCGACCTTGGCCGACATTTTGGCCCACTCCCCGGCAAGCGATTGGCGCGCGCTCGATCCCGAGAACACGCTCTATATGGAATTGCCGACGGGGCGGGTGATCATCGAGCTTTCGCCGGATTTCTCGCCCGAGCACGTTGCAAATGTCCGCGCCCTGGCCCGGGCGCGTTATTGGGATGGCGCGGCGATCACGCGCGTGCAGGACAATTACGTGACGCAATGGGGCCGCGCCGAGGGCGATCGTCATGATCGCGGCGACGCGCGAGCCGATATCGCGATCCCAGAATACGATCGCTCCGATCGCGGCTTGCCGTTCACGCGATTGCCGGATCCCGATTCCTATGCGCGGCAAACCGGGTTCAGCAACGGCTTCTGGGCGGCGCGCGACGGCGCCGGCAAAACCTGGATGCCGCATTGCTACGGCGCCATCGGCGTGGGGCGCGACAATCCGCCAAACACGGGCGACGGCTCGGAGCTTTATGTCGTGATCGGGCAGGCGCCGCGGCACTTGGATCGCAATCTGGCGATGGTGGGGCGCGTGGTGCAGGGGATGGAATTGTTGTCGGGCCTGAAGCGCGGCGCCGGCGCGCTTGGGTTTTACGAAACGCCGGCCGAGCGCACGCCTATCAATTCGATCCGTCTGGCCGCCGACGTGGCGCAGGGTGAGCGCACCAATCTTGAAGCGCTACGCACCGATAGCGCAACCTTTCGCAGCGTAATCGAATCGCGCCGCTTCCGCCGCGAGAGCTTCTTTGTAAGCCCCACCGGCCACATCAATATGTGCAACGTGCCGCTGCCGGTGCGAGTGATCGCGGCGCATTAGACGCGGGCGCGGCGGGCGTGCGGCGCGCCGCCGAGCCCCGTTCTGTCGCCTGCCGCTTCGCCGCTTTGTCGCTTTCATGTGAATTCCGCTCACAGCTTATGTGAGCGATTGTCGTTGGCGACGGCGCCTTGCGCTCCCCACCTGGGCATGCACCCGGAGCGTGGCCCATGCGAGACAATAAATCTGACCAAGAAAACCAACGAACGGCCGCACTCGTGTTTGATTTGGCGCTGACCATGGCCGCCGGCGCCTTCGTCTTCTTCACGTTTTCCGGTCTCTTGCAGGCCTACGCGCCTTAAAAGGCTCAATCGAGCCCGATCAGGGCGCGCGCAAACGCTTCGGCGTTGAACGGGCGCAAATCTTCAGCCTTTTCGCCGACGCCGATGAAGTGGATGGGGATGGCGTGGCGTTGGGCGAGCGCGACGAGGACGCCGCCTTTGGCGGTGCCGTCGAGCTTGGTCATGACCAGGCCGGTGATGTCTGTCACGGCGCGGAAGCTTTCGACTTGGCTCAGCGCATTTTGGCCGACAGTGGCGTCGAGCACGAGCAGGGTTTCGTGGGGAGCGTCTTCGTCGATCTTGCGCATAACGCGCACGATCTTGGCGAGCTCAGCCATCAATTCGGTCTTGTTTTGCAGACGCCCGGCGGTGTCGATGAGCGCTACATCGGCGTTCTCGGCTTTGGCCTTGACGACGGTGTCATAAGCGACGCCGGCGGCGTCGGCCCCTTGCGAGGAAGATACGAAGGCGGCGCCCGATCTTTGCGCCCACACATGCAATTGCTCGATGGCGGCGGCGCGGAAGGTGTCGGCGGCGCCGATGACGACTTTGGCGCCGGCGCCGCCAAGAAGTCTTGAAAGCTTGCCGAGCGTGGTGGTCTTACCCGAGCCGTTGACGCCGATGACGAGCACGATGCGGGGTTTGGGGCCGTTGTGCAAATCGAGATGCGCCTCGCGCGGCTTCAGCACGCGGGCGACTTCTTGCGCTAAGGCTTCGCGCGCTTCGTTGGGATTGTCGCGGCTGAAGCGTTTGTCGGCCAGCGCCTGGGCGATGCGGTGAGCGGCGGGCGCGCCCATGTCGGAGGCGACCAGCGCGTCTTCGAGTTCTTGCAGCGCAGCGTGGTCGAGCTTTTCCTTGGTGAGGACGGCGGTGAAGCTTTCCGCGAGTTTGGACGAGGACTTGCGCAGGCCTTCAAACAGGCCCTTGCGCTCGGCCTCGGCGTCTTGGCCGGCGCTCTTCTTGGCGTCGAACAGGCCCCAGATCATGAAGGTGCGCCGATCAAATGCGCGCCGTCATGGTGGGTGAAGCGCAGCTTTACGGCCTCGCCCGCCCGCCCATGCGGGGTGGGGCCGACGCGCACGCCGGTGAAGTCGGGGAGGCGGGCGAAATCCTCGCGTTCGATGAGCGCCACCGCATCGTGTCCGATCCAGGCGTCCAAATGTCTGCGCAACGCCGCGCCGCCGGCTTGGCGCAGGGCCCGGGCGCGCTCTTTCACCAGGCGCCGATCGAGCTGCGGCATCCGCGCGGCGGGCGCGCCGGCGCGGGGACTGAAGGGGAAAGCGTGCACGAAGGCGAGGGCGCACTCGTCGATCAACGCCAGCGTGTTGGCGAACTGGGTTTCGGTTTCGGTGGGAAAGCCGGCGATGAGGTCGGCGCCGAGCGCGATGGCGGGACGAAGCGCCTTAAGGCGCTGGCAGAGCTCGATCGCCTGCGCGCGCGAATGGCGACGCTTCATGCGCTTCAAGATAAGATCGTCTCCGTGCTGCAGCGACAGGTGCAAATAAGGCGCGAGGCGTTCATTTTGGGTGACGAGTTCGAAGAGTTGATCGTCCATCTCGATGGCGTCGATCGAGGAGAGGCGCAGCATCTTCAAGTTCGGCGCGTGCTTGAGGATGCGGGCGACCAGATTGCCGAGCGCCGGCGCGCCGGGAAGATCGCCGCCCCATGAGGTGAGATCGACCCCGGTCAGCACCACTTCCGGGGCGCCGTTGTCGACGAGGCGGCGCACTTGTTCGACGACATCGCCCGCCGGCGCCGAGCGCGAATTGCCGCGACCGTAGGGGATGATGCAGAAGGTGCAGCGGTGGTCGCAGCCGTTTTGCACCTGCACGTAAGCGCGCGTGCGCTCGGCGAAACCGTCGAGCAGATGATGCGCTATTTCGCGCACGTTCATGATGTCGCCGACTTGCACGCGGCCAGGCAGGCTGAAGGCGCGGGGCTGCATCTTTTCGGAATTGCCGAGCACGCGACCCACTTCAGGCATCGCCGCAAAGCTTTGCGGATCGATCTGGGCGGCGCAGCCGGTGACGATGATTTCCGCGTCGGGCCGTTCGCGGCGCGCCCGGCGGATGGCTTGGCGCGCTTGGCGCACGGCTTCGCCGGTGACGGCGCAAGTGTTGACGATGACGGCGTTGGTTAGCGCCGCATCGTGCGCCAACGTGCGCATGGCTTCGCTTTCGAAAGCATTCAAACGGCAGCCGAGCGTGACGATCTCGACGCTGTCGTCGCTCGCATGCTGGGGTTTAAGCGGGGCGTTCATGAGAGAGTGTTGAGGTGAGCGCGTGAGCGGGCGAGGTCAAGCGCGCCAAATGAAAAGCCCCGCACGCAGGCGCGGGGCTTTGAAATTCAGGCGGGGCGGCGGCTTACTTGCCTGCTTCCGATCCGGCTTCGGGCCTTGCTTCGGGCGCTTCGACTTCGCCGACGAAATCTTCTTCGCGGGCGCCCCCGGCGCGTTCGGTGATGCGGGCGGACTTGCCGCGGCGTTCGCGCAGATAATAGAGCTTGGCGCGGCGAACCTTGCCGCGGCGGACGACTTCGATGGAATCGACCGTCGGCGAGTAGAGCGGGAACACGCGCTCGACGCCTTCGCCGAAGCTGATCTTGCGGACCGTGAAATTGGCGTTGAGGCCGGCGCCGGCGCGGGCGATGCAGATGCCTTCGTAGGCCTGCACGCGTTCGCGGTCGCCTTCCTTGATCTTCACGTTGACGCGCAGGGTGTCGCCGGGATCGAAGGAGGGAACGGTCTTGCCCTTGGTGATGCGGGCGATTTCTTCTTTTTGCAGCGTTTCGATCAGGTTCATGTCAGCACAACGGGGGCGCGAGCGTTCGCACCCTCCTCAAGAAACGGGAAGCGGCGCGTATAGGGGATGCGGCTGCGCCCTGTCGAGGCCCGTCTTGAGCCTTAGTTCACCGTCGCGGCGCAGCCCACATAGGTCACCGGATTGCCGGTTGGGACATTGAGCCGCATCAAGGAATGGCCGGCGGCGTGGCCAAGCGTGATGAGGATCGGGTGGTGTTGCGCGTCGTGAAGCGTGACCTCGCCGGTGCCTTCGTTCGGCGGTGACCAGTTTGGCGAGGCCGCTGGCGAGCCAGGTGAGCTCGGCGCTGGGGAAAATGAAGATGTCGGAGGGATCGTCGGCGGCCGGTACGAAGACGATGCCGTGCGCGGGATGGAGCGCCGCCAAGGCGGCGGCGCTGAGTTCGTCGGGCATGGCGCGCATCGAGGGCGCGCATGTCTTCGACTGCTCCCGAGCAGGCGGCCGCGAGCCCCGCTTCCGTCGGCGGGCCCGGTCAGTGGCCGCCACATGGCGGCAAGCGCATGCGAGGCGTGGGCGATGTCGGGCGAAACCGCCGTCGTCGGCGATGGCCCGCTGA
The DNA here is from genome assembly GCA_963847165.1 of uncultured Pseudomonadota bacterium. Classification (GTDB taxonomy): domain Bacteria; phylum Pseudomonadota; class Alphaproteobacteria; order Caulobacterales; family Aquidulcibacteraceae; genus Vitreimonas. The sequence continues at coordinate 90,561 of CAWJYY010000014.1, forward strand.
GCGAGCGGCAGCGTTTGCGCAGCCGCGCTGGTCGCGATAGAGCAAGGCAAGGGCGGCGAGGACGAGGCGCATGCGGTCTCCAGTCAGGCCTCCGAGCGCTTGCCCTTCAAATCGGGCCGTCTTTGGGCGGTTAGGCGCTGGCGCTCGGCGCGCCGCCAGGCCTCGATCTTGGCGTGATCGCCCGAGATCAAAATGTCGGGGATGGCGCGGCCCTCCCATTCGCGGGGGCGCGTGTAGTGAGCTTGCTCAAGCACGCCGTCGCTGAAGCTTTCTTCGCTGAGCGAGGCTTCGTTGCCGAGCACGCCCGGGAAGAGGCGAACGCAGGCTTCGAGCAGAACCAGCGCCGCTGCTTCGCCGCCGGCGAGCACGGCGTCGCCGACCGCGACTTCCTGCATGCCGCGCGCTTCGATGACGCGTTCGTCCAAGCCTTCAAAGCGGCCGCAAAAGAGGATGAGGCCGGGTCCGTTGGCCCATTCTTGCGCCATGGCTTGCGTGAGCGGTTTGCCGCGCGGCGAGAGATAGATGAGCGGACGATCGGTTGCGCGGGATGGAATCGATCGCAGCCGCGGCGACATCGGCGCGGATGACCATGCCGGCGCCGCCGCCGGCGGGCGTGTCGTCCACGTTCTTGTGCGGGCCTTGGCCGAAATCGCGCAGTTGCACGGTGTCGAGCGACCAGACGCCGTCGCGCAACGCCTTGCCGATCAGCGACAAGCCGAGCGTTCCAGGAAACGCTTCGCGGAAACAGCGTGATGATGGATGCGCAGAACGCGCACGAGACTTCTCCTCCGTGCGCCCGCGCGCTTACTTGCCTTCCGGCTCGGGCGGCGGGGGATCGAGCACGACGCGCTTGGCGGCGAGATCGACGTGCGGCACGGCCTGCCTGCTGAAGGTCAGGCGCACATTCGGTCCCCCGCTTGGGGGCTTATATTCGATGATGTCGCCGGCGCCGAAATTCCACACCGCGACGATGTCGCCGAGCACGGTGCCGTCGAGCGCTTCGGCGCGCGAGCCGAGCAGGTCGACGACATAATATTCGTCTTCCGCAGTCGGGGGCAGGTTGGCGCGCGGCACGAACAGACGCTGGCCTTTCATCTTGTCGGCTTGCTCCTTCGACTTCACCTCCGGGGCGACGACGGCAACGCCGTCCTTCAATTCGCGCCAGCTCTTCGGGCGCATCACGATCTTGCCGTCTTCGCCGTAGAGCGGACCGTAAGCGACGATGCCTTCCTTCTTCTCGGTGAAGGCGCGCAGGCGCACTTCGCCCTTGACGCCGAAAGCGCCGCCAACGGCGCCGACGAGGACCATGCCCTTTTTGTCGGGCGCTTTGGCTTTGAATGCAGGCACGGCTTGGGCGTCTCCAACCAATTCCGGCTCGCTCACCGGCTTTGGCGCGGCGAGCGGTTTTGGCGCGCTGCGGGGCGGGGTTGGCGCGGCGAGGCGCGTCAGCGGCTGGGCGCGCCCGGCGGCGACCGCAAGCGGCTTGGCCGGCATCGGCTTGGCGAACGCGGCCGCAACCGGGGCGAGCTTCGGCGGTTTCGGCGCCTTGACCGGCTTTTCCCTCACCGGCTTTGGCGCGGGCGCGGCCTTCTCGGAGGCGGCCTTGCCTTTCGCCGGCTTGGTCTCGGCGCGCGCCGGCGGCTCGGCGTTCTTGGCCCTTAGCGCCTTCGGCGCTGGCGCCGGTTTGGTTTCCAGCTTTTTGACCGGCTTGGCGGATGCCTTCGGTTCCGACTTGGGCGCGGCCTTCGGCTCGGTCTTGGACGGCGCTTTGGACGGCGGTTTTGCGGCCTTCGGCGCAGCCTTGGGGTCGTTTTTCGACGCTGGCGGCGCTTTCACCGCCGGCGCCTTGGCTGGGGGCGCGCTCTTGACGAGGGGCGCGCTCTTGACGAGGGGCGCGCTCTGACGAGGGGCGCTTTTGGCGGGGGGCGCGCTCTTGGCCTTGGCGGCTTTCACCGGTCTTGGCGGCTCCTTCTTGGCCGCGTCACGGCGCGGGGCGGGACCCGCCTTGGCGGCGGCTTTAGGCGCAGGGGCCTTTACGGCCGGTTTTGGCATCGGTTTCGACATTGCGGACTTTTTCTTATCGGGCAAAGGGGGTTACGCCTCCGGCGCGCCCTCGGCGGGAGCGGACGCGGCTGCCTGCGAGGCGGCGCGTTCCTGCATCTTTTTGCCGGGTTGAGCCTTGTTTGGGTTGTTGCGGGCTTCCCGTTTCATAACGCCGGCTTGGTCAAGGAACCGTGCCACGCGGTCGGTCGGGAGCGCGCCTTTTTTCATCCAATCCTGAATACGGTCGAGTTTGAGGAGGACCCGGTTGGGGTCGTCTGCCTTCAATATAGGATTATAGGTGCCGACCTTCTCGATGAAACGCCCGTCGCGCGGGTTCCGGCTGTCGGCCACCACGATTGAGTAGAATGGGCGCTTCTTGGCGCCGCCGCGGGCCAAACGGATTTTCAGGGACATTTACGGGTTTCTCCTTTGAACTCTTAGCTTTTTTTGTTGCTTCCGGGAAGGCCTGGCAGGCTGCCTTGAGGTAGTCCTTGCAGTCCGGAGGGAGGCCCTGTGGCCCCGCCTGGGGCAGGCCGGCCGGCGCCCAATTGCTTCAGCGCCTCTTGGCTGGGCATGCCCCCCATGCCCCCGGGCATGCCGGGCATCATCGCCCCGAAGGGCGATTTGCCCTTGCCCATGGCCTTGGCCATGTCGGCCATGCCGCGGTGCATCTTGAGGAGTTTGTTGACCTCGGCGACATCGACGCCGGCGCCGCGGGCGATGCGGGCGCGGCGTTTGCCGTTGATCAGATCCGGCTTGGCGCGCTCGGCCTTGGTCATCGAGCGGATGATGCCGATCTGACGGGTGAGCTGTTTGTCGTCGAGCGCGGCTTCGTTGATCTGGCTTTTGATTTTCTGAACGCCCGGCAACATGCCCATGACGCCTTTGAGGCCCCCGATCTGGATGAGCTGAGCAAGCTGTTGTTCCATGTCGTCGAAATCGAATCTTCCCTTGGCCAGTTTCTTGGCCATCTTCTCCGCTTGTTGGCGGTCGACGTTCTCGGCGGCTTTCTCGACAAGACCGACAATATCGCCCTGGCCGAGGATGCGCCCGGCGACCCGGCTCGCATCGAATGGCTCAAGCCCCTCAGGGCGCTCGCCGACGCCCAGGAATTTGATCGCCAGTCCGGTGACCGCGCGCATCGAGAGCGCCGCGCCGCCCCGGCCATCGCCGTCGACGCGGGTGAGCACCAGCCCGGTCAGCGGCAAGCGCTCGTGGAAGCGCCGCGCCGTCTCAACCGCGTCTTGGCCAGTGAGGCTGTCGGCGACAAGCAGAACTTCAGCCGGCTTGGCGATCTGCGCGATCGCGGCTGCTTCGCTCATCATCTCTTCGTCGATGGTGGTGCGCCCGGCGGTGTCGAGGATGAGGACGTCGTAGCCGCCGACGCGCGCGGCGTTGAGCGCGCGCTTGGCGATGTCTTGCGGCGATTGCCCGGCCTGGATCGGCAGCACCTCGACGCCAATGGACTTGCCGAGCGTGGTCAGCTGCTCCATCGCCGCCGGGCGGCGGGTGTCGAGCGAGGCCATCAGCACGCGGCGTTTGTCGGTCTTGGTGAGGCGCAGGCCGATCTTGGCCGAGGTCGTGGTTTTGCCGGAGCCCTGCAGGCCCGCCATCATGATGACGTTGGGCGGCTCGCCTTCGATGCGCAGACGTTCGGGCGGCTTGTCGCCTCCCAGCATGTCGATGAGGGCGTCGTGGACAATCTTGATGACTTGCTGGCCCGGCTTCACCGATTTGATGACGGTTTCGCCCACCGCCTGGCTTCGGACCCTGGCGATGAAGTCCTTCACCACCGGCAGCGCCACATCGGCCTCCAGAAGCGCCATGCGCACTTCCCGCAGGGCCGCATCGACGTCGGCCTCCGAGAGCGCGCCGCGCCCGGTCAGACGATCGAAGACGCCGCCGAGCCGTTCTGTCAGAGCCTCAAACAAACCATTCTCCGTTGCGCCAAAACGCTTAGCCCCGCCGGACGATCACGTCGGGCGGGGTGCCTCGCTGGCCTCCTGAGCTTTGATAATGAGCTCATGGGCCAGTCAAAGCGCGCTTTTTGAGGTGGCGCGTGGGCGGGCTTTTAGGCCCATGCGGCCCCATGGTCAAACCCGGGTCAAACGGGGGCCCAGCAGGGCTCAATGCCGGCTTTGAGGCGATGGCTTGCGGCTCTACGCCCTAGAGCTTTTGGGCGGTCTGAGCGCGGGCGGCCGCCTTCGGGCCTGGACCGCATGCAAGGGCGCGCGCTACGCTTTCCCGCCATGGAAGTGCGCGGCGATTATTCGAAGAACGGCTACGCCCATTTGCGGGCGCTGATCGCTGGTCGGCGCACATGTTTCTGCACTGGGTCGACGCCCAGGGTCCGTGGCGAGACGAAGCCTTCGATCGAAAGCCCGCCGCGCAAGCCGTCGACTTCGTCCTGAACTAATCCATGCAAGCGACCATGGACGGCTTTGCAAAGACCCGTTTCACCGCCCCGATCGGGGGCCGGCCCACCAGTTTCGACGTCTATACGATAGGAGCGGGTGCGCCGGTGATCTTGATGCAGGAGATGCCGGGCATCGGGGCGACGACGATCGCCTTCTGCAAGCGACTCGCCGCTTCCGGCTTCGAGGTTTGGGCGCCGCACTGGTTTGGGCCGCTGGGCGCGACATCGCCGCTGAATGTGGCGCGCTTGCTTTGCATGCGGCGTGAGTTTCAGGTGTTTGCGAAAAATCAATCGAGCGCGATCGTCGATTGGATGCGCGCGCTTTGCCGCCATGTCGGCGAGGCGCGCAAGGTCGAGCGCGTCGGCGTCATCGGCATGTGCCTTTCCGGCAATTTCGCCATGACGCTGATCGCGGAGCCGAATGTATGGGCGGGGGTCGCCTCGCAGCCCTCCTTGCCGGGTCGCGCGCCGGGCGCATTGCACATGTCGGACGCCGAGATTGCGGCCTCGCGCGCGGCGCTTGACGCCAAGGGCGCGATGCGCGCGTACCGCTTCAAGGATGACCCCTTGTGCACGGCGGCGAAATTCAACGCCATCGATGACGCCTTCAATGATGGGAAGCTGCGGGTGGTGACGCGGGTGCTGCCGGGAAAGGGTCATAGCGTCTTCACCGGCCATTATGACGAGGCCCCGGCGAGCCCGACCGCGAACGCAATGCGCGAAGTGATCGACTATCTGCGCGCGCAGTTGGGCTAGGCGGCGTTGGCGACAAGCGCCGGCGAATTGGTCGGCATCCAGAGCAAGAAGCGCGCGCCGCCGTTGGGATCGCCTTCGAATGTGATCTCCCCGCCCATGGCGCGAGCGAGCTTGCGCGAGATCGAGAGAGAAAGCGTGCCGGCGCGCTTGGGCCGCGCTCCGCCTTCCCGAGATTGGGTGAACGGCTCGAACAATGTCGCCGCCGCCGCGCGGGCGACGCCCAGGCCATTGTCGCTGACCTCGAACACGACGTGTTCGACTTCGCCGAGCGCCACGCTGCGGGCCGATATCGCGATCTCGCCGGCGCGCGTGAACTTGATGCTGTTTTCAGCGAGATTGATCAGGCATTGGCGCAGACGCTGATGGTCGCTCACCAGCGAGAGGCGGCCCTCGCAGATGAATGAGAGCTTGTTGCTGTGCCCGCGGAGCGCGCTCTCCAGCGCGTCCTCGATCTCGGCGAAGAGCTCAGAAACGTTGATTGGCTCCGGCGCAAGCTGCAGCCGCCCGGCGTCGATGCGCGAGTGGTCGAGCACGTCGTCGATGAGCTGGCGCAATTGTCCTGCGCTCTCAGCGATGCGGTTGGCGTCGCGTCTGACCGAGTTCGAACAAGTCGCCCTTGGGCGTTTCTTCCTGGATGAGCTCGGTATAGCCCATGATCGCATCAAGCGGCGTACGCAGCTCATGGCTCATGTTGGAGATGAATTCCGACTTGAGGCGGATCGATTCCAGCGCCGCCTCGACGCGCGCGGCGGCGGCGACTTCGCGCTGCATCAAGGCGATGGCCAGAAGGATCGAAAGAACGCCGATGACGCCCACGCCCAGCACCACCGGACCGATTTCACCGGCGAACGCGGCGCTGCCCGGGCGTTGGTTGCGCCATTGCGCGTAACCCAAGAGCGCGCCGTTGGCGGCGCGCAGAGGCAGAGAGACGAAATCGGCGTTTTCCTCGCCGCGTTGCGAAATCGAAAAATCGCGAAGATCGAGTTCTGAACCAAGGGCGGCGATCTGCCCGGGGTCGAGGATATCGATCGAGGCGATATAATCGATCGGCGCATTCGCGGGGCGTTGTAAGCGCGCCGTTTCATTTTCGGGCGCAATGGCGGCGACCGACAACAACGCCAAGCGTCCGTTGAACAGGGCGAGCGTGCGGGTCACCGTGCCGGATGTGTTCGGCGCCCTCGCCAGCGAGGCGAGCGAAGGGACGTCACGCGCGACGCCGACGACTTGAAAGGCGAGCGCGGTGGGGTCCGCCGCAAGCGCTTCGGCCTTCCAGACGTAGCGCACGGCGCCGTCATTGCGGAAGATCACCATGGCGTCGGTGACGGTCGAATAGAAATTGGCGGCGACCCAGCTTGGGTTCCAGTGCGCCGAAATGGCGTTGTAGGCGTCGTTCCAGCTGCTGTAGTCGAGCGTAACGTCGCAAAGCGCGTGCAGGCGGCCTTCCAGGGTGTTGGCGACAAGGCGCCGCGAGGTCTCGACGTAAGTGCGGTCTTGTTGCTGGGCGAACCTGATAAATACGAAGAACGCGCCGGCGATCACCAGCAGCACTAATCCCAGGATCGGAGCGCCGGCGCTGGTGAACGCATGTCGCGAAGGACGACGCTTAAGGATTTTGTCAACCAACATGAAAAAAGCGCGCGACGTACTGAACGGGTTCGTTACCACACAGCCCGTTTACGAAGGGTTCCCGCCGCTGCTGTTCACCCGCCAAGACGCTGGGCGACCTCTTCGCCGATCGCCATGGACGATGTGAGACCCGGGCTTTCGATGCCGAACAGGGCCGCGAAATTGGCCATCGCATCGGTGTCGATGACGAAATCGCCTTGCGGGTCGCCCGCGCCGTGCAGTTTGGGGCGGATGCCGGCGTAATCGGGTGTGAGCGCGCCGTCGGGAAGGGCGGGCCAAAACCGGCGCACGGTCTGATAGAAGCCGCCGACGCGGTCGGCGTCGACGCGGTAATCCTCGTGGTCAACAAAGTGCAAATCGGGTCCGAAGCGGGCGACGCCGCCGAGATCGCGGCGATAGTGGGTGCCGAGCGCGCCAGGAATAGGCGGGGGATAGATGAGACGTCCGAAGGGGGCTTTGACGCCGCTAAGGGCGAAGTAATTGCCTTTGCCGTAATATAATCGTGGGATCCGGGCGACGGGGAAGCCTTCGACCGCGCGCGCGCATGTTTGGGCGCTGAGGCCGGCGGCGATGATGAGCTGGCGCGTGCTGATGCGAGCAGGCGTTCGCCCGCCGACGCGCACATCGA
>CAWJYY010000015.1:0-108141 GCA_963847165.1 uncultured Pseudomonadota bacterium
CGCCGATACCGCCCGCCGTGACTGACGCCGACTGGGCGCGCGTGACGTTGGCGGATCTAAGGACGGCGAAACGCTGGTCGCAAGACAAGGCGTTGCGGCGATGGGTGGGCGAACACCGGCTCTCGGGTTTCGGTTCGCGCCGTCCACCGATCCGGAAGCGGAAGCCATCAATCGCCGCATTCGCGAGGCGCGCCCGCGCGCGGAAGACAATCTCGAGCGGCTGCTGGCGTCTTCGCGTTGAGCCAAAGAAGAGCGGCGAGGCCGGCAGGCCCCGCCGCTTGCACTTGGGCAAAGCCGACCTCTTAGCCCGGCGTTGTCGTGCTGGTTGATCCGCGCAGCGCTTCAAGTTGCGCTCGGTTCAAATCTTCGGCGGTGTAGTGACCGCGCTGCACGACTTCGCTCACCGGCGCCGGCACTGTCGCATTCAGGGCGACGTTCGACGAGCTTCCAAAGGTGCTGGCGTTGCCGGTGGCGCGGCGGTGATGACGGCGGCTGTGCGTCGATGCGGAGGTGGTGTTTTCGGCGCTGACGCTGGCGCTGGCGGCGCCGGTTGCACGGGTCGCCGTTTGCGCCGTGGTGTTGGCCATCCCTTGGGCGCTGTCGACGGCGCCGTTTGCGGCCGTCGTCGCCGGTGCGGTGGAAGCCGAACCCGACGCCGAGCCATGGGTCGAGGCCATCGGCGTTGTCACCGAGCCGTTGGCGGCGCCGGAGGCTGTCGCTTGCGGCGTTGCAGTTTGCGCGTTGTCGACGGCGGTGTTGGCGGTTTGCCGCGTCTGGTTGGCGGTATTGGTCGCGCTATTGGCGGCCGGGGCGGTGTTTACTTGCGCTTGACCCGTCACCGTACCGGTCACCGAGCCGACTTGCGCGAGCGCCGGCAACGCGATCGCGAACGCTGTCGTGGCGACAGCGGCCATCAGAAACTTTTTCATGCTTGTCTCCTGCGGGGAATGCCGGCGTTCGGCCGGGGGAAGTGACAAGCGTGAACGCATGAGCGTGCGTGTTAGGATCCGTGGTTCCCTGGTAAAATCACAGTAAGAGAGGAACTCACGCCGGAGCGGCGTGCGCGCGTCACGCAATCGGTTCCTTGCGCTGGGTTTCCATGACGCGATCGAAGCTGGCCCAATCGGCGAAATACGCCGATTGCAGATTGCGCGGCCGCCAGCGCACTCCCCCGGTCGAGACGATGAGTTCGCCGATCAGCGCGCCGTCGTCGGCGCGCACTTCAAAATGCGGCGCGGTTTCCTCGCGCGAGACTTCGGCCTTGCCGATGGACATGAGAACTTTGGACATGGAAGCGCGCTCTAGACGTGGCCGCACCGAATTGCGGCAGCGAAACTCTAATCCCAATGCGCATGAATGCCCGCGTGCGCATGATTGCGTGCACCGGCGTGCGCTTCAAGGGTGTGACGCGCGGCGGACCACTAGAGCAACATCGCCATCGGGTCTTCGAGGAAGCTGCGGAAGGCTTTGAGGAAGGCCGCGCCCAAGCGCGCCGTCGACGACGCGATGATCGCAGGTGACGGTGACGCTCATGACCGTGGCGATGGCGAGCGCGTCGTTGCGCACGACCGGGCGCTTTTCGCCGGCGCCGATCGACATGATCATGCCGTGCGGTTCGTTGATGATGGAAGCGAAGCTCTTGATGCCGAGCATGCCCATGTTCGAGATCGAGAACGTGCCGCCCTGGTATTCTTCCGGCTTCAGCTTCTTGTCCTTGGCGCGCTTGGCGAGGTCGGCCATTTCGTGGCTGATCTGCGCCAGGCCCTTGGTCTCGGCCGCCCAGATGATCGGCGTGATCAGGCCGTGCGGAATGGCGACGGCCACGGCGATGTCGGCGTGATGGTGCTGAGCGATGCCGTCTGGGGTGTAGCTGGCGTTTGCTTCGGGAACGAGTTTCAGCGCCAGCGCCGCCGCCTTGATGCACATGTCGTTGACCGAGATCTTCACGCCGCTATCGCCGAAGCGCTTGTTGATCTCGCCGCGGGCTTTCAAGAGCGCATCGATTTCGATATCGATGGTCAGCGGGAAATGCGGCACATCGCGGAACGACTCGGTCATGCGCTTGGCGATGGTTTTGCGCATGAGGTCGAGCGGCACGAGATCGTAAGTGCCGGGGCGGATGCCTTGGCTTTCGAGCGACTTGAACGGCGCCGGCGCGCGCTCCGGCGCGGTCGGCTGCGTGAGCGCGCGCGATCCTTGCCGCGTTTGCGTTTGCGGCTGGGGTCGCGGCTGCGGCGATCGCAGCGCTGCTTCGATATCGCTCTTGACGATGCGCCCGTTCGGGCCCGAGCCGGCCAGACCCGAGAGCTCGACGCCGCCTTGTTCAGCGAGGCGGCGCGCAAGCGGGGACGCGAAAATGCGCGGCTCGCTCGCCGCCGCCCCGCCGTTTGCGGAGGAAATATCACGGCCGGCGGCGGGCTGAGGTGCGGCGGATCGGGGCGGGCTCGCCGGCGTGGGCTTCGCCGGCGCCTCGCTTGCCGGGGGTTGTTGCGGGGGCTGCGCTTGCGGTCGAGCGCTCTCGCCCTCGCCCTTGAGCGTCGCAATCGGGGTGTTGACCTTCACGCCTTGCGCGCCTTCCGGCACCAGAATTTCGGCGATGACGCCTTCATCGACGGCTTCAACCTCCATCGTCGCCTTGTCGGTCTCGATCTCGGCGATGACTTGACCGGGCTCGATCCTGTCGCCGGCTTTCACGTGCCATTTGGCGAGATTGCCCTCCTCCATGGTGGGCGACAGCGCGGGCATGGTGATGGTGGTCATCAGGGCGGCGTCCTAATCGGGTTCGCTCAGGCGCATCGGCGTCCAGCGCGCGATGCGTCGCGCGATGCGCTCTTGGCCGCTCTCGCCTTCAAGACTGGTGAGCGTGACAGGAAGATTGCGGAAGTCTTCGATGTTCATGCCGGCGACATTAATGACGCCGATGGGACCGCGTGGGCCTTCCATCATCGTGCCGACATAGGCGCCGCAGGTCGGGCAGATGAGAAAATCCGCGCTTTTGTGACCGAAGCGATAGCGCGTCAGCTTTTGCGTGGAGGTGATCGCGAGCCTGCCGTTCGGATCGCTGGCGGACTTGACGCCGCGCGTGCGGCAAAACGAGCAGCCGTCGGCGCGCAGACGCACGGGCGCGCTGGTTTCATATTCGGCGCTTACTGCGCCGCAATGGCAGGCGCCGGAATAGATCACCGATACGTCACCGCTTTGACGGCCTCGATCACTTTCTCGACGCTTGGCAGCGCCAAGGCTTCGAGATTGGCGGCGTAGGCGAGCGGGGCGTCGACTTGGTGGACGCGCGCGGGCGGCGCATCGAGATAGTCAAAGGCGCCTTCGACCACCCGCGCGGCCACTTCAGCGCCGACGCCGGATTGGCCCCAGCCTTCTTCGACGGTGACGAGGCGGTTGGTCTTCTTGACGCTTTCAATAATGGTGGCGGTGTCGAGCGGACGCAGCGTGCGCAGATCAATGACCTCAGCCTCGACGCCCTCCTTGGCGAGCTCCTCTGCGGCCTTCATCGCATGCGCGACCATGCGCGAGTGGGCGGTGATGGTGACATCGCCGCCTTGGCGGCGGATCCGGGCTTTGCCGATCGGCACCAGCCAATCCTTCACGTCGGGCATCTCGAACTCGTGGCCGTAGAGCATTTCGTGTTCGAGGAAGACGACCGGGTTGGGATTGCGGATGGCGGACTTAAGCAGGCCCTTGGCGTCGGCGGCGTCATAGGGCGCGATGACGATGAGGCCGGGCACATGCGAATACCACGACGAATAATCCTGGCTATGCTGGGCGGCCACGCGCGACGCCGCGCCATTGGGCCCGCGAAACACGATCGAGGATTTGATCTGTCCGCCGGACATATAGAGCGTTTTGGCGGCGGAATTGATGATCTGGTCGATCGCTTGCATCGCGAAATTCCAGGTCATGAATTCGACGATGGGTTTCAGCCCCGCCATCGCCGCGCCAACGCCTAGGCCCGCAAAACCATGTTCGGTGATCGGGGTGTCGACGATGCGTGCGGGGCCGAACTCTTGCAGCAATTCGCGGCTGACTTTGTAGGCGCCTTGGTACTCGGCGACCTCCTCGCCGATCAGGAAGACGCTGCTGTCGCGGCGCATTTCCTCGGCCATGGCGTCACGCAGGGCGTCGCGCAGGGTGATCTTCACCATCTGCGCCCCGGTTGGAGTTTCCGCATCGCTCGACGGCGTCGGACTTGCGGTCCGCGACGGTTCGGACCGGGCTTGTTTGACCGGCTCTTCCGGCTTCAGCGGCTGCGACGGAGCGGATTTGGCCTCTTGCTTTGGCGCGGCCTCGGCTGCTTCGCCATTGCTCAAAGTGGCGATCGGTGTGTTGACCTTCACGCCCTGCGCGCCTTCGGGCACCAGCAATTCAGAGATCGTGCCCTCGTCGACGGCTTCGACCTCCATCGTCGCTTTGTCGGTCTCGATTTCAGCGATGACTTGGCCCGGTTCGATCCTGTCGCCGGGCTTCACCAGCCATTTGGCGAGATTGCCCTCCTCCATGGTCGGAGACAGCGCCGGCATGAGGATTTGCGTCATCAGCTGATGATCCCCAGGAGCGCTAGAAGCACGATGACGATGCCGGCCATGCCGACGGCCCAAGCCAGCGGCCGGATCATCGGCGCCCCTGCTATGTAGAGGATCGCGTGCACAAGACGCGACCAGAAGAAGAGTTCGGCGCCCAGCACGGTCATGCCGTTATGGATGTTGGCGGCCGCGGCGATCAGCACCAGCGGCGCAAACATGGTGACGCCTTCGCGATGATTGTCGACCACGCGCAGCATGCGGGCGTGAAAGCCGGTGGCCGCCGGCAGATTGTCGCGATGGCCGGCAAGCGGGACGGCGCCCAGGGCGCGCACGCCGACGGCGGCCTGGAAGAGGACGAGCGCGACGAGCAGCGCTGTCGCATAGACCAGCATAGTCAGTTCTGTTGTCATCTTCCGGCGCCCCTCACAGATAGATGTCCGTCATCAATTCGCTGGCGTCGGGCTCGGGGCTCGCTTGCGCGAACTCAGCCGATTTCACGACGACGTCGCGGATCTCGCGGTCGATCGCTTTGAGCGTATCCTCAGTCGCGTGGCCGGCGTCGAGGATCAGTTTCTTGACGTGATCGATGGGGTCGCGATGGGTCTTCACCTCGTCGACCTCTTCCTTGGTTCGATACTTGGCCGGGTCCGACATGGAGTGGCCGCGATAGCGGTAGGTTTTCATCTCCAAAAGCATCGGTCCCCCGCCCGAGCGCACGAATTCCACGGCGTGGCGGCCGGCGTCGCGCACGGCCAGCACGTCCATGCCGTCAACTTCCTCGCCGGGAATGTTGAAGCTTGCGCCGCGTTTATAGAGGTGGGTCTCGGCCGATGAGCGCTGCACGCTTGTGCCCATCGCATACTGATTGTTCTCGACGATGTAGACGACCGGCAGCTTCCATAAGGAAGCCATGTTGAAGCTTTCGTAGACTTGGCCCTGATTGGCCGCGCCGTCGCCGAAGAAAGTCAGGCAGACCGCGCCGTCCTTGCGATATTTGTTGGCGAAGGCGATGCCGGTGCCGAGCGAGACCTGGGCGCCGACGATGCCGTGACCGCCATAGAAGGCCTTCGCGATCGAGAACATGTGCATCGAGCCGCCCTTGCCCTTGGAATAGCCGCCGGCGCGCCCGGTGAGTTCGGCCATGACGCCGTTTGGATCCATGCCTTGGGCGAGCATGTGGCCGTGGTCGCGATAGCCGGTGATCATCTGATCGCCCTGCTTCAGCGCCGCCTGCAGGCCCACCACCACCGCTTCTTGGCCGATATAGAGATGGCAGAAGCCGCCGATCAGACCCATGCCGTAGAGCTGGCCGGCGCGCTCTTCGAAGCGGCGGATGAGCAGCATGTCGCGGTAATAGGCGAGCAATTCGTCCTTGCTCGCCTCGGCGGCGTGCGCGCCGTTGCCGTTGCTGCGCTGCGACGTCTGCGCCATGCAAGTGTCCTCCGCCGCGCAAGGTGCGCGTCTTGGGCGCGCTGTCCATAGGTGGCGGCGCGCTCCTCTTATGCGCTAATGGCGGCCCTCGCCAGCAAGGTTTGCGAAGCTGAAGGCCTCAGCGCTGCGGCTGATCGAGGGCGAAGACGACCTCGTTCGGATCGCCGGCGGCCAATTCCACCCGGGCGCGCTCATCGAGATAGTCGAGGTCAAGCGAGTTGGGTTTGAGGCGGCTGGCGCGCGCCTCGAGCCGCGCATGCTCCTGACGCACCGCAGCGAGGCGGCCATCAAGCACATGCTCGCGCGCTTGCAGGTCGACATAGGCCATAAGGCCCTGATGCCCCGTGACCGCGTTCGCGCCCAGATAAAGGATCGCTGCTCCCAAACCGATACTGAGCGCAGTCGAGCCGTGCTTGGCCATAGTCTCCGACCCCTCGAAGAGGGGCGGAAAATGAGTCCGACTGATTAATGAAATCTTTACGGAATCGGGAGGTCGGAGAACATAACGAGTCCGAACCGAGGCAGAAAAATCAAGGACTTAGCTTTGGACACCAAATCTGGTGGCGGCCGGAATTCGGGGACTCAACATCGGGTCCCCGCCTCGAGGACAAAAATATTTTCGCCACTCCCGATTTTTGGCGGCGCTAAAACCGAGCGGCGGCGACCGAACCCGCCCTTTCGCGCGTTCTATTGAAGCGCGTCGATTTTGCTGAGCCCGGAACTGGCGCGGTGATGGATGGGTTTTCCGTTCGCCACGGGGACACCTCGGTCCAGGAGACAAAGATGACCATCTCGACTTTGATCAAAGGAGCGCTGGCGACCGCCGTTGTGGCCGGCGCTCTTGCTGCGACGGCGGCGCCAGCCTCCGCCGCGGTTGTTTGCAATCGCTGGGGCGAATGTTGGCGCGTTCGGGACACCTACGCCTATCCGCCCCGTATCGGCATCGTCATTCGCAACGAGGCCTGGGTGCGCAGGCATCCGCATTATCACTGGCGCGCCAATCACGAAGGCCGCGGCTATTGGTATCGTGGCCACTGGCGTCGCTGGTAGCACTGGCGGCGCTAACTAGAGGAGCCGGATCAAACCGGCTCCGTTCCATTCAGGTCCATTCAGGCGCGCCGCGCCTATTTCGATTAGGCCGCCTGTTTCGTTTAGGCGCGCGGCGCCTGTTTCTGATTAGGCGCGCGGCGCCTGTTTCTGATTAGGCGCGCGGCGCCTGTTTCTGATTAGGCGCGCGGCGCCTGTTTCTGATTAGGCGCGCGGCGCCTGCGACAGGATCTCAAGCGAAACCCAGATCGTGTAGGCGCCCCAGGCGGCGGTAAGCACAATCGTCGCGATCAGCGGCAGGACATAGCCGCCGCTTTCGACCGAGGCGGTTTGGGAAGGGGCGAGCGCATCGTGGGTCATGGGCGGAAAACCCCGAAACTTAAATCAAGGTTCCACTATCTGCCGATAATGGCGCTGTCGCCAGCGTATTCTCCTTGATCGTCGAGCATTTCGGCGATGCGGATGAGCTGATTGTATTTCGCCGTGCGGTCGGAGCGCGACAACGAGCCGGTCTTGATCTGCCCGCAATTGGTGGCGACGGCGAGATCGGCGATGGTGGAATCTTCGGTTTCCCCGGAGCGGTGGCTCATCACCGCCGAATAGCCGGAGCGCTGCGCCAATTCGACCACGTCCAGCGTTTCGCTCAGCGTGCCGATCTGATTGACCTTGATCAGGATGGCGTTGGCCATGCCGTGCTGGAAGCCCAGCTCGAGGCGCTTCATGTTGGTGACGAAGAGGTCATCGCCGACGAGCTGGCACTTGTCGCCGATCAACTCGGTGAGCGCTCTCCAGCCGTCGAAATCGTCTTCCGACATGCCGTCTTCGATCGAGACGATCGGATAATGTGAGGCGAGGTCGGCCAGGAATTGGGCGTTGGCCTCCGGCGTCAGCGACTTGCCCTCGCCTTCCATCTCGTACTTGCCGTTTTTGAAGTATTCGGTGGCGGCGCAATCGATCGCCAGCGCGATGTCTTCGCCTGGCTTGTAGCCGGCCTTTTCGATCGATTTGAGGATGAAGCCGATGGCCTCCTCGGCGCTCTTCAGGTTCGGCGCAAAGCCGCCCTCGTCACCGACATTGGTGGCGAAACCGGCCGCGCTCAGCTCCTTCTTCAGCGTGTGGAAGACCTCCGAACCGTAGCGCACCGCCTCCGCCAGGGTCGGCGCGCCGACCGGCATGATCATGAATTCCTGCATGTCGATCGGATTGTCGGCATGGGCGCCGCCATTGACGATGTTCATCATCGGACACGGCAGAACGCGCGCCTGGGCGCCGCCGAGATAGCGATAGAGCGGCTGGCCGGCGCTGACGGCGCTGGCCTTGGCGATGGCCAGCGAAACCCCAAGGATGGCGTTGGCGCCCAAGCGGGCTTTGTTCTCCGAGCCGTCGAGCTCGATCATGATGCGATCGATGCGCCGCTGGTCTTCGCCGTTCATGCCCAGGATGGCGTTGGCGATCTCGCCGTTCACGGCCTCGACGGCGTCGCGCACGCCTTTGCCGAGATAGCGGTCCGGCTCGCCGTCGCGCTTTTCGATGGCCTCGTGGGCGCCGGTGGAGGCGCCGGAAGGGACGGCGGCGCGGCCCATGGCGCCGTCTTCCAGGATGACATCGACTTCGACGGTGGGATTGCCGCGGCTATCGAGGATTTCGCGGCCGGTGATGTCGGCGATGCCGGTCATGGGATGCTCGTGGGGGCGACAAGTGAAATGAAAACGCCCGGCCTTTTGGACCGGGCGCTGCGTCAAACGCAAGAGAAGCCGACGAGCCTTAGTCTTCCTTCGGCTTCAAAATCTGCTTGCCGCGATAGCGGCCGCTCTTGAGATCGATGTGGTGGGGACGGCGCAGTTCGCCGGACTCCGCGTCCTCGATATAGGTGTTCTTGGCCAGCTTATCGTGCGAGCGGCGCATGCCGCGCTTGGACGGCGTGGTTTTTCGCTTCGGAACGGCCATGGCCGGAAAACTCCTGGGTCCGATGAGAGGTCTCGGACGAAGCGGGGCTGATAGTCGAAAGGGCGCCTCCCGGCAAGTCCAGTACGGCCTGGAACAGCCCCCTCGCCGGCACGTTGGCAGCAAACTGGGCGCCAAAGCCCGAGCCTTGGGAGGCTGCCATGCAAATCCGTGAAGCCATGACCCCTGAAGTCCGCACCGTCACGCCCGGCTCGAGCTTGAGGGAGGCCGCCAAGATCATGGCGACGATCGATGCGGGCGTGCTGCCGGTGTCGGAAGGCGACCGCCTGATCGGCATGGTCACCGACCGCGACATCGCTGTCCGCGGCGTCGCGCTCGGCAAGGGCCCCGACGCCACCGTGGGCGAAGTGATGACGCACGAAGTGATGTATTGCTTCGATGACGAAATCGTCGAGGACGTCTGCGAGAACATGGCCGACATCCAGGTGCGGCGCATGCCGGTTCTCAACCGCGAGAAGCGGCTGGTGGGGATCGTCTCGCTCGCCGACATTGCAACGCTCGCCGACAATGAGAGCGCCGGCCAAGCGCTTGAAGGCATCACCCGCCCGAGCGGCGTGCACAATCAGTCGAACGACGCGCGAGCCTGAAGCTCTCCCGCGCAGAGCGCGGGCTCAGAGGCGGTCGATGAGGCCGGTCTGGCCGAATTGTCGCGCACAATGGGCGCAACAGAAGATCTGGGCGTCGGCTTCGAGGCCGTGGCCAACGATGCGGCATTGGCAATGCGCGCACGTCGGCGCCGCCATCTGGATGGCGCACTCAAACGAGTTGAACGTCAGGGTCTTGCCGGCGGCGATGAGCTGGAAGCTTTTGTCATAGTCGTTGCCGCAATGATCGCAGCGCATGGGCGTCCTCCCGGGTTTGCAGGGAAAATACCGCCGAAGGCGAAACGGAGGCTGGCCCAGTCCGTTCCTAGACTTGTTCGTTTCCAGACTTGTTCGTTCCCAGACTTGTCCGCTCCTAGACTTGGCCCACCCTAGACTTGCGCGTGGATCTCAGCCGGCGCTGTCGCCAACGGCGGCGCCGACAGACGGAACTGGCGCTTGCTCGCGCACTGCACGACGCCGCCCACGACATGCATGACCTCGGCTTCGATCAGCCCAGGATCTGGGCGGCGCACCACGGTGAAGGCGCAAGGTTCGTGGCGGACGCGGCGCGAGAGCGTGCCGCTGGTGATGGAAAGCGCCGATGTGCCGATGAGGCGCGCCGAAGCAAAATGGAGATGACCGCTTAAGAAGAGTTCGGCGCCGGCGTCGATGAGCGCGCGTTGGCCGCCATGGCCGCCAATGGTGGCGCCGTGGATGGGCGCGTCGTTGGGCCAATCCAACGGATGGTGGGTGATAATGATGCGCAACGCGCCCGGCGCGGCTTTCGCGAGTTCGGCGGAAGCGCGCTCGACCTGAGCGCGCGAGATCGCGCCTTGCGCCCAGTTCGTGCGCAATTGCATCGCCCGAGCGGTGTTGATGGGGATGATCGACCAAGCCGGCGTGTGCCAGGCGTTCAGCTGCACGCCGTGCGCTGCGCGATTGAAGCGCCGCCAGGGATAGAAGGCGCGGCCAACCAGATTGTAGTAAGGCACGTCGTGATTGCCGGGCGTCAGCATCACCGTGGCGGAGAGTTCACGCATCCAGCCGCAGGCGGCCTCGAGTTCGTGTTGCAGGCCGTCCTTTGAAATGTCGCCGGTGACGATGACGGCGTCGGGCTTCTGCTCTGCAATATATTTCGCCGCAGCCTTCAGCGCTTCCTTATCCTCGCAGCCAAAGTGCGGGTCGGTGAGATGCACAAGCTGCAATTAGGACCTCGCCTCGTCCAGCGCCAGCACGTGGGGACCTTTGGGATCATAGCTGATGCGGACGCTGGAGACGAACGTGCGCGGTTCCCCGTCGAGGGTCGCTGGAATGACGCCTGGGGAATAGATCTGGCCGCGCATGCAGTCGCTGATTTCGACGGTCTTGTCCTGGCGCCAGCTTTGGCTCAGCGCCTTGAAACTCAAGCGCGCGAGATCAATCGTGCTCTTGGCGTCGAAGCGAACCCATTCGAGGCCCTTTGCGCCGGCGTCGCCGGTGAAGGCGCCGCAGAGCACGCCAATCGCTTCGCAACGGCGCAAGCGCTTGCCGTCGCAGCCGGCGTGGAGACGGCGCGCGAACGAGCGGTTCACATAATGGCGAAAGCCGCGCCATGCCGCCATGAAGCGGCCCTCACGCATGGCTTCGCGGGCGCGCGCCAGCAGCGCCTGGGCGCCGAAAAGCGCGCCGACGAAAAACGGAACGCCATTGGCTTTGCCGGCGGATAGCCGGCGCACGACGCCCCGCTGCAACGCCGCTTCGAGCGCGGCGGGCCAAGCGAGGTCGCCATAGAGCGCGCGCGGCAAGACGTTGAGCGTGCCGCCGGGCAGAAGGATCAGAGGCGGCCCGTTGCGCGGCATCAATTCGGCGGCCGCACGGGCGGTGCCGTCGCCGCCGAGCACAATGACGACGTCGAATTCGACCGATCGCGCAAACAATTGCGGCGTTATTTTATCGGGGCCGAGCAGAGCAAATTGTTCGATGCCCGCCGCCTTGACGGCGTCGATAAGTTTATCGCCATCGGCGGCGGTGACGCTGCCGGCTTTCTCATTGAAGAGAATGAGCGCCTTCTTGTAGGCGTGCGAGGATGCAACGGCATCGCCCCGCGCCGACGACGCAGCCGTATCGACAGCAGTTTCCATGATGGGAACGGAACGCGGCTGGAGCGGCGCTGTTCCGTCAGTCGTGATGAACTTCACCGCCCATCACAGCAGTGCTGTGATCGGACTTGCCGCCGTCGGCGATCCTGACCGAGCCGCCCATGACGGCGGTGGTGTCGCCGTGGGCGCCGCCGGCGATATTGACCGAGCCGCCCATCGCGGCGGTGGCGTCGAAGCTGCGCGTGGCGAAGACGCGGGCCTCGCCGCCCATGGCGGCTGAGATGTCGGCGGTCAGGCAATGGAAATCCTGCGCACGAACGACGCCGCCCATGGCCGCGGCGACGTCGAGGCTGTGGCACGAGCCATTGACGCGCAATTCCCCGCCCATGGCGGCGGCAAGAGACATGTCGTTCGCATTGATGTCGATGGCGGTGAGCGTTGCGCCTTTCGCCGCGGCCAAGCTTGAGATGCTGGGCATGGTGACGCGGACAAGCGCATTGACGCGGCGGTCGCGGCCGAACCAGGGACGGTTGCGTTCGCTCACTCTGAGTTGGTTACGTTCGATGCGGGTGATGATGCGATTGGCCTCGGGGCCGGTCACTTCGACGGCGAATTGCGGGCCGGTGCGGACCTCGACCACAATGTTGTCTTGCGCCTGGACTTCGTCGAAGCCGGAAAGATTGCGCATCTCGGCGCTGGCGGGCGCAGCGATGGCGAGCGCGGCGAGGACTGACGCAACGGCATATTTCATTGGCTTTGCTCCATAAAGCCCGGGCGCGCTTGGTCGGCGGCTTGCGCCGCGCTGTTTTACCTGAGATGCGGATTTTGTCGGCCTTGGATGCAAACGGGCCCCGAGGGAGCTTCGATGACCCGCCGAAACGCGCTCATGGCCGGCCTTTCCGCCCTGGCGGCCGCCTGCACCCCCTCACTCTCAACCTTCGATACGCTGACGCCGAAGGATGGCGGCGCCCGGCGGATGCTGCGGGACGGGGCGTTCGGCCTGGACCCGCGCCAGCGGCTGGACGTCTACGCCCCCAACGCCGGCGCCCGCGGGGGGCCCCTGCCGGTCATCGTTTTCTGCTACGGCGGCTCGTGGATGTCGGGAGAGAAGAACGACTACCAGTTTCTAGGCCAGGCGCTGGCCTCGCGCGGGTTTGTGGCGGTGATCCCCAATTATCGGCTGACGCCCGCCGTCGCCTTTCCCGCCTTCGTCGAGGATTGCGCGCTTACGGTGAAGTGGGTGAGCGACAACATCGCCGCCCTTGGCGGCGATCCCAACCGGATCGTGCTCAGCGGCCATTCGGCCGGCGCCTACAACGCCATCATGGTCGCGCTCGATCAGCGTTACTTGCGCGCGGTCGGCGTCGATGCGCGCGCAATTCGCGGTTTCGCCGGCATGGCCGGACCCTACGATTTCCTCCCCTTCGATGTCGCCTCCACGCGCGCCGCCTTTGGCCATGCCCCCGATCCGCAAGCAACCCAGCCGATCGGCTTTGCCCGCGCCGATGGGCCGCCTCTGCTTCTGCTTTGGGGCGATCGCGACACCACGGTCGCCCGGCGCAGCATCGCAAACATGGAGCGCGCGGCGCGCGCGGCGGGCGAACAAGTGGAAGCCAAGATCTACCCGCGCGTGGATCACGTCGGCATCATGCTGGCGCTTTCGGTGCCGTTCCGGGGCAATGCGCCGGTGCTGCGCGATGTCGCCGAGTTCGCCCGCCGGGTGACGGCTTAAGTGATGCTGCCCCGCACGAATTGACTTGAGAGCGAGCGCAGCATGTCGGGAGCGCTCTGGTGATCGAAGCCGACGGCGGTTGTATAGTGCGACCAAAGCCGCGTGCTCGGTTTCGTCGAAGCGCCCGTCGGCGACGAAGACCGAAAGCAGCGCCTTCAAGAGCCACACTTTCTGGTCGCGGGTGAAGGCGCTGGATCGGGCCCGCAGATAGGCGATGAGCTCATTCTTGCTGAGGCGCGCATGGGCGAAAGCGGCGTCGAGCGCGGCCGCATCGAGATCGGCGCCGATCTCTTTCAGCGCCGTTGTGATCGCATCGCGTTCGCGCGCATCGACGCGGCCATCGATCTTGGCGGCGTTGACCAAGGCTTCGCGGGCGAACTCATTGAAATCGCCCTTGACCGCGGCGTGCGCCTTGCCGGCGCGCAGACTGCGCACGAATGCGCGCAGGCCAAGCCAGCCCATGAACGCGACAAGCAGCACCAAGAGCGCAAGCGGCGCGTTGACGCCGGCTTGCGCAGTACTGGCTGGCCGCGCCGCCGCCGAGGCGCTCAAGAAGGCGCTCAAGATTGTTTCGATCAATGAAAAACTCCGCCCTTGGCTTCCGTCTTTAGAAGCGCCGATTGGCGGTGGCTACACCCTTCTCGCTTTGATACGAGGGGCCCATGCAGCTCGATGTCGATTTCGTCCGCGCGCAGTTTCCGGCTTTCGCGCAGGCCTCGCTCGCGGGACAGGCGTTTTTCGAGAATGCCGGGGGCTCCTATCCCTGCCGCTTCGTGACCGAGCGGCTGGCGCGCTTCTATCGCGAGCGCAAGGTGCAGCCGTACATGGCCTATGAGGCCTCGCGGCTCGGCGGCGAGGAGATGGACGAGGCGCGCACGCGCTTGGCGGCGATGCTGGGTGTGGACGCCGACGAGGTGAGCTTCGGACCTTCGACGACCCAGAACACCTACGTGCTGGCGCAAGCGTTCGGGCGATGGCTGCAGGCGGGCGATGCGATCATCGTCACCAATCAGGATCACGAAGCCAATAGCGGGCCGTGGCGGCGCTTGGCCGATCGCGGCGTCGAGGTGCGCGAGTGGAGGATTGATCGCGAAACCGGTCACCTGCCGCTCGAAGGCCTGAAGGCGCTCCTGGACGAGCGTGTGAAGCTCGTCTGCTTTCCGCATGCGTCCAACATCGTGGCGGAAATCAATCCGGTGGCCGAGATCGTCGCATTGGCGCACGAAGCGGGCGCGAAAGCGTGCGTCGATGGCGTCGCCTATGCGCCCCATGGCCTTCCCAATGTCGGCGCGCTTGGCGCCGACATCTATCTCTTCTCCGCCTACAAGACCTATGGGCCCCATCAGGGCGTCATGGCGATCGCCCGCGAGCTCGGCGAAGCGCTGCCGAACCAGGGCCACTATTTCAACGCCGACAGCCTCTATAAGCGCTTCACCCCGGCCGGACCCGATCACGCGCAGATCGCGGCGTGCGCGGGCATCGCCGATTATGTCGACGCGCTGGCCGGCCATCACGGCAAGGCCGCATTGGCGCCGGCGGCGCGCGCCGCCTTCGTCCACGATCTGATGCGCGCGCATGAGACAGCTTTGCTTGAGCCGCTCTTGGACTATCTGGCGCAAAAGAATTCGGTGCGGCTGCTTGGGCCCAAGCGGGCGCAGGCGCGGGCGCCGACGGTGGCGATGGTGGCGGCCGAACGCGCCTCCGAAATCGCCGCCAAACTTGCGCCGATGGGCGTCATGACGAGCGGGGGGCACTTCTACGGGGTGCGCTGCCTTGAAGGCCAAGGCGTCGATACCGAGCACGGCGCGCTGCGGGTGAGCTTTGTGCATTACACCTCGAGGGACGAGGTCACCAAGCTGATCGGCGCGCTCGAAGAGCTGCTTTAGGCGCTGCACGCGTTGACCGCCCGGTTTCCCCGCCCGACACTCGCCGCCGACGCCGCTTTGAACGCCGCCGTTGCGGGCCTGGAGAATGCATGCGCCCTGTTGTGATTGCACTGGCGTTTGCGCTCGCTTCGTGCGCGACCGCGGCGCAGCCGCTGCCGGTCAATGCGCCAGAAGCGATTCAAGGGGCGAGCGCGGCGGCGCTTTCGCCAAACGCCGAGCTTGACGGCGATGTGCTGGCGCTGGCGCTCTCCGGCGGCGGGGCGCGCGCGGCGGCGTTTTCGCTGGGCGCGCTGCAAGGCTTGCGTGAGATGCGCGCCGCCGACGGACGCACGCTTCTGGATCACGTGCGGCTGGTGACGGCGGTTTCGGGCGGTTCGATCACCGCCGCCTATTTCGGCCAGCACGGAGAGCCGGGGCTCGACACGTTTCGCGCCGCCTATCTCGACAAGGATTGGGCCGCGCACCTGCACATGAGCCCCTATTCGCCGATGAATTGGGCGCGGCTTTCTGGCGGGGGCTTGAACGGACCGCCTTTGTTCGCCGATTGGCTCGACCGCGAAGTCTTCAATCACGCCGCCATGCGCGAGGTTTGGAATGCGCACGGCGTGCAAGTGTGGCTGAACGCCACCGATCTCTACAACGGCACCACGTTTGCGTTCGCGCCGATCTATTTCCAGGCGCTCTGCTCGGATCTGGGTTCGGTGCGCGCAGCCGATGCGGTGGCGGCCTCGATGGCGTTTCCCTTGGCCTTCCGACCGGTTCTGCTGGCGCCCTATCCGACGCATTGCCAGCCGCTGCCGGCTTGGACGGGCGAGGCCGGCGATCACGCCGCGCCGGCTCTGGTGCGTCGCACTGCGCAAGCCTTCGCCGCCTATCGCGATCCGGCGCGACAACCCTTCTTGCATCTGGTCGATGGCGGCGTGTTGGACAATTTGGGGCTCACATCGCTCAGTCTGATGCGTGAGACGGCCGGGTCCGCCTACGGACCGCTCTCGGCGCGCGATGCGGTGCGCGTGCGCCGCCTTACGGTCTTGGTGATCAACGCCGAACAAACGCGCCGTTCGCTCTGGCAGACGACGGCCCGCGGCCCAAGCGGCGCCGAGACCGCTGGCGCGCTCTTCGGCATCGCCATCGAGTCGCCCAATCGCAGCGCTTACGACGCCTTCCGCCTGCTCATGGCCGATTGGGAGCGCGATCTGCGTTCTTATCGTTGCGGCCTCTCCAGCCAAGAAGTGTCGGCTCTCCGCGGCTCGCTGGACGGCTGGAGCTGCAACGACATTCATATCGGCGTGGACATGCTCTCGTTCGCCGATTTCGATGAGGCGACGCGCACGCGCCTCTCCAACGCGCCGACGCGTGTGACGCTGCCGCGCGAGACCATCGATGCGCTGATTGAGGCCGGACAAGCCGGGGTGAAACACAATGGCGCGGCGTTGGCGCTGACGCGCTAAGGAAAAATCGCGGCGCGCGAGCCTTACGCCCGCTGCTCGGCTCGGCGATCGGCGAAGCCGGCCAACACGCTGAACAAGACGATGATGATCAAAGACGTCGTCGCAATTGCCGCCACGTCAGGCGGGGGCTGGCTTGCATAGGCGCCCATGATCGTGAATGCGGCGGGGCTATGACGAGCGCGGCGACGGCGAGCTTACGCCAAAGCCCGAGCCCCGATGCGCCAGAACGGGATCAAGCCGGCAAGCGCGATCGTCAGCTCCATATCCAGCGCCTAGATGACCGACAAACATGTCTCCCCTCGTCAAGGACGACTATCTCACACCAACCGGCTCTGCTCCACCGCCGCGGCGATGAAGCTCGCAAACAGCGGGTGCGGCTCGAACGGGCGGCTCTTCAGTTCAGGGTGATATTGCACGCCGATAAACCACGGGTGGTCTTGGCGTTCGACGATTTCCGGGAGCACGCCATCGGGGCTCATGCCGGAAAAGCGCAGACCCGCGGCTTCGAGCTTTTCGCGATACTTGGTGTTGACCTCGTAGCGATGGCGATGGCGTTCGCTGATTTCGGTGTCGCCGTAAATGGCGGCGACCTTGCTTTCGGGATCGAGCGTCGCTCGATAGGCGCCGAGGCGCATGGTGCCGCCCATGTCGCCATCGGCTAGGCGCTTTTCGAGTTCGTTGCCTTTCAGCCATTCCGTCATCAGGCCGACGATCGGATGCTTGGTCGGGCCAAATTCGGTTGAGCTTGCGCCTTTGAGGCCGGCTTGGTTTCGCGCCGCTTCAATGCAGGCCATCTGCATGCCAAAGCAAATGCCGAAATAGGGCGTGTTGTGTTCGCGCGCGAAAGTGACGGCGGCGATCTTGCCTTCGCTGCCGCGCTCGCCGAAGCCCCCTGGCACCAGGACGCCGTGGACGCCGTGCAGGTCGGCGACCCAACCCTCGCCTCTTTCTTCGAATTTCTCGCTTTCGACCCAGCGGATGTCGACCCGCACATTGTTGGCGACGCCGCCATGATGCAGCGCTTCGATCAGCGACTTATAGGCGTCCTTGAGCTCGGTGTACTTGCCGACCACGGCGATGGTGACTTCGCCATCCGGCGCCTTGAGACGATGGACGATGGTCTCCCACTTCGCGAGATCGGGCTGCGGCGCCACGGTGACGCCGAAATGCTTCAGCAATTCGGTGTCGAGACCAGCCTGCGTGATAAGCGATCGGCGCCTCATAAATGGTCTTTAAATCGCGCGCTTCAACGACGGAGCTTTCACGCACATTGCAGAAGAGCGCGATCTTTTTCTTTTCGTCTTCCGGGATCGGGCGATCGCAACGGCAGAGGATGATGTTGGGCTGGATGCCGATCGAGCGCAGCTCCTTGACCGAGTGCTGCGTCGGCTTGGTTTTCATCTCCCCGGCTGAGGGGATGTAGGGCAAGCAGCGTCAGGTGCACGAAGGCCGCTTGGCCGGGATCGAGCTCCTGGCCGAGTTGGCGAATGGCTTCGAAGAACGGCAGCCCTTCGATGTCGCCCACCGTGCCGCCGATTTCGCAGAGCACGAAATCGGCGTCGCCATGATCGGAAAGGATGAAGTCCTTGATCGCGTTGGTGACGTGGGGGATCACCTGCACCGTCGCGCCCAGATAATCGCCGCGGCGCTCCTTGGCGATGATGTCCTGATAGATGCGCCCGGTGGTGATGTTGTCGGCCTGCGTGAGCGCTGACGCCGGTGAAGCGCTCATAGTGACCGAGGTCGAGGTCGGTCTCGGCGCCGTCATCGGTGACGAAGACTTCGCCATGCTGATACGGGCTCATCGTGCCCGGATCGACGTTGAGATAGGGGTCCAGTTTGCGGAGGCGGACCCGGTATCCTCGGGCCTGGAGGAGCGCGCCAAGGGCGGCGGAGGCGATGCCCTTCCCAAGGGAAGAGACCACGCCGCCGGTAATAAACACGTAGCGCGCCATTATCCTTCCAAATGGGCCCGGCGTTTTGCGCGGGCCGCGGTCAAGCTTACGTCACTGGTCTGGGCCAGCGCGCTGACGGCGAACCGGCTGCACAGCATCGCTCGATTCGGGCGCGGTTTGACCATCGCTCAGCGCTTGTGCGCCCGGCGATGTCGGCAGGATCAAGCGCGGCTGAGCGCCGGCCTGGTTTGTTGCGCTGCCGGAACGGTGTGTTGTCGCCGCCTGCTGCGTCGTTGTGTGCGCGGCGGGATGGGCGCTGGTTGAGGCCAGCGTCGATGCGCCACGGTTGGGCGTGGCGGTTTGCAGCGGGGCGGCTGCGGTTTGAGTTTGGGTCGGACGCACTTGCAGGGGCGCTGCGCGCGAGCCGGCGGTCGTGGACGGCGGCGCTACTGGCGGCGTCGCCGCCTGAGCCGAGCTTGGGCCGGGGATGACCGCGGCCGCGAGCTGCGATTGCGCCGCTTGCGGGGCGCTGCTTTGGGTTGGATCCGGCGCGGCCGGTTGCGTCGGCGTCGGCGTATGCGTCGGCGGCGAGGCCGGCAGCGTCACCGGCGCGTTGCGCGGGAGCATGTCCAACACCGAGCGGCCCTCGCTTGAAGCGGCGCCTGAGAGCAGCGTCAGCGCCAGCGAGGTGATGAGGAAGAAGCCGCCCGCCACTTGCGTCATCTTCGCCAGCGCATCGGCGGCCCCGCGGCCGCTCATCAGCGCGCCCGCCCCGCCTCCGCCCATGCCAAGCGCGCCGCCTTCGGAGCGCTGCAGCAGAACCAGGCCGATAAGGGCGATGCAGACCACAAGGTGGATGCTGAGAACGATCATTTGCATCGCCTAATCCCGTCTCCCCGACGCCTTCCGCACCGTGACATGGGTGCGCGCGAAAGCGCGCTCAATAGCCGAGGCCCATTCTAAACGCCAGCCCGCTTGGGCGCACGCTCAGGACGCAGCCGGATGGGCCAGAATAATGGCGGAAAAATCATCGGCTTTGAGGCTTGCTCGCCCCACAAGCGCCCCATCCACCCCCGGCGCCCCAAAAATCTCGCCGGCGTTGCCGGGGTTGACCGAGCCGCCATAGAGGATGCGCGTGTCGGCGCCCCGCGCCGCCAGCGTCTCGCGGATGAAGCTGTGGACCTGGGTGATCTGGCTCGGCGTCGGCGTGACAGCGCCGCCAATGCACCAGACCGGCTCGTAGGCGATGACCAACGGCCCGGCGGCATGCGGGATGCTTTCACGGACCTGGCGGCCAATCACCTCCTCGACGCGGCCGGCGGCGCGTTCGCCCTGGGTCTCGCCGACGCAGACGATGGGGGTCAGCCCCGCTGTCAGCGCCGCTTCGGCCTTGGCGCGGACAAGGGCGTCGGTTTCGCCAAAAATTGTGCGCCGCTCGGAGTGTCCGACAATCACATAGCGGGCCCCGGCGTCGGCCAGCATGGCGGCGCTGACATCGCCGGTGCGGGCGCTGTCGAGCGGCGGCGGCGCTGCAATCCTGGGCGCCGATCAGGAGCGGGGTGTCCTTGGCCCGCCAAGCGGCGACGGGCAGCAGCGGCGCGGGCGGGCAAATCAGCACGTCGATGGCTTTGGCCGTCCCGCCCACGCGCTCGGCCAAAAGCGGAATTTCGCTCAAATCGGCCTGGCGGCCGAACATCTTCCAGTTTCCAGCGATCAGCGGCTTCAACGCGGCCATTGGTCTTCCTTCGGGCGCAGGCGGGCGATTGCTTGGCTGACGGCGCCTCTCTATGGTCCGCCCGCTTCGACAATCGGGATGATTTCATGCTGTTAGAATGGAGAAATGTCACGCGCGGCGTGTTCGGCACGGTGATCCTCGCCGGCATCGGCGTGGCGATGGTGCTGTTTCTCATTCCGCGGATCGGCGGCGCCTCGTTCCAGCAATCGGTGGCGCATGTCGGCAATGTCGACATCACGCCCAGCGAATTGTCGCGCGAACTCGACCTGGCCTTGAGGCAGGAGCGCAATAATGGCCACAACATCTCCCGCGACGACGCCATTAGCCAAAACGCCCATCTGCAATTGCTCGACGCGCTGATCAGCCGCGCGGCCTTCACCCAATACGCCAAGCACTTGGGCGTTGAGGCCAACGACGCCCAAGTCGCCGCGCGCATCCGCGATATCGCCCCGGTGATCAATCCGATCACGCGGACCGTGGACGAGGACACCTATCGGCGATTTTTGTCCGACCTGCATTACACGCAGCCGGAATTCGAACGAACCATCCGCGATGAAGTGTCATCGCAGATGCTGAGCGAGGCTCTGATGGCCGGCATTCGCCCGCCGCGCAGTTACGGCGCACTGGTGCTCTCCTATCAGCGGGAAACCCGCACAGTGACGATCGCCGACGCGCCGGTGGCCGTGGTGGGCGCGGTTCCCCCCCCCACCGATGCGCAACTGCAGACCTTCTACCAAGGCAATCGCGAGGCCTGGCGCGTTCCCGAATACAGGGCGGTGACGCTTGTCTATGCGCGCAACAGCGATTTCGTCTCGCACGTGACCGTGCCTGACGCGCAAGTGGAGGCCGAATTGCAAAATCGGCGCGCGACCTTGGCCCAGCCTGAGAAGCGCAGTTCGATCCGCATCGCCGCCAGCAACGCCCAACAAGCCGATGTCATCGCCGCCCGCTTGGCGCACGGCGAGAACGCCGACGCGGTGGCCCGATCACTGGGGCTGCAGGCTATCCATGGCGCCGATGAAGCGCGCACGGCGGTGAGCGACGCCCAAGTCGCCGCGGCGGTTTTTGCGATGACGCCCAACACGCCCCCGCGCGTGGTTCGAGGGACGCTGGCCCCTTTCGTGGTGGTGCAAGTCACTTCGGTCACCGCGGCGGTGAACGCGGACGCAGCGGCGATCAACACGCTGCGCACGCAAATCCGTCAGCAGATGGCGCTCGAACAGGCCGGCGAACTCAAGGACGCCGCGACCAACGCCTTTGACGAAGCGCGCGGCGGCGGCGCTTCCACCGCCGAGGCCGCCCGGCGCGCGGGCCTCTCGGTGACCACCATCGCCGCCGTCGACGCTCAGGGGCGCGACCCGGCGGCCAGCCGATCGCGCCTTCGCAGGCGAACAACAACGAATTGCTTCACACCGCCAATTCAACCGCGGAGGGCGAAGCCAGCGACTTCATCCCGGCCGGCGAAGGCGTCGATGTCGTCATTTCCGTCGATCACATCACGCCAGCCTCGATCCGCCCGTTCGCGCAAGTGCGTCAACAGGTGGCGCAGCGCTGGGCGGCGCAGGAAATCGCCCGCCGCGCACAGGATTTTGTGAACCGGGTCTCGCATGAAATTCAGGGCGGGCGCCCGTTCGACGCCGTCGCTGCGGAATTTCGCATGCACATCGCCCTGAACGCGCAGTCGATCAACCGCGAGCAGGCCTCGCATCTGCCGTCGCGGCGCTTGGCGGCGCAAATTTTCGCCGCCGCGCAAGGCGCGGTGGTCAGTGACGTGCTGCTCGACGCCACCGGACACGGCGGCGTCTTGATCGGCGTCGTCGAGCAGATCAATCGCTTCGATCCGTCGCCAGGTGACAGCGGAGATGCAGCAGGCGCGCGCCATGGTCTCGCGCGGGATCGCAAACGATGTCTCGCAAGCGATCCAGGCGCAGGTGACCGCCGACGCCCATCCCGAGCGGCATGAAGACGTCATTCGCCGCACGTTCCGCAGCTCGCACGGACGCCGGCGACGCCACTCAAGAACCGGCGCCATGAGCGCGCTGCGAAGGCGCGTGTCTCGCCTTCGCTCGACGATTTTCGCAGTCAGCCTATGAGAACGGCGGCGCCCTGGTTTGGACGCGTCGCATCGCCGATCTCGAGACGCCGGTTTCGGCGATGCTCAAACTCGGCGCCGATAAGCCCGGCGCCTTCTTGCTTGAAAGCGTGCAAGGCGGCGAGTTTCGCGGGCGCTATTCGATCATCGGGTTAAAGCCCGACCTGGTCTGGCGCGTGCGCGACGGGCGCGCCGAGGCGAGCCGCGGGGGCTTCAGCGACGCCGCTTTTCGCGCCCAACGCGAGGCGCCGCTGAAAAGCCTGCGCAAGCTCCTGGCGCGTTCGGCGCTCGTCATCCCCGCCGAGCTGCCGCCGATGGCGGCCGGCGTGTTCGGCTATCTGGGCTACGACATGGTGCGCTTCATCGAGCGCCTTCCCGAGAAGGCGCCCGATCCCCTGGGCACGCCCGACGCGCTCCTGGTGCGGCCAACGATCGTGATTGTGTTCGATAACGTCACCGGCGACATGATCGTGGTGACGCCGGCGCGCAAGCGCCGCGCCCTAAGCGCCGAAGCGGCCTTCAACGCGGCGCAGCAACGGCTGGAGCGCGTGCAGAAGACGCTCGATCGGCCTACGCCCCGACAGCGCCCTCACCAGCACCATGGCGCTGGCGGCGCCGCGCTCGAACACCACGCCGGAAGAGTACCGGGCGCTGGTCGAGCATTGCAAAGGCTACACCCGCGCGGGCGATATTTTTCAAGTGGTGCCGAGCCAGCGCTTCAGCGCGCCCTTCCCATTGCCGCCGTTTGCGCTTTATCGCGCGCTCAGGCGGCTCAATCCCTCGCCCTTTCTCTTCTTCTTGAACTTCGCCGACTTCGCCATTGTCGGCTCCAGTCCGGAGATCCTGGTGCGCGCCCGCCATCGTTTGGTGACGATCCGCCCGATCGCCGGCACCCGGCCGCGCGGGGCGACCCCGGCTGAGGATCACGCCTTGGAGGCGGAATTGCTCGCCGATCCCAAGGAGCGCGCCGAGCATCTGATGCTGGTCGATTTGGCGCGCAACGATTTGGGACGCGTGGCCAAGCGCGGCGCGGCGCGCGATTATAACGCCGCGGCGGCGGGGGCGGGCTCGGCCAATGTGCGCGTGACCGAGGCGTTCGCGATCGAGCGCTATAGCCACGTCATGCACATCGTCTCCAACGTCGAGGGCGAATTGGCCGACGGCAAGGACGCGCTCGACGCCATGCTTGCGGGCTTTCCCCACGGCACCGTGACGGGCGCGCCGAAAATCCGCGCCATGGAAATCATCAATGACGTCGAAAAGCACAAGCGCGGCATCTATGCCGGCGGGGTGGGCTATTTCGGCGCCGGCGGCGACATGGACACCTGCATCGCGCTGCGCACGGGCGTGGTGAAGGATGGCGTGCTTTCAGTGCAGGCCGGCGGCGGCGTCGTGCTGGACAGCGATCCGGAAGCGGAACTGCAGGAAACTCAGCACAAGTCGCGGGCGCTTTTCGCGCGGCCGCGCAAGCCTGGCGCTACGCGTAAAGCTAGTTGATCGCGTGCTGGTCGGGATGCGACGACGTAGAAATTGAGATCCGACAAGAGCCGGTCCCAGGCGCTTTGCATGGACAGCGTCCAACCCCGCCCGCAGGCGTCGCGCACGGTTTCGGCCGCCATTTCAAAGAAAGCGGCGAAGGCGTCGCGCAGCGCCTGGTTGCCATTCATGGGTCACGACTTTAGACTGGATGAGGCGATGGGCGTAACGGCGCTCGCCGCCGAAATCGATGATCGCCTCGAACACGCGCGCGAGCATCTAGGCCGTTGATGAGCGTTGTCGGCGTCGCGCCAGAAAAGCGCGCGGCCATGGCGGTCTCATGCGAGGCGCCGCCGGCGCGAGCCATGCGCGTGACCGCCTCGCCTTGGCGACACTCATGGTGTTGATGCGGATCGTCAATTGTCGTCCAAGACCGAGAATTCGCCGGGTGACGTCTGGCCCACGCTGTCAGCCGACAAACGCCCCAAGCAGCGTTTGCGTGACGACGCCGCGCCGTGCGGTTGCGGTCCTCGCGGGAGAGAAATTCTGAGGGTTCCGATCAGGGCGGCGCTCAAGCGGGTCATGAAACCGGCCCTATGCCGCCACGCCCCCCGCCGAATAGCCGCTAATCCGCCAATCTGGCCGGTGATGGTGTTTGCCTGGCGCCATTTTCCGCTAATGTGGGCCGACATGACCAGCTGGCGCACCCCTTCGCGATGGCGCGTTTGACGACGCAATAAATCCGTTCGTCAACGCCCAGGGCTCCAAGCGCCATGATCCTCGTCATCGATAATTACGACAGTTTCGTCTATAATCTCGTCCATTACGTGGAGGATCTGGGCGTGCGCGCCGATGTCGTGCGCAACGACGCGCTGAGCGCGACGGACGCTCTGAAGATGCGGCCGCGGGGCGTTATCCTTTCACCGGGACCCTGCACGCCCAACCAAGCCGGCATTTGTCTTGAATTGCTGCGCCAAGCGCCCACGGATTTGCCGATCCTGGGCGTGTGCCTTGGACACCAGGCGATTGGGCAGGCGTTCGGCGGCGAAGTCGTCGCCGCCCAAAGCATCATGCACGGCAAGGTCTCGACCGTGCGCCATCGCGGCGGCGGCGTCTTCCGCGGACTGCCCTCCCCGTTCAACGCCACGCGCTATCATTCGCTGGCGGTGAGGCGTGATAGGTTTCCCGATGCGCTCAATATCGACGCCCAAACCGAGGACGGCGAAGTGATGGGCTTGTCGCACAAAACGCGTCCGGTGTTCGGCGTCCAATTCCATCCCGAATCGATCGCCTCCGAGCACGGACACGCCATGATCGCCAACTTTCTGGCCGACGCGGGCGCGCGATGAGTTTGGCGGCGACCATCGACAAGCTCAGCCGCGGCGAGCCGTTCGCCGCCGACGAGATCGATAGAGCGTTCGCCGTCATCATGGACGGGGATGCCGCGCACGAAGATATCAAGCGCTTTTTGAACCTCACCCAGCCGCACATGCGCGAGGCGGCCTGGATCGCGGGCGGCGCGCGCGCGCTGCGCTCGCGCATGCTGCGGGTCAAAGCCCCCGAAGCGGCGATCGATGTTTGCGGCACTGGCGGCGACGGCGCACACACGCTCAACATTTCAACCGCCGTCGCGTTCGTGGCGGCGGGGTGCGGGGTGACCGTCGCCAAGCATGGCAACCGCGCCATGAGTTCGAAATCCGGCGCCGCCGACGTTCTGGAGGCGCTGGGGGTCAAGCTCACCGGCGATGTGGCGACGCTGGAAAGCTGCCTCAACGAAGCGGGCGTGGCGTTCCTCTTCGCCCAGAACCATCACCCGGCGATGCGCCACGTCGCCTTGGCGCGGCGCGAATTGGGCAAACGCACGATCTTCAATCTGTTGGGACCGCTCGCCAATCCGGCCGGCGTGAAACGGCAATTGGTCGGCGTGTTCAGCGCCGATTACGCCGAACCGATGGCGGCCGCGCTGGCCGAGCTTGGTTGCGAAAAGGCGTTGGTCGTGCACGGCGCCGGCGGGCTCGATGAGCTTTCGCCCGCCGGGCCCCAAGCCAATCATGTCGCCACGCTCGAGAACGGCGCGATCAAAGTTGCAGCGGGCGAGCGAGACCGCCGAGGCGCACCCCGATCTGCGCGGCGGACAGGCGTTCGAGAACGCCGAAGAGATGCGCGCGCTGTTGGCGGGACAAGGCCGCCCCGGCCATCGCGCCGCGGTCCTGATCAACGCGGCGGCGGCGCTCTATGTGGCGGGGCGTTCGCCATCCGTGGTCGAAGCGCATGCGGCGGCGACCCAATCGATCGACAGCGGCGCTGCGCGCGAGGCCTTGCAGCGTTTGATCGACGTCTCGCAGGGCGCGCGCCGATGAGCGATGTGCTGGCCAAGATCGTCGCCTACAAGCGCGAGGAAATCGCCGCGCGCAAGGCGAACCGATCGATCTCGGCGCTGGAAGCGCAGGCGCGTGCGCAAACGCCCACGCGCGGATTCGCCGAGGCTCTGGGACGCGTTCAGCCGCGCCCAGCGCTCATCGCCGAGATCAAGAAAGCAAGCCCCTCGAAGGGATTGATCCGCGCCGACTTCGAGCCGGCCGCGCTCGCGCGCGCCTATGCGGCGGGAGGCGCCGCCTGTCTTTCGGTGCTGACCGACGCCCCGAGCTTTCAAGGTTCGGAGGCGGATCTGATCGCGGCGCGAACGGCGATCGAGCTGCCGGTCTTGCGCAAGGACTTCAGCATCGATCCCTGGCAAGTCGCTGAAAGCCGCGCCATCGGCGCCGACGCCATCCTCATTATCATGGCGGTCGCCGACGATGCGCTGGCGCGCGACCTCTTAAGCGAAGCCAGGCGCTTGGGCATGGATGCGCTGGTGGAAACCCATGACGAAGCCGAGCTCGATCGGGCGCTCAAGCTCGATGCGATGCTCATTGGCGTCAACAACCGGTCGCTGGTGAACTTCCAAACCAGCCTCGCGGTCACCGAGCGCTTGGCGCCGCTTGCGCCGAAGGATCGCTTGCTGGTGGCGGAATCCGGCATCAACAGCCATGCCGACATCGAGCGTTTGAGCCGCGCCGGCGCGCGCGCTTTTCTGGTCGGCGAAAGTCTGATGCGTCAGCCGGATGTGGAGGCCGCCACCCGCGCCTTGCTAACCGGCTGAGCGTCCGCGCGTGGCGATGAAGATGAGTGCGGCGCCGATGGCGAACGAAACGCCCCCGCGCGTGGCCCATTCCATGTGGCCGCTCATGCCCATGCCCGGCAGCACGTTTAGGCCCTGCAGCACCCAGATCGCGCCGATCAATCCAAGCAACGCGCCCAAGCCGCCCAGCAGGTTCTTCCAACCTTGCTCGCGCACGCTGACAAAGAGCAGAGCAAGTCCCGCGGCCGCAAACACAGCCCCGCGATAGGTCCAATTGACGTCCGCGGTCATGAAGCTTTGCGGCGCCCAGGAAACGTTGAGCCCCTGCAGCACCCAGATCCCGCCCAAGATCAGCATCGCCAGGCCCAGCACGCCCAGCATTGTTTTCACCCCAGCCATGTCCCGCCTCCCGCGCTCGACGCGCCGCCGCTTCAGCTTGGGCGATCGTTTCGGAGCCGTCCAATACCTTCGATTGACTTGACCTTAAGGAGTGAACGGATATAGAACGTCTCGTCGTTCACCATTTGGTCCTGCCGGATTAGTGTCATGCTGACAGCGAAACAAAAAGAACTGCTGCTCTACATCCACGAGCGGATCAAAGAGACGGGCGTTTCGCCCTCCTTCGACGAAATGAAGGAGGCGCTCGACCTGGCCTCCAAATCAGGCATCCACAGACTGATCACCGCGCTTGAGGAGCGCGGCTTCCTGCGCCGGCTGCCGCATCGGGCCCGCGCCCTGGAAGTGCTCAAAATGCCCGACAGCGCAGCGCCGGCCGCGCCCCCGAAAGGCCGCGGCGCCTTCCGGCCGAGCGTGGTCGCCGAAATGCGCGGCAATGCCGGCGGCCGGCGTGCCAATCCTCGGTCAGATTGCGGCTGGAGTGCCGATCGCGGCCATCCAAAACGAAGTCGGCCGGGTCGATGCGCCGCCTGATCTTCTGGCTGGCGGCGACCACTTCGCCCTCGAAGTGAAGGGCGATTCCA
This sequence comes from uncultured Pseudomonadota bacterium, assembly GCA_963847165.1. Classification (GTDB taxonomy): domain Bacteria; phylum Pseudomonadota; class Alphaproteobacteria; order Caulobacterales; family Aquidulcibacteraceae; genus Vitreimonas. Next base: position 28,012 of record CAWJYY010000015.1, read on the forward strand.
TGATCGGCGCGGGCATCCTCGATGGCGACCTCGTCATCATCCGCCGCGGCGATACCGCCGAGAGCGGCGATATTGTCGTGGCGCTGGTGGACGAAGAAGAAGCGACGCTGAAGCGTCTGCGCAAGCGCGGCAATTCGATCGCGCTCGAGGCGGCGAACCCTGCTTATGAGACGCGGATTTTTGGGCCGGACCGCGTCCAGATCCAAGGTAAGCTGGTGGCGATGATCCGCCGCTATTCCTGAGTTTTCGCGCTGGGCCGCGCGCGGACGGCGCCCAAATCAGACAGACCAAACCAGACCAGGCCAAACCAGACCAGGCCAAACCATCCCTTCACGATCTGAGGGCGCGCACCCGCCGATCCTCCGGCGGAGCGCTTCGCGCCCGCCAAGGCGCGTTCGGTCGGCGATGCTGGGCGCTAGGCGCTCGCGGCTAGGAGAGAACACAGCCGCCATGGTAGGACGCGCGCGCCTTGCAACAGCGCCTCCTCCCGCGATGAGCGTCGTCACCCGCTTTGCCCCCTCGCCCACGGGCGCACCTTCATATTGGCGGGGCGCGGACGGCCCTCTTCAATTGGCTGTTCGCCCGCAAAATGGGCGGCAAATATTTGCTGCGGATCGAAGACACCGACCGGGCGCGGTCCACCGACGCGGCGATCGCGGCCATTATTGACGGTCTCGATTGGCTGGACCTGCAACATGACGGCCAGATCACGTTTCAACATGCGCGCGCGGGGCGCCACCGCGAAGTCGCCGAGGCGATGATCGCGCGCGGCACAGCGTTTCGCGACTATATGAGCGAGCAGGACCTCGAAGCCGAGCGGGCCAAGGCGCATGCCGAAGGCCGGGCGCTGCGCTCGCCCTGGCGCGACGGCGGCAAAGCCCCGGATGCTCCCTTCACGGTGCGCCTAAAGGCGCCCGACGGCGATGTCGTCAATGACGACATGATCCAGGGCAAAGTCGTCATTAAAGGGCGCGACATCGACGACCTCGTGCTCGCTGCGCGCCGATGGCGATCCGACTTATATGCTCTCGGTCGTCGTCGACGATCACGACATGGGCGTCACCCATGTCATCCGCGGCGACGATCATCTGACCAATGCGGCGCGTCAGATCCCGATCTATCGGGGCGATGGCCTGGGACATTCCGCGCTTCGCGCACGTGCCGCTCATTCACGGCGAGGATGGCAAGAAACTCTCCAAGCGCCACGGCGCGCAAGCGGTGCATGATTATCGCGATATGGGATATCTGCCCGAAGGGCTGACCTCCTATCTCATGCGCCTCGGCTGGAGCCCGGGTCACGATGACATTTTGACGAAGGAAGCGGCGATCCCGCTCTTCGAAGTGTCACAGATCGGCAAGGCCCCGGCGCGGCTCGACTTCAAGAAACTGGACTCAGTCAACGCCCACTTCATGGCGCTCGCCGAGGATGGCCGCCTTGGCGCGCTCGTCTTCGACTACATAACCCGGGCGCGGGACTGGACGATTTCTCCGGAGCGCCAAAAACGCGTGCAGCACGCCATTCCGGTGCTCAAAAAACGGGCCAAGACGATCAAGGAATTGGCGGACCAGGCGCATTTCCTGATCGCTGCGCGGCCGCTGGTCATGGACGACATTGCCAAGGCCCAGCTCAAGGACGATGTCAGGGAAAGATTGCGGCGGCTGCGCGATCGTCTCGCAGCCGAAGCGCAATGGGACCACCTAGCGCTTGGCGCCATGCTTAAGGCTTTCGCTACCGAAGAAGGCGTTGGATTGGGTCAGATCGGCCCGCCTCTGCGTGCGGCGCTGACCGGGGGCGCGCCGGCGCCGGATCTGGGTCAGATGTTGGAATTGCTCGGGCGCGAGGAAGCACTCGCGCGCTTGTCGGATCAGGTTTGAGGACGTGACGCTCATGGACAGCAAACTCGTGAAAAAACCGTCGGCCACGCTCACGGTCGACAATAAGCAGCTTGAGCTGCCTGTGTACGGCGGCTCGGTGGGGCCTGACGCCATCGATATCCGCAAGCTCTATTCCGACGGCAAAGTCTTCACCTACGATCCAGGCTTCACCTCCACCGCCAGCTGCGAAAGCCAGATCACCTACATCGACGGCGACGAGGGCGTGCTGCTCTATCGCGGCTATCCGATCGACCAGCTCGCCGAGCATTCGAGCTTCCTCGAGGTCTGCTACCTGCTCGCCAACGGCGAACTGCCGAACAAGGCCGAGCTCGATCGCTTCACGCGCGACATCACCTATCACACGATGCTGCACGCGCAGTTCGACCGCTTCTTCGAGGGCTTCCGCCGCGACGCGCATCCGATGGCGATCATGGTCGGCACGGTCGGCGCGCTGGCCGCCTTCTATCACGACAGCACCGACATCGATGATCCCGCAGCAACGCATGATCGCCAGCCACCGCCTGATCGCCAAAATGCCGACGATCGCCGCGCGCGCGTTCAAATATTCGATCGGCCAGCCCTTCATCAGCCCGCGCAACGAACTCGACTATGCCTCGAACTTCCTGCGCATGTGCTTTGCGGTGCCGGCCGAGGACTACAAGATCAATCCGGTGCTGGCGAAGGCGATGGATGGGTTCTTCATCCTGCACGCCGACCACGAGCAGAACGCCTCGACCTCGACGGTGCGGCTGGCGGGCTCCTCCGGCGCCAACCCGTTCGCCTGCATCTCCTCCGGCATCGCCTGCCTGTGGGGCCCAGCCCATGGCGGCGCCAACGAAGCGGCGCTGAAAATGCTGCAGGAGATCGGCACGCGTGGACAACATTCCCGACTTCGTCGCCAGGGTGAAGGATCCGAAGTCGGACGTGCGGCTGATGGGCTTCGGCCACCGCGTCTACAAGAACTACGATCCGCGCGCCAAGGCGATGCAGAAGCTCTGCCACCAAGTGCTGCACGAAGTCGGCGACGACAACGATCCGCTGCTGCAAGGTGGCGATGGAGCTCGAGAAGATCGCGCTCAACGACGAATACTTCATCCAACGCAAGCTCTATCCGAACGTCGACTTCTATTCGGGCATCACGCTGCAAGGCGATGGGCTTCCCGATGTCGATGTTCACGGTGCTGTTCGCGGTGGCGCGCACGGTCGGCTGGATCGCGCAATGGACGGAGATGATGGAGGATCCGAGCCAGAAGATCGGCCGTCCGCGCCAAGTCTATACCGGCCCGCCGCGTCGCGATTACGTGCCGTGCGCCAAGCGCTGTCTGAGGGCCCGAGCATTTGCAGGACGACGTCGGCGGCGATCTCTGAGGCCGGTCGCCCGCCCCGCCCCATAAGGTCGAGCGCGGCGTTCTGACGCTCGACTGGCGGGCGCGCGCGGCGGCGTCGTCGAGCAGCGGCGCTGCGGCGCCGGCGAGATTTTCCGGCGTCATATTGTGCTGCAGGAATTCCGGCGCGACTTCCTCGTCGGCGGCGACGTTCATCAGCGTCGCGTATTTGGCTTTGAACAAGAACGTATTGGGCGATGAGCGCGGTCAGCCAGCCGAGCTTGTAGCCGATCACCAGCGGCGCGCCTTGCAGGGCCACTTCGGTCGTCACCGTGCCGGACGCGGCCAGCGCCACGGTGGCGGCGGCGAATGCATCTTCCTTCTCCGCTCTCGTCGACGATCAGCGTCGCTCGGGCGCCTGCGCCACGGCGGCGTGATGCACCGCTTGCGCTGCGACCATGGCCAGGCGCAGATCGCCGCGGCCGGCGCGCAACAAATCGGCCGCGCGCCAGAGCACGGGCCCGATGCGGCGGATCTCGGCCGGTCGGCTGCCCGGAAAGCACAAGCAACATGCGTTCGTTCGAGGCGATGGCGTGGCGCGGCGCGAAAGGCGGCCGTCGCTCCCGGGCTTAAAGCGGCCGAACGGCGGGATGGCCGCACACCGTGCACGCCAGCCGAAAGGCTCGTAATACGGCGCCTCGAAGTCGTGGATGCAGATCAGGTGATCGACCGCTTCGGCCAGCGTCTTGGCGCGGCCCGCCCGCGTCGCCCAGACTTGCGGGCCGATATATTTCACCAGTTTGATGCTCGGGTCGGCGCGGCGCACGCCTTGCGCGACGCGCAGCGTGAAACCCCAGGAATTGATCAGCACCACAACGTCGGGCTTCGCCTCGAGCACCGCTTTCACAGCTGTCGTCGACCGCGCGCTTCACCCGCTCATAGGCGAGCAAGCCGTCGATGAAGCCGAGAATGGCCATGCCGCTGATGTCGGCGCGCGACGGCAGACCTTCGGCCGCCATCAGCGGGCCGCCGACGCCGGCCAATTGCGAGCGACGGATCGCGAGCCTTAAGGAGCGCGCGCCAGATCGGCGCCGAGTGCGATCGCCAGAGGCTTCCGCGGCGACGAGAAAGACCCGCCCGCTCACATCTCGCCCACTTCCGCGCGCGAAAAGCCGTAGAGGAAAAGCCCGGCGCGATCGGCGCCGGCGATCATCTCCTCGCGCCGCACCGCAAGGGCGCCGCCGGCTTCAACGGCGATGCCGGCAAGGCCCGCAGCTGCGCGCCCTCCAACGTCTTCAAGCCGATGACCGGCAGATCGATGCGGCGTTCTTGAATCGGCTTTGGGCGCTTCAACAGGACGCCGCGCCGGTTATTCTGCGCCGCCGCGAAGCGTCTCGGGCAAAAGCGCGACGCGCGCCAGCATCGCGTCGGTGCCTTCCTGCGCTTCGACCGCGAGCGGCACGCCGCCGGCGACGACGACGCCTTGCCCGACATCGAACGCGCCGATGGCTGAAGCGATCTTGGCCGCCTTGATGATGTCCTTGCGTTGCGCGTCGCTGGCGCGATCGCGCCCCAGACGCCCGCTGGCGCCAGCAAATCGCCCATCACCTCTTCGGCGCCCGAGCACCTTGAAGCCTTCGCGCTCGTGTTCTTCAGCAGCACGCGGAGCAGCGCATCGTCGCCCTTCGCTCGCGGCCGCCAGAAATTCGGGGATCAGGGCGCGCGCGCGTTCATCGAGCTCGAGCTGGCTTAAATCCGGGCGCGGCACTTGGCCGATCAACACGACGGCGTCGACGCCGGCATCCTTGAGCGCCTGCATACGAGCGCCCATGGCGCCGAGGTTTTGGGTGACGCCGGGATGGCTCTCCAGCGCTGCGCTGGCGAACGGGGCGATGCGGGCGACGAAATAGTCGCGCCCGGTCGCCGCGCAGTGCTCCGCCAAGACAATCGGCAAATCGCCGCCGCCGGCGATCAGTCCGAGCTTACGCCAGGCCATGACCGTCAATCTCGCGGCATGCAGAGCGGGCGGGCGGCGTCTTCGCGGATGAAGTCGACGATTTCCATGACTTCGGGATTTTCTGCGTAGGTGATCGCGCAATCCTCGATGCGCTCCTGGAAGGTGCCTTCTTCCGCGAACAAGAGACGATAGGCGGCGCGCAGATCGTGGATCTGGTCGCGCGAGAAACCGCGGCGCTTTAGGCCGACGACGTTGAGGCCCGAAAGGTGGGCGTGGTTGCCGATGGCGAGGCCGAACGGAATGAGGTCGGTGGTCATCAGCGCCGAGGCGCCGACAAACGCGTAGCGGCCGACGCGGCCGTGCTGGTGCACGCCGGAGAGGCCGCTGAGGAAGGCATAAGTCGCCGACTTGCACGTGGCCGCCGATGGTCGCGGTCTGGGCCATGATGACGTTGTTGCCGACGTTGCAATCGTGGGCGACGTGGCAATTGCCCATGATCAGGCAGTGGGAGCCGACATTGGTGACCGAACGGCCGCGCACCGTGCCGCGGTGGAGCGTGGCGTGCTCGCGGATGACGTTGTGATCGCCGAGCACCAGGCGCGTGGGCTCGCCTGCGTACGACAAATCCTGCGGCGTGCCGCCAAGCAGCGCGAACGGGAAGATGGTGTTGTCTTCGCCGATCTCGGTATGGCTCTCGATGAAGACATGCGCGATGAGCTTGCGTGCGTTCGCCGATCTTCACGTTCGGTCCGATGACGCAGCCGGGACCGATCTCGACGTCGGCGCTGAGTTCGGCGCTCTTGTCGACAACGGCGGTGGGATGAATTTTTGCGCTCACGTCCGATCGCCCTTCGTGGCCGCGAATTCGCAATCGCTGACCAATTCGCCCCCGACTTCGATGCGGCCGCGGAATTTGAAAATGTTGCGCCGCTGGAAGAGCACTTCCACCGGAATCTCCAGCACGTCGCCCGGCTTCACCGGCCGTTTGAAGCGCGCATTGTCGACGGCCATGAACAGAATGACGAACTTGCTGACGTCGAGCTCCATGGTCTTCGACATGAGCAGCGCCCCGGTCTGCGCCATCGCTTCGATCTGCAAGACCCCGGGCATCACCGGATCGCCGGGGAAGTGGCCTGGAAAGAACGGTTCGTTGAAGGTGACGTTCTTGATGCCGCGGATCGAGGTGTTGGCCACATAATCCACGGCGCGGTCGATCAAGAGGAACGGATAGCGGTGCGGCAGGCGCTGCAGCACTTCGGCGATCTCGATGACGACGCCGCCCTGCTTGCCCTCACTTCTCTCCATCACGCCCCCAGCAGCCTTGCGGGCGACCCAGCGGACCTCACGCAGGAACGTGCGGATCGGTTTGGCCGGATAGCCCATCCATATCTCACCTGGCGGCACGTCATCGCCCACGGCGGCGGCCCCGGCAAGGGTCGCGCCAGCGCCGATCTTGCGATGATCGCCGACGCCGACGCGGCCGGCGAGCGTGGCCGCGTCGCCGATTTCGACCGAGCCGGAAATGCCGGCGAACGCCGCGAGAATGGCGCCGCGCCCGATGGTGACGTTGTGGGCGATCTGGCAAAGATTATCGATCTTGGCGCCTTCAGCGACGGTGGTGTCGTCGAACACGCCGCGATCGATGGTGGTGTTGGCGCCGATGGTGACGCGGTCCTGGATGACGACACGCCCGAGGTGGGGCACATCGATCGGGCCGGAGGCGTCGCCGGCGATGCCAAAGCCCTGCTCGCCGATCACCGCGCCCGAGAGAATTGAGACATCGTCGCCGATCAGCGCGCAGGAAATGCAGACGCAGGCGCCGATCCTGGTGCGCCGGCCAATGGTCACGCCCGGGCCGATAACCGAGTTGGGGCCGATGAAGGCGCCGGCGCCGATGAAGGCTTTGGCGCCGACGACAACGCCGGGACAAAGCCGAGCGCCCACTTCAATGCGCGCGCTCGGATGGATGGCGCTATCGCCCTCGAAGACGCGCGGGCGCACCAGCGCGGGAATGAGCTTGGCGAACACCGCGCGCGGATTTTCCACCAGGATGAGCGCGCCGGCGTTGGGGACCAAGTGGGCGAGCGCGGGCTGAACCACGCATGCGGCGGGCGCGTTCGCCAGCGGCTTGGAGCCCCTCGGCGCGTAATAGCAAATGTCGTGGGGCCCGGCCCTGTCAGCCGGGGCGGCGCCGGTGACCTGGCGCTCGGCGTCGCCGCCAATATCCGCTGAAGGCGCAAGCGCCCGGACCGTGAGCGGTCCGAGCGCCTCGTAGAAACGTTGATCGATCATGGGCCCATGATCTGGCGCCGTCGGCGCCGGATGTCACGACCCAAGGCTTAATGCGGCGCCGTCGGGGCGGCGCCGGTCTGCTGCTGACACTCAGAAACGGAGTGGCGCGCGACCGTGGCGGTGCGCGCGCCTTGGTCGAGCTGCTGGATCACCGCATTGGTGATGTCCATTTGCGGGTCATAGACCTGAGCCGACGAGGCATCGACGACCACGCCGGCGCCGCGCGACGCCATGACGGTGCGGATGAGAGGCGTGGTTTGCGCTTGGAAGTCACGCAAGGCGATGATTTGGCTGCATTGGAAATCGCCCCGCAGCGCCTGGCGGCGCGCTTGAAATTGCTGCACGCGCTGCTGCAGCGCGGCCACTTGCGGGCGCAGCGTGGCGTTGGCTTGGATTTGCGCTTGCGTCATGCCCCGCGTCGCCGTCGCCAGACGTGCGTCCTCGGCCTCGATCGCCTGACCTTCGGATTGCATGGCTTGATCCTGCTGCTGGATCTGGGTGCCGACGCCCTGCAGTTTGGTGGACATGTCGCGGCCGAGCGCTGACTTAGCGACCACGCGCTGATAATTCACAACCAGGACCGACGCTGCATTGTTGCGCTGTGCAAGCGCGCCAGACGCGGATCCGAGGGCGACCGCCGCAACGGCTGTCGCCAAAGCCAACTTCGTCAAACGCATTGGAAAGTACTCCCTAGAATGATGTCCGCGTTGAGAACCGGAACTGCTGCAAATGATCATACGGTTCGTATTCAAGCGGCTGCGAGAGATCGAATTGGACCGGACCGAAGGGAGAATCCCAGAAAATTGAAACGCCCGCCGAGGCCCTGAACGCCAAGTCGTCTGTGACAACAAGGCTCTGCGTACCCAAATTGATCGTCCCCCGGCTCGCTCTATCCACAAGTCCCAAGGTACCAAAGTCCACGAACAAGGCGCTTCCGAGGCCAAACGATGATGGCAATGGCAACGGCACGTCGAGCTGGATGGTGCCGATGGCGAAGAGATTGCCCCCGACCGCGTCGCCCCGCTGAACGATGGCGCCGGTCGTGTTGTCGATCAGCAGCTGACGCGGGCCGATGCCTGCGACATCGAAGCCGCGGAATGTCGAGCCGCCCTTGAAGAAGCGGTCGTTGATGCGGATGTCATCGCCGCCCCAACCGAAGATATAGCCGACATCGCCGCGGACGCTGGCCCGGAAGTTCCATGGCAGGCCGTAATAAGACGCCGCCTTGGACTTCGCTGCGGAGATAATGCACTTCCCCGCCGAGGCCGGCCAAATCCTGGCTGATATTGAGATTGAACCCGCGCGTGGGGTGCACCGGATCGTTGCGTGCGTCCCAATCGAACGTGTAGCCGAAGACCGAGGTCAAGAACGTGCCGGCCTGATCGCAGAGCAGCGGCCGGCGCCGGATTGATCGGATTGCACTGATCGATGGGCGCGGTGTTGGGATTGTTGTCCTGATCGACCAGAACATGGGCGATTTGGGTGTCGTCGTGGATGATCGAATAGCTGAGCCCGAGTTGGGTCTTTTCCGACAAGGGAAAGCCAAACCGCACGCCCGCACCCGTCGACTGGTTCAAGAACGACGACTGGTTGAGGAAGTCGGTGCGCAGCGAATAGACATTGAAGCTCGCGGCCAAGTCGCGGCCCATGAAGCGGGGCTCGGTGAACCGCAGATCGACCTGCCTTCGCTGGCCGCTGGACGATGCGTGCAGACGCAAGAACTGGCCGCGCCCGCGCAAATTGCGTTCGCTGATCGAGACGTCGAACAAGAAATTATCGGTGGTGGAATAGCCGGCCGCGAACGCCAATTCGCCGGTCGATTCCTCGGTCACCGCAACATTGACCACGGAGCGATCGGGTTGCGAGCCGTCCGCTTCGGTAATCTGCACGTCGTGGAAGAAGCCTAAGGCCTGGATGCGCTGGCGCGAGCGGTCAAGCAGGACGCGGTTGAAGGCGTCGCCTTCGCTGACGCGCATTTCCCGGCGAATGACGCGATCGAGCGTGCGGGTGTTTCCGACAATATCGATGCGCTCGATGAAAACGCGGGGACCTTCGTTCACTTGGAAGGTGATATTGACGACATGGTGGTCGCGGTCGCGTTCGACTTCCGGGGTGATGTCGACGTTGGCGTAGCCGACCGTCCCCGCCAGATATGTCATCGCATCGATGGCGGCCTCGATCTGATCGCCGCGGAAGACCTGGCCTTCCCGGATCGGGATTGCGCTGCGTAATAGATTGGCCGGCAGGCGATCGAGCTGGGTCTCAACGGTGATGTGGCCGAATTGGTAGCGAATGCCCTCGTCGACGGTGAAGTTGATGTAGAAATCGCGCTGATCGGGGGTGAGCGCTGCGCTCGCCGAGACGACGCGGAAGTCGGCGTAGCCGCGATTGTTGTAGAATTGGCGCAATTTCTCGCGGTCGTACTCCAGCCGATCGGGATCGTAATTGTCGTTGTTCTGGAAGAAATTCCACCAGCTCGAGCGACGCGTGACGATCGCATCGCGCAGCGTGCGATCGGAAAACACCCGGTTGCCGGTGAAGGCGATATCGCGGACGCCAGTGGTCGGGCCTTCATCGACTTCGAAGATGAGATCGACGCGGTTCTGGTCGAGTTCGCGCACTTGCGGCGTGACCTGCGCGGCGAAATGGCCGGAGCGGCGATAGAGTTCGATGATGCGCTGGACGTCGGCCTGAGCGCGCGCCGGCGTGAACACCGAACGCGGACGCGCCTGCACTTCGTTTTCGAGGTCGTCTTCCTTGAGCGTGTGCAGGCCTTCGAAAATGACGCGGTTGATGATCGGGTTTTCGATCACCGAGACGATAAGATCGCCGCCGCGCTGTTCGATCTGCACGTCGGCGAAAAGACCGGTGGCGAAGAGCGTCTTCAGCGAAAGGTCGACCCGCTCCGGATCGAAGGTGTCGCCGGGATGGATAAGCAGATACGAAATGACGGTCGCCGGCTCGATCCGCTGATTGCCCTGCACGACGATGCGCTGGATCGGCGCAAGCACGGTGGGCGCGGGCGCCGCGGCCTGGCGCTGGCCCGCCGGCGCAGCGCCCCGCTGGCCCGGCGCGCGGGTGCGCGACGGGGCGGGCGTGCGCGCAAGCGGCGCGGGCGTTTGCGCGCTTGGCGCTTGTGCGCTTGGCGCTGGTGGGGGCGAAGCTTGCGTCGTCGGCGTCGTCGGCGTGGTGGTTGCGTCCTGGGCGAGCGCATCGGTGGCGGCCGCAATCAGCGCGCCAGAACCGGCGCCGACGGTGGCGACGCAGCTCACCGCGCCCAGCACGACATCCCGCAGTACCCGCTTCATTCGCGCCCTCGACCGTCCCGACGCTCCCCAGCGTCGCATTTTTAAGACCTCATCCCGTCGTGAAAGACAAGGACGAGACGCTGTTCAACGCATCCCGGGAAGGAGGCGCGAGATGTCGTTCCAAGTTGCGAAAAGGAAGAGACTCGCCATCACGGCGAATCCGGCCCGGTAAGCCCATTCCTGAGCCGCCGGCGGCAATGGCCGCCCCCCACGCAACGCCTCGATGACATAAAAGAGCAAATGTCCGCCGTCGAGGATCGGAATTGGCAGCAAATTCACAATCCCCACCGCCACGGAAAGGATCGCGGCCAAACTCAAGAGCGACAGCGCCAGCAGGCCTATGCGCCCGCCCGGGGCGCCGCTGTCATCGGGACCTTCAAGCGCCGATGTCGCGACCTGACCCGACACCATGAAGATGCCGGTGGGGCCCGCGATCTGATTTGCCGAGGCGCGCCCGCGGAAGACATCGACAATATAGGCGCCGGTCTGGGCGATCATGTCCCAGGTGCGTTGCGCGCCTGCAGCGACCGCTTCAAACGGATTGTAGTGTACGATCACGCGTTCAGCCGGCAGCGCAAGCGGTCCGGTGACGCCCAGCATGCCTTGGCCGGCGCGATGACCTTGATCATCGCCGCTGGCGCGCGGCGTCGGGGTTGCGACAAGCGAAAGCGTTTCTGCGCCGCGCTGAATGCGCAGCGTGATCGCCCGGCCCGCGGCTGCGCCAATGACGCCTTGCAAGGATTTGAAGTTTGAAATCGCGCGCCCGTCGGCGCTGAGGATGACATCGCCTTCGCGCAGACCCGCTGCGGCGGCCGCGCTGTGGACTTGCACCGCCGCCACCCGCGCCGGAATGCGGTCGACATCAGTGACGTCGTGGCCGAGAGAGAAAGCGACCACCGCAAACGCAAAGATCGAGAAAACGAAGTTGGTGAGCGGACCTGCGGCGACGACGGCCGCGCGCTTCAAGACCGGTTGAGCATGGAAGAGACCGCGCGCGCGAGCGCGCGCCAATTCCTCGGGATCTTCGATCGGCTCACGCGGGCCCGTCGACATGGCGTCGGCGTCGTCGGCGAATTTCACATAGCCGCCGAGCGGCAACATGCCGACTTTCCATTGCACGCCCTTTCGGTCGCGCCAGCCGAATACGGTTTTGCCGAAGCCTATGGAGAAGGTCTCGATCGCGACCCCGCACCAGCGCGCCACCCGGAAGTGCCCGAACTCGTGCACGAACACGACGACGCTGAGCACGATCACGAAGGCGAGCGGGTATACGAGAATGCTCTGCAGTGCTGCCATTCGACCGCTTCCTCCGCGCGCCGGACATTGTTTTCTTGAACGCTGTCAGCCTTTAGGCCGCAGCCAGATTTCCCGCAATCCGACGCGCCGCCCGCCGGGCGGCCTGATCCACCTCGGAGACTTCATCGAAGGATGAAGGCGTTTTTGCGATGAGCCCTGGCTCGGTTCCCTCCAGCTGAGACAGAACCTCTTCCACTATCCGGCAAATGTCGAGGAAGCGGATTCTTCCCGCCAGGAAGGCGGCCACCGCGATTTCGTTGGCGGCGCTGAGCGCCGCCACCCGGGCGGGACCGGCTTTCAACGCCGCCCGCGCCAGGCGAAGCGCCGGAAAGCGCTCTAGGTCAGGCTGCTCGAAGCTCAAATTGCCCACCGCCGCCAGGTCGAGGCGGTGAGTGGATACCGCCACCCGATCCGGCCAGGCCAGCGCATGGGCGATCGGGGTGCGCATGTCCGGGGCCGAGAGCTGCGCCAGGACCGAGCCGTCCTGGTAGTGGACCAGGCTGTGGATGATGGACTGGGGATGGATGAGGACGCCGATCCTCTCCTCGGGGGTGGAAAAGAGGTAGGACGCCTCGATCAGTTCAAGCCCCTTATTCATCAGCGTGGCGCTGTCGACCGAGATCTTGGCGCCCATCGACCAATTGGGGTGCGCCATCGCTTGCGCCGGGCCGGCGGCGGCCATGGCTTCGAGCGTCCAGGTGCGGAACGGCCCGCCGGAGGCGGTCAGCGTCAGCCGCTCGACCCGCGCGGGGTGGGTGAGCACCTGAAAGATGGCGTTATGCTCGGAATCCACCGGCAGCAATTTCGCCCCGCTCGCCGCGGCGGCTTGCAGCATGAGCGGCCCCGCGCAGATCAGACATTCCTTGTTGGCGATGGCGATGTGGGCGCCGCGGCGCACCGCCGCCAGCGTAGGCGCAAGGCCGGCCGCGCCGACAATGGCCGACATCACCCAATCGGCGTTGCGCGCGCCGGCCTCCTCCAGCGCTGCAGCGCCGGCGCCGATTTCAACGTCTTGGCCGGCAAGCGCTGCGCGCGCGGCGGCGAGCTGGGCTTCCTCGGCGACGGCGGCGAAACGCGGCTTCAGTTTAGCGCATGCTTGCGCAAGCGCTGCGATATTGCCCCCGGCGGTGACGGCTTCGACGTCAATTTCGGCGCCTTGGGCGCGCATTTGTTCGATCACATCGATGGTGGAGACGGCCAATCGAACCGGTGACGCCGAGGATTGAAATCGTGCGCGCGGTCACGGTCGCGCTTCCAGGAACGCGGTGACGCCCGGCCAGAACGAAACCACCGCGCCGGTCAGGAGCGTGGCGGCCATCAAGCCGTCGATGCGGTCAAGCACGCCGCCATGGCCGGGTATGAGCTTGCTTGCGTCCTTCACGCCGAACCGCCGTTTCAAGAATGACTTAAACAGATCGCCCATAAGGCCGGTGAAGGCGATGATCGCGCCCACCAGCAACCATAAGCCCTGTCAGCCGCGGCGAGGCGCGCAAGCACAACGCCGCATCCCAACCCCGCGAGCGCGCCGGCCGCCACCCCGCAAACGATGCCCGACCAGGTTTTGTTCGGCGAGAGCCCGCTGGCGATCTTTGGGCCCCCGATCAGCTTGCCGCCAAAATAGGCGAAGATGTCGGCCGCCCAAATGAGCGTGAACAGCACCAGCACGATGCTCAAGCCTTCCGGTTGCCGGCGCAGCCAGACAAAGACCGCGCACGGCAATCCGATATAGAGCGTGCCCCCGGCGGTCTCGATGACGCCGGCGAGCGAGCGGCGGCGCGTCGCCGACAGGAGCGCACAACCAGCCATCCACAAGGCGCCGTAAGCCAGCCAGCCCCAGCTTGCGAACATGACAGCGCCGAGGGCGCCGGCGAAAGTGAACATGAAAGCCGGCGTGATCGCGCCCGCTTCGCTCATGCGCGCCCATTCATAGCTCATCGCCACGACCGCGGCCCCGCAGGCGCCGGCGATCCAGGCGCCGCCGAACCAGGCGGCGCTCACACCGCCCCCCGCCAACACCAGTCCCGACGCGATGCGCGGCCCGAGATCGGACCATTCGCCGCGCGCGCCGCGTCCGGCTGCGGCTTCAGCTGGCAGGGTCCAGAGCCCCCGTACCGCCGCTCGCGGCGGCGGTAGGTTTCAATGGCTTCTTGCAGCGCGGCCTTGTCGAAGTCGGGCCAAAGGCAGTCGACGAAGACGAGTTCGGCGTATGCGGCTTGCCAAAGCATGAAATTGGAGAGCCGCAATTCGCCCGAGGTGCGGATGAGCAGATCGGGGGCGGGCAATTCGGTGGTGTCGAGATAGCGCTCGAAGGTGTCGGGATTGATGTCGGCGGGATCCGAGCTTGCCGGCTTTCACATCCTCGGCGGCGCGCCGCGCGGCGCGCGCGATTTCGTCTTGGCCGCCATAATTGAAGGCGATGGTGAGATTGAGCCTGTCATTGGCGGCGGTGCGCGTTTCGGCCCGATCGATGATTTCGAGAATGTCTCTCTGAAGACTTTCACGCTCGCCGATCACCCGCACCCGCACGCCTTCGCGCGCCAGCCGGTCGAGATCGCGCGCGACATAGAGGCGCAAGAGATCGAAGAGCGCGTTCACCTCTTCTATCGGACGGCGCCAGTTCTCGGTCGAGAAGCCGAACACCGTGAGGTAGCGCACGCCGAGTTCGCCGGCGGCCTCCACCGTGCGCCGCAGCGCCTCCACGCCCTCGGCGTGCCCGAACGTGCGCGGGCGGCGCGCGCTGACGCGCCCAGCGGCCGTTGCCGTCCATGATGATGGCGATGTGACGGGGCGCGGCGCCGGTGCGGAAGATGGAGCGGACTGCGCCATCGGATCAGGAGCAGGCCTTAGACCTGCATGATCTCCTCTTCCTTGTGACGAAGCGCATCGTCGATCTTCTTGATGTGCTCGTCGGTGGTCTTCTGCACTTCCGCGCCGTGACGCTTGTGCTCGTCTTCGCTGATGGCGTGTTCCTTCTCGAGCTTCTTCAGGTGGTCCATCGCGTCGCGGCGAACGTTGCGGACGGCGACGCGCGCGGTTTCGGCGTATTTCGCCGGCGACCTTGGTCAGTTCGGTGCGGCGTTCGCCGGTCAGCGGCGGGATCGGAATGCGCAGCGTCTGGCCATCGACAATCGGGTTGAGGCCGAGATTGGCGGAGCGGATCGCCTTATCGACCGCTTGCACCACCGAGCTTGTCCCAGACCTGCACCGAGATCATGCGCGGCTCAGGCACGGTGACGCCGGCGACCTGGTTGAGCGGCGACACCGCGCCATAGGCTTCGACCTGGATCGGATCGAGGATGGTGGCCGAGGCGCGGCCGGTGCGCAGGCCGCCGAACTCGTGGGTCAGCGCGGTGAGCGCGCCATCCATGCGCTTCTTGTAGTCATCGAGTTTGAACGAAGCGGTGAGCGGCCATGAGCGTGCTTCCTCAGTCGCGTGATGGTGGTGCAGACGCCGCGGCCGGCCAGCACATCGGCCAGGCCGCCGCGCTTGTGGATCGAGAACACGACGATCGGGAATGCCGTTGTCGCGCATCAGCGCGATGGCCGAGGCGTCCATGACTTTAAGATCGCGCGCCAGCACTTCATGATAGGAGAGCTTGTCGTAGCGCGTGGCGTTTTTGTCCTTCTTGGGATCGGCGGTGTAGACGCCGTCGACCTGCGTGCCCTTGAGCAGGGCGTCGCAGCCCATTTCGGCCGCGCGCAGCGCCGCGGCCGTGTCGGTGGTGAAGAACGGATTGCCGGTGCCGGCGGCGAAGATGACGACCCGGCCCTTCTCCATGTGGCGCATGGCGCGGCGGCGGATATAGGGCTCGCACACCGTCACCATCGGAATGGCCGACAGCACGCGCGTATAGCCGCCGAGCGACTCGATGCGCGTTCTGCATGGCGAGCGCGTTCATCACCGTGGCCAGCATGCCCATATAGTCGGCGCTGGCGCGCTCCATGCCCTTGGCCGCGCCCGGCCATGCCGCGGAAAATGTTGCCGCCGCCGATCACCAGGCAAATTTCCGCGCCGGCTTGGCGCGCGTCGAGCACTTCCTTGGCGAAGCGTTCGCAGGTGGCTTGGTCGATGCCGTATTGGCCGTCGCCCATCAGCGCTTCGCCGGAAATCTTGAGCAGCACCCGCTTGTATTTAAGCGCGGCGGCGGGCTCGGATTTGGCTTCGGCGAGGCTCATGGGTTTTCAAGTGTCCGGGCGCGTGAGGCGCGGCCACCATAACGCGACCGCCGCCGTCGGCGCAAAGGCTAACGGCGGCGGTTCCTAGGTCTTTTCGGTTGGTTTAAGAGGGCTTGGCCATCGCCGCGACTTCGGCGGCGAAGTCATCGCTGCGCTTCTCCACGCCCTCGCCGACCGCGAAGCGGACGAACGAGGCGATTTTGATCGGCGCGCCAGCCGCCTTCTCGGCGTCCTTCACCGCCGCTTCGACGGTTTGGTCCGGGTTCAAAACGAAGGCTTGCTTGGTCAGCACCGATTCTTCGAAGAATTTGCGCATGCGCCCCTCAAGCATCTTGTCCAAGACCTGCTGGGGCTTGCCTTGGGCTTTGGGGTCTTCCTTGATCTGCTCCAAGAGCACGGTCTTTTCGCGTTCGACGCGGTCGCTGGCGATGTCGGCTTCGCTCAGCGCCAGCGGATTGGCCGAGGCGATGTGCATGGCGAGCTTCTTGCCGAGGCTTTCGAGCTCGGCCTTTGTCGCCCTTGGATTCGAGCGCCACCAGAACCGCGATGCGGCCGAGATGATCGGCGCCGTCGACCTTGGAGTGCACGTACGCGGCGACTACGCCGTCATTGACATTGAGCTTGGCCGAGCGGCGCAGCGTGATGTTCTCACCGATGGTGGCGACAAGGCCGGTCACCGCTTCGGAGACCTTCTGGCCTTCGTGGGGGGCGTCAAGCAGCGCCTGATGGTCAGCCGACTTCAGCGCAAGCTTCGCAAACGAGCCGGCGGCCTTCTGGAAGTCGGCGTTGCGGGCGACGAAGTCGGTTTCGGAATTGAGCTCGACCACCGCGCCTTCGTTGACGGCCATGGCGATGGCGACGATGCCTTCGGCGGCGGCGCGGTCGGCCTTTTTCGCCGCCTTCGACAGGCCCTTGGCGCGCAGCCAATCGATGGACGCTTCCATATCGCCGTTATTGGCCTCCAGCGCCTTCTTGCAATCCATCATGCCGACGCCGGTTTTTTCGCGCAGCTCTTTGACGAGCGCTGCGGTGATTTCCGCCATAGTCCTTACTCCTGAAACTTATGTCAGTAATTCGCCGGAGACGGCCCTTCCATCGGGCTCTCGGTCGGCGTGCGCTCTTTCTCGGTTTCGCGAACAGCCGGTTCGACCGGCGGTTTCGCAGACGCCCCGATATCGACGCCGCCGCGCACTTGGCTCTCGGTGAGGCCATCGAGCACGGCGTCAGCGATCAGATCGCAATAGAGCTGGATCGCGCGCGCGGCGTCGTCATTGCCCGGGATCGGGTAAGTGACTTCGTCGGGATCGCAATTGGAGTTGATAATCGCGACCACCGGAATGGCGAGCTTCCTGGCTTCCTTGATCGCGATCTGCTCCTTGTTGGTGTCGATCACAAACATCAGGTCCGGGATGCCGCCCATCGAGGCGATGCCGCCAAGCGAGCGGTCGAGCTTGTCCTTCTCGCGCGTCAGGTTCAGCACTTCCTTCTTGGTGAGGCCGACGCTGCCGCCCGACGTGATCTGTTCGAGTTCGCGCAGGCGCGCGATCGACTTCGAAACGGTTTGCCAATTGGTCAGCGTGCCGCCGAGCCAGCGTGAGTTGACGTAGTACTGAGCGCAGCGCTGGGCCGCAGCCTTGATGTGATCGGCCGCGGCGCGCTTGGTGCCGACGAACAGAACCCGCCCGCCGCCGGCTGCGACTTCACGCACCTTCACCAGCGCCTGGTGCAAGAGCGGCACCGTTTGGCTCAAGTCGATGATGTGGATGTTGGACTTTTCGCCGAAGATGTAGCGATCCATCTTCGGGTTCCAGCGGTGGGTCTGGTGACCAAAGTGCGCGCCAGCTTCCAAGAGCTGACGCATGCTGAATTCAGGCAGCGCCATTAGATCTTTCCTTTTCCGGTTTGCCGCCGCGGGAGAACCCCTCAGGTTCGCCAAGAACTGGTTTGCCCAGAACTGGCTCGCCAAGGACCGGATGGAGGAAACGGCCGCTTTCTGACCGCCCCGCCGCTCCCGCGTGCGAAGTAAGGCGCGGGATATAGGGGGAACGCCTCGGAAACGCAACCGGGAGAGGTGGGCTTGATGGTTCCGCAAAAATGACGCACCTGCCCCGTCAAAGCCGAGCCGAGTGGCGAAAAGGAAACGTATGAAAAAGATAGCCGTCGTAGGCGCAGGCCATATCGGATCAACGATTGCAGCGCTGCTGTCGGGCAGCGGCGACTACGAAGTCGTGGTGGTCGACCGCGATCAGGCGGCCTTGAGCGGGATCGAGACCGGCGCCGCTTGTGTCCACCCAGCCTGTGGACGCCGCCAAGCCGGGGGCCCTGCGCGACGCCATCACCGGCGCCTTCGCCGTGGTCAGCGCCGCCCCCTACCAGCTCACCACCTTGATCGCAAAAGCCGCCCTCGAGGCGGGGGTCCATTATCTGGATCTGACCGAGGACGTGGCCAGCACCCACGAAGTGGAGCGCCTGGCCAAGGGCGCGCCCAAGGCCTTCATTCCTCAATGCGGCTTGGCCCCGGGCTTTGTGTCGATCGTGGCCTTCGATTTCGTCCGTCGCTTCGATCGGGTGATGGACATGGCCCTACGCGTCGGGGCGCTGCCGCAATACCCGTCCAATGCGCTGGGCTACAATCTGACCTGGAGCACCGACGGCCTCATCCACGAATATTGCGAGCCCTGCGAGGCCATCGTCGAAGGCAAGCTTCGCCTGACGACGCCGCTGCAGGAGTGCGAAACCCTGGCGATCGACGGCGTCATGTATGAAGCGTTCAACACCTCGGGGGGGTTGGGCACGCTTTGCAAGACGCTGGAAGGCAAGGTGCGCAATCTGAACTATCGCACCATGCGCTATCCCGGCCATGTCGCCATCATGAAGACGCTTCTGAACGATTTGCGGCTTCGCGACGATACCGAGCTCTTGAAGAAGATATTCGAGCGGGCGTTGCCGCAAACAGAACAGGATGTGGTCGTCATTTTCGTCACCGTCAGCGGCGAACGCGATGGGCGTTTGATGCAGGAGACGTTCACGCGCAAGGTTTACGCCCAGCGCATCGACGGCAAGCTCTTGAGCGGCATCCAGGTGACGACCGCGGGCGGGGTCTGCGCGGTGCTCGACCTGTTGGCCGAGGGCGAACTGCCGCAAGCAGGCTTCGTGCGGCTGGAGCAAGTGGCGCTGGACAAGTTTCTGCAAAACCGCTTCGGGCGCTATTACGCAGCGCCGAGCATTCCTACCTGAAGGGCCACGAGGTGTGAGATGGCGTCGACAGCGCTTGAAATAGGTTCACTCCGCAGCGATGCGCTGGCCGCTTTGGAGCGTCTGGGGGCCAAGCCCGCTTGGGTGAAGGAGGCCGGCTTGCCGGCGCGCTCGCCGCTCACCGGCGAGGTCATCGGCCGCTTGGGCGAGGCCACCCCCGCCGCCGTCGACGCCGCCATCGAGGAAGCGCATGCCGCGTTCCTGCAATGGCGCAACTTGCCGGCGCCGCGGCGCGGCGAGTTCGTGCGTCTGCTCGGCGAGGAATTGCGCAAGTCGAAGGACGATCTGGCCCTGCTGGTGACGCTGGAAGCGGGCAAGATCGCCTCCGAAGCCGCCGGCGAAGTGCAAGAGATGATCGACATTTGCGATTTCGCGGTCGGGCTTTCGCGCCAGCTCTATGGGCTTGCAATCGCCACCGAACGCCCAAGCCATCGCATGATGGAGACCTGGCACCCGCTCGGCGTCGTCGGCGTCATCTCGGCCTTCAACTTTCCGGTCGCGGTATGGTCTTGGAATGCAGCGCTTGCGTTCGTGTGCGGCGACGCGGTGGTGTGGAAGCCCTCGGAGAAGACGCCCCTGACTGCGCTCGCCGTCCAAGCCATCGTCTGAGCGCGCCGCCCACCGCTTCGGCGATGCGCCGGCGGGCCTGAGCCAGGTCCTTATCGGCGCCCGCGGCGTCGGCGAAATGCTGGTGGATCATCCCCGCGTGCAGCTGGTTTCGGCCACCGGATCAACCGAGATGGGGCGCAAGGTGGGTCAGCGCCTGGCTGGGCGCTTCGCCCGGTCGCTGCTCGAACTTGGCGGCAACAACGCCGCCATCATCGCCCCGAGCGCCGATCAAAACCTCGCCTTGCGGGCCGTGGCTTTCGCGGCGATGGGCACGGCCGGGCAGCGCTGCACGACGTTGCGCCGCCTCTTCGTGCACGACAGCATTTATGACGGTTTCGTCTCGCGTTTGAAGGCGGCCTACGCCTCCGTGCCGGTCGGCGATCCGCGCAAACCGGACGTGCTGATCGGCCCGCTGATCGACGCCGGCGCCTACGACAACATGCAAAACGCGCTCGACCGAAGCGCGCAAGGTCGGCGGCCGTGATCGGCGGCGAACGCGTCGAGGTGAGCGGCGCGAGCGACGCCTATTTCGTGCGCCCGGCGCTCGTGGAAATGGACCGCCAAAGCGACGTCGTGCTGCGCGAAACCTTCGCGCCGATCCTCTACCTCATGCGCTACAGCGACCTTCCCGGCGCCATCGCTGCGCAGAACGCCTCCAAGCACGGGCTTTCATCCTCGATCTTCACCCTCGATGTGCGCGAAGCGGAGACGCTTCATGTCGGCGGCCGGCTCCGATTGCGGCATCGCCAACGTCAATATCGGCCCCTCCGGCGCCGAGATTGGCGGCGCGTTCGGCGGCGAGAAGGAAACCGGCGGCGGCCGCGAGGCCGGCTCCGACGCCTGGAAGGCCTATATGCGGCGCGCCACCAACACCGTGAATTTCGGCGCGACGCTGCCGCTCGCCCAAGGCGTCAAGTTCGACATTTAACTCGTGAACTTGAGCGGGTTAAAGTCGGTGTCGCGGTCGTAATAGTCTTCCTGCTCGGTCTTCTTGAGCGCAGCGACGATGCGGTAGGTCACGGGCAGCAGCACGATCTCGACCAAGGTCTTCGAGATGAATTGCACGATGGTGAGCTTGAGCACGAGTTCGTCGGGCATGATGCCCGAGCCCAGAAACGCCAACGGATAAAAGATCGAACTGTCCACCGCCTCACCGGCGACGGTCGAACCCACAAACCGCGCCCATAGCATCTTGCCGTTGGTCCACACCTTCATTTTCGCCAGCACGAAGGAGTTGACGAACTCGCCGCAAAAATACGCTGTCATCGACGCCAGCGCGATCCGCCAGGTGTTGCCGAAGGCGACTTCGTAAACATGCTGGTTCGGCCAATCCGGCGCTGGCGGCAGCGCCACGATCACCGCCGACATGATCGCCGCGAAAATGAGCGCCGCAAACCCAGTCCAGATCACCTTGCGGGCGCGGGCGTAGCCATAAACCTCGGTGAGGATGTCGCCGAAAATGTAGGAGATCGGGAAGAACAGCACCCCGGCGCCGAACGTGACCGGTCCGATCAGCGGCAGCGTCACCTGCGCGGCCTTCGCCGGACCGATCAGATTCGAGCAGATGAGGATGGTGACGAACGCCGCCATCACCAGGTCGTAATATTTGTAGACGCGCTTGGGGCGCGCGGTCGTCGTTGTGCTCATGGCCTCTCGCGCCCCGCGCTTCCAAATCGAACGCGGAGCTTAGGCGCCTCGTCGCTTGGTTGCTAGTGCGGCGCGTTCGGGTGCAAAACCGGGCTATAGCGGTCGCGCAACATGGTTTGGCGCGATGTCAGCGGCACTTGCCGGCCTTCGATGAAGACCGCCGATGGCGCGCTCGTCACCTCCAGGGGATCGCCGTCCCAGACGACGACATCGGCGAGATAACCGCGCTGCAGACGGCCAAGTTCGGCGCCGACGCCAAAAATATCCGCAGGGCCGCGCGTCACCGCAGCGAATGCGTCGTCCCAGGCCAGGCCGTTGGCGACTGCGTTGCCGGCAAGCTGCAGCACTAAGCGCGCCTGTTGCGCGTCGACGGCGCCGGGACCGGGGGCGATGGCGAAGCGGACGCCGGCGTGCTGAAGCAAAGCGGCGTTATCGAGACGCGCGCCGAGCCGCTCGAAATGATCCGGCAGATCAACCAGCGGATCTATCAGCACCGGAATGTCGGCGCGGCGCAATTCATCGGCGATAAGCCAAGCTTCAGCGCCGCCATGGATGATGAAGCGCAGCCGCGGATTGGCGCGCTTAACGCGGATAAGCTCGCGCATATCGGTGGCGCTCTCAATATGGACCAGGAACACGCCCTGCCCGCGCGCGAACGGCGCAAGCGCTGCGGCGTCGATCTCGTTCAGCACGGCGCCGCCCTGGCCGCGACGATAGCGTTGGGGATATTCCTGCGCGTCGCGGAGCGCTGCTTCGAAAGCCGGCCAGGACGCCGCCCGCGAACCGCCGACGCGCTGACCGCCGGTTTCGCCAAGCTCCACCACCATGAAGGCGCGTTGCCGGAAGACGCTGTCGGGCAGCCCGCTCATCGAAACCAGCGCGCCGCGGCCGCCGAACATGGAGGCGGTGGCGTCTGGCGCGATCGCCGCGCGCGTGACCCCTTCGATGCGGGTGATCGGGACCGCGGTGACCATCGGATTGAAGGCGCGCCCGGCATCGGCGGCGGCGCCGACGAGGGCGCCGGTGACGTTGGCGTCATTGGGCGCCCCCGAGCCGCCAATTTCGGCGAGACCGACTTCACTCATCGCCGCAAAGGCGCCGGGCGTCACCCATTTGCCGGTCGCGTCGATCACCCGCGCGCCGCCGGGGGCGGTCAGATTGGCGCCGACGGCGGCGATGCGGCCATCGACGATCAAAACGTCGCCATGTTCGAGCGTGCCGGCGGCGGCTTCGGTGACGACGCGGCCGCCGCGAATGAGCACGGTCTCGGCGCTTGCGGGCGCCCAAAGCGCAGAGGCCAGCAGCAAGGCGGCGGGGGCGAGAAGCGATCTCATGGGTGGCCCTCCCGATAGCTCTGCCCGAGTTCGAAGTCGGAGAAGTGCTGTTGGTCTTGACCGCGCTGATAGACTTGCGCGCCATCGATGAAGACGCGCTCGGCGAGCGCGTAGGTCGAGAGCGGATTAGCCGACCAGATCACGACATCGGCGCGTTTGCCGGCGGCGAGCGTTCCGGTTTGATCCTCGATGCCGAGCGCGCGCGCCGGGTTGCGGGAAACCCATTCCCACGCTTCGCCGTCGGAAATGTTGAGCCCCGCGCGCCTGCCGTCGGATAGCGCCTTGGCGGCCTCCTGGTTCAGCCTCTGGATGCCGACCTCGCTATCGGAGTGCACCATGGCGCAGCCGCCGCGCGCATGCACGAAGGCGATGTTCTCGCGGATGCCGTCATAGGCTTCGATCTTGAAACCCCACCAATCGGCCCACATCGCCGCGCAAATGTGGTCTTGGATCAAGAGATCGACGATCTTGTAGGCCTCCACGGCGTGGTGGAAGGCGGCGATATGGAAGCCAAACTCATGCGAAACTTGGATGGCGTTGGCCATTTCGTCGGAGCGATAGCAATGCCACTCAACCAGGATCGAGCCGTCGAGCACGCCGGCGAGCGTCTCAAGCTGGAGATCGCGCTCGGGCGGGTCGCCCTCCGGATGCTCGCGATAATGCTGCCATTTGCGGCGATAGACCTGGGCGCGCGTGAACGCGGCGCGATAGCCTTCGACGACGCCCATGCCGGTCGACGGGAATTGATTGCGTGAGCCATAGACGCGGGCGGGGTTTTCGCCGCACGCCATCTTCAGGCTCTGCGGCGCGCCGGGGAATTTCATTTCCTGCACCGTGCGCGCGCCCAGCACCGGGCGCAGCGTCACGCCGCGGCCGCCGAACAGATTGCCGGAGCCTGGCAGAATATGGAGCGTGGTGACGCCCCCCGCGAGGGCGCGGCCGAAACCCGGATCCATCGGCCACACGGAGTGCTCGGCCCAGACTTCGGCGCGATCGGGATCGGTGAGTTCGTTGCCGTCCTGCGTCGCTTCGATCGAGGGCGAGGGATAGACGCCCAAATGAGAGTGCGGATCGATGATGCCAGGCGTCACGTATTTGCCGCGTCCGTCGATGATCGTAGCGCCGGCCGGGGCGGTGAGGTTCTGTCCGACTTGGGTAATGTGGCCGTCGGCCATCAGCACATCGGCGTTCTGAAGCGTCGCGCCATTGCCGTCGAAGACGGTTGCGCCGCGGATCAAGGTCGGAACCGACGGGCGCGGCGTGTAGGTTGAGGCATAGGCGCCGTTATTGGGATCGGGCGGCGTTGTCTGCGCGTGGTGCGAAGTGGTGGCGCACGCCGCCAAGCTGAGCGCGCCGAGGCACGCGGCGAATGATCTGAGTTTGGCCCCCATGATGCGTTCGTCCCTTCGCGAAAGTGGCGGCATCTGAGGCGCCGTAAGAAGGCCGGGCAAGAGCTTTCACGCCAAACGGGAGAATTGTGGCGACGAAGCCGGCTTAGATCACGCGTTCAACGCCCTTGGCGGCCTTGAGTGCGGCGCGGGCGGCGGGTCCGGCCGGGACAAATTGCTTGGCGCCCAGTTCGATCTCGCGCCCGTCATTGAGGCGCAGCACCAGCCGAAGCGGCCGGGCTTCGCCCGCTTGCGCCTTCGGCAAAGCCGCGATCGTGCGCGCCAAATTTTCAAGCGGCGCGCCCTCTTTGACAATGATCCGCAGATCCTCGGTGGTGCGCGCTTCGGCCGCCTCGACCGGTTCGAAGGTGTCGCCCGCCAGTTTCAAATCGCCGTCGCGGTAACGCACGCGGCCGCGGAAGACGAACGCCTTGCCGACCTCCAGCGTCTCGCGCGCGAGCGCGACGTATTCGGGCATGACCAGCGCTTCAAAGTCGCCGGTGGGATCGGACATCGAGACGTAAGCCAAAGTGCCTCCCGACATGGCGGGCCGATACTGGATGCGGCGCACGACGCCCGCCATCGGGTAGGAGCGCGGCTCGGTTTCGCCCTCTTCGAGGATGTCGGCGAAAGTCGAATAGCGGTCGCCTGCCTCGATGAAGAAATCCGAGAGCGGGTGGCCGGAGAGATAAAAGCCGACGCTTTCGCGCTCGGCGTCCAGACGATCCTGCGCCGACCAGGCAGGCGCTTTTGGAAACACCGGCCGGGCGCTCGGCTCTTCGGCGCCGAACAAACTCGTCTGTGCGCTGGCGCGTTCTTCGCCCACGCGCTGGGCGTAGGCGGCCAGCATCTCACACCCCGCCAGGGCTCGCGCGCGATCCGGCTCGATGGCGTCGAAGGCGCCCGCTTTCGCCAGATTTTCAAGTTGACGCCGATTGATCGCCTTGGCGTCCAGCCGCTCGGCGAAATCGTGCAGCGCCTTAAAGGGGCCGCGCGCCTCGCGTTCGGCGGCGACCGCCTCCATGGCGGCGACGCCGACATTGCGCACCGCGCCCAAGGCGTAGCGCACCGCCACGCCGGCTTCGGTCTGCTCGACGCTGAAATCGGCTTGCGACTTGTTGAGGTCGGGCGCCAGCACGGCGACGCCGATCGCGGCGCGCGTCTTGATGGAAGCTCGCCAGCTTGTCCGAGTTGGAGATATCGAGGCTCATCGACGCGGCGATGAAGTCGACCGGATAGTGGGCCTTCAGATAGCCGGTTTGATAGGCGATGACGGCATAAGCGGCCGCGTGCGACTTGTTGAAGCCGTAGCCTGCGAATTCCTCGACCAGATCGAAGATGTGCGAAGCGAGCCCCTCGCCGACGCCGCGCGCCTTGGCGCCCTCGATGAAGCGGTATTTCTGCTTGGCCATTTCGGCGGGCTGCTTCTTGCCCATCGCGCGGCGCAGAAGATCGGCTTCACCCAGCGAATAGCCCGACAGCACCTGAGCGATCTGCATCACTTGCTCTTGATAGACGATGACGCCGTAGGTCTCCTCAAGGATCGGCTTCAGGCTATCGTGGAGATAATCGGCGACTTCGCGGCCGTGCTTAACATTGGCGAAGCGGTCGATATTCTTCATCGGGCCCGGGCGATAAAGCGAAATGAGCGCAATGACGTCTTCAAGCCCTGTCGGCTTCACCTTGCGCAGCGTGTCGCGCATTCCCTGACCTTCGAGTTGGAAGACGCCGAAGGTCAGGCCCGATTGCATCAGCGCGTAGGTCGCCTCGTCGTCATAGGGCATGTTGGCGAGATCGAGCTCGATGCCGCGCGCATGCAGGAACTTCAAGGCGCGGTCGATCACGTCGAGGGTCTTCAGCCCCAGGAAGTCGAATTTCACCAAACCCGCGGGTTCGACCCATTTCATGTTGAACTGGGTCGCCGGCATGTCCGAACGCGGATCGCGGTAAAGCGCAACCAATTCCTCCAGCGGCCGGTCGGCGATAACGACGCCGGCCGCATGCGTCGAGGCGTTGCGATAGAGCCCTTCCAGCTGCAGCGCCGTATCGAGCAGCGCGCCGACTTCCGGTTCGAGTTTGCGCGCTTCCTTAAGCTTCGGCTCGATTTCGATCGCTTCGGCCAGCGTCACCGGATTGGCGGGGTTGGCCGGCACCAATTTCGCCAGGCGATCAACCTGGCCGAACGGCAGCTGCATGACCCGGCCGACGTCGCGCAGCACGGCGCGCGCTTGCAGCGTGCCGAAGGTGATGATCTGGGCGACGCGATCGGCGCCGTATTTGTTCTTCACATACTCGATGACTTCGCCGCGCCGCTCCTGACAAAAATCGATGTCGAAGTCGGGCATTGAGACGCGCTCAGGGTTGAGGAAGCGCTCAAAAAGCAGACCCCACCGCAACGGGTCGAGGTCGGTGATGGTGAGCGCCCAGGCGACGACGGAGCCCGCGCCCGAGCCGCGTCCGGGGCCGACGGGAATGCCGTTGGCCTTCGCCCATTTGATGAAGTCCGAGACAATCAGGAAGTAGCCGGGAAACTTCATCTGGGTGATGACGTCGAGTTCGTAGGCGAGGCGCTTTTTGTATTCCTCCTCCGGCGCGGCTAGGCGATCGCCAAGGGCCTTCAGACGCGCCTTCAGACCGGCTTCAGCTTGCGCTTTCAATTCCGCCGGTTCGTCACGGCCGCGTTTGGTGTCGAACGCCGGCAGAATCGGCGCGCGCTTTTCAACACGGAAGGCGCAACGGCGGGCGATCTCGGCGGTGTTGGCGATGGCTTCCGGCAAGTCCGCGAAAAGCGCGGCCATTTCCTGGCCGCTCTTGAAATAATGCTCCGGCGTGACGCGCGGACGATCCTCTTCGCCAAGATAAGAGGAGGCCGCGATGCACATCAGCGCATCGTGGGCGCCATGATCGGTGCGGGCTTTGAAGCGGATGTCGTTCGAGGCGACGAGCGGCAGGCCCAGCTTGTAGGCGAAGTCGACCAGCGCGCCTTCGGTTTCCGCTTCGATGCGCTCGCCGTGGCGCTGCATTTCGACATAGAGCCGGTTGTGAAAATTCGCTGCAAGCTCGTGCAAGAACGCCTGTGCGCGCTCATGCTGGTTCTGCTCCACGAGCTGCGCGATCGGGCCTTCGCCGCCGCCGCTGAAGGCGATCAAACCCTCGCTATGATGGTATAGACGCGCGCTTGAAACGTGCGGTTCGTCATGGGCGGAGACATCGAGATAGGCGCTGCTCGAGAGCCGCATCAGGTTGGAATAGCCGGCGGAATTCTGCGCCAAGAGCGCAAGCACGCCATCGACGCCGTCCTCGCTTTTGACGGTGAGCGCCACGCCGACGATCGGCTGCACCCCCGCCTCGGCGGCGGCTTCCGAAAACTCCAGGGCGCCGAAGAGGTTGTTGCAATCGGTCAACCCCAGCGCCGGCATCTCGGCTGCGGCCGCAAGCTTGGTCAGGGTTTTAACCTGCAGCGCACTTTGCAGCAGCGAATAGGCCGAACGGGCGCGGAGATGGATAAAGGGCGGCGGCACTGATTCTCTCCGACCCAAGATAGGCGTTGGCGGCCTCGCGCCGAAGGCCTTAACGCCGCTGCACCAGCCGGTGGTGCTCGAGCGCCATCACCCGATCCATGTACTTGGCGAGCTCGAAATTGTGGGTGGCGATAAGCGCCGCCGCACCTTCGTTGCGGACCAGGTCGGAGAGAGCGGCGAAGACCTGGGTCGAGGTGTCGGGGTCCAAATTGCCGGTGGGTTCGTCGGCGAGGATGAGCGCCGGCTTGTTGACCATGGCGCGGGCTATGGCGACGCGCTGCTGTTCGCCCCCCGATAGCTGCGCCGGCTGGTGATGAATGCGCCCCGACAATCCCATAAGCCCAAGCAGGCGCTCGGACTCAGCCATGGCGCGCTTCTTGGACACCCCGGCGATGATGCGCCGGCAAGGCGGCGTTCAAAAGCGCGTCGAACTCCGCCAACAAATGGTGGAATTGGTAGACAAAACCGATGCGCGTTCGCCGAATGGCGGTGCGCGCGTCGTCGTTCAAATCCCACGCCGAGCGCCCTTCGATTTCGACATCGCCCCCGCTCGGGCGCTCAAGCAGCCCGGCGGCGTGAAGCAGCGAAGATTTGCCGGATCCAGATGGTCCGACCAGACCGACGATTTCACCGGGCCGGATGTCGAGATCGACGCCGTCGAGGACGACCAGCTCGCTGTCACCGGATTTGAAGCGGCGCTGCAAGCCGCGCAAACGCAGAACGGCTGCGGCGGTTGTGGCGGCGTCATTCATAGCGCAACGCCTCAACCGGATCGAAGCGCGACGCCCACCACGCCGTCAGCAGCGTCGAAGTGAAATTCACCGCGATGGTGAACACAACCACCAAGGCGATCTCGCCGTAATCGAGCCTCGCAGGCAGCGTGTCGAGCGAATAGACCGTGCCTGGGAAAATATCGAAGCCGACCACCGCCGACAGGAAATCCTGGATTGGCTTGATGTAGACGCAGAAAGCCACCGCCAAGCCGAGACCAAGCGACAAGCCCAGCACCCCAAGGCTTGCGCTCGCCAGGAAGAAGATGCGCATGATGGCGCCCTTAGTGGCGCCCATGGTGCGCAGAATGGCGATGTCGCGGCTCTTATTCTTCACCAACATGATGAGGCCGGTGACAATATTGAGCGCCGCCAGCGCGACAACGAACATCAGGATAAGACGCATCACGTTGCGCTCGACCACCAACGCGTCGGCGAGACCCTGGCTGTTGGTGCGCCAATCATAGATGGTGACGTCGGGGCCAAGCCTCGAACGTAGATCCATCATCAGCGGCACGGTGCGGTCCGGATTGCGGATGCGAATCTCAAGCTCATCGACGCCGTCGCCGCGCGCGAACATGATCTGGGCCTGTTCGAGCGGCATGTAGATGAGGCCGGAATCGAACTCAGCCATGCCGACGCTGAAAATGCCCCCGATCAGGAACGACTTGCGCCGCGGCGTCAGGCCGAACGGCGTTTGCGCCCCTTGCGGCGAAAGCAACGAAAGCGCCATCCCCTGCTGCACGCCGAGTTGCGCGGCCAGGCGATCGCCGATGAGGATGGTCGGCGCCTCCACGCCCTCGAAACCGGTGAGGTTTCCCCCGGGCCGGATGCTGCGCGCAACGATGGTCAGCGCCTGCAAATCCGCGCGCGGAATGCCGCGCACAACGACGCCGGAGGCGACGCCGTCGGCGGTCGCCAAGGCCTGCGCGTTGATGATCGGGGTGACGTGAAGCACGTCGGGCGTTTGCCGCGCCAAGCGCGCCAAGCGATCGATCTCGGGCGGGGGAAGGTTGCGCACATCGACGAAGACATGCCCGTTCACGCCCAGGATGCGTGAGAGCAGCGTCTCGCGAAAGCCGTTCATCACCGACATGGTCACGATCAGCACGAACACCGCCAGCAGGATCGCGAGCACCGAGATGATCGAGATGAGCGCGACGCCGCCATGCTGGCGCTTGGCGCGCAGATAGCGCCCCGCGAGCATGCGCTCGAAAAGACCGAAGGGCGCCGCGGCCATCAGTAAGCTCGCGCGATCAGGATTTCTTCAACGCCCGGCTTGCCGGTGAACACACACGGGCCGAATGAGGAAGGTTGTCGAAGCGGGGCGTTGCGGATGGTGAGCTTCAGCCGCTTCAGACGCTCGCCCACCCCCTCCAGCGCATCGCCGGAAGGCTTCGACCACGCCACCCGAGCCCAGCCTTTGACCTCGTTTTCGTCTTCGCCGGCGCCGTAATAGGCGGCGAGGTCGTCCCAGGATTGCAGGTCGGAGCGAATATTGGCGTTGAGCCGCTCGCTCGCCTCTTGGAAAAGCTGTTTTTGGATGGCTTCCAGCAAAAGCGGCGCGCTGGTGAGGAATTCGCCGCGCGCAACCGAGGTCGACTTCACCTTCTCACCCTCGCGCAGCGCCGTGCGTTGGATGAAGGTGACCTGATCGTTGGCCGCGTCGCGGGGGCCGATTTCGCAAATGATCGGCGCGCCTCGACGCACCCAATCCCAACGCTTGTCGGTGGGCTTGGCGTCCTTGCCGTCGACCCATGCGCGCAGATGCGAGCCCAGCACGCTTTGCTTGTTGAGCTCGGCTGCAAGTCTTGCGCAATAATCCTTCAACTCGCCATCTTCCGGCTTGCCGCGCAGCATCGGCACGATGACGATCTGCTTTGGCGCCATCGCCGGGGGCGTGCGCAGGCCGTCGTCGTCGCCATGCACCATCACCATCGCGCCGATAAGGCGCGTGGTCGAACCCCAGCTGGTGGTGTGGGCGAGCGCCAAATTGCCGTCCTTGTCCTGATAGCGGATGTTTTGCGCCTCGGCGAAATGGGTGCCGAGATAGTGCGAGGTGCCCGCCTGCAGCGCCTTGCCGTCTTGCATCATCGCTTCCAGCGAATAGGTCCGCTCCGCGCCGGGGAAGCGTTCGTTTTCCGATTTCTCGCCGAGGATCACCGGGATCGCCATCACCTCTTCGACGACGCTGCGATAGATTTCGAGCGCCAGCATGGTCTCTTCCATCGCGTCCGCTTCGTCGGCGTGCGCGGTATGGCCCTCCTGCCAGAGGAATTCCGCCGTGCGCAGGAACATGCGCGTGCGCATCTCCCAGCGCACCACGTTGGCCCATTGGTTTAGTTTCAGCGGCAGATCGCGATACGATTTGATCCAACGGCTGAAGGCGTCGCCGATAATGGTCTCCGATGTGGGGCGAATGATCAAAGGCTCGGTCAGCTCAGCATCGGGATCGGGTTTCAACTCGCCGCCGATCTGCTTCAAGCGATGGTGGGTCACCACCGCCATCTCCTTGGCGAAGCCTTCGACGTGCTCGGCTTCTTTGGCAAAGAAGCTCAGCGGAATGAGCAGCGGGAAATAGTAATTCTCGTGCCCGGTGGCGCGGATGCGTCCGTCCATCTCCGCGACGAAACGCTCCCAGAGCCCCATGCCCCAAGCTTTGATGATCATGCACCCGCGCGTCGGCGATTGCTCCGCGAGATCGGCTTCGCGGACCACGGCCTGGTACCATTCGGGAAAATCTTCGGCGCGCGTGACCTTAAGCGCATGCATTGGGGAGGGGCTCCTTTCCGGGCCTGGATAGACTGGCCGGGCGCGCCCGGCAACGCAGCCCTAGCCCGGAAATACGTCGAACAGATCGCGCGAAATCGCCCAGGCGACGCCTAGCCACAAAACCGCCGCGATCGCCGCCGCCGCGAGCACCTTCATGCCCAGATTGTGCGCTTTCGGCGCGCCGCGATCGACGCCGGGAACGGCCATCTCGTCGGCCTCGTGCAGGCTCTGCGCGCCGACCGGCAGCAGCAAGAAGAACGAAAGCCACCACAAGATCAGATAAATGCCGATTGCCAGGGGAATGCTCATGATTGCGCCGCCTTCGGCCTTTCCATGAGTTCGATCAGCACGCCATTGGAATTCTTCGGGTGGATGAAAATGATCGGAGTGCCGTGGGCGCCGATGCGCGGCTCGTTGAGAATTGTCGCGCCCTTCGCCGCCATGGCGTCGCGCGCGGCGTAGATTTCTTCAACTTCAAAGCAGACATGGTGTTGAGCGCCATTCGGGTTGCGCTCGATGAAGTTCCGGATCGGCGAATCCGGGCCGAGCGGTTCGATCAGTTCGATTTGGCTATTGTCCACGTTCACAAAAGCAAACCGCACGCCTTGCGCGGCCAGTTCGCGGGTCTCGGTCATGGCGCTTTCCGGCACGCCATAAAGATCGCGATAGGTCGCCTTCGCCGCCTCGATTGAGGGCACCGCCACCCCCACGTGATTGAGCCGTCCGATCATGGCTCGCCTCCAAGAGTTTCCGCGTCAACTTAAATCCGAAGCACGCTCACGTCGACAAGCGGCCGTTTGCCCCAGATCTTTTCCGCAGCTTTGCGCACCGCCCGCCCCAGAGCCGTCTCAATCAGCTCGTCATCCTCGCGATCGCCCGCGCTCAGCTTCAAGAAGGCGGTCTTGGCCGCGGCTTCGAGATCGTCTAACGCGGCCTCCATCGCGGTCTCATCACCGGCCGAAAGCCCGCGGACGCTCACATTCGGTCCAGCCGCCAAGGCGCTCTTGCGCTCAGCGATCGCCAACGTGACGGTGACGGCGCCCTCTTCACCGAGCCGGCGGCGATCGCGCAACGCCTCATCCTCGGCGGCGACAATGACATTGCCGTCCACAAACAATCGTCCGCAAGGCACCTCGTCGATGATGGCCGGTCGCCCAGGCGCCAGGCGGATCAGGTCGCCATTGCTCGGCGCCAGCGCCTCAGGCACCTGCAGCGATTGCGCGAACTTCACATGCTCGAGCAAATGCCGCCGCTCGCCATGCACGGGCACCGCGATGTGGGGGCGCGCCCATTGGTACATTTGTTTCAGCTCATCGCGCCCGGGATGACCGGAGACGTGCACCAATTCATCGTCGGCGGTGATGAGTTGGACGCCGCGTTCGAGGAATTGATTGTAGAGCGTGTGAATGGCGGCCTCGTTGCCGGGAATGACGCGCGAGGAGAAGATGACGGTGTCGCCGGCGCGCAGCAGGACATTGCGATGGTCGCCGCGTGCTATGCGCGAGAGCGCCGCGCGCGGCTCGCCCTGGCTGCCGGTGCAAAGATAGAGCACGTTCTCATCGGGCAGCGCCCCTGCTTCGTCTTCGTCAATCAGATCGGGGGCGTCGCTCAGCAAGCCCACGCCCTTCGCCGCAGCGACAATGCGGTGCATGGAGCGTCCGACCAGGCAGACGGTGCGCCCGCACGCCTGCGCCGCCTTGATGGCGCTTTCAATGCGCGCGACATTGGACGCAAAAGCAGTGACGGCGACCTTGCCGGTGGCGCCCGCGATCACCTGTTTCAGCCGCTCGCGCACTTGCGATTCCGAACCGGCATGGCCTTCGACGAACACGTTCGTCGAGTCGCAGACCATGGCGAGCACGCCCTCCTCGGCCATGGCGCGAAGCGCGGCCTCATCGGTGGTCTCGCCTATCAGCGGGTCGGGATCGAGTTTCCAATCGCCGGTGTGCCACACCATCCCGAGCGGGGTGCGGATGGCCAGACCGTTCGGCTCCGGGATCGAGTGGGTGAGCGTCACAAAATCGATTTCGAACGGTCCAAGCGTTAGTTTGCCCTTCAACGGAATTTCGGTGAGCGGCACCTTGTCCAGCAATCCGCGTTCACGCAGCTTCTCGCGCACCAAGGCCGCAGTGAACGGGGTTGCATACACGGGCGCCTTAAGCCGCGGCCACAGCCAGCCCAGCGCGCCGATGTGATCTTCGTGCGCATGCGTCAGCACGATAGCGAGAATGTTCTCGCGCTCCTCTTCAAGATAAGTCGGATCCGGCAAGATAAGATCGACGCCTGGGCTCAT
The DNA here is from genome assembly GCA_963847165.1 of uncultured Pseudomonadota bacterium. Lineage (GTDB taxonomy): Bacteria > Pseudomonadota > Alphaproteobacteria > Caulobacterales > Aquidulcibacteraceae > Vitreimonas. Next base: position 61,830 of record CAWJYY010000015.1, read on the forward strand.
CTCCTCGCGCCCGAAGGTCACGCCAATGTCGACAATGATCCATTGCCGCGCATCGGCTGGCCCGAACCCGTAGGCGTTCAGGTTCATGCCGATTTCGCCTGAGCCGCCGAGCGGCAGGAAGACGAGTTCGTCGTTGGGTTTGGCTGGACTCAAAGCTTTCCGCCGTTGCGGCGGAAGACTTCGAGCAGGCCGCGCGAGGTCAGATCCTGGTCGAAATGGTCAATGCTCGGAAACGCGCCTTCGAAAAGCGATGCGACGCCGCCGGTGGCGATAGTCTTCATCGGTTGGCCGTACTCCGCCTTGATGCGCCGGCATAGGCCTTCGATCATGTCGATGGAGCCCCAATAGATGCCGGACTGCATGGCCGAGACCGTGTCCTTGCCGATCACGCGGCCCGGATCGCGGATCTCCACACGCGGCAGCCGCGCCGCCGCATCGTGCAGCGCCTGCAGCGAGAGATTGATTCCCGGCAAGATGATGCCGCCTTCGAAGGCGCCGTCGGCGGCGACGATGTCGAATGTCGTCGCTGTGCCGCTATCGACGACGATCGCGGGGCCGCCATATTCAACGAAGGCGGCGACGGCGTTCACCAGCCGGTCGGCGCCCGCTTCGCTCGGCTTATCGATGCGGACCTCGATGCCGAGCTTTAAGCCGTCTTCGCCGATCACCATCGGCTCGGCGTTCACATAACGGCGCGAAAGATTGCGCAGATTGAAAAGCGCCTGCGGCACCACCGTCGAGACGATGCAGGCGCTGATGTCGGAAAAGCTCAACTTCGCCAGCGCCAGGATTTCGCTGAGCCACGGCGCATATTCGTCGGCCGTGCGCCTGGGATCGGTGGAGGCGCGCCATTGGCCACGCCACGTCTTGCCGTCATGGACGGCGAATTTGGTGTTGGTGTTGCCGACGTCGATGGCGAGAAGCATGGGGATCAGGCCGCACTGGGAAGAAGGAGGTCGCCCGCCGCGATCAGGCGTCGGCCTTCACTGGTTTCAAGTTCAAGCTCGCCACGCGGCGAAAGGCCGACGATCCGCCCTTCGAGCGTTTGTTCGCCCTGCAGCACGCGCGCAGCTTGGCCCAAACCATGGGCGCGCGCCAGCCAAGCTGCGCGGAGCGGCTCAAAGCCGTCGCGATTAATGCGCTCGGCCCAGCCCTCGAGCCGCGGACGCAGTTGGCCGAGAAACGCCAGCGGCGCCGGGGCGGGCGCATCCGGGGGCAGCACGTCGCGCAACGAAACGGTCGGCTGATCGAGCCCTTCCGGCGCCGCCGCCAGATTGACCCCGAACGCGAGCGCTACCCAGCTCCTCGCCCCATGCGGGCCGGAATCCAGCATGATGCCGGAGGCCTTCATGCCGTCGATGAAGACGTCGTTTGGCCATTTCAGCCTCGCGCGTCCGCCGCCGATGATCGCTTCGATGGTCTCGGCCAAGGCGACCCCGGTGGCGAAACCCAGCAACGCAATCTTCACCGGCGGCTCAGCGGTGGTGAATAGAAACGTCGCCATCAGATTGCCGTCGATCGAAGACCAGGCGCGTCCGCGACGGCCGCGCCCGGCGGTCTGGCGCTTCGCCACCAGCCACACCGACTCTATATCGCCGCGCTCGGCGCGGCGGCGCGCCTCCAAAATGGTGGAGTCGATTTCCTCGAAGACTTCGACCGGCGCGTGCGCGTCGATCATGAGCGTGCAAGCCCCTCTTTAGAAACTGCGTCCGACCGCCCATTCGGCCCATTGCTGGATGGCGCCAAGCGCCAACACCAGGACGGGGAAGGTCAGCGCGGCCGCCGTGGTGGCGGTCACAACGATGGCGCCGCTCGCAGGCTGCAGCGTCTGCTGCGATGGAGAGAACCAGATCGATGCGAGCAGACGCAGATAATAGCCCGCGGCTATGACGGCTGCGATCCCGCCGACCACCGCAAGCCAGATCAGATTGGCGTCCACAGCGGCGCGGAAGACGAGCAGCTTGCCGATGAAGCCGGCAAACGGGGGAATGCCGGCGATCGAAAAGAGCAGCATGGTGAACATCGCCGCCATCCACGGACGCTTCTGGCCGAGACCCGCCAGATCGGCGACCGTCTCGTGCCCGACGCCTTCGCGGCGCATGGCCAGGATGAGCGCGAAAATGCCGATCGTCGCCGGCAGATAGAGCGCCAAATAGACCAACGCCGAGGTCGGCCCCTGCCCTGGACCCGCCGCGATCCCCATGAGCGCAAAGCCCATGTTGCCGATGGAGGAATAGGCCATGAGCCGCTTCAGGTTCGTCTGCATGAGCGCGGCGACCGAGCCCCACACCATCGAGATCGCCGAGAGCGCAACCACGACCTGCTGCCATTGGCCGGCAATGGCGCCGAACGGCTCGTAGACGATGCGCATCATCAAAGCGACGGCGGCGACCTTCGGCGCGGCGGCGAAGAAGGCCGTCACCGGCGTCGGCGCGCCTTCATAAACGTCGGGCGTCCACATATGGAATGGCGCGGCCGACATCTTGAAGCCGAGCGCACACAACATCAGCACCAGCCCGAAAATGAGCCCAACGCCGCCGGCGCCTTGGGCGATGGCCGAGGCGATCGCATCGAAGCGGATCGAGCCGGTGAAGCCGTAGACGAAGGAAGAACCGTAGAGCAGCAAGCCCGAGGAGATCGCGCTCAGCACAAAATATTTGAGGCCCGCCTCGGAGGAGCGCGCATCATCGCGCCGCCAGGCCGCGAGCACATAGGCGGCCAAGCTCTGCAGTTCGACCCCCACATAAAGGCTGATCAGGTCGCGCGCGGAGACCATCACGAACATGCCAAGCGCACTGAGCGCGATAAGCACCGGGAATTCAAAGCGCCGTTCGTTGGTCTTGGCGAAGTGATCGGCGCCGAGCAGCAGCGCCGCCGCCGCCGACCACGCAATCAGCGCTTTGGCGAAAACCGAGAGACCATCGACCACCAGCGCGCCCTGAAAGATCTCGATCGGCGCCAGCGGCCGGTCGATGATCGCCACCGCGCCCGCCGCCAGGAGCACGGCGACGCCGAGGCCGGACAGGAAACCGGCGCTCTTGTCCTTGATGACGGCGCCGAAGAGCGTCGCGCCCAGCGCAAACCCAAGGACGAGGAGCTCAGGCCGCGCGTGCGCGCATGATGACAAAAAGTCGGTCATGAGCGAGGTCATGGCGCGGCTCCATTGTAGGCCGCGACGATCGCGTGCGCCGTTCCCTCGGTGAATTGCAGGATATAGTGGGGCGCAAGACCCATCACCAAAGTGGCGACGACGAGCGGTACGAACTGCACCCATTCGCGGGCTTCCAGATCGGCGATCGCGTTAAGCCTTGGATTGACGATGTCGCCGAGGGCCACCTTGCGATAAAGCGTGAGCGCATAAGCGGCCGAGAAGATCACCCCGCTCGCCGCCACCGCCACGAACCAGGCGTTGATCTGGAAAGCGCCCACCATGGTCAGGATTTCACCGGGAAAGCCGCTCGTTCCCGGCAGCCCGACATTGCCCAGCGTGAACAGCATGAAGATCGCGGCGTAGACGGGCATGCGGTTCACAAGCCCGCCATAGAAGGCGATCTCTCGGGTGTGCATGCGGTCGTAGACGACGCCGACGCAGAGGAAGAGCGCCCCAGAGATGATGCCGTGCGAGAGCATCTGGTAGATCGCGCCCTGGACGCCCTGCATCGTGCCGGAGAAGATGCCCAGCGTCACAAAGCCCATATGCGCCACCGACGAGTAGGCGATGAGCTTCTTCATATCGAGCTGGCGGAAAGCCACCAGCGAAGCCCAGACGATAGCGATGACGGAGAGCGCAAACATCATCGGCGTGAAGAAGTGCGAGGCGGACGGAAACAGCGGCAGCGAGAAACGCAGGAAGCCATAGCCGCCCATCTTCAGGAGGATCGCCGCCAGCACCACCGACGCCGCCGTCGGCGCCTCCACGTGCGCGTCCGGCAGCCAGGTGTGCACCGGCCACATCGGCAGCTTCACCGCAAATGACGCAAAAAAGGCCAGCCACAGCCAGATCTGCACGTTGGGATCGAAACCCGTCGTCGCCGCATAGCGCATGAGCGCCGGAATGCTTGATGTGCCGGCGATATTGATGATCGCGACGATGGCGACGAGCATCAGGATCGAGCCCAAAAGCGTGTAGAGGAAGAACTTGAACGCCGCGTAGACGCGCCGTTCCCCGCCCCACACACCGATGAGGATGAACATCGGGATGAGACCGCCCTCGAAGAAGAGATAAAAGAGGATGAGGTCCATCGCGCAGAAGACGCCGATCATCAGCGTCTCGAGCACCAGGAAGAGCACCATATAGGTGGCGACCTGCTTGTTGATCGACCAGCTCGCCAAGATGCAGAGCGGCGTCAGGAACGTCGTCAGCAAGATGAGCGTCATGCCAAGCGAGTCGACGCCCAAATGATAGTTCGACCCAAACGCCCAAGGCCTGTTCTCGACCAGCTGGAAGCCCTGCACGCTCGGATCGAACGCCGCAAAGGCGAAGAGCGAGACCAGAAACGTCGCGATGGTGATGATCAGCGTCAGCAGCCGGACGCCGGCGTCGTAACCGGCGTTTTCGCCGCGCGAGAGCGAGCGCGACAAGAGAATTAAGATCGCGCCCGCCGCCGGCAGGAAGGTGACGATCGAGAGCAGCGGCCAACCGGTCATCGTCTGGCTCCGATGCCGGCTAAGATGGCGTAGGCGCCGAAAGCGACCGCTGCGATGAGCATCAAGAAGCTATAATGATACACAAAGCCCGTCTGCACGCGCCGCAGCAATCCTGAGAAGAAACGCGACGAAGCCGCGACGCCGTCGGGGCCGAGCCCGTCGATGACCTTTTGATCGCCGACTTTCCAGAAGAGATCGCCGAGCGCGCGCGCGCCCTTGACGAAGAAGAAGTCGTAGATCTCGTCGAAATACCATTTGTGATAGAGAAACGCCCAAACCGGGCCCTTCGCCAGCGCGCGCGGCACGCGCGGCGCCAGCAAATAGAAGAGTACGGCGCCTAAGAAGCCGGCGACGGTGACGCCGAGCGGCGCCCAGGTCACCCAAACCGGCAAATGCTCGTGGCGGGCCTCTATCGGCATCACCCCGCGCCAGAAGGCGAAGGCGCGCTCGCCGAGGAAAGTGGGGGCGAACACCGCCCCCGCCGCGATCGCGCCGGCGGCGAGAACCATGAGCGGGCCAAGCATCACCCAGGGCGATTCACGCGCGGGAGCGGCGCCGTCGGCTGCTTCGCGGCGATGATCGTCATGGGCGTGGGCGTCCGGTTCGGCCGTCCCCTCCTCGCCGTGGCCGTGCGCGTGCTCGGCGCCATGAGCCGCGCCGCGATAGACCCCCTCGAAGGTCATGAACATCAAGCGCCACGAATAAAAGCTCGTCAGCATCGCCGCGGCGACGCCGCACCAGAACGCAAATTGCGCCCCGATCGCGGCCGAGCTGAACGCGCTCTCAATGATTGCGTCTTTCGAATAGAAGCCGGCGAAGCCCCCGATCCCGGGAATGCCGAAGCCGATCAGCGCCAGCGTGCCGATCAGCATCATGACCCAGGTGAGCGTCATGGGTTTGCGCACCCCGCCCATGTTGCGCATGTCCTGCTCGTGATGGAGGCCGGTGATGACCGAGCCGGCGCCGAGGAAGAGCAACGCCTTGAAAAAAGCGTGGGTGAAGAGGTGGAACATCGCGGCGTTGTAGGCGCCGACGCCGGCGGCGAAGAACATATAGCCAAGCTGCGAGCAAGTTGAGTACGCCACCACGCGTTTGATGTCGTTTTGGGCGACGCCCACCGTCGCTGCGAAGAGCGCCGTCATCGCGCCGATGACGGTCACGAAACCGGCCGCGTACGGGGCGATGTGAAAGAGATCGCCGCAGCGGGCGACCATGAAAACCCCGGCGGTCACCATGGTGGCGGCGTGGATCAGCGCCGAGACCGGCGTGGGCCCTTCCATCGCGTCCGGCAACCAAACGTGCAGGAAGAATTGCGCCGACTTGCCCATGGCGCCGATGAACAGCAGGGTCGATACCAGCTCCACCGCGCGCACATGCAGCGGACCGATGCCGAACATGATGTCGGGATGGGCGGTCGCGGTCTGGAAGACGGTGTCGTACTGGATCGAATGATAGCTGACGAACGCCGCCATGATCCCCAACGCGAAGCCGAAATCGCCGACCCGATTGGTGATGAAGGCTTTGATCGCCGCGTCGTTGGCGGAGCGCTTCTGGTACCAGAATCCGATCAGCAGGTAGGACGCCACGCCCACCCCTTCCCAGCCGAAGAAGAGCTGCAGGAAGTCGTTGGCCGTCACCAAGGCCAGCATCGCGAAAGTGAAGAACGAAAGGTAGGAGAAGAACCGCGCCTTGTGCGGATCCTCGGCCATGTAGCCCCACGAATATACGTGCACGAGGAAGCTGACCGTCGTCACCACCACCAGCATCACCGCCGAGAGCGGATCGACGCGCACGCTCCAGGTCGAGGTGAACCCCGCCACATCGATGAATTTGAAGAGTTCGGTGACGTGCCCGGTGGCGTTACCCCAGACAAAGTCGATGAAGATCGGCCACGACAGCACCAGCGACAGTCCCACCGACCCTGTCGTGATCGCCATCGCCAGGCGATCGCCGATCTGCTTCTGCAACAGCCCCGCGAACGCCGCTGCGAAGAGCGGCGCGAGCACGATCAGGGCTTCAGTGGAGAATTGCACGCTCGGCTCAGCCCCGCATTTGATTGATGTCTTCAACCGCGATGTCGCCGCGGTTGCGGAAATAGGTCACCAGGATGGCCAGGCCGACGGCGGCTTCGGCGGCCGCGACGGTGAGCACGATCATCGCGAAGATCTGGCCTTCGAGGTTGCGCAAATACGCCGAGAACGCCACCAGATTGATGTTCACCGAGAGCAGCACCAGCTCGATCGACATCAAAATGATGATGACGTTTTTGCGGTTCACGAAAATGCCGAAGACGCCGATCGTGAATAGAGCAGCGGCGACGAAGAGATAGTGCGAAAGCCCGATCGCCATCAGCCCAACCCCTGACCCGGACGGATGTCCTTCAATTCGACGCCTTCGGAGCGGCGGCGCCCGACCTGGGCGGCGATGTTCTGGCGCTTGACCCCGGGGCGGTGGCGCAGCGTCAGCACGATGGCGCCGATCATGGCGACCAACAGCACCAGACCCGCCATTTGGAAGAGCAGCAGGTAATCGGTGTAAAGCACCCGCCCGATCGCCTCGGCGTTGGTCACCTCCGCCGGCGCGTTGGGCGCGAGCGCGATCGGGCGCGCCGTTGGCGCCCATCGAAGCGCTGGCGACCAGGAGAAGTTCGAAAAGCAGCGCGGCGGCGACGACGAACCCTGCAGGCAAATATTCAAGAAAGCCCTGCCTCAGCTCGACGAAATCGACATCGAGCATCATCACCACGAACAGGAAGAGCACAGCGACCGCGCCCACATACACCACCACCAGCAGCATCGCCAAAAACTCCGCGCCCAACAGCACGAACAAACCCGCCGCCGAGAAGAAGGTCAGGATCAAGAACAGCACCGAGTGCACGGGATTGCGCGCGGCGATGACCGCGAAGGCGGAAACGATCGCCACCGCCGCCAGCGCATAGAAGGCGATTGCCGCCAACATCCGATCCGCTCTCCCAAACCGCGCCCGCCGTCTTTAACGATACGGCGCGTCCAGCTCCAAATTCTTCGCGATTTCCCGCTCCCAGCGATCGCCGTTCGCAAGCAGCCGGTCCTTGTCGTAATAAAGCTCTTCGCGCGTCTCGGTGGCGAACTCGAAGTTCGGACCCTCGACGATAGCGTCGACCGGACACGCTTCCTGGCAGAAGCCGCAATAGATGCACTTCACCATGTCGATGTCGTAGCGCGTGGTGCGCCGCGAGCCGTCTTCGCGCGGCTCGGCTTCAATGGTGATGGCTTGGGCCGGACAGATCGCCTCGCAAAGTTTGCAGGCGATGCAGCGCTCTTCGCCGTTGGCGTAGCGACGAAGCGCATGCTCGCCGCGGAAACGCGGGGAAAGCGGACCTTTTTCGAACGGATAGTTCACCGTCGCCTTGCGGCGCACCAAATATTTCATGCCGAGCATGAACCCGCCCAGCATGTCGAGCATCAGCGCGCCTTTGGCCGCTTGCAGAAGGCGTATGGCCACTAACGTCTCCGGGTGCAGCGATAGTTGCGGTAATGACCGCCATTGTCATGGGCGGTGTCGGAGATCATCGTCGCCATGCCTTGGCAATGCCGGTTGGCCGCCACATCGGCGTCGAGCGAGCCGTGACGCAATGTGTCGTAGCGGATGTCGAAGGCGCCGCCGGCGGCGTTTTCGATCTTGGTTGTTTGGCAAGCCGCGAGCGCCAAAGCGGCGACGCCCACAAGCGCGAGGTTGATGCGCATGTTTAGCCTCCTGCTAAATGCTGCGCGCCGGTCGGCGCCATGAAAGTGACGTAGTAGGCGATGGCCGCAACCGCCGCGAGCGAAGTCGGCAGGAAGATCTTCCAGCCGAGCCGCATGAGCTGGTCGTAGCGATAACGCGGCACGATCGCCTTCACCATCGCGAAGAGGAAGAACATGAGCCAGATCTTGGCCATGAAGACGATCATCGCCAGCAAGGAGGTCAAGAATGGCGCAAGCCCCAGGCTCTCGATCGGCCCCCACGGCAAATGCCAGCCGCCGAGAAACAGGATTGTGATCATCGCGCACATGAGCACGATGTTGAGATATTCCCCGATCATGAAGAGCAGGTACGGCGTCGACGAATACTCGACCTGATAGCCGGCCACGAGCTCAGACTCCGCTTCCGGCAGATCGAACGGGGGGCGGTTGGTCTCCGCCAGCGCCGAGACGAAGAACATGCCCATCATGGCGAGCATCACCACGCCGACCAGGATGATACCCGGCCAGGCGCCGAAATCGAACAGCCGAAATCCGTGCCACATCCAGATGCCGGCGCGCTGATCGTTGACGATGTCGATGAGATTGAGCGAACCCACCAGCAGCAGCACGGTGATGATGATGAAGCCGATCGAGACTTCGTAGCTCACCATCTGCGCCGCGGAGCGCAGGCCGCCAAGGAAGGGATATTTCGAGTTCGACGCCCAGCCGCCCATAATGATGCCGTAGACGCCGAGCGAACTGATGGCGAAGAGATAGAGAATGCCCACGTTCAAGTTGGCGATGACGACGCCGGGCGCCCACGGCACCACCGCCCACGCCACGAAGGCGAGCACAAAGCTGATCAGCGGCGCCAGGATGAACACAGTCTTGTTCGCGCCGGCCGGAATGACGATTTCCTTCAGCACGAACTTCAAGAAGTCGGCGAAGGACTGCAGCAATCCAAACGGACCAACGACGTTGGGGCCCTTGCGCAGCTGCACCGCCGCCCAGACCTTGCGGTCGAACAATAGGATGAAGGCGAGCGTCAACAGCAACAGGATCATGATGGCGAGCACTTGGCCCGTCTTCATCGAGACCCCACTCGACCTCGACCGGCCAGTTGACCCACGGAACATAGTCGGCGCTCGGGTTCATTCCGCCGCCACCTTCATGCCGTTGCGCTCGGCGGCCCGGCGCGAGCATTCCGCCATCGTCTTCGAAGCGCGCGCGATCGGATTGGTGAAATAGAAGTCGCTGATCACGCTCTTGATCGGATCCGACGAGAGAGCGCCATCGGCGCCGAGCGATGCTGGATTGAATCCGGCGGCGTCGGCCGCCCCCGGCGCGTAGTCGACATGTCCAAACGTCGGATGGTCGGCGATCATCCGCGCGCGCAGGGCGTCGAGCGAGTCATAGGGCAGCGTCTTGCCCATGACCGCCGAAAGCGCGCGCAGGATGGTCCAATCCTCGCGCGCATCGCCCTTCGGGAAGGTGGCGCGAACGCCGTATTGGACACGGCCCTCGGTGTTCACCCAGGTCGCGTTCTTTTCGGTGTAGGCGGCGCCCGGCAGGATGATGTCGGCGCGATGGGCGCCGCGATCGCCGTGGGTGCCGAGATAGACGACCGCGCCGCTCTTCGGCGCTTCGACTTCATCGACGCCGAGCAGAACAAGCGTCTCCATTCCGCCCTTCAGCATCTCGCGCGCGTTTTTGCCGCCGCCGCCGGGCAAGAAGCCCAAATCGAGCGCGCCGACCCGCGAAGCGGCCGTGTGCAGCACGTTGAAGCCGTTCCAGCCGTCCTTCACCGCCGCAAGCTTTCCGGCAGCGCGCAGGATGGCTGCGCCGTCCGCGCGCGCCAGCGCGGCGGCGCCGACAATCACCATCGGAAATTGGGCGTTCTTCAAGGCGTCGCCGAAATCGCCAAGCTTAGTCAGCGCATCCGCGCCGGCCCCCAAATGTTGGGCCGGATAGCTGAGATCAACCGCCTCGCCAATGTAGGCCACGCGCGCCCCGCGCAGCCAGGCCTTGCGGATGCGCGCGTTCAAAACCGGCGCTTCGATGCGCACATTGGCGCCGACCAGGAGGATGACCTCGGCGGCATCGACGCCGGCGATGGTCGTGTTGAAGAGATAGCCTTGCCGCGGCCCCTCGCCGAGCAGCGCGCCGGTCGGACGGCAATCCGTGTTCGGCGAACCGAGCGCACGCATGAGATCGAGCGTCGCCTTCATGCTTTCGGCGCAGGCGAGATCGCCGGCGATGGCGCCGATCTTTTTCGGATCGCCGGAGAGCGCCTTCGCGGTCGCTGCGAGCGCTTCATCCCAGGATGTGGGACGAAGCTTGCCGTTTTCGCGGATGTAGGGACGATCGAGCCGCTGCCGGCCGAGGCCGTCTTCGGCGTAGCGGGTCTTATCCGAGATCCATTCTTCGTTGACGCCCTCGTGCACGCGCGGCAGCACCCGCAGCACCGCGTCGCCGCGCGCATCGACGCGGATGTTGGAGCCGAGCGCATCCATCACGTCGATGGTTTCGGTCTTGGTCAGCTCCCACGGCCGCGCGTTGAAAGCATAGGGCTTCGAGGTCAGCGCCCCCACCGGGCAAAGGTCGATCACGTTGGCGGAAAGCTCACTTGAGAGCGAGGCTTCCAGATAGGTGGTGATTTCCATGTCTTCGCCGCGGCCGGTCGCGCCGAGTTCCGGCGCGCCCGCCACTTCCGTCGCGAAGCGGATGCAGCGCGTGCATTGAATACAGCGCGTCATCACCGTCTTCACCAGCGGTCCCATGAACTTTTCTTCGACGGCGCGCTTGTTTTCCGGATAGCGCGAGCCGCCGCGGCCGTAGGCCACCGACTGGTCCTGCAGGTCGCACTCGCCGCCCTGGTCGCAAATCGGGCAATCGAGCGGGTGGTTGATGAGCAGGAACTCCATCACCCCTTCGCGCGCCTTCTTCACCGTCGGCGAACGGGTGACGAGTTCGTTTGGAATATTGTCGCGCGGCGGCGGCAGGTCCTTGACCTGCTGGGCGCAGGAAGCGACCGGTTTCGGACCCGGTTTTCCGCCCACCTTCACCTCGATCAGGCACATGCGGCAATTGCCGGCGATCGAGAGCCGTTCGTGGTAGCAAAAGCGCGGAATCTCGGCGCCGGCGGCTTCGCACGCCTGCAGCAGCGTCAATTCCGGAGGGACGTCGACTTCAACGCCGTCGACGAGAATTTTCGTCATTGTTCGTCCGCTTTCGCGAGACGCGCATGGACGATTTATTGCGTCGCCGCAAGGGGGCGAAACGCCCCTCGTCGCTTATCCGCCGAGCAATGTTTTCAAGCCGGAACAGCCGCTTGCGAGGGATGCTTGGAGATGGCGCGGCCGCTCGATTGCGAGGTCGGGGGCGAACCCTCCGGCAAGCCGCTTTTTGCGCTCCTAGACTTTGGTCAATGCGTGGGCGCCGACGACCGTCGTCCATTCCCGCACGCGCCAGGATTGGACAACGCCGTTCAGCACGTAGGGATCGGACCTGGCGAAGCTCTCCGCGCACAGCCGCGGTCTCGGCTTTGAACAGCAACATGCCCTGCGGGGGATCATCGCCGAACGCGCCGCCAAGCTGGAGTTCGTCGCGGCCAGCCGAAGCATTGGCATAGTCCAGATGCTGGCCTCGAAAGGGCGCCCGCCGCTCCCGGAAATCCGGGGGATAGTCGTAGAAGAGGCAGAAATGCTTCATCGGCCGAGCTCAAACCCTAATTGTTGCACCCGAATTCATCTGGGTCGGCGCCGGCGGCCACGTCAACTGGCCAAGCATGACCTGATCAAAACTTCGGGCTTCAAGAAACGGCGAGCCCAAGACAACACGCTATTCCGCTGCGACCGCCGCGGTCGCCACCTGATGGACGCCCTTGGCGGCGCGATAGCGGTCGATGCGCTGCTCGATCTCGCCGCGGAAGCAGCGAATGAGGCCTTGGATCGGCCACGCCGCAGCATCGCCCAAGCGCGCATATCGTGTGGCCTTCAACCTGGCCGGCCACGTCGAGCAGCAAGTCGATTTCCTTGTGCTCGGCTTCGCCCTTCGCCATTCGCTCCAGCACGCGCCACATCCAGCCCGTGCCTTCCCGGCACGGCGTGCATTGGCCGCAACTTTCGTGTTTGTAGAAATAGGCAATGCGCGCGATGGCGCGGATCATGTCGGTCGACTGATCCATCACGATCACCGCTGCGGTGCCAAGGCCCGAGCGATGCGGCGCCGCCATGAGCGCATCGAAATCCATCAGCATGTTTTCGGATTCTTGCGGCTGTGATCATCCGCACCGATGAGCCGCCGGGGATCACGGCTTTCAGATTGCCCCAGCCCCCGCGCACGCCGCCGCAATGCTCTTCGATGAGCTGTTTCAGCGGAATGCTCATCGCCTCTTCGACGTTGCACGGCTTGTTCACGTGGCCCGAAATGCAGAACACTTTGGTGCCGGTGTTGTTGGCGCGGCCGATGCCGGCGAACCATTTCGCGCCGCGGCGCAGAATAGTTGGAGCGACTGCTATGGACTTGACGTTGTTCACCGTCGTCGGGCAGCCATAAAGGCCGACATTGGCCGGGAACGGCGGCTTCAGACGCGGCTGACCCTTCTTGCCTTCGAGGCTTTCCAAGAGCGCCGTCTCTTCACCGCAAATATAGGCGCCGGCGCCGTGGTGCATGTAGATGTCGAAATCCCAGCCATGCACGTTGTTCTTGCCGACGAGCTTGGCTGCGTAGGCTTCCTTAGATCGCGCGCTCCATCGCCTCGCGCTCGGCCACGTACTCGCCGCGAATATAGATGTAGCAGGCGTGCGCGGCCATCGCGAACGACGCCACCAGGCAGCCTTCGATCAAGAAATGCGGATCGTGGCGCATAATATCGCGGTCTTTGCAGGTGCCCGGCTCGGACTTGTCTGCGTTGACGACGAGATAATGCGGCCGATCCTTCACCTCCTTCGGCATGAACGACCATTTGAGCCCGGTCGGGAAACCTGCGCCGCCGCGTCCGCGCAGGCCGCTCTCTTTCATCTGCGCGATGATCCAGTCGCGCCCGGCGTCAAGCATGTCCTTGGTGCCGTTCCAGGCGCCGCGCTTCTTGGCGCTCTCCAGATCGGCGCCGTGAGCCCGTAGAGATTGAGGAAAATGCGGTCTTTATCGGCGAGCATCGGGCGTCCTCAAGTTCCTCGGCGTCAGCGTCATGAACAGACGCAAGCCAAACCAAAGCGCGCCGATGGCCGGCGCGATCACGCGCATATCCGTCCACGGCATATTCTGAACGAAAAACATGTAAGCGGCGGCGCCGCCGCAGGCGACGACGATGGAGACAAACAGCAAGGTTTTGCCCTTCCCGCCGCCATAAAAGGCATCGGCATCTGTTCGAACTCGACGCGGCGCCGGTTCGTCGAGCGGATTGGGCGGAGGCGTGTCTTCGCTCATGCTTTCGCTCATGCCTTTTCCGGCAGCGCCGGGAGTTGCAGCGGTTTTGCAAGCGAGCCATCATAGAGCGAAGCATCGGTGAGCGTTTGCGGCCCGCCGTCGGGCGCGGACGTTTGGCGGCCGGTCGTTGAGCCCGGTTCGAGCTTTTCGCCGCGCAAAAGCTTGTCCAACAAGGCTTCGAGCGCCTGCGAGGTCAGGTCTTCGTGATAATAATCGTCGATCGCCACCACCGGGGCATTCACACAACCGCCGACGCACTCGACTTCCTCCCACGAGAACACGCCGTCCTTACTCGGCGCGTGTTGTGGGCCGATGCGTCGCTTACAGACGTCCTTTAGCGCTTCCGAACCGCGCAGCATGCACGGTGTCGTGCCGCACACCTGCAGATGATGTCTGCCGACCGGCGCCAAATGGAACATCGTGTAGAAGGTCGCCACCTCAAGCACGCGGATTTGCGCCATGTCCAAAAGCTCAGCGATGGCGCGAATGGCGGGCTCGCTGATCCAGCCCTCTTGTTTCTGCACCAGCCACATGATCGGGATGACGCCGGAAGCCTTCCGCTCCGGGGGATACTTCGCCAGCCACCACTTCGCCTGCTCCATGGTTTCCTTGGAGAAGGCGAAACTGTCGGGCTGATCCTCGGCGAGACGGCGGACACTCATCATAACTTCCCTAGCTTTGCGTCCCTAGTCATTCAGCCGGCTCCGCCGCTGCGCGCGCGTCGAGAGCTTCAAGGCGCCCCAAGGCGCGGCGGGCGCCGTCGATCTGGTGCTTGATCGCGGCACGGCGATACGCGCGAAGGTACCGACCGATCAAGGGCGCCCGCGCCAGCAAGCCCTGCCGGATCACGATCAACAGCACAAACGCCGGGGCCGCCGAGAGCGAAGCGAGGCCCTTGGACGGCGGCGGCGGCAGGTCTGGAAACATCTGCGGATCAGGCACGAAGAAGGCTATGCGCAACGGCAGGACCACGAACCCGACCAGCATGCCGATGATAAATCCCTGCAGCGCCGCCCCGATCAGGACGCGGCTCGGGTGATGTTCGACGTGTTCGGGCTTGAAGGCCAGGAACGCATAGAGCGCAAACAGGCCGGTGAAGCTCACCATCACCAGCGGCTCCAACCACGTCAGCACGTGTGGGTGGGCTGCGGCGGCGGCGCTGATGACGCTGCGCGCGTCGTGCGTCACCGATCGATCTCCCCAAAGACAATGTCGAGCGATCCAAGCACCGCCGACACGTCAGCGATCATGTGGCCTTTGCAAAGATAATCCATTGCGTGCAGGTGCGGGAAACCCGGGGCGCGGATCTTCAGTCGATACGGCCGGTTTGATCCGTCGGCGACGAGATAGACGCCAAACTCGCCCTTCGGCGCTTCGACCGCGGCGTAGACTTCGCCCGCCGGCACATGATAGCCCTCGGTATAAAGCTTGAAGTGGTGGATGAGCGCTTCCATCGAGCCTTTCATCTGCGCCCGGCGCGGCGGCGCGAACTTCGAATGCTCCGGCATCACCGGGCCCGGCGTTTTACGCAGAAGCTCCAGGCACTGCAGCATGATCTTGGTCGACTTCGCGCATCTCTTCGACGCGGCAGAGATAACGGTCGTAACAATCGCCGTTCTTGCCGAGCGGGATCTTGAAATCGAGTTCTGAATAGATCTCGTAGGGTTGCGAGCGGCGCAGATCCCAAGCCATGCCCGAGCCGCGCACCATCACCCCGGAAAAGCCCCAGTTGAGCGCGTCCTGTTGCGAGACCACGCCAATATCGACATTGCGCTGCTTGAAAATGCGATTGTTGGTGAGCAGGCCCTCAATGTCGTCGATCACAGGCGGAAATTGACGGCACCAAGCCTCGATATCGTCGAGCAGTTGCGGCGTCAGGTCCTGATGCACGCCGCCGGCGCGGAAATAGGCCGCGTGCATGCGCGAACCGGAAGCGCGCTCATAAAACACCATCAGTTTTTCGCGCTCTTCAAAGCCCCAGAGCGGCGGCGTCAGCGCGCCCACGTCCATCGCCTGGGTGGTGACGTTCAGGAGATGGTTGAGGATGCGTCCGATTTCGCAATAGAGCACGCGAATGATCGACGCCCGGCGCGGAACCTCGATGCCGGCGAGCCGTTCGATCGCCAGCGCGAAGGCGTGCTCCTGGTTCATCGGCGCGACGTAATCGAGGCGATCGAAATACGGCAGCGCCTGCAAATAGGTCTTGTATTCGATCAGCTTCTCGGTGCCGCGATGGAGCAGGCCGATATGGGGATCGACGCGCTCAACCACTTCGCCATCGAGCTCGAGCACAAGCCTCAGCACACCGTGCGCGGCCGGGTGCTGCGGGCCGAAATTGATCGTGAAGGTGCGCTTCTCTTCGACGCCTTCGGCGGGCGGGTTTGCAACGTCGTCAGCCATTCGCCTGCTGTCCTGAAACTTCACGCCCGAACTTCATCGCAAAAATACGCCGCCGCCTTCCGCAGGTCCGCGACGAGGGCGCGACAACGCGCATTTGCGCGTGCGCATCCATCAGCCCGTCTCGTTTTGGGTCTTGGCCTTCTCGTCCCCAGGCAGATCGCGTGGGATGCCCTCCCAAGGAGAGAGAAAGTCGAAATTGCGATAGGCCTGCATGAGCGCCACCGGCTCATAGACGACGCGCTGCTGCTCGGCGTCGTATCGCACTTCGACATGACCCGAGAGTGGGAAGTCCTTGCGCAGCGGGAAGCCTTGGAAGCCATAATCGGTCAGCAAGCGGCGCAAATCCGGATGACCGGCGAACAATATGCCGTACATGTCGAAAGCTTCGCGCTCGAACCAATCCGCGCAGGGAAACAACGAGACGATCGAGGGCGCTGCGGTTCGCTCGTCGGTCTCCACCTTCACCCTGACGCGATGGTTCAACTGCATGGACAGCAAGTGATAGACGACATCGAAGCGCTTCGGACGCGAGGGATAGTCGGCGCCGCAAATATCGATCAAAGTGGTGAACCTGCAGCGCGGGTCCTCGCGCAGATAGGTCAGAACCGTCAGTACGGAATCGACCCCGACATTGAGCGTCAATTCGCCCAGGCGCACCGAATAACCCTCGATCGCGTTTGTCATCGATGAGGCGATATGGACGCCAAGATCGTCGAGCGCGCTCATCGTTCGATGGTTCCTTCACGGCGGATCTTGCGCTGCAGCTGCAGCACGCCGTAGACGAGCGCTTCCGCCGTCGGCGGGCAGCCGGGCACATAAATGTCGACCGGCACGATGCGATCGCAGCCGCGCACAACCGCGTAGCTGTAATGATAGTAGCCCCCGCCATTGGCGCACGAACCCATCGAGATCACGTAGCGCGGCTCCGGCATCTGGTCGTAAACCTTGCGCAGCGCCGGGGCCATTTTGTTGGTGAGCGTTCCCGCCACGATCATCACGTCGGACTGACGCGGCGAGGCGCGCGGCGCAAAGCCGAAGCGCTCAAGATCGTATCGCGGCATCGAGGCCTGCATCATCTCGACCGCGCAGCATGCAAGACCGAACGTCATCCACATGAGCGAGCCGGTGCGCGCCCAAGTGATGAGGTCATCGGCGGCGGCGACCAGAAACCCCTTGTCGGCGAGCTGGTTCGACAGCCCGGTGTAGAGGGGATCGTCTTCCTTGACCGGAAAGCCGCCTTCGACGCCTGATCGCGCCGCGCCGCCGGAAGGAGTGGTGATCGTCATGGGTTCATTCCCACTCCAGCGCGCCCTTCATCCATTCATACACAAACCCGACTGTCAGCACGCCGAGGAACGCCATCATCGACCAGAACGCGAATTGTCCGACATCGGCTGGCATGCGCTTGAGAGCCACAGCCCACGGGAACAGGAATGCGACCTCGAGGTCGAAAATGATGAAGAGGATCGACACCAGATAGAAGCGCACGTCGAACTTCATCCGCGCATCATCGAAGGCGTTGAACCCGCACTCGTAGGCCGACACCTTCTCCTTGTCCGGATGCTTCGGCGCAAGCACCCAGGCGCCGATGATAAAGAGCGCGCCCAAGGCGGCAGCCAAGGCGAAGAAAATGATGATCGGCAGATAGTTAGTCAGGTCGAGGCCCATGAACTTCCACCTAGGCGCGTTCGTGCGAGACAGCCAGTGCGACTGGCGCCGCAGGCCCTCTAAAATCGGCGCGGACGCTAGTGGCGCCCGCCTCCGCTGGCAACCGCCGATCGTAATGCCGAAATCTCGGCTTTAGGCGGCGCCGGACCGCAGCGCCGAGAAGCGCCGCAAGGCGGCGGGTGAGAAAAAACTGCTTTATGGAAACGCGCTGGCGCGAGTGACGGGGCTCGAACCCGCGACCTCCGGCGTGACAGGCCGGCGCTCTAACCAACTGAGCTACACCCGCGTTTTCGCGAGAGGCAGCGGGTTAGGCCAAGCCGTTCCGGCGGTCAAGCGCGGCCATGAACGGCCCATGGCCGGACAAACCATGGTGGGCGGTGACGGGATCGAACCGCCGACCCTCTCGGTGTAAACGAGACGCTCTACCGCTGAGCTAACCGCCCTTTTGGGCGCCTCCTGTGGCGCGGAGGCGTCGTCTGCGCAAGCGTCAGCCCTGGTTGTTCTTCATCTCCGCAAAGAAGGCCTGCGCCTTTGCGTCGACGGCGGTCTCTTCGCCGGGGACGTCTTCGCAGAACCTGACCCACGAGATCCGCCCTTCGGTTCCAAATTGCTTGCCAATGGGCGCGGCGTTCGGATCGTCGAGCGAGCCGATAGTCACATAGAAGGTGGCGTTGGGTTCATTGTAGCTGAACGAGAGCGGCGTGCCGCAATCGCGGCAATAGGCGCGGGTTGCGAGGTTGGAGCTGGCGAACATGCCGGGCTCGCCTTTGGTCCAGGCGAAATCCGACTTCGGCGCGCCCGCCAAAGCCGCGAACAACCCGCCCGTGGCGCGCTGGCACATCCGACAGTGACAGACATGGGAATTGCGCGGCGCGACATAGAGCGCGTAGCGGACCGCCCCGCATTGACAGCCGCCAGCCGCATGAGGGGTGCGCGTTTGTGACATGGCTCCGATCTGGCCCCTCGCGCGCGGCGATGCAACGATGGGGCGATGAGCCCTTCCAAATCCGCTCTCGCCGGCGTTCGCGTACTTGACCTCTCGCGGGTGCTCGCCGGTCCCTGGGCGACCCAGATCCTGGGCGATCTCGGCGCCGAGGTGATCAAGATCGAGATGCCCAACGCCGGCGACGATACGCGCGCCTGGGGCCCGCCCTTCGTGAAGACAGCGGATGGCGGCGACGGCGACGCCATTTATTACCTTGCCGCCAATCGCAACAAGCGCTCGCTCACCATCGATTTCGCCAAACCCGACGGCGCGGCGCTGATCAAGCGTCTGGCGCCGCACTGCCAGATCCTCGTCGAGAATTTCAAGACCGGCGGGCTGAAGAAGTATGGCCTCGATTACGAGAACATGCGCGCCATCAATCCGGCGCTGGTTTATTGCTCGATCACCGGCTTTGGCCAAACCGGTCCCTACGCGCACCGCCCCGGCTATGATTACATGATCCAAGCCATGGGCGGGCTGATGAGCCTGACCGGCGAGCCGGCAGGTGAACCGATGAAATCGGCGGCGCCGGTCGCCGACCTCTTCACCGGCATGTACGCGCTCACCGCCATTTTGGCGGCGCTTCGGCACGCCGAGCGCACCGGAGAAGGCCAGCACATCGATGTGTCGCTGCTCGATTGTCAGATCGCCATGCTCGCCAATCTCGCCGCCAGCTACCTGGCGTCAAACCAGGCGCCGGCGCGGCTCGGCAACGCCCACGCATCGATCGCGCCTTATCAAGTGTTTGCGACATCCGACGGGCGCCTGGTTTTGGCGATCGGCAATGACGAGCAGTTTCGCCATTTCTGCGCCGCCGCCGGCTTGCCGCTCGCCGACGATCCGCGCTTCGCCGACAACGCCGCGCGCGTCGCCCACCGCACGGAATTGGCCGCCGCCGTCGCCGCAGCTTTGAGCGAGCGGCCAAGCCGCTATTGGATCGAGGCGCTGGAGAAGGCGCGTGTTCCTTGCGGACCCGTCAACACGCTGGCGCAGGTGTTCACAGATCCCCATGTCGCCGCGCGCGGGGCGGTGGAGACGATGACGCGAACCGATGGCGAGGCAATTCGCCTTTGCGCCAATCCGATTCGCATGAACGCGACGCCTCCGGCGGCGCGTCGCGCCCCGCCTCTGCTCGGCGAAGACACCGACGCCGTGCTGCGCGAATTGATTGGCGCAAGCGAGGGTGAACTCGCCGCGTGGCGCAGCGCAGGCGTGCTTTGAGTCGTCGCGAAAAGGTCGCCGCGAGCCCAAGGGAACTCGCCACTGACTTTCCAAACCGTAAGCTCGGAACGATGCGGTAGCG
Organism: uncultured Pseudomonadota bacterium; assembly: GCA_963847165.1. Taxonomy (GTDB): domain Bacteria; phylum Pseudomonadota; class Alphaproteobacteria; order Caulobacterales; family Aquidulcibacteraceae; genus Vitreimonas. The sequence goes on from CAWJYY010000015.1 coordinate 81,967, forward strand.
CAGGCGTTCAGCCTCCGGGAATTTCCCGAGAGGAGAAGGTTTTCATGCGCATGCGTCTTTTATTGATTGCATCCGTGGCGGCGTTGGGCGCCGCGGCGTGCACACAGAATGAAGCGAGCGGCGCGCTCGGCGGCGCAGCGCTCGGCGGCGCGGCTGGCGCGGTCATCGGCAACAACACCGGCTCGGGCGACGCCGCCACCGGCGCCGCGATCGGCGCCGTCGTCGGCGGCGCGGCCGGCGCCTATGCCGGTTGCGTGCGCGACGGCGGCTGCGGCTCGGGCGACAATCGCCGGCAGCATTATGATCAGCGCAGCGGGCGCTACTATTTCCAGGACCCGCAATCCGGCCGCTGGTTCTATGAAAACGGCGAGCCCTATCCGTAAAGGTGGAGATCGTTGTTGAGAAACGCGCTTGGGGCCTCGCCCTGAGCGCGTTTTTCTTGGGCGCGCCTTCGGTTGATGCAGCCAAGAGGCTTGCGGGGCGGGCGCGGGCCGTGCGAACAGCGGCGCGTGGTCCGGGGTGTAGCTCAGTCTGGTAGAGCATTAGCTTTGGGAGCTAAGGGTCGCGAGTTCGAATCCCGCCGCCCCGACCAATCCCTTTGCCTGCTGTTGCTCGCAGCGGCGTTGGCGAGCTGCAGTGCTGCGCCCGCGCCGCGCACGCACGCGACCAGGCAATGCCTCGACGCCGCGCGTCTCTTCGATGAGCGCTTCATCGCCGCCGGCCGGGTCGATCGCGGCGAGGTCGCTTTCCGCCCCGAGGAACGCGTCGGCGGGCGCGGGCGCGTCGCCGCCTTCGCGATCGACACCCACGAAGTCACCAACCGCCAATTCGCGGCCTTCGTGGCGGCGACGCATTATGTGACAGCCGCCGAACGCACCGATCCGGACGGACAACGTCACGGCGCCGCCGTGTTCGATCCAAACACCCACGCGTGGCGCATCGATCGCGACGCCGATTGGCGCCACCCGCAAGGGCGCGGCTCGACCATCGAAGGGCGCGACTTCTTTCCGGTCGTGCAGGTCGCTTACGATGATGCGCTCGCCTACGCGCGCTGGCGCGGCCGCCGCTTGCCGACCGAAAATGAATGGGAGCGCGCCGCGCGCGGCGATGCGCCGGCTTCGGCCAATCTGCATGCCGAGGCGTTCGCCGCTGATGGGACGCCGGCCGCCAACACTTGGCAGGGCGTCTTTCCGGTGATCGATCGCGGTCTCGACGGCTTTGCCGGCTTGGCGCCGGTGGGGTGTTTTCCAGCCAACGCCGCCGGGCTCTACGACATGGTCGGCAATGTCTGGGAATGGACGAGCGATTGGTTCGCCTATGACACAGCGCCCGCCAGCGAAGACTACGCGGCCGCCCACGATCCCCAGCACATCGCCGAGCGCGTCATCAAGGGCGGCTCGTATTTGTGCTCCGACGATTTTTGCTCCCGCTTCCGCAGCGGCTCTCGCCAACCCGCCGATCCAAGCGAAGGCATGTCCCATGTCGGGTTCAGGACCGTGCGCGCGCGCGCATTGAGACGGGCGCGCTTTTAGTATTCGGCTGCGTTATAAGCCTGCAGCGCGCTCAACATCTCGGTCACCAGCGCCTGCTCGGCTTGGGTGAGCAGCGGATTCCAGACATCGAAGATCAAGATCACGCGGGTTTCGCCGCTCTTGTTCCAGGCTTCGTGTTCAATGGTGTCGTCGAACACCCAAGCCTGCCCCATCCGCCACGGACGCGTGTCGTTGCCGACGCGGAAGACGCAATCGGGCGGCAACACCAAAGGCAGGTGCACGATGAGGCGGGTATTGGCCGAACCAGTATGCGGTGGAATGTGGGTTTGCGGGCTCAGCACCGAAAACATCGCCGTCGGCGCATAGCCCGGCATATGCGCGAGCGGCAGGCTGTCGAGCAATGCGGCGGTCTGCGGGCAGCGCGCGCAATTGGCGTCCTGTTTGTCGCCGTCGCGCCATAGGAAATAGGAACTCCACGCCGGGGAATGATTGAGCTTGGCCCATTGGTTCACCGGCGCGCCGGGCGGATATTGGATCCAATTGCGTAAGCAGTGCAAGAGCGCCGGCCGCGTCGCCTTCGTCCATGCGCATGCGGCCGCGCAGAAACAGCGCGCGCGGATGTTCGGGATAGACGGCGACCAATTCGCTCCACAACGCGAAGGCCTCATCGCGACGCCCGGCGCGCTCAGCGCCCTCAGCGCGCATCACGAGGTCCTCGGCCTTGGCGGCGGTCATGACGTTTAGGTGCTAACCCAAGGCGGCGCCGGCGCCAATTGCGCGGACCCAGACCTTAAGGCGCGACGCCGTTAATTATCCCACCAAATGTAATCTTCGCCGCGTTGCTGGCGCCCGACGCCCAGCGGTCTATCGATGAAGATCGGACCTTCCAGCAGCGATGGCCATTGCGGCGGCGCTTGTTGGCGATCGTGGGCGTCCAAGAGCGCCATCAGCGCGCGCACGCGATCGGGTTGTTGCGCCGAGAGATCATGGCGCTCGGTCGGGTCGTTGGCCATGTCGTAGAGCCAAGACGGCGACAGGCGCCGCAATCCTGCAGCTTCCAGCCGTTGGCCAAGACGACGCGATATTGTCCTGAGCGCCAGAACAGCACGTCGTGGGGCGCCCCGTGCGAAGCGCCTTCCACGAACGGCAAGACGTTTACGCCATCGATCTGATCGGACGACGGCGCGGAGGCCTGCGCTGCGGCGGCCGCGGTTGCGAAAATATCGAAATGGCTGACCGGCTGGGCGTAACGCGAGCCCGCCCGGATCTGCGCCGGCCAACGCATGAAGAACGGGGTGTGGATGCCGCCTTCGAAGAACGTCGCCTTCCAGCCGCGATACGGGCGGTTGATGTCCGGCAAGCCGATATAATGGGCGCCGCCATTGTCGCTGGTGAAGATCACCAGCGTATTGCGCTCCAAGCCTTCGGCGCGAAGCGCATCGAGCAAACGGCCGACATTGCGGTCGAGATTGCGCACCATCGCCGCGTAGACGCGCAGGCGATGGTCGTGGATCGCCGCAGCGCCTCATAATCCTCGCGCGTCGCTTGCAGCGGCGTGTGGATCGCGTTCGGCGCGAAGTACATGAAGAACGGCCGGTTGCGGTTGGCGTGAATGGCGCGGATCGCCTCGGTCGTCAGATAGTCCGTCATATAGGCGTTGGGATGAAACCAAGGCGAGCCGTTGAACTGCACGCCGTAGACCAGATTGGCCCACAGGAAGCGGTCGATCGGATCGAAATCCTGGCGCGAGTTCTCGACGTTGGGATCGTCCACCGGCAGATAGAGCGACGCGCCCGGCATGAAGCCCAGGCTTTCATCAAAGCCTTGGCTCTCGGGGCGCATGCCGCGTTCGGCGCCCAGGTGCCACTTGCCGAAATGCAGCGTGTGATAGCCCCGCCCGCGCAGCACTTCGGCGATCGTCGTTTCGGAGGCCGGCACGCCCATGGTCTCCATCGGCGGGGTTCGCCGCACGCGGTCCCAGAAAAAGCGCGGGTGCACGAAATTGCCGGGTTCGTCGTGGGTGCCGACGATCGCTTCGAACGCCACCGGCGTCGGCGTGAATTCGAAGCCGAAGCGCGTCGGATAGCGTCCGGTCATGATCGCCGCGCGCGACGGCGCACAAGTCGCGTTGCCGGCGTAGCCGTTGGCGAAGCTCACGCCTTGGTGGCCGATGGAATCGATATTGGGCGTCGGCGCGACGCCGCCGGCGACGCCGCCGCCATTAAAGGTGATGTCGTTGAAACCCATATCGTCGGCGAGAATGAGGACGATATTGGGCGGGCGCTGATCGGCGGCCGCTAGCCGCGCTCGCCGGCCCTTCCGCCCACGTCACCTCGTGATAGGGCGCAATCGGCGTGCGCGCGCAGCTTGCCGATATTGAGCATGATCTGTTCGCGGCCGAACCAGAGGCCCGCCGCCGCAAACGCCAAGCACCAGCACGACGCCGCCCAGCCATCTCCCCATCGGCCCCTCCGCTTCACGCGATGATCGCGCTCACCATCTTTTCCCAGACCCGCCGTGCGTTCTTCACCGATAGCTTCTGGTCCTGGCGCAGCCGCCGCCAGGTGTCGAGGCTCATCACCGCATCCAGCGCTTCGAACTTGTCGGCGTCGTCTTTCACTTCTTTCGGCGCCAGGAATTGCAGCATCTGCCGCAAGAGCTGCACCATTTGTTCGTGCGCCTCCTGCAAGAAGGGTGAATTGCGACGTTGGGTGTCGGCCGCGGTCTTGATCGGCATGATCTCTTCATAGAGCCGCACGCGCCGCTCGACGATCCAGGCTAGCCGCTCCTCGGCCGTGTCGCCTTTGATCTGAATGGCTTTGATGTCTTCGATGCGCGCCATCATCTCGATGTGCATTTCGCGATAAAGGCTCTCCATGTCGTTGAAGAGCCGAAAGACGGTGCGCCGGCCGACGCCGGCGCGCTCGGCCACCGCTTCAGCGCTCGGCTGCGCGTCGCCTTCGCGCGCAAATTCCAACATCGCCTCGACGATGCGCCGTCGCGATCCATCCGATCGCTGGCGCCTGCCGTCGACGGCGGGGGTTTGCGGCGTCGGCGCCTTGGCCAGATTGGTCTTTGTCACGGACACGCCCGCTTTCTTGTCGCCGCCGATAAATTAGCACTATAAGTGCCATCTTCAAGCGGCCTTGGGGGAAGAGCCTGATGAAGCGCATCCTGATCGGCCTGCTGGTCGTCGCCGCCCTGGTTGCAGGCGGCGTCTACGCGATGCGGGGCCAAATCGCCACCGCTGTCTTCCGTCAGGCGGTCGCGCACGGCATGGCGCTCAATACGCTCGCCGCCCTGCCCGACGGCTTGAGCGCCGGTTTCTGCGGCACCGGCTCGCCCTTGCCCGACCGTCAACGCGCCGGCCCTTGTCTTGCAATCATCACCGGCCAGCGCCTCTTCGTCTTCGACGCCGGCGATGGATCAGCCGAAACGCTTTCGCTCATGGGCCTTTCGCCGGCGAGCATCGAGGCGGTCTTCCTCACCCACTTCCATTCCGATCACATAGACGGGCTCGGCAATCTGGCGCTGCAGCATTGGGGGCAAGGCGCGGCGCCACGCGCCGTTGCCGCTCTATGGCGGCCAAGGCGTCGAGCGCCTCGCCAACGGCTTCAATGAAGCCTACGCCCTCGACGCGACCTATCGCACCGCCCACCACGGGCCGACAATTATGCCGCCCAGCGGCTTTGGCCTCGCCCCGCACGCTTTCGCCATCGCCGAAAACCAAACGAGCGCGGTGGTGCTCGACAATGGCGGCGTGCGCATCACCGCCTTCACGCGTCGACCATGGCCCGGTCCATCCCGCCTTCGGGTATCGCATCGACTACAAAGGACGCAGCATCGTCGTCAGCGGCGACACCGCGCCCTCATTGGTGCTGCAGCATCAGGCGGAGGGCGCCGATCTGCTTGTGCATGAAGGGCTGTCGCCGGAACTCGTCGGCATCATGGAGGAAACCGCGCGCGCTCAGCACCGGGACAATCTCGCAAAGATCTTCCACGACATCGTCAACTATCACACCGCCCCCGCGCGCGCCGCCGACATCGCCCAAGCCGCGCACGTCGGGGCCCTGGCCTTCACCCACATCATTCCACAAACGCCGATGGGAATTCTCGAAGACCGGTTTCTTGGCGATGCGCGGCGGCGCTTTCACGGCCCGATCTATGTCGCCCACGACGGCGACATCATCACTCTGCCCGCCTCCGGGGGGATGACGCGGCGGTCGTTGTTCTAATTGGCGCGGAAGATCCGGTGCCGGACGCGATCGCCCGGCAGAATATCGAGCGCCGCCGCCCGGCCTGCATTGAGCTCGAGCACGCCGCGCGCGGGACCAGCCGAGGGAATGTTGTCATCGGAGAATGGCGTCGCATTGGCGGCGATATTCAGAATGCGGCCATCCTCGCCGATGAAGATGATGTCCAGCGGCAGGAAGGTGTTGTGCATCCAGAAGCTAACCTGTTGGGGAGGATTGAAGTCGAACAGCATGCCGTGATCGGCCGGCATCGAGCGGCGGTACATCAAGCCCTGTTCGCGCTCGGCGTTATTGTCTGCGATCTCAACATGGAAACGCTGCACCCCATGCGCCGTCTCAACGGTGAGATCTTCCATCGGCAGCGGCCCAAGATGGCCGGCCATCTCATCGCCCGGCGCGTTCGGTTGCGCGCACGCGCCCATCGATCAGAAGCACGGCAATGCCCGCAGCGCGCGCGGCGGCGATCAACGACATCATGCGTCCCCTCATCTGAGGACGCGGTTCTAGCAGGGGAAAGTGGCAGGCCCTAGGGGAGTCGAACCCCTCTTTTCAGGTTGAAAACCTGACGTCCTAACCGATAGACGAAGGGCCCACGGGAACCGCCCGGTTTCGCGGGAGACGGCGATATAGAGGCGCCCGGCCAGCGGCGCAAGCTGGACCGGTTTCAACCCGCATAGGTCGGCGCCTTGGCCGCATGCGGCGCGGTCTCGACAAGCGCCGCGGCCAGATCCTTCAGATAATTCTCGGCGAATTCCCGATGCGCGGGAGACAGCATGACGTGCAACGCCCGCGGCTCAATCAGCCCCGCCGACACCCAGCCGCGCTGATACATCTTGCCCAAAAGCGACAGGCAATCGGCCTCGTCATGCGTGAAGGCGACAGATGCCCAATTGCGGGGCGGCCCGAGCACGCGGAAGCCCAGATCGCGCACGCCGGCTTCGATCTTCTCGCGCGCCTCCACCACCGCGCGCTGCTTGTCGCGATAGCCGTCAACGCCGAGATATTGCGTCACCGCCCAAGCCGCCGCGATGGCGCCGCCCGGCCGCGTGCCCGCGAGCGTCGGCGTGTGCATGCGCCCAAGCGGCCACGGGCCCGCGTCGAACGGCATGAACGCTTTCAACTCTTCGCTGCGGAAGAACACAGTCGAGGCGCCTTTGCTGGCGTAGCCGTATTTGTGCAGATCGCCCGACATCGACGACACGCCCGGCACGGCGAAATCGAACGCCGGCAGATCGGCGCCATTCATGCGCACAAACGGCGCGAGGTAGCCGCCGACGCAGGCATCGACGTGCAGCCAGACCCGCGCTCTTCGGCCGAGTTCTGCCGAGCGCCGCGATGGGATCGATCAGCCCGTACGGGAAACACGGCGCGGAGCCCACCAGCATGATGGTGGCGGCGTCGATCGCGCCGGCCATGGCTTCGGCGTCGGCGAGATAATCCTTCACCGGCCACGCGGCGGACTTCGATGTCCATCAGCATGGCGGCCTTATCGAACGCCGGATGCGCCGAATACGGCGCGACGATATTGAGCGTGCCGGTGAGCCCGCGCTTGGCGCGCGCGAAATCGCGCGCCGCCTTCACCGCCATGACGATGGAATCGGTGCCGCCGCTGGTCATCGCCCCGGCCGCGCCGGCGGGCGCGTTCAGCAGCGCCAGGCCGAACGCCGACGACTCTCGCGCTCCATCTGCGCGATGCTTGGAAACGCCGCCGGCCCCAAGCCATTCTCTTCCGAGAACATGGCGTAGGCGGCCTTCTTCACGCGCTCGACGTCTTCGCCGGCGTTGAAAATGTACATGGTGGTTTTGCCGTCGCGCCATTTCACATCGCCTGCGGCCATGGCGCGCATGCGCGCTTCCAGTTCGGGCCAGGTCGAACCTTTTTCGGAAGCTGGGTCATGAGCGGCGACCCAAGCACGGGCTCCGCGCCCAGACAACTTATGACGCTGACGACTTGTGATGATACTTGTGGCGCCGACCGATGACGCCAACCGCCGCGGCGATTAATGCGGCTTATAGCGGCTCAGTAAGTGGCGCCGGTGGCGGCGGCGGCGAAGCCGCGACGAAGAACGCTAGAATCTTGACCCACATCGGCTTGCTCCATCCCGATGCGACGGACCTTAGAGGCGACCCGGCCGGGGGGATGTGACCGCGGGTCTCAGCCGGCGTAAGCCAGATCCACAATCTCGACCTCGGCGGAAACGTGCCATTCCACTCATTGCGCTTGACGCGCACCGCAGCATGGAAGGCGCCGTCGCGTTTCAGCAGCGCCTCGCCGATCGGGCTTTTCATCGCCCGGAAGGCGATGCCGCCGATGCGGGCGCCGCGCGCATCTTCCAGCGTGAAGCGGACGTGCTCGTCCTTGACCAGCTTGGCGAAGCTCACGCGCACGTCCGGCAATGCAAACACCGGCTCGGGATGGCCCTGCCCGTAGGGGCCGATGCGGTCGAGCGCGTCGATGAGCTGCAGATCGAGCGCGCCGACCGCGCCCATCGCATCCACCGAAAGCGCGCGCGCTTCGCCGGCGGCGTTGGCGATTTCATCCTTCAGCGCTTCGGAAAGAAAATCCTTCAGCGCCTCGACCTTGTCCCACTCAACCGTAAGCCCCGCCGCCGCGGCATGGCCGCCGCCATTGATGAGCAGGCCAGCCTGCTTTGCCGCCGCCACCGCAGCGCCGAGATTGACGCCCGGGGTCGAACGTCCCGAGCCCTTGGCGGGCTCATCTTCGCTGACCCCGCCAAGCACGATCGTCGGCTTCATCAGCCGATCCTTGAGCCGTCCGGCGGCGATGCCGATGACGCCTGGATGCCAGCGATGCGAGCCGACGATGACGACATTGCGCTTCTCGGCTTCCGCCAGCGCCTCGGTCTCGGCGTCCGCCAGCATCTCCGCTTCGCGCGCGCGCCGCTCCTGGTTCAGCGCTTCCAAGCGTCGCCGCCAGTTCGCGCGCTTCTTCGCCATCTTCCGTCGAAAGCAAGCGCGTCGCCAGCGAAGCGTCGCCCACGCGCCCGCCGGCATTGATGCGCGGGCCGAGGATGAAGCCAAAATCGTAGACTGTCGCGCCGCCCTTGCGCCCGGCGCTCTCGGCCAGCGCGACAAGTCCAATATTCTTGCCATTGCGCAGGATTTTAAGGCCTTGCGAAACGATGGCGCGATTGAAGCCGGTCAGCGGGGCCACATCGCACACCGTGCCGATGGCGGCGAGATCGAGCATCTGGATCAGGTCGGGCAGATTGTTCGATCCAATCGATCCGCGCCTGCCGCGCCTCGCGGTTCACCGCAGCCAGAGTCACCAGCACGACCCCGGCCGCGGTGAGATGGCCTTGCCCGGAGGTGTCGTCCAGGCGGTTGGGGTTGACCACGGCCGCCGCCTTCGGCGGCGGCCCGCTCATCAAATGATGGTCGAGCACGATGACATCGAGCCCAAGATCGGCGGCTGCGTTCAGCGGCGCTTCCGCGGCTGCGCCGCAATCGACGGTGATGACGAGTTCGACGCCATCGGCCTTCAGCCGCTCGAACGCCAGCGCGGAGGGCCCGTAGCCCTCCTTCATCCGGTCCGGCACGTAGATTTTCAGCTCGCGGCCGCGCGCGCGGAAATAGCGCACCAGCTGCGCCGCCGATGAGCCGCCATCGACGTCGTAATCGGCCAGCACCGCCGCCGCCTTGCCGGACACGATCGCGTCTTCGATCAGTCGCGGCGGCGACATCCATGTCGGTGAAAGCTCGACGGGTTCGGGAACAGCGCCTTCAGCGTCGGCTCGAGAAACGATCTGCGCCGACTCAAGCGGCACGCCGCGCGCCGCCATGAGTTCGCGCGGCGATCTCGGGCAGGCCGAATTTCCGGCGAAACGCTTCGACCGCGGCGAGATCGGCAGTCGCGCGTCCGCCAGCGGCGTCCGGTTAAGGATCGCTCCACGCCCATGAAGGCGGGGGTGTTCTCAACCGGGGCGATCTTGGCCGCATGCGCGCTCATGGCGCCTGCCTAGCCCGATTCTTGCTGGACTGTTTCGGCTGAGTTGCCTGGCGTTAACAGACGTAAATTGGCCAAAATCACACACGATGCGAGAACTCGACGGACGGTCTTCCACTCATGTGCGATCAGCGTCGACGGTCCTGCCATTTGGTGCAGAGTTGATAACTATTGCTTGCTAAGGCTGGTGCATGCGGAGAGTGATCGCCTGGGTGGGACTAGCTTTCGCAGCCGTAACAATCGCGGTCTGGTCAGCCCCTGAAACCGTCGGACGCCCGAACCAGCCGCCACACGGCGCGCTCGGGGCACCATCGCGTTCACCATCACCGCCGCCATCACCGCCGCCACCTCCTCCCCGTTTCGGCGAATGCGCCCACCGCTGAGATCGTGTTTGACGCCGATAGCGGGCGCGTCATCGCCATCGCCAACGCCGACCAGCGCGTCTACCCGGCCTCGCTGACCAAGATGATGACGCTCTATTTGACCTTCCGCGCGCTGCAGGAAGGCTGGCTGCATCTTAACGACGCTATGCAGGTGTCGGCCTACGCGGCGTCGGCGTCGCCGACCAAGCTTGGCCTTTATCCGGGCCAGATCGTCACCGTCGACGATCTCATCCGCGGTTGCGTCACTGAATCCGCCAATGACGCCGCGCGCACGCTGGCTGAAAACCTCGACGCGCGCTTTGGGCGCAATCTGCAGCAATTGCTGCGCAATGACATCGCCGCCGCACAAGCAGAGGACGCCGCCGACGCGGCGAGCGATCCGCCCTCGGCGCAAGACGCCGCCGAGCGCGCCGGTGAAATCGATGAAATGCGCGCACTCGCCGCCAGCGTTACGGCCGATGGCAGCGAATACGATTTCGCCCGCTTGATGACGTTGCAGGCGCACCTGCTCGGCATGCAGGACACAGTCTACCGCAACGCCTCGGGCCTGCCTGACATGGAGCAGGTGACGACGGCGCCGGACATGGCCATGCTCGCCTACGCGCTCGTGCACATGCCGATGCAATATTATTCCTACTTCAGCGTCCAGCATTTCGACTTTAACGGCGCCGATCATCGCAACCACAATCTGCGCTTCCTCACCAGCTATGACGGCGCCGACGGCATCAAGACCGGCTATACCCAAAGCGGCGGCTTCAACGTCGTCGACACCGCCCGCCGCGGCGATCGCCGCCTCATCGCCATCGTCATGGGCCGCCAATCGCTCGCCACCCGCGAAGAAGACGTCCGCACCCTGCTCGACTACGGCTTTGGGCAAACCGGAACGGTGACGGCGGTGTCGTCGACCTTGAACGAGGATGTCCTCACCGTCGGCAGGACGCTCGATTTCCCGACATTGCAGACGAGCGGCGTGCGCCGTATCGCCCCGCAACTGCCCGACCTGGTTCGTCCGGAACCGGCGACGGCTTCTGTCTCCGCGCAGCGGCCGGCGCAAAACCGGCCGGCGCCAATCTCGTCGGCGATGCGCTAGGGGCGACGCGCTGGACTAGAGCGGCTGGCGCACCCGCAACTCGCTCACCGTGCGCGTCGATGAATTGAGCACCAAAGTGTGGGTTTCGGCGACGCCGCCGCTCACACGCACGCCGCTTAACAGCGAGCCGTTGGTTACGCCCGTGGCCAGGAAGATGGCGTCTTTGGCGACAAGCTCGTTGAGCGCGTAGCGACGCTTGAAATCGCTGACGCCGGTGCGCTCGGCGCGCGCCCTTTCGTCGTCATTGCGGAAGACCAAGCGGCCCTGGAATTGGCCGCCGACGCATTTCAGCGCCGCCGCCGCCAGCACGCCCTCTGGGGCGCCGCCTTGGCCAACATACATGTCGATGCCGGTTTCCGGCTTGGTGCAGTTGATGACGCCGGCGACGTCGCCATCGGTGATCAGATAGACCCGAGCAGCCGACCTTGCGCAGCGCCGAGATGATCTCGGCATGGCGCGGGCGATCCAGCACGCATACGCCAATGTCTTCGACCTTGACGCCCTTGGCCTTCGCCAGCGCCTTGGCGTTGACATCGGCGGGCGCATCGAGATCGACGACATCGGAGGGATAGCCTGGCCCCACGGCGATCTTATCCATGTAGGTGTCGGGTGCGTGCAGCATGCCCCCGCGCGGCGAGAACGCGATCACGGCGAGCGCATTGGCCATCGCTTTCGCCGTCAATGTCGTGCCTTCGAGCGGATCGAGGGCGATGTCGATGGCCTCGCCTGAGCCGTTGCCGACCTCCTCGCCGATATAAAGCATCGGCGCTTCGTCGCGCTCGCCTTCGCCGATGACGATGCGCCCCTTCATCGGCATCGCATTGAGCGCGGTGCGCATGGCGTCCACCGCGGCCTGGTCGGCCGCCTTCTCATCGCCACGCCCGGCGAGCTTGAACGACGCGATCGCAGCCGCGATCGGCACGCGCGCCGCCGCAAAGGCAAATTCGTCGCTAATAGCCATGGACTACTCCAAACGCGAAGGCGCCGCTTTCGGTCGCCGCCGCGTTTACGTCAAGAACTAATGGCCTTGCTAATGGCCTTGCTAATGGCCTGCTAATGGCCTTCATGGGCGAGGCGCGTGCGCTCCATTTCCGCGCGCGCCTCGGTCAGGAAGACATTGGGATCCTCGGCCGGCGTCCAGACCGAGCGCGGGTCGGCGGCCACCTCGGCCTTGGCGGCGTCGAGATCGGCCTGCACCTCGGCCCAATGGGCGGGATTGAGCGTCAAATTGACCGTCTGCGGGACGCTGTGGAGGTCTGGATAGCCGCTCTCGATCGTCGCCTCGCGCTGGCGGTACCAATCGGGCGTGTTCGCCGGCGTGCTCGCGCAACCGACCACAGCCATGCACCCCGCCAAAATCGCCAAAGCCCGCATGGCCCTCACCCCGTCAAGATCGTTCACTGGATCGTTCACTGGGACGTTCGATTCCGGCCCCGAGCACCCAGCTATAACGAGAGGCGCTTTGCGCCGCCACACGAAGCGGCATTACAATCTCCCCCAAGGAGAGAGAAATGACGGAAGCCGATGGCGGCGCTCGGGAAAAAGCCGCGCGGCCCCCCACCACCAAGCGGGCGCGCCGGCGCGCTTCCGGCAAGGCCAAGGCGGCGGCGCCGAAGCCGGCGCCCGCGGGCGCCGAAAAGGCGATCGCCGCCGAGCCCGCCCAACTCAATCAAATCGTCATGGCCCAAACCGCCGAAACCCTGGCTGCGCTCTCCGCCAATCTCACCCAGGCGATGACGCACGCCAACCAGATCTTCTCCACCGCCTTCCTCGAACAAGCCCGCACCGGCGCCAATTGGCGACCCGATCCGCTTGGCGTGCAGGGCGCGCTCAACGAAATCTGGTCGCAGCTCGCCCAACAACCCGAAACGCTGCGCGACACCCACGCCAAGCTCTGGGAGCGTTACGCCGACATCTGGCGCCGACACGCCGCCTACATGCTCACCGGCAACGCGCCCGATGAAGGACCCTCGCGCGACAAACGCTTCCGCGATCCGGAATGGCGCTCCAACCCGGCTTTCTCGATGCTGCGAGAATTCTACCTCGCAACCTCGCAATTCATCATCGACCTTGTGGAGAAGGCCGAGGGCGTCGACGAAGCGGCTAAGCGCAAAGCTGTCTTCTTCATCAAGCAGGCGGTCGACGCCGCTTCGCCCTCGAACTTTCTTGTCACCAACCCCGCGGCTCTACGCGCGCTTTTGCAGACGCGCGGCGAAAGCCTCGTCAAGGGCGTCAACAATCTCGCCGAAGACATGAAACGCTCCCGCGGCGGTCTCGCCATCACCCAAACCGACATGGCCGCCTACAAGGTCGGCGAAAACATCGCCACCGCCCCCGGCAAGGTCGTCTTCCGCAATCGCATTTTCGAACTCATCCAGTACGCCGCCGCCACCGAAACCGTGCACGAAACGCCGCTGCTGATCTTCCCGCCCTGGATCAACAAATTCTACATCCTCGACCTGCAGCCGAAGAATTCCATGATCCGCTGGCTGACCGGGCGCGGCTACACGGTTTTCCTCGTCTCTTGGGTCAATCCCGACGAGAGCATGCAGAGCGTTTCGTTCGAAGACTATATGCGCGATGGGGTCTATGCGGCCGTGCAGGCGGTGCGTGACGCAGCCGGCGTTGAACGCCTCAACGCGGTCGGCTATTGCGTGGGCGGCACGCTGCTCGCCGCCACCCTCGCGCACATGGCCAAGACCGGCGACGAGCGGATTTCCAGCGCCACCTTCTTCGCCGCGCAAGCCGACTTCAAATGCGCCGGCGATCTTCTGGTTTTCGCCGACGAAGCCGGCATCGAATATCTGGCGGACAAGATGAAAACCGAAGGCGGCGTGCTCGACGCCCAGACCATGGCCGACACCTTCAACGCGCTCCGCTCCAACGATCTCATTTGGAATTATGTCGTCGACAATTATTATATCGGCAAACAGCCGCCGCCCTTTGATCTCCTGTTCTGGAACGCCGATCAAACCCGTATGCCGGCGGCGCTGCACCTGTTCTATCTGCGTCAATTCTATCGCGATAACGCGCTGGCCGAGGGCAAGCTCACCCTGCTCGGCGAAAACATCAAACTCAGCGACGTAAAGATCCCGATCTTCATGCAATCCTCGAAGGAAGATCACATCGCCCCCGCCGCCAGCGTCTACCGCACCGCCGAAGCCTTCGGCGGCCCGGTCGAATTCATGATGGCGGGTTCGGGCCATATCGCCGGCGTCATCAACCACCCCGACGCCCACAAATATCAATACTGGACCAACCCCAACCTCAAAGGCGGCGTCGAAGACTGGCTCGCCTTCGCCCACGAGCACCCGGGTTCATGGTGGCCGTTCTGGGATCAATGGCTGCAGAAGCTTTCCGGACCCGACGTCGCCGCGCGGGTTCCAGGCGAAGGCAAGCTAAAACCGCTCGCCGATGCGCCTGGCGATTACGTCAAGGTGCGCTCAAACGCAGCCTAAGCGTCGAAGCGGACGAGCTTGCGAATATTGCCGCCGATCTCGCTGGCTTGAAAGCGCCGATCCTGGGGGTGGATCGAGACGGGAATGCCGTTGCGCCCCGGGCGCAGCGTCAGACGCACTTTCTGATTGATTTGAGCGCCCGGCGCGATCTGCAGCCGATAGACCCGCATGATCCGTCCGACCGCGATGCGCAGCACATTGGCTGCAAACCTGGCGCCGATGCAGGTGCGCGGCCCGGCGCTGAACGCCAGATACTCAAACGGACTTGGATCGATATGGGCCCAGCGCTCCGGCTTGAACCGGTCCGGCTCGGCGTAGAATTCAGGCTCGCGATTGGTCAGAAAGGCGCTCAACACGACATAATCGCCGGCCTTCACCTCGCCATCGACAAGCTCGGCGTCGCAGCTCGCGCGCCGGGTCTGGGTCGGCACGCTGGGCAACAGGCGCATGCTCTCGCGCACGACGGCGTCCAGCCATTTGCACTCAAGCAGCGCTTGCGGGGCGTCATCCGGCAAAGCGCCCACCTCATCCGCCAAAGCGGCCGCGGCGCGGGGATGTTGCGCCAACAGGAAGAGCGCCCATGCAAGCGCGGTTTGCGTCGTCTCGTAAGCCGCGCCGAACAGGGTCGGGAGATGATTGAGGATCGCGGTTTCGCCGGGGCAAGCGCCATTTTGATCGGCGCTCTTGGCGAGCACGCACATGAGATTGTCGGCCGCTCCCGCGCCCGCCTCCTTGCGCGCCCAGACCAGCAACGCCGCTTCGACCTTCTCGGCGTGGCGCAGCATGCGCCGATAGGCCAGCCCCGGCCAATCGCGCGGCAGTCCGCGCACCAAGGGCGAGGCTTCCATCTCGATGTGCTCATCGATCAATTGCGCTGCTTCCATCAGTTCGGCGCTGCAGCCGCCTTCGGCGCGCGCAAACAGGGTCTCCAACGCCGCCTTGCGCACCAGCTGCTTGCACAAGACAAAGAGATCGGTTGGCCGCTGTTGCGGCCATGCCGCGATCTCGCGATCGACGATGGAAGCAAGCTTGCCGCCCAATTCATCGACAATTCGCGGCCGCAAGGGCGCCATGAGCGTGCGTCGATAATGCGCGTGTTCTGCCCCGCTGGGTCCCAATAGGCCACGCCCGATGCGGCGCTGCGCCGATCCATGCGGCCCCGGCAGCATCACGCCGATGGATTGAAAAATTTCCGGGTCGCTCAAGACGCGTCTATTGTAAGGAGCGCCGGCGGCTAGAACGTAACGCCGGAATTTACGTCCCTGCCGCACGCTAAACGTCGTCAACGCGCCATAGCGGCGGTGAATGTCGCTCATTGCCGCAAGCGGATCGAGGCCGAACCGCGCCACTGCGGCGATCGCGGCAAGGCCGCCCACCGCATGTAGAGAAGACGCCTTGGGGCGTACGGAAATCAGTTCGACTGCTGTCAACTTCGACTCGCTTGCGCACAAACACTAAAGCGCAGCCACATGACTTGGCTTCGCTCGTCGCCCGGCAAATGTTCGAATCCTCCCCCGGACTCATGAACTGAATAGTCATTTGTTGCAGCAGCGGCGCGGGCAGGCAACCAAAATGCTGCAATTCCCGGCGTGTAAATTCGGCTACGCGATCGGTTCGGCGCTGACAAACCCCAACCGGCGCAGCAAGAGCGGCATCGTCAGCCCCTGCGCGATGATCGAAAACGCCACCACCGCGAAGGTCGTCACAATGACCTCCTCGCGGTGCGCGAGCGTCGGCGGCAAGGAGAGCGCAAACGCCAACGCCAGCGCTCCGCGCAGGCCGCCCCACCAGAGCACATGCTGAATGGCGCCGGCAGCTTTTGTCGCGTCCGCACGAAGAGCAGGCTGATGGAATAGACGCTGAGCGCGCGCGCCGCGAGCACAAGCGCGATCACGCCGGCGAACAATAAAGCCGAGCCCGGCGCAAACACGGTCGCACCGATCGCCAGACCCATCAGCGGAAACACCGCGGAATTGGCCAAAAACGCCGCGAAGTCCCAGAACTCCAACGCGAACTCCTTGGCTTTTTCGCTAATATTGGCGCGCTCGGAGAAGACCCCGACATTGCCGACAACGAGACCGGCCACGACCGTCGCCAGAATTCCCGACGCGTGCGCCTGCTCGGCCCCCAGGAACGCGCCGTAAGCGGCAAGCACCGTGAGCGCGACTTCCACCATGTGCTCGCGCGATCGGCTGGCGAGCAAGATCGCCGCGCCGGCGCAGGCGGCGCCGATCAGCGCGCCGCCGCAAATGCTCCAGACCAAGGCGAGGCCGAGAGCGCCCACATTGACGCTCGAGGCGGCATTAAAGCCGACAGCCAGGGAAAACAGGATGGCGGCGGCGGCGTCGTTGAAAAGGCTTTCCGCCTCCAGAAGCGTGCGCAGCCGGCCGCTGACGCCATTGTCCTTGAACATGGCGATGACCGCGACCGGATCGGTCGCCGCGATCAGCGCGCCGAACACAAACGCCGTCTGCGCCGGCCAGTGCATCAGAACTGCCGCCCCCACCGCCACAAAAGCCGCAGCGATGACGGTCCCCAGGGTTGAGAGCGCCAGCAGCACGCCCGCATCGGCGCGCAAGTCCCGCCAGCTCAGCGCCAGCGCCGCTTCAAACAGCAATGGCGGCAGGATGACGTAGAAAATGAAATCGTGGGTCAACGCCGCGCCGATCTCGACTTTGGCGAGCGCGATGGCCACGCCGACGAGGGTGAGCCCCATCGTGTAGGGCAGCCGCAGACGCCGCGCCACGATCGCGACCGCCATCGCGATGGCGAGAAGAACAACAAAGCCCATGACCGGCTCGAACTGCCACGCTTCGCCGCGCGGTTCAAAGCAAACCGCTTGAGCGACGCCATCGCCCGAACGCCAGGTGCGCTTTCAATCGGCGCCGCATCGGCAGACGCTAAGGCGAACCAACGGCTGTCGACCTCGCCAAGCGCTTAAGCGCTCAAGCGCGGGCGCGCACGGTGCGGGGGCCTTAGACTTCGCGATCGCCGGCGCCTTCCAGCGCCGGCGCGGCGGCGCCGGGCAGGACCACGGCTTTTTCCGCTCCGAGTTCGCCTTCCCATTTCGCCACCACCGCCGTCGCCACCGAATTGCCGACGACGTTGGTGGCGCTGCGGCCCATGTCGAGGAAGTGGTCGACGCCCAGGATCAGCAACAGGCCCGCCTCCGGCATGCCGAATTGCGTCAGCGTCGCTGCGATCACCACCAGCGAAGCGCGCGGCACCCCGGCCATGCCTTTCGACGTCACCATCAACAGCAGCAGCATCGAGATCTGCTGCACGACGCTCAGTTGGATGCCGTAGACCTGCGCGATGAAGATCACCGCGAAGGTGCAATACATCATCGAGCCGTCGAGATTGAACGAATAGCCGAGCGGCAGCACAAAGCCGGCGATGCGCTTGGAAATTCCGAAGCGCTGCAGCGCTTCGAACGTGCGTGGGTAGGCCGCCTCGGAACTCGCCGTCGAGAACGCCAACAGCGATCGGTTCGCGCACCATGCCGATCAGCCGCAAAATGCGCGGGCCGACGAACATGAAGCCCGGCGACGATCAGCACCACCCATAGCGCCATCAGCGCCAGATAGAAGCCGCCGATGAAGCGCCCGTAGGTGACGAGAATATCGAGCCCGTTCTCGGTCACGGTCGCGGCGATCGCGGCGAACACCGCGAACGGCGCGAAGTTCATCACATAGCCGGTCACCCGCAGCATCACGTGCGAGACCCGCTCGGCGAAGTCGACGACGGGCCGGCCTTGTTCGCCAAGCGCCGCCAGCGCCACCCCGAAGAAGACCGAGAAGATGACGATCTGCAGGATCGAGTTCGTCGCCATCGCGTCGAAGATCGATGTCGGCACCAGGTGGGTGACGAAGTCATTGAGGTTGAGCGCCGAAGCTTGCGGCGCGTTGGCGCCTTGCGGCATCGGCAGATGCAAGCCCACGCCCGGCTGCAGCGCATGCACGATCGCCAGACCCAAGAGCAGCGAGACGATCGAGGCGGTGATGAACCAAAGCAGCGTGCGCACGCCCACGCGCCCCAGCGATCCGGTCCCGCCCATGTGCGCGATGCCGACAACCAGAGTCGATAGCACCAGGGGTGCAATAATCATCTTGATCAGGCGTAGAAAAATGTCGGTGACCAGTTTGAAATTGGCGGCGATCGCCGGCCAACTGGCCGAGGGCTGTTGCTGGTGCAGCACATAGCCCACGGCCACGCCCGCGATCATGGCCGCCAGCACAAACAGGGTGAGATATCTCTGCATGAGGCTCGCTTAGCGGCTCACTCCGCGGCGCAAAAGCCAAATTCGTCTGGCCTCAGCGGCTTGATTTCGCCCGGCGCGCCCCGCAGACAACGCGAGAGGGAGCCTTTCATGAACGTGCTGCGCGCCGCAATCGGCATATTCGGCTTGGCGCTTTTGGGCCTGCTCGTTTGGGCCGCGCTCTCCATGCAGGATCTGCACGGCTCCTTCACCGATCAGCTTGCGGTGATGACGACTTTGCCATGGGGCGTGGCCACGCTCGCCGATCTTTATGTGGGGTTTTTGCTGTTCGCGGTGCTGGTGTTCCTCACCGAACGCTCATGGCTTGTCGCCGCGCTTTGGGCGGTGCCGGTTTTCTTCATCGGCAACATCTGGTCGGCGCTTTGGTTGGTGATCCGCTTGCCGCACTTGGCCAAGCAATTGTCTAAGCCGGACTGGCCAACGTCTTGAACAAATCGCGCAGAACCTCGGCCAGAAGCCGCGCCTCCGCTTCGCGCTGACCGCCGGCGCGCCAGGCCACGCCGATCGAGCGGCCAATGACTGGCTCGGCGAAAGGCCTGAGCGCCACGTTCGCGCCCGCCGCCGCGCCGCCTTCGGCCGCCAGTTTCGGCAACAAAGTCACCCCCATGCCGCCAGACACCATCTGCACCAAGGTGTGCAAGCTTGTCGCGCCGGCGTCGGCGGTGTTGCGGCCCGGCGCCAGATCGCACACTGAAAGCGCGTGATCGCGCAGGCAATGGCCATCGTCCAAGAGCAGCACGTCCTCATGCTTCAAATGCTCGGGTGAGAGGTCGTTGCGCTTGGTCAGCGGATGACCTTCAGGCGCCAGAAACAGAAACTCGTCTTCCGCCACCGTCGTTGTTGCGATCCCTTGGCTTGTGTATGGCAGCGCAATCACCGCCGCATCCAGGGTGCGCGCGCGCAATGCATCGATGAGACGCGCGGTGAGGTCCTCGCGCAGCTTAAGCCGCAGTTCGGGATATTTGCGCTTCAAGACCGGCAGCGCGCGCGGCAGCAGAAACGGCGCGATGGTGGGAATGGCGCCGAGGCGGAAGCCGCCGGAAAACGGCTTGCCGGCGGCGTGGACCGCGCGGACCAATTCCTCCACTTCGTTAAGCGCCTGCGCGGCGCGTTCGGCGGCCTCTTCGCCAGCCGGCGTCAGCATCGCGCCATTGCGTCCGCGTTCGACCAGGGTGCGCGCCAAGCGCGGTCTCCAATTCCTTGATCCCGGCCGAAAGCGTCGGCTGCGTCACCCCCACCGCCTGGGCGGCGGCCACAAAGCTTCCCTGCGCCCGCAAGGCGGTCAGGAATTGCAATTGGCGCAGCGTCGGGATCGAGGAGGCGGGGAGTTTGACGTCCATAGGCGTTATCTATGCTGCATGAACCCCTATATCGATTTTCTTTTGCCAGCGGCAAGCCGCAATCCCAGGAACGGGCCTTGGCCCGAGGCGTTCAATTCGAACCCTATCGCCGCTCTCAAAGCGGCGTAGCGCCCCGCAGCGTCATTGAAACCCTCCCCCCGCGATGACGCATTCCCCTCCCTTTCAGGGAGGGGGCGGGGACAGAGTCTTCTCTTAAGGTCAGGCGGCGACGCGTGCTGCGCTGATGCGCTCGATCCGCAGCGGCGACCGGATTGTGAAGGTGGAGCCTACGCCAACTTCGCTGGTGACGCTGACTTCGCCGCCGAGCGCATGCGCCATACGCTGGGCGATCGAGAGGCCAAGGCCCATGCCGCCCTTGGCGCGCGTCGAGGTGGAATCGATCTGCGTGAACGGCTGGAACACGCGCGGCAAATCGTCAACGGCGATGCCGATGCCGGTATCCGACACCGAAATCGTCAGCCATTCCCGGCCATCGCCGAAAATGCTATCGGCATTTATGGCGATGAGCCCGCCCTCGGTGAACTTAACCGCGTTCGACACAATCGCGTTCAGGCAAACCCCAAGTTTGCTGGTATCGGTGTAAGCGCGCGCGGCCTCGCTCGACACCCGCACCGAGACCCGGTTGCCGCTGTCGCGGGCTTCGTCATGCACCACCGCCACGGCGTCATCGATGAGCTTGCGCACATCGATATCGGCCGGCGAGAGCCCATCCTTGCCGGCGTCGATGCTCGACATGTTGAGAATCTGATCGATCAGCCCCAGCAGATGGCGCGCCGAACCGGTGATGCGCGAGGCGTCGTCGACCATATCCTTGCGGCCTTCGGCGGCCATGTCTTCCTGGATGATTTCCGAATAGCCGATCACGGCGTTCAGCGGCGTGCGCAATTCGTGCGTCATCACCGCCAGAAATTCAGACTTGGCGCGGTTGGCCTCTTCGGCCTCCAATTGCTTGGCCTCGGCTTCGATCTGGCGTTCCTTGGCCTGCTTGTTGGCGGCGCGCAGGCCGGTGACCATGCGTCCGTTGTAAAGCGCCGCGCGCACGACGAAGGCCAGGAAGCCGGCGACGCCGCAAGCCGCGCCCGCCGCGCCGTTGAGCGGATCGTGCGCGCCCGGTTCGAACGGCAGGAACGGCATCACCAAAAGGCAGATCGCCGCCGGCGCGGCGGTGACCAGCATGAACACCGGCGCCTGAAACAAGAACAGCATGACGCTGACCAGCGAACTCGCCGCCATCAGCACCGCCAGCACCCGGCCCGGCCCGCCGCCGGCGGAGGCCAGATAAAGCGTCATCGCCGCGAA
Organism: uncultured Pseudomonadota bacterium; assembly: GCA_963847165.1. Taxonomy (GTDB): domain Bacteria; phylum Pseudomonadota; class Alphaproteobacteria; order Caulobacterales; family Aquidulcibacteraceae; genus Vitreimonas. The sequence continues at coordinate 103,550 of CAWJYY010000015.1, forward strand.
CACGATGACGCTGAAGGCGCAGCCCCACATAAAGAGCGCGCCGGAGCTGTTGCGGGTCTTGCCGCGCGATTCCAGATAGGAATGGCCGAGCATGGCGTCGAAGCCGGTCGACAACATCACCGCCAAAAACCAGCCGAAGCCGGCCGCAAACGATTCCAGCACGAAGGATGCGCCGAGCGCAAACAAGGTCCCCACGCCCATGCGCCAGCGCAAACTGGAGACATGCGCCTTGGCCGCGGCCAGCATCGGGAGGATCTTGAAACTTGAACACGCGCACTTCCGCCGTATGGAACTCTACCTGGCTCCTGCTTGCGTTTGGATTAACCGAAGCTTGCTAGCGGCGTTTGGACAGCGGATGTGATGGACCATTCCGCTTCCGATGCGAGCGCCAGCGCATGAGTGATTTCGATGTCGTGATCGTGGGCGCCGGCGCTGTCGGTCTCGGCTGCGGCTACGCTTTCGCCAAGCGGGGCCGCAGCGTCGCCGTGCTCGAACGTGAAAACGTCATCGGCTCGGGCATTTCCGCGCGCAATTCGGAAGTCATTCACGCCGGGCTTCATTATCCGACGGGCTCGCTCAAAGCCCGGCTCTGCGTCGCCGGCCGCCGCTCGCTCTACGCCTTCCTTGAAGCCCACAATGTTGCGCACGAACGCTGCGGCAAACTGATCGTGGCCACGGAGGCGAGCGAAATCCCCGCGCTCGAACACTTGAAGCGGCAAGCCGAGATCAACGGGGTGGAAAATATCAACTGGCTCACTGGAAAAGAGGCGCGTGCGCTGGAGCCGCAACTCAACGCCGTCGCCGCCCTCGAATCGCCCGTCAGCGGCATTTTCGATTCACACGCTTACATGTTCGCCCTGCAAGGCGAAATCGAAGCCCATGGCGGCGTCGTCGTGCTCGCCTCGCCCTTCGCCGGCGCCGCAGCCGGCGCTGAGGGTTAGCCACCTCTGAGGTTGGCTATGGCCGGCCGCCCAAGCAAACTCGGTTCAAACCAGGTCAATCCGGCAACCCTAATGGTCGCCCTAGCGGGATCCGAAACCTCGACACCGATTTGCGCGACGAGCTGAACGAGGTGATCCCAGTCCGCATTGGCGACCGCAGCAAGAAGGTTTCGAAGCAGCGCGCTATGCTAATGGCCTTGATGGCCAAAGCGCTGAAGGGCGATACGCGTGCTACCGTGGTTATTCTGCAGATGATGGCGAAGTTCCTGACCACCTGACGAAGCAATCGCTACCGGCGGTTCGACGCTGAATGCGGACGATCAGGAAATTCTAAAGCGTTTCATCGATCGGCAGACCGAGATGCGCGGCGGAAAGCCATAAAAGATCACTGAGGAAGCCACTAGAGCCGCACACGGTAAGTCATACACACCGTGTCGAAACTGGGAGATGAAGATGAGATCCAACAACTCGTTGACCGAAAGAGACGTCTTGCTGTTAGCTTTGGCCTCGGACTTTCAGGTGTTTTTTGAGCGCGTCTTCGCTGACGTCGAGCCGCGGGTGAAGCTTGTCGACAGCGAATTCATCGCCGTCATGGTCGACCGTCTGAAGCAGGTATTGAGTGGTTCATCGCGACGCCTGGTCGTCAACCTACCGCCTCGGCACTTACTCACCAGTCGATAATTAAGACGACATTCCTATTGTACAAGACCGCGGGCCGTGCTACAGCGGTAGGATGAAACGAGACGGACGCAGCTTCGATCATGGGACGCTGGAAACCATCCGATTGATGGCAGTCGAGCGAGTACGGGACGGCGAGCGCCCGTCATCGGTGGTCGCTTCCTACGGCTTCAATAGGACGACGATCTACCGATGGCTCAGCGCGGCGGCAACGCCGGGTGTGGGACTGAGAGCGCTGCACGCCAAGCCGGCGACTGGTCGGCCACGCAGTCTGACACCACATCAGGAGAAGCAGGTGTTTCGCTGGATCAATGGCCGCGATCCGCGTCAGTATGGCCTGGACTTCGGATTGTGGACGCGGTCGTTGGTGGCAGAGCTTATCGAGCGGAAGTTCGCCATTCGGCTTGGTGTGACGGCGGTGGGAGAATTGCTCGCCAAGTTGGGGCTGACACCACAAAAGCCGCTGCAACGCGCTTACCAGCGCGATCCTGAAGCAATTGAGGCGTGGCGGCGCGAACGGTATCCTGCCATAGCCAGACAGGCAAAAGCCTCAGGCGGCGAGGTGTATTTCTGGGATGAGTCGGGGTTTCGTGCCGATAGCGTGCACGGCAAGACCTGGGGCAAGAAGGGTCAGACACCTGTGGTCGAACGCCCTGGCCAGCGGCAATCTATCAGTGCGGCTTCCGCGGTGAATGCGCGGGGTGGCTTCTGGTACTGCACCTACCAGGGCGGACTGAACGCCGAATCGTTTGTCTCGCTGCTACGCCGCATGATGCGGCGTCGTACGAAGCCGGTGCATTTGGTGCTCGATGGGCTTCCCGCGCACAAGACCACACTGGTGAAGACTTATGTTGCCTCCACGAAGGGAATGCTGACACTGCATTTTCTTCCCGGCTACGCGCCTGAACTAAACCCCGATGAACTGGTTTGGAGCCACATGAAACGCACCGGAGCGGCGAGAGCACCGCTGCGGCGAGGCGAAAAGCTGCAGGCGAAGATCGAAGCGCAGCTCAGTGCCATCAAGCGAATGCCGCAGTTGATACGGTCGTTCTTCAAGGCACCCAGTGTCTCCTATATTACCGACTGGTGAGTAAATCTTTACTGATTTCTGTTGCTTTCGTCGCCTTTGTTCTCGGCCGGGATCCGCGGAAGCAAATCGCTGTGATCTCGCATAGTCAGTCTCTCGCGGCTGATCTGGCTGGGAAGGCAAAGCGCGTGATGGAGAGCCAGTGGTATCGGTAGAGTATTTCCCAAGACCCTTCTTGTGCGGAGCAGCGTGTCCGAGCTCGAGACGAGTGAGGGCGGATGCAGATTTTCGGCATCATTTGATACAGGCATCACTGGGCGGGAGTCGATATCATTATCGTGGACGACCCAATCTCCGCGCACAACGCGATGTCGGTGGTGGAGCGGCGAAAAAATGTCGAGGTGTTTAACACGATGATCGCGTCGCGTTTGGATCTTCCTGAGCAAGGGGTCATCATCGTCGTAGCCCAGCGCCTGCATGATGACGATTTGCCGGGAGTTTTGATCCGACAAGGTGGGTGGGGGCAATTATCGTTGGCACTCGTGGCCGAGGCTGATGAGATATATCAAATCGGCGCGCTTTAATTGGGTTCGTAAGCAGGGCGATGTTCTGGTCCCGGAATTCTATTCCGATGATGCCGTAGCGGACCTTCGTAAACGCTTAGGTGAGTGGAACTTTGCCGCGCAATATCAACATTTTCAGGGGCTGCACTGGGTGAGCTAATTCGGGATGAGTATATTCGCCGGTTTCAATTGGCCCAACTTCCTAGCGAGGCTCGACAACTTCACGCTGAGCATCGATACCGCGCTAAAGCAAGGCGAGGATGCCAGTTATACCGTCGCTCTCGTCATTGCCACCAACGGTCGTTATCATTATGTGATCGATGTATTGCGTGGCAAGTTCGACTTAGCGCAAATGCGCGATGCAATTTTGCGCTTGCTTGCCCGCCATCACATAACCAAAATCTTGATCAAGGATGTTGCCGCCGGCACTGGCCTTCAGAGTATGTTGCGCGAGCAACGTCATCCAGCTCAGCTTTGGCCAACGCGCGGCCGCAGCAAGCAGGAGCGCTTGGAGGAACACTTGCACCTCTTTGTGGATGGATGCGTATTTGTGGCCATCGACCAACCTTGGGCAACGGGTTGGTGAGCGAGCTGCTTCGCTTTCCCAATGGGCGTTATGATGATCAGGTCGACACGCTGACCCAGTATTTGGCATGGGCGATCTCAAAGGAGGGCGCATTTACACGGGTCGTACTGGGCGCGAATTCGTGGGAGGGCCGGATGGAGCGCGCTTTGAATGGCCCTCGTCCTCCTCGCGGTACCCACCCGATGCGCAATCCGAAGCGGGCTCTTTTTTCGCCCGATACCGTGGCGCTGGAAGTGACGCTGCACTGCGAACTAGCGACGGTGCAGTCGAGTTGGGGGCTTGTCACGTTGGGCGGCCGCCCGGATCGGCGTCTGATAGACGCTAACGGCGATGATGGACCGCGCAAGCTGTTCTACGACGGCAAGACTGTCGTCCTCGCGCTCGATGCCGCCGGCAGGCATCTACGCGACGCTGCCGGTTCCCGACACCATCACGATGATGGGGGAAGATTGTCTTTCACCTGCGAGCGGAGCCACCGTCCGCTCAGCCGCGCACGCTGAGCGCGGTCGAGCGGCAGAAGGGGCAGAAGAGCAGAAGGGCAGAAGGGTGATGGGCTTCGTGGAAGACGGCCGCTCGCATCGGTTTTTCCTTCCAGCTAATTTATTGCGATGGAATCTAGGCGTGGGCGGTGGGTTGGTCAATTTGACTAAGCGTTGATCCGCTGATTGCCCGGGAGCTCGAGCGGGTGCTAGGCGAACTGCTCGCGGAGCCCAACCGAAAGGTGATCCTGTTCTCGGAATGGGATGCTGAGCCTCGTGCGCGAGATGGCGCAGGACCTTGGGATCGAATTCGCCTGG
>CAWJYY010000016.1:0-15313 GCA_963847165.1 uncultured Pseudomonadota bacterium
AGGCTGTGTGACAACTCATCGGGATTGCGTACGCGGGGCTGGTTGCCCGTGTTGAGCCCCAGATTGACGTAGTTCGCTTCACTACGGCCTCTCAAGGCCGTTGCCTGGCCTTCAGGCGACGCTTTCAGCGCCGATGCGCTGATCAACTGGTCAGGACTTCGATCAGCGGCCCGGTCCCGATGAGCGTCATGGCGCGCTTCAAATTATAGGCGAGCGCGTGGAGGCTAAACTCCGTCGTCACGTGCGCTTTCGTCTTCATGCGGAAGTGGGTGTAACCCATCCACGCCTTTAGCGTGCCAAAGGTGTGTTCGACGGTGGTGCGCCGCACCCGCATCGCGCTCGGGTTTCGGTCGAGCCGATCCTGCACGCGCTCAAGCACATCCTCATGCTCCCAGCGGCTGACGCGGCGTTGTTTTCCAGTGGTGCAGTGGGCTTTGAGCGGACACTGCGGACAAGCCGAGGTCCAATACCTACGGATCTGATTGCCGGCTTCTTCTCGGGTGAAACGGTAGGTCAGTCTCTCGCCAGCCGGGCACGTATATTGGTCTGTGTCGGGGTCATAGACGAAGTCCTGTTTGCCAAACAAACCGTCGTGTTGGTTTGTCGAGGTTTGCGGGCGCGGCACGCTCGCGGCCACGCCATCGTCTTCGCAGGCTTTCAATTCCTGGCCTGTGTAATAGCCCCGGTCGGCTGTCACATCGAGCGCCTCGACGCCAAGCACCGCCTTCGCCTTTGTCGCCATGGCGTGCAGTTGATGGCGATCGCTGCCGGTCAAGACCACGTCGTGGGCGATGATCATGTGGCTCTTCGTATCCACCGCCGCTTGCACATTGTAGCCAACGATGCCGCCGCCGCGATGAGGCATCGAGCGTGCATCAGGATCGCTCAATGAGACTTGGCCGTCCTCGCTTTGCGCCAGCGCTGCATCGATCGGCTCGAGCTTCGCCATCTGCGCCTTGAGCGCGGCGATCTTCTGCTCGAAGTGCGCCACTCGGCCTTCAGCAACACTCGGCGCTTGGCGGTCGGCGCTCTCGATCTGCTTCAGATAGCGCGCGACGGCGTCCTCCAGCTCCTTGCGGCGGCGCTCAAGCTTGGCGGGGGTGAAATTCTTGTCGCGATTATTCACCGCCTTGAACTTGCTGCCGTCGACAGCCACCGATGCGCCGGCGAACAAGCCGATCCGCGCGCACACAAGCACGAAGTCGCGGCAGGCCCGCTGAATCGCAGCGCCATGATCGCGGCGAAAGTCGGCGATGGTCTTGAAGTCAGGCGCCAACCGACCCGTCAGCCACATCACCTCGACATTGCGCCCAGCCTCGCGCTCCAGGCGACGGCTGGAGGTCAGTTGGTTGAGATAGCCATAGATGAACAGCTTCAGCAGCATCCCCGGGTGATAGCCGGGCCGACCGGTCGCTGCCGCTTCCGTGCTGAAGCCCAGCGCCTCAAGGTCGAGCCTCTCAACAAACGCATCCACCACCCGCACGGCGCTGTCTGCGCCCACGAAATCATCGAGGCAGTCCGGAAACAGCGTCACCTGATCACGCGGAACGCCCTCCACAAAACCGCTCATTGCCGACCTCCGCCTCAGGAGATCAGAATTTTAAAGTGATTTGCGGTTTTCACACAGCCTCGGCCCAAAGCAGACACTGACAGTCATTGATTGCTCGCGTCGGCGGTCAAGGTTTTGGCGTGAGCATCCCGAGCACGTTTCCAGCTGTCTTTGACCCAAGCAAATCGACTACCGTCGGGCAACGGCGCCGGTCCGACGAGTTTAGATCCACCCGCATCGACAGCGCGCGCGATGGCCGCTTCGATATCGCTCACCTCCGCATAGAGGATCACGTAGTTGTCGGGAGGGTGACCCAGAGCATTGAGCATGCCGGAGGGGCCGCCTGCATCGTCATTGTCGACGACGGCGGCCGCGCCGGCCGGCTGGAACTTCCAGCCCAGGACCGCAGCGTAGAATTTGGAGAGCTCAGCAGAGTCCTTCGAGCCGATTTCGAAATGTACGATTGGTGCTGACAATATTCCGCCTCCAGCAACGATTCGCGCAGCGTCTCGAAGGCGCTCTCACCGCTGCGTATACGTCGTGCCCTGGACGGAACATACGACGCAGTCGAAATAGCAGGGGTTGAACACGGCTTTGCCGCCGAACGCGGCGCATTTGCGCCACCGTCGGTGGAGCCGAGTTGGTTGCACAGGCAGCGATAGGCGGGACATAAACACCGATGGACTTCATTTCGACGAAGGTTTCTGCGCGCCTCGATCGCTTGCCCTGGTCGCATTTTCACACGCTGATTGTGTTTGCACTCGGCGTAACCTGGATTCTCGATGGTCTTGAAGTGACCATTGTCGGGTCGCTCTCGCCGGCGATCGAGAGAGGACTGTCGCTCACGGCTACGCAAATCGGTCTGCTCGGCAGCGCCTACATCGCAGGCGCGGTGGTCGGAGCGCTGTTGTTCGGGCGGCTCACGGATAGCTGGGGCCGCCGCCGGCTCTTCTTCATCACCGTGCTTGTCTATTTGTTCGCTACGATCGCCAGTGGATTGGCCTGGAATTTCTGGTCCTTGGCTTTCTTCCGGCTCATCACCGGTATGGGCATCGGCGGCGAATATGCCGCCGTGAACTCCGCCATACAGGAGCTTGTGCCGGCGCGGCGGCGCGGGTTCGTCGATCTCGCAATCAATGGTAGCTACTGGATCGGCGCGGGTATGGGCGCGATCGGCGCGCTCATCGTGCTTAACCCAGCGCTGGTCCCGCAGGACATCGGCTGGCGTCTCGCTTTTGTCATCGGCGGCATTTTGGCGCTCGTGATCATTTGGGTGCGCCGCTACATTCCCGAAAGCCCGCGTTGGCTCATCACGCACGGACGCGCTGATGAAGCCGAGACCATTGTCGATGAGATCGAAGGCCGCGTCGGGCGTCAGCATGGCGTTTCACTGCAGCATCATGATTTGGCCGAGATGCGCTTGCGCCCGCACAAGCCTGTGGGCATACGCGAGGTAGCGCGTGTCTTGCTCACCAGATATCCGAAGAGAACGCTGCTTGGCGTGACGCTAATGGCCACTCAAGCATTCTGCTACAACGCGATCTTCTTCACCTACGCCCTGATCTTGACCACGTTCTACGCTGTGCCGGATCGGAATATCGGCTGGTTCATGTTGCCTTTCGCTGCGGGCAACTTTTTTGGACCCCTCTTGTTGGGGCCGTTATTCGACAGCGTTGGGCGTAAGGCCATGATCTCGAGCACCTATGCGCTGGCGGGCGTGCTGCTGGCGATAACCGGAGCGTTGTTTGCGCAGGGACTCTTGACAGCAGTGACGCAAACAGCGGCGTGGTGTGTTGTCTTCTTTTTTGCTTCAGCGGGCGCAAGCGCTGCTTATCTGACCGTGGGCGAGAGCTTTCCGTTGGAAACGCGCGCCATGACAATTGGCCTTTTCTATGCGTTCGGGACAGCGGTCGGCGGCATCGGAGGCCCAGCGCTGTTTGGCGCGCTGATTGAATCCGGCGACCGGAGTCAAATCCTGTCCGGGTATCTGCTTGGTGGGGGCCTTATGGTGCTTGCCGCGATTGTTACGGTCATGATTGGCGTGCGCGCTGAGCGGCGCCCCTCGAAGAGGTGGCCCGCCCGCTGTCAGCGGTCGATGAGTAGAATAGAGCGCCCGCTCTTCAGCGCGGTTTTTCGGGCATATTGAGAGCGAGCGAACGCCGGCGAAAGGAATCTGAAACGTGGTCAGCTTCGAAACGGTCTTCACCGATCTTATTCCCCTCGCATGCGGATTAACGCTCAGACGAATAGCCACCGGTGTACTCGCGGCGTGTTTGACGGCTGGTTGCGCGAGCGTTCGACCGACCACCATTTCAACGCTTGATGGCCGTGCGCTCACACCCAGGGTCATTGATGCAACGGTCGAACGCCTGATGGGCGCAAACGATGTCAAAGGATTGGCCGTCGGACTTATTCGAGGCGGCCGCGTCGTCTATGTGCGCGCCTATGGCATGCGCGATATCGAGAACCAATTACCGCTGCAGACTGACACAATCATGTACGGCGCCTCGCTCACCAAGGCGACCTTCGCTTACATGGTAATGCAATTGGTCGACGAAGGTCGCATTGATTTGGACAGACCCATCGCGGACTACTTGGCGAAGCCGCTACCGGAATATGAAAACTACGCTGACCTTGCGGGCGACGAGCGCTGGCGGCGCCTCACTATGCGGATGTTGCTCAACCATACGACAGGCTTTGCCAATCTGCGCTGGCTTGAGGACGATCACAAACTGCATTTCCACCGCGATCCAGGCGCGCGTTACGGCTATTCTGGGGAGGGGCTCTACCTCGCACAGTTTGTGCTACAAGAGGGACTGCACCTCAACGTGCGAGACGAAATGCAGCGGCGTGTATTCGACCGGTTCGGTATGGCGCGCTCAAGTTTGCAGTGGCGTGATGACTTCGCCGGCAATCTGGCACAAGGTTATGGGCTTAACGGCGCTATGACGCCTCATGACCACCGCGACAATGTCAGCGCGGCAGGGTCCTTGGATACGACGATTGCGGACTGGACCAATTTCCTTGCCGGCGTCGCGCGCGGAGAGGGGCTCGCGCCGGCGTCGCGCAACGAAATGATCCGGCTGAGCGTTAGCATCGATAGTGCGACGCAGTTTCCTACGCTTAGCGAAAACCGGGCGGATTGGAGCGCAATTCGCCTCGGCTACGGCGTAGGCTGGGGAGTATTCGAAACGCCATACGGCCATGCCTTCTTCAAGGAAGGTCACAATGACCAGACGGCAAATTACGCGCTCTGTGTCGCGCCACGCCGCGATTGTATCGTGTTCATGTCTAACAGCGTTCGGGCGGAGGGGATTTTCGTGCCACTGATCGAAAGCCTATTCGGTCCGACCAATCTGCCTTGGGCTTGGGAAGGATACACGCCGTACAACCGAACTCAGTAGGTTCGTATGCGGGTGCTCGTCCACATCGTTTGGCAATGCGATTGGAGGTTCTTCGGACGTGCGCAAAGGATCAATTCCGCCCCAGCACCGCCTGTCCATCTGTCTCGTTTCGGCGAGAACGCGCCGCCTTGCAGCATGTGGGTCGGACGGCTGCTTTCGGTCGACCCTGCCACTCGGCGAAATCGGCGTTACGGCGCGGTCTGGCCCATCTGTGGACATCCTGTAATCGCGGCAGCCCCGTCGTTCTAGCGGCATTCTGAGCTGGCTCGCGAGAGTGAGTCTAAGCTCCAGGAGGTCGTTATGTCGTTGTTCGTCGGTTTGGATGTTTCTCAGCGCTTGACCCATATCTGCGTGGTCGGCGCAGATGGAAAACGCGTTTGGCGCGGCAAGTGCACGACTGATCCGATAATTCTCGCCGAAATAATTCGGACGCAGGCCGGAGTGGATGCGCGGGTAGGCATCGAGACCGGTCCGCTGACGCCATGGCTTGTGCATGCGCTGCGCGCCGGCGGTGTGGACATGATCTGTATCGAAGCGCGCCATGCCCACGCGGTCATGGCGGCCGCGCAGGTCAATAAAAATGACCGGCATGACGCTCAGGCGCTCGCCCAGCTTGTCCGCACGGGGTGGTATCGCGCCGTCCACGTGAAATCCTACACAGCGCATCAGCTGCGCGCGGTTCTGGGCGCTCGCGCGCAGCTTGTCGGGATGGTGACGCGCGTCTCCAACCATATTCGTGGCGTGATGAAGATCTTTGGCTTGGTTGTTGTTGGAGTCCGCGGGACGGCGTTTGCGAACTCGCGTCGAAGAACTCGTGCTCGATCGACCTGAAGTGCAATCAATTGTGGCGCCGATGCTTGACACCTGGCGTCATTTGCGAAGCCAGGTCGCTGCGTTCGATAAGCAGTTGCTCGCTATCGCGAAGACGCGGCCTGAGTGCCGCTTGCTGATGAGCGTCCCCGGCGTCGGCTATGTGAGCGCCCTGGCGTTCATGGGCGCCATCGACACGCCAGAACGTTTCGCGCGATCGAGGGCAGTCGGCGCCCACCTCGGCTTGGCGCCGAAGCAACATCAGTCCGGCGACGTCGACCGACTAGGCGAGATCTCCAAGTGTGGGGACGCCTATGTTCGAACCGTCTTAGTAGAGGCGGCGAATTCGCTTCTGATACGATGCCGAAAGGCGTCACCGCTGCGTGCGTGGGGACTAGCATTGGAAAGACGATCCGGTCCCAAGAAAGCGCGCACCGCGCTCGCCCGCAAGCTCGCCGTGATCATGCATTCGGTCTGGCGCAGCGGTAAACCCTACGCGGCGTTACCAGCTGCGATTGCTGCCTGATCGGAGATAACCGCCAAGGCGGCGCAGAGCTCGCTACTCGAGGCGAGGGATTGGGATCATTCCGCGAAGGGGCCGAGTGCAGATCCGTCGATCCAAGCACGTTGTGGACATTGGAAGACCCGAATTCAGCGAACCGGATTGTGCAGCGGCTTCATGTCGACTGCGAAGAGAACGAAGCCCTCGAGTGCGAATTCGAACATTTGGCCTTGACGTGGAGCCCGCGATTAGAGAACGCCCCCAAAAGCGCAAGAGAAATCTTCGGAAAAATTTGACGCGCGTAGTCGGGGTGCAGCCTTCTGTCCGGCCTCTGATGCGGCCGTAGATACGCCGCGGGCCCGTATGGGAGTTCAAAGATCAGGTCCAAATCAAAATAGCGTGCTTTTGCGCACGTAGGGCCAGACTGGTTCTCCTGATCTCGTCTCATCGACTGTTGCGCCATATTTTCCTTTGACCACCTCTACGCCTTCAACGACCTCGCGGGTTGCGCATCAGCGTTACGCCGTTGCGCTCGCCGGAGCTCGATAGTCCTCACCTTTGACCAGCAGCGCCCAGACGATGCGCGCCATCTTGTTGGCGAGCGCCACGGTCACCAGCATGCGCGGCTTTCGCGCAAGCATGGATCCGAGCCAGGTTGTCGGCGACAGTCCTCGGCGCGTCGCGTGATGGATCGCGGCAGCGGCGCCGGTGATGAGCAAGCGACGTATGGTGCGCTCTCCCATCTTTGAGGTGGCGCCAAGCTTCTGCTTGCCCCCGGTCGATTTCTGCAATGGCGTAAGCCCGACCCAGGCGGCGAAGTCTCGGCTTTTCCGAAACGTCGTCGCCGGCGGCGCCAGCGCTGCGATCGCGGTCGCAGTAATTGGACCCACTCCTGGAATAGTCATGAGACGGCGGGCGACTTCATCTTCTTTGGTGCGCCGCGCGATCTCTTTGTCGAGCAGGGATATCTTTTCATCCAACGCCACGGCGGTCTGGGTCAGCAGCGCCAAGATCGATCGAACCTCTTGAGGAAGGGGAGACGCGCAATCCTCGAGCTGCGCGACGAGCCTGTGAAAATGGCCAGCTCCTTGCGGGACGACCAGACCGTACTCGGCGAGATGGCCGCGCACCGCGTTGGTGACCTGAGTGCGTTGGCGGACCAAGATATCGCGCGTGCGGAAGACCAGGCCGTTCGCTTGCGCGGCCTCGCTCTTGGCCGCCACAAACCGCATGGTCGGGCGCGTGGCCGCCTCACAGATCGCCTCCGCATCAGTCGCGTCGTTCTTTTGGCGTTTGACGAATGGTTTGACGTACTTCGGTGCGATCAGCTTGACCTCATGGCCGAACCTGGCGATTTCGCGGGCCCAATAATGGGCGCCGCCGCAAGCTTCCATCGCCACCAGACAAGCCGGCTGTGACGCAAAGAATTCCAACAACTTAGCGCGAGAGATCTTCTTGCGGAAAACGACAGCGCCAGAAGCGTCGGCCCCGTGCGCTTGAAAAACAGACTTGGCGATATCCAGGCCGATTATGCTAACTTTCTCCACGGACGCCTCCCTCAAGTGGTGCGAAACACCTCCACTTTGGCACATCGATGCCGTTGGGGGGCGTCCACCCCATCTAAATGGCCGCTCGCTTCGGGCTCGCTCTGCGATTTTCCTCCTCAATCTGTTCGTTGGCAGTCTCAAGGTCGCGGCGCAGCTGCGCTCTGCTTAGCTGCGTATTGGGTGCGCGCCCAAATGGCGGCGCGTTTGCCTCCTGCCGCGCCTCGCAGTTGTCTTCAGTGAGATAGCCGCTGTAGCGCTCATCGGCGCGACGGAAACTGTAATCCGTCATGACTTCATTGCCGCAGGCAATCTCGTCCAGTTGCAAGCAGTACACTCGGTTTTCAATTTCCGGATGGCGTCGCAGTGAGCGATAGCACTGCTGAACTTCACTAAGGGCATTCAAGAATCCGTTGTGAATTCGAAGTTCCTCATGAGCCCGGCGTGTAATTGCAACGACGCGCGCGAGCGGCGGCAACTCCGCGCCAAAGCTGGTCGGTTCTATGGCCGGAGCGCTCGTGGCGGTTGACGCTGTGGGATAGATCGCGCGCGGATCGGAGGCCGTGTTCGTAGGTGCGGCGCCTGGCACCCGGACGCAAGCGGCCAAGAGCAATGCTAAAAGGATCGGCGTTCGCATTGGCTTCTCGCCCGTCTTTCGTCGAACGCTGTCTCTCTAGCGGATGTGATAGCGTATGACGAGCCAACCGGAGCCGGTCGAGTGCAACGCCGATGGAGCGTCTGTCAGCGTCGGGGCCGTCAAAACGATTGGATAGTGCTGCGCTGTTGGTAAAATAGCACATGATGCATGTGCGAGCCATTGGTCGCCGCAACCGCAATCGCGGCTGTTTGCGCGACGCGCGCCCAAAGCATGGCGCAAAGCCGCTGCGGCGCCGACCGCAAGTGCCGTCGTGCGGAGCACCAATGGGTCGCTGCGGTCTTACGGCACTGTCGCAGAGATTCTCGAGACCGCTTGCCTCATCGCGGCGGGGCGGCCGGGTCGACGTAAAGATTGTGCCCGGCGAGCGTCAGTTCGTTGTCGCCGGCATGGATGTCGACCGGAACGCACCAGATGAAGGTATGGCCTGGCGTTAGGCTGCCTATGGCCACGACGAAGTAATGGCCAATCGGGGCTGAACTGAACGTGAAATGGCCTTGCGCGTCGGTGAGGCCGCGCTCCGCCGGATCGTTGCCGCGCACGGCCGTCACGCCCTGCTGACACGCAACTGAGCTCGCCTGCGCCTGGCACGCGATCAGCCACGCCCCGACCGGGCTCGGCCGCGTGAGGCCGGCCGCGGCCAGCGTCTGTTCCAAGTCTCGAGACGACAAATATACGGGCGTATTGGCGACCGGCGTGAACATACGCCCTGGACCTGGCACGCGCAGGCTCGCTTCGATGCGCAGGGTCGCACTCGGCCCGCCCGCGCGCGGCGCGCTTGTTTGGCTCGGCGCCGCGCCGGCGGTCTGCGCGTGTTGTTCTGGCGGGAGGTAATGGGCGAGACAGCTCAGTTCATCGGGCTCGCTTAAGACCTGATCGAAATTGTTGTCGCATTCGCTGATCACCACATCGACGACGTGGCCGACGGCGTTGGTGATTTCGCCGCCCTCGATGACCCCGTTTCGATTTGTGTCGTAGGTATTGAATTCTCCTTGCTGGGTGAGGTGAGTGCCGAAATCTGTACCGTGGGTCAGGCTGCGCCACTCCGCAGAGCTGATGCGATTGTCGTGGTTGATATCGAGACGAGCCGCCGCCATGCTGTAGATTTGCTCGCCAGTCACGGGTCCTTGAGGCACCGGTTGCGCTAGCGCTGAACCGGCCGCGAGGAACCACGCCGCAATGCAAACAATCTTCTTCATGAAACGCCCCGACAGGACACGCACATGCTAGCGAAGAGGCGGTTGGACGCCAATGCAGATCGTTGGAGGCGGCCATGCCGAGGTGCGGCACCGTCAACTCCGGGGGCGCAAATGGCAGGTTCCGGCGACATCGAGCCGAAGCGAACGCCACACGCCAGCGCGCCTTGATTGGGGCAATTGAGCCGATTCGCGGTTGCCGCGGTCCTCAGGATCGTCGACTTCTAGTGAGGCGCGCAATCGCGTCGATGCGTGCGCGATGAGCTAGGCCAAGGGCCACGATAAGGACCAGGCCAACTAGGAGCGCCGTGCAGGCGACAAACGTAACAAACCCCATAGTCCCAGTGTAACCAGCCGCCGCGCCTGATCAGCCCAAATATCTTAGAAAGGGAGGAGGACCAGGCCGGAGCGATCCTGGCGAAAGCAGGTGAGGTGAATCGGGATGACCGCCACCGGCGATAGCGCGCCGGTACGGGCAGCATTTGCTGGGCTACCAAAGTGGATTGGTCACGCCTTTTGGTGAAATGGCCGCTACGTCGCAAAAATTGCGTGACCTTCACTTCAATTCTCGGATTAAGTCCCATGGCCAGCACGTTCTCCAATCGATGAGGTCGGGGAGAGCCATGCCCAAAAGAGGCGTCGAACTCGTAGGAGACCGTCGGCATTGTGGAGCGCGGGGGCGTGGTGGTTGCGGTGGTAATTTTCCACCCTGACTGGCCCGAGCCGTTCGAAGTGCCGTTGCGCAGTCGCGGACGCCAATTCTCACGCAACAAACTCATCGGACGACGCGTTCGGTTCAGCCATGATCCTGATACACAGCGTGGCGCGCCCCGCTCGCCAATGTTCGTTGAGTTGGAGCCCTAAGCGGGGCTGTCAGTCGGGAGCGACTGGAAGCGGCGATGTCGCGCCGTAGCCAGCGAACACCATGAGCGACGCGGTTGGAGCAGGGCCGCCGTTCCGCGAAAATGCTGATTGGGTGAGGCGGGCCATTTGTGACGTTGGCCGGGTCGTGACGTGATGTGCTATGACGCTGGCGATGAAAGAAATCGACAGCCCGGTGCGAGTTGATTTTCACAACGCCGATGTGGGCGGCTTCGTGCGCCTCAACACCGCTGGTGCAATCAGTGATCTTAAACACCTCGGGGTCGTCCTGCATGATGGCTTGAAGCTGCAATGACCTATTCGGACATTGGCGCCCCGGTCAAACACCATGTGGGATCTCCGCCCGACAAGGCGCTACA
The DNA here is from genome assembly GCA_963847165.1 of uncultured Pseudomonadota bacterium. Taxonomy (GTDB): domain Bacteria; phylum Pseudomonadota; class Alphaproteobacteria; order Caulobacterales; family Aquidulcibacteraceae; genus Vitreimonas. The sequence continues at coordinate 10,902 of CAWJYY010000016.1, forward strand.
AAGTCGGAACGTATCTTCTCAACACGAGCGCCGCGTTGGTGCCGCCGAAGCCAAAACTGGTTGAAACAGCAATCCGCACCGACCGGTCAGTAGCGTGTCGAACAATTGGAATGTCGGCGAACAGGGGATCAATCTCATCAATGTTGATCGAAGGCGCCAGGAACGCCTTCTGCAGCATGGCGATGCAGTAGATGAGCTCATGCGCGCCGGAAGCGCCCAACGAATGGCCCGTCATTGATTTGGTTGAGGAGATGGCGGGAATAGCGTTGCCAAAGACCCGCCTGATCGCACTGATCTCGGCGATGTCGCCGGCATTCGTCGCCGTGCCGTGGGTGTTGATGTAGTCGACCTCATCGGCCCCCCGGCCAGCCTCCCTAAGAGCCATCTCGATACAACGAGCGGCGCCGAGACCTTCAGGTTGTGGCGCGGCGAGGTCGTAGCCTTCGGAGTTTGCGCCAAACCCAAGAAGTTCGGCCCGCACCTGCGCATTGCGCTCAAGTGCGTATTCCAGCGCCTCAAGAATGACGATGCCCGCGCCTGCGCTCAACACCACGCCGTCGCGGTTCTTGTCATAGGGTCGACAAGCCTCTTTGGGGCGGTCGTTGTACTTTGTCGCCAGCGCAAGGCGCAAAGCTTGGAACGCTGTGGCCAGCATCGGGCTAAGTTCTTCACCGCCCCCTGCGATCATGCAATCCATTCTACCGTCTTGGATCAGCTCAAATGCGTGACCGATGTTGTGCGAGCCAGTGCCACACGCGGATGCGAGCGAGTAACTACGGCCACCGACCTTGAGCACGTTTGCCACAGCGGCTGAGGTTGTGTTCGACATGCTGCGAAACGCTGTGAACGGATCAACGCGGCGAACATCACCCTGATAGAGCTGTTTGCCAGCCTGATAGAACGCATCACAACTGGCCGCCGCGCTACCTATGGCGACGCCCGTTCTGGACGATTGCAATCGCTCAGAGTCAAGCTTGGCATCGCTCACCGCATCGATTGCAGCAAGCGAAGCATAAAGCGCGCCGTCGGACATACCGCGCACTAACGCGCGTGGTATTTTGGCGTCGGCTACCTTCTCTTCGATGTTCCCTATCTTGCCCGCCGCCAGGCTGAAGAGCCCATATTGCGCCCATTCGGGCATTGCCTGGATGCCACTCTCGCCATTGCGCAATGCATACGCGACCTGATCGAATGTGTTGCCCAAACAGGAGACAATGCCGACGCCGGTAATGACAACGCGGCGCCTCACGGCGCCGGCCTCGTACCCTTCGCATTTTCTTCGAGCTTATTTCGAACGAGATCGACGACGTCGCCGACGGTGCGCAGCGCCACCAGATCCTCATTTTCGACGTGGATATTGAACCCAAGTTCCATATCCAACGCGATGGCGACCGCATCCATTGATTTTAGACCAAGATCGTCGCCAAGATGCATGTCCAATTGGACGCTGTTGCGATCAATTCCAATGTCGACGGATCGACACAACTGGTCGAGGACTTGGATTACAAGCGTGTCATCGGCGCGCATGTTCATAAGCCACTGGACCGAAGTGCAGTCGGCAGATTACGCTCGTCTGACCGACGGCGCAATTTGGTCGTAGGCGGCCCGCCCTCAGCGCCAAGAGACGCCCGCTACGTTTCCTGTTGGAGGCCCAAATGTCCGACCTAGAGACCGCACAGTCTGAGCAAACCCGGCGGAATATGCTGCTGATGGCGTCGGCTGGAGCTGTCGTGGCAAGCGGAACGTTTGTCGCTGCCGCCAATGCCCAGGTTCTCGGCCATGTTTTGTCGCAAGCGAGAGTGAGCGGAAAACCGCCGCTCACCACGGCTACGTTGAATGCGATCCTACAGCAGGCAAGTCAGCAGCAGGGCAACGAGCTGTACGATGAAATTCGCCGCGACCCCAAGGCCTTCATGCGCGCACACTTTACTCTGAGCGCTCAGCAAAATACATCGGTCGAAGGGCTAACCGCAAACGAGAGCGCAGCTATTGGAAGCGCTGTGGATGCAGCAACGCGGGAGCATCGGATGATTTCGAGCAGTTGTAGTTTCGGCACCCCCTCAGCGACACTTACGTCGCAAAGGATTCATGTTGAAAGCCAATTGGCGACAGGCGCGGCGTCCGGTCCGATTGTCGTGCACTTGACTGGTTTCCAATAAGCGTTTTTCACTGCCGCGCAGCACGCGAGCGCCTCAGTTTTTGGACGCTTGCTCGAGTGACTCGGCTGGCCACCAACGGCTGCGCCGTAAAGTGGCATGCGGACGACTACCATCGGCGAGTTCGAGTCGCTCGCGAGGTGCAGGTGCGAACGACCAGTTGCCAGCGGAGAACGGACGCCCGATGGATCGGCCCGGCTTGGTCAAGCCCGATGCTATTGCTCCCTGGAGGATTGATGCGTCGGCATGGCATTCTGAATTCGCGCCGCAGCCTTCATGAACAAATTCATCAGCGCGACATCCTCAAACTGCTGCCGTGGCTTCACTCTGGTGGGGCTCTGTTGGTCTAGCCTGAACGCAGCGTTGACAAACCGCCGGACTGTCGCCGCCGCGGCGGGCAAGCTTTCCCGCACCATCCATGCGGAGAGCTCGACGTCGCTCATCCTCACTAACCTTTCGGCCTCGCGGACGTCGGCGCTTAGCTCGTCATCGGGTTGGCTCCGATTGCTCATGGGTGAAACCTATACGCTGCGACCGCTTTCGGCGTGCGCCGTGCAAAGGCGGCGCTTTCCAGCGGGTGTAAATCCCGCCCGGCAGACGCTCCAGCCGGAAGCAACCGGAGCAGGCATGGAGGAGACGAAATGTCTGAAGCCTTCGGATAGCGGTCACAACATTGGTGACCGTGCGAGTGTGCAGGCCGCAACGCGAGTGAACGCTGAGCAATCCTCGAAAAGGACAATGTGCAGGCCGACCCGGCAGCCGAACCGGGGAAGGCTGACACGAACGGATGCACGAGCAAGACCACATCCGTTCGCTGCACCGGGGTACTGGCGGCAGCATGTACACAAGGAAAGCGCGCGCAACACGGGAAGCCCCAGTGCGTGATCAGCGATGATCAACAAGACGCCCGTGAGGGACAGGCTTGGCGCATTGGGGTGACGGAGAGGCTCGTAGTACCGGTGAAGCCGAGTAATTCCGGTGGAGGGAAGGGGCCTCAGTTCAGGACAGACGCACTAAGCGAAGAAGGACCCGGAGATTGGGCAACCTAGGAAACTCCAAATGGTGTCCGGAAATTGCAGATGGCGTCGCACGCGCAGGCCATCGTGCGTGACGTCTTGTCCGAGAGCCGGATGCGGGAAATCCGCACGTCCGGTTCGATGAGGGGGATGTGGAAACGGAGATACGATCGAGCCAATAAGGCGCCGCCAAACGAAAGGGGCGGCAACAGCTATGCTCGGTCTAACGCTACCGCGCCACATCCCTACTCTACGAAGTCCGGCCTCAGGCAGGGTGCGGGCGCGAACGTCGGCTTGGCGGCTGAGTTCAAACTCATGCAAAATCGGAGGCTGGGCGGACGTTGGCCCAATGCAGACATTGGTCCTTTCTGCTATTAAAGAGCTAATGGCACGCCACGCCACGCATATTCGCGGTTCATCGAAGACCCTGACCAGGACAGCAGCGTGCTCGACTGGCTGCGGCGGCAAGAACTCGTTTCCGAAGAAAGTGCGTTCGAGTGAGGCGTCGCGTTTTACTTTCCGTCGCTTGGCCCGCTGCGGAAGAGGGCTGACGGATCAATCGATGCAGAGCACTCGCCAGTTGTGACCATCAATTTGCCCCGCGTGAAGAGCAGCACATCTTTCCACTTGTGCAAAATGCGGGATGCGAGGCCGGCCAGCTCATTGCGCCTTTGCTGGCGCAACACGTTCGTGGCCGGGAGATTACAGAGTCATGTCAAGAGCGCATGTGCGTCGGGACGTGTTGTGTGCGCGACGCATATAGAAAGCTTATAAAATGGGGCGGGCGCTGCCCTCGAAAAAATATGCGGCAGCAAATTATACGCTCCACTCTCCAGGTCCGCCTCGGCGGGGCGGACGGACCGTCTAACGGCGCCGATGCAGCCCCAAGGCTTAACTTCAATTCTGCAGCTGCTCATCATTGTGTGGGCGATCGAGCAAGTGCTGCGGCGGCATGTTGAAAAGGCTAGGGGCGAGAAGGTGGCGCTCAGCAGTTTCGTGCGCCTTCTCGCTTTGGTGTTGGTTGGGGTGACGTTCGTGTCCCCGCCAGAGGGAGCGGTCATATTGACTGGCGTGATCGCATTGCACGGCCTGACCGTTGCGCCCCTGCTCTGTGTGGGCCGGAGTGGCAGCCAGCACGGTGTTGGGAATATATCGCGCCACCCGAGACGCGTGGGATCGGACGAGGCTGGATGCGCTAAGAAATCCGTGTGATCCAATGGGCTGCTGATGGCCGGATTCC